>NZ_JAKEKV010000007.1:0-250360 GCF_040148865.1 Paracoccus sp. NFXS7
ACCCAGACGAACAAACAGCCCTCGCGACCCGCGGGGGCTTCGTCATGTCCGGACGATCGATCCCGGCCTGGCCTTCCGCAAGGCCAAGGATTCCCGCAAGCTTACCCAGAAGTGGAAAAACCGTGGGTCATAATTTCCTTTGCGGTAATGTAGCGTCTGCCCGACTTGAAGGAGCATTCGTGGCTACACGCCTTGGTGCTCGACGCATCACGCCTCGAGAAGGCGTCATCCGTCGCTTCGCATGATTGGTAGCCGGCTTGAGGACTTCATCTCTCGCAACGACAGGTTCGACCGGATGCTGGTGACGCCGGGAAGCCGTCGAAGCGTGGTCTCGACGAAGCTGCTGTAGTCATCCAGATCTCGCGCGACGGCGATGAGCAGAAAATCGTCGGCGCCGGTCGTGTTGTGGCAGGACAGGATATTGGGCGAGGTTTCGATGATGCGCTGAAACGTTGCGGTCGCAGTCGCATCGTGTTCGGAACAGCGCAGTTGGACGAATGCCATCACGCCTAGTCCGATCTTCCGGCGGTTCAACCGGGCCTGATAGCCCTCGATGATGCCGCTTTCCTCCAGCCGCTTCAGACGGCGCCAGCATGGCGTTTCGCTCATCGACAGCGTCTCGGCCAGTTTGGCATTTGTCATGCGGCCGTCGTCCTGAAGCAACGTGAGCATCTGCATACTGACGGCGTCAATCTTGGTCATGGGCAGAGTATCCGTCGGTTGCTCCATCAAAGGGGCAGAGTCTGCCTCAATGATGGCAAATGACAAGAAGATTGGCAAAGCTCTTTCCCGCGATGGGACTAGGATGACAGCCGATGGTTCACCACCTGAAGGAGCTGACCCCATGAAAGCCGTGATGTTTGAGACGTTCGGGGAAATGCCCACGCTCGTCACCCTTCCGGACCCGACCCCTGCAGCGCATGGCATTGTTCTCAAGGTGGAGGCGACGGGCGTCTGCCGCAGCGATTGGCACGGCTGGAAGGGGCATGATCCCGACATCGAGCTTCCGCATGTTCCGGGCCACGAATTGGCAGGGGTGGTGGTGGCGGTCGGCAAGGACGTCACCAGGTGGGCAGTGGGGGACAAGGTCACCGTCCCGTTCATCTGCAGCTGTGGCAGCTGCTCGGAGTGCTATGCCGGACATCAGCAGGTCTGCCTGCACCAGGAGCAGCCGGGCTTCACCCATTGGGGTTCGTTTGCCGAATATGTTGCCATCCACAGGGCTGACCTGAACCTGGTCGCCCTGCCGGACAGCATGGATTTCGCCACCGCGGCCAGCTTGGGTTGCCGGTTCGCCACGTCCTTTCGTGCTGTCGTCGATCAGGGGCGGGTCAGTGCGGGGCAATGGGTGGCCGTTCACGGCTGTGGCGGGGTGGGTCTATCCGCGGTGATGATCGCTGCAGCGGCCGGGGCGAACGTCATCGGCGTGGACCTTAATCCGGCAAAGCTGGATCTGGCCCGTGCGCTTGGTGCGGCTTTCGTGATCGACGGAAGACATGAGAATGTCGCCGAAGCGATCCGGGAGATCACCCGTGGTGGCGCGAACGTCTCGATCGATGCGCTTGGGCATACGGTGACGATGACCAATTCCATCCTCTGTCTGCGGCCGCGCGGCAAGCATATCCAAGTGGGCCTGATGCTGGGCGATCACGCGGCACCGGCCGTGCCCATGCCTAGGATCGTCGGTCAAGAGATCGAGATCCTGGGCTCGCATGGGATGCAGTCTCATCGCTATGGCGCGATGCTGGACATGGTGGCCAGTGGCAAGCTCGATCCCGCGCGTCTGGTGGGTGACCGGATCAGCCTTGCCGAAGCCCCCGCGGCCTTGGTGAACATGGACAGGTTTCAGTCCGTCGGCGCCACGATCATCACCCGGTTCTAGGGACATCAGAGAGGAGGGGATCATGGTGTTTGGATCCCTATCTCCCCGCTCTCAAGGTCCGGTCAGGTCGTGAACAGAAGGTCTAGTGCGCGTGGTCTTGGCAGCGAGGTGGGTATCGTCTTATCACGGGAAGCCACCGGCTGCAGGTTCGCAGCAGGAATAAGCGTTTAGTGTATGACCGCCATAACTATGGCACAAACGATAGTCGCGCGCCATTTTTTGTCCGGTCAATAGTGGGCATTGAAAGGCCCGGTTTCGTACGGCAGGTTTGCTCCGCTCTGATTTGATCGAACGGCGTCAGGGATTGGCTGATTTAGCCCATCACGATCGTTGCAAGCCTGGCCACCGTGTTCGCGACACACCTCCGGAAAGGACAGGGCGGCTCAGTGGGTGCAATGAGGTGAGATCAGGATTTAAGCCCCCAGCGCTCCACGATGAACGGGTGGGCGGCACATCATTGAACCAGTGAAACGAAATCAGGTAGAAAACATTCAGATATGCGCCACGCATGATCATCAATTTTCTGATCGACTAATCGACCCAGTCGATGACCTTCATCATGGTAGATTTCGTTTGAACAGCCGACGGCCGAAGGCCAGCGACGCCACAAAGCGATATTGGTTGCGGTTACTGCGGGGAGAAGCCGCTCAAGGATATGCAAATCACGGAAATGACCGTGAACGGGTTACGTATCGTTTGGTCACCGCGCATGCGTGACCGCGGGAGACTGCAGGGCACTGCATCTTGACCGATGCGCATGACATGGGCGCACCAAGGGATCATTCCAGCAAGGCTCCATCGATGCTTTCCCCGGTCATTCTGCGATACAGATGTTCGTTCCAATAAGGCGTCCAGCAAACTAGAACCTTTCCGGTGCCGCTGAAGACACGCAGGCGTTTCTGCCCGGAGATCAGGTTGCGCGGAAATGACGCCGGATTTCGTGATGAAAACCGCAGGCCCTCGGTCCTGCCCAGCACAAGTCGCCCCTGAACACGCAAGTCGCTGTCCTGAACCTCGATCGTCTCGACAGGGCCGGGGGCGTTGATCGCGACCTGGCCCGCATTGTGCAGCGTCGTCTTCCAGACCAGGCCGCCATCACCCGCCCACAGGCTGGGCCAGAAGCGTTCACGGCGCATGCCCAGGGAAACACCGCCTTCGGATGCCCAATAGACGCCGGGCTCCAGAACCCATGTCTCGCCGTCCTGAACCGTCAGAAGGTGATATCCGGACAAGGACGGCTGCAGCACGATCGACCCGTTGCCCTTGTAATAAGGCCTGATCCGGGCTTCGCTGGTGAACATCGACCGAAAGACATCCGCCAGTGCCGGCAGCCGCGGTGTCAGGGCGATGTCGCCGCGCATGGTCGACAGGGCCCCGCGGCGGGCGCGGATGGTCTCCTGGTCGATCTCGATGCGAACCTGCCGCATTCCCTCGACCTCCCGGATGGAAAACTGCGCCATGTCGCCTCCTCAGGGCTCGTCCCAGATCATGACCCTTTGCCACAGGCGCTCCAGCGGGTCGGGCTGAATCGCCGCTTCGCCGCGCAGCGGATCGTCAAGGGCGACGATGACGAACAGGATGACGCCCAGAAAGAACGCCGTGATGGTGCCCAGCACGAACTGACGCACGGGGCGCATCCGCAGCAGGACGATCAGCAGGATATTGATCGCCGCGCCCACCAGCACGGCATACCACAGGACGTTGGGAATTTCCGTGTAGACACCGTTCAGGCGCAGCTGCCGGGCGCGGGTGAACTCCTGGAACGCCGACAGCATCTGCGCATGCAGGATTTCCTGCCCGGCCGAGGTCGGCTCGAACCCCGACAGCTTCTGGCGCATCGCATTCACGCGATTGCCACCGCCATCCAGATAGGAGCCCTGCGCATGGGCGGGCCAGTCCTTGTACAGTGTGAACAGGACATAGTCGCGCATCATCGCCTTGGTCTCGGATCGAACGGGTTCCGGGTAACCGTTGATGTCGGAATACAGCGCGCCCAGCACCGTGGCCTCGTTCAGCACCGCCTCGTTCACGCGCTCGTTGTTCTGATAGGCCGACACGGTCAGCAGGCCCAGCAGCAGACCATAGAACAGGTTGAAGCCGGCCGTGCCGTGCGTGATCGCCTCGTTCAGGTCGGGGCCTGAACCGATCAGCAGGCGCAGGATCGGCTTGAGGACGAGCATCCCGACGAAGATCGACAGGACGGCGGCAAGCGAGAAATAGAAGGCAAGGTCGCGCAGCGGAATGTCGTACAGGAAATCCGGCATCGCTTCCCTCGCAAGGTCCCCCTTTCCATAGTGACTGCGACTTCGCGTTTCTGCGAGAAGATTTTACGTGCTTGCCGATGAATCGCCGTCATGCGCTAATGGCGACAGCAGGGTGCGGAGGTCGTCGATGTTCCGTTGGATGGCAGTGGCCTTTCTGTCCGTGTCGACAGTTGCGCAGGCACAGGATCCACAGCTGTACACCATCGGCTCCGGGGACGTTAACGGAAGCTATTACGCCGCCGCCACCGCCCTGTGTCAGGAGACGAACCGGGCTGAGGCGGCACTGCGCTGCAGCCCCGAGGCCACCCCCGGTTCGATCTACAACATGGAGGCGCTGCGGACCCGCCAGCTTGATTTCGCCATCGTGCAGTCCGACGTGCAGACCATGGCCCTGACCGGCGAAGGCCCGTTCGTGGGTAAACCGGCCTTCTCTGATCTTCGCAGCGTCATGTCGCTCTATCCGGAAACGCTGACGGTCCTGGCGCGCCCCGACGCCCATATCCTCAGCCTGGGGGGGCTTGTCGGCAAGCGGGTCGATATCGGTCTGCCTGCATCGGGCAGGCAGGCGACGGCCATGCGCCTGCTGACGGCCCTGGGTCTGGATCGGACGGATTTCAGGGCGCTGCTTGAACTCACCACCGGCACCGGACTGGATGAACTATGCGCCGGCAGGATCGACGCGACCGTGCTGATCCTGGGTCATCCCAGTTCGGTCGTCGATCGTGCCATCAACGAGTGCGATGCGCGGCTGGTCAACATTTCCGGACCCGAAGTGCGCGCGTTCATCGAGGCGAACGACGATTATGTCTACTCGTCCATTCCGCGCAGCGTCTATGGAAAAAGGGCAGGATCCTGTCGATCGGAGTCTTGGCGACGCTGGTGACACGCACGGACATGCCGGATGACATCGTTGCCGCAATCATCAAAAATACCATCGCAAACCTTCCCTCGATCGGGGTCTCAGCGGCCGTGCTGGAGAAGCTGTCCGTTCGCGACATGCAGGAGTCGGGCTTGGCCGCCCCCTTGCATCCGGCGGCCGCAGCAATGTTTGCGGAGAGAGGCAACTAGCGTTCACCGTTTCTCAAAATGTAGAGTAATTCATTTAGTCAAGGGTTGACGCGAATTCTTGTCCCTTTGAAAATTTCTATTGTTCTGCCTTGCTTATGAAAGCGCGAATTTCAGATTCATGGCCTTGGTTCCAAGGCCATGTTTCACGGAGGCAGTTGCTATTGCGCTCCCGCTTCCAGTGCCAATTGCAGCCGCTATGCTGACCGTTTTGCTGTATGGTTTTTTCCACGCGATTATCTGTACAAATAGCGTAAATTCTATCGGCTATTTCATATCGGAGAAGACTAAGAGAAAGATCAACGGTGGCGTTGGCTCTGGATCGAAGGATTGGTGCCTCGCCCACGGCATGTTATGGCTGTAAAGTTTGCCGATGCTCGCAACGGCGTCGTAAGTCAGGTGATGTTTTCAATGACGTTTAAAGGTGATGCCGCCTGTTCTCTATGAGGGCAAAACACTAGGACCACTGCTGACGAAGTCGCGGGGTGCAACGGGTGGTTTCGCGTCCTGCGATTACAACAAGTACTAATGAAAACATGGCGTACTATATGCCCAGTAGTCTGGATCTGCGCGCTGCCACATGCGGTACTGATATGATCAAGGACGCTGCGGGATGGTTCGATATCATTGAATGGACGGCCTGCATCTTTTTTTTCAATCCTCGGTTGATTTATATAATTCCATCTCTCATTAATAGAGAATCCTAGTCATTATTCCCCCGGGTCAATAGACCGGAGCCGTATGATCGTAGAACGGTCCGTTTCGGCATGGCGCTTTTTGGGAAATAAAAATCATCCTGATAACTTAAAAACTTCAAGACAATGTAATGGAAAGATAATTTCACTATCTGGCATGGTTGCCGCATGAAAAATCTTCAACTTAATTAACGTTACTGGAACATCATCTCCTTCGCTTGGTTAGGGCCCCGATAAACCTGTCGGCGGGTCGCTGTAATGCTCGTCTTCAGCCAGACAAGGGAGATCTCAGATGACCATCAACGATCCGAACCTCAGGGAGACTGATACGTCCGAACAGGGCAGCATCAGGGCCGAGGCCTCCGAACAGGCGTCGCGGTTGGCCGGAACGGTCAAGGACGAAGTCGCGCGCCGCGAGCAGAACCTGCGTTCCGGCGTTGCGCACCGTGCCGAGAGCGTGGCCGAAGGCCTGCGCAAGGCCAGATCCGAGATCGATCCGGATTCGACCGTCGCACAGATGTTCGACCGTGCGGCCGACAGCGTCAGCGGACTGGCGGACAGCCTGAATTCGACGGACCCCGCACAGATGCTGGGTGATGTGCGTCGCTTTGCGCGTCGCCAGCCGGGCGCTTTTCTGGGTCTGTCGGCCTTGGCAGGCTTTGCCGCGGTCCGTTTTCTGCGGGCAGGGTCCGCCAATTCGTCGGACATGACCAGGTCCGGTAGCTATGGCATGACCGGCACGATCCAGCCGACCAGCTCCGATGATCGCGCAGCGGTCGCCCAAACCGGCGCTGCAAACCCTGATCATCACGTGGGCATGGGGGCCAAGCCTGTGTCCGGCACCGGTACCGGCGCAGCGTCATCCGGCAACCCTGGCCTCTCGGGCAGCCGCACGATCGGAGGTTCGTATGACTGATCCTGTCCGCTCCCAGAACCCTGCCACGCTTGCGACCGATGCACTGCGGCTGTCGGGGGATCTTGTCCGCAAGGAAATCGCCCTTGCCAAGGCAGAGATGCGCCGGAACCTCAGCCATGCCGGTGCCGGGCTGGGGATAATCGTGGCCGCCGCCGTCATCGGCATCGTCACGCTGAACGTGCTGACGGCGGCCTTGGTGGCCGCCCTGGCGGAAACCGATCTTGGCCCGATCTGGAGCGCGGTCATCGTCGGGGTCGTGCTTGCGATCCTGGCCTATGGCCTTTTGCGCAAGGGCATGGCCGACCTGAAACCCGAGAACCTGATGCCGACGCGTACGGTCGAGAACGTCCAGCGCGACGCGAACACGGTCAAGGAGGCCTATCATGACGCATGATGCAGACAACCCGGATCATATCGAACGCGAGATCGAGAAGGACCGTGACGCGCTGCGCCGCACGCTGAACGATCTGCAGGACGAACTGTCCCTGGACGGCCTGTCGCGCCGCCTGACGGACTCCGTTCGTCGGAACGGCGCGGAATGGGCGGAATCGGCCAGCGCAGCCGCCCGTGCCAACCCTGTTGCCTTGGGCCTGACCGGTATCGGACTGGCATGGATGATCTTCGGTCGCGGGCATGACCCGGTCCATGGCCTTGGTCAGTCATTCGGGCGGCGCGACGCCCAGACGGCATCGACGCGGGCTTACGGCACCCCGCCCCCGCGCGGTGTGGCATCGACCACGGGTTGGAGTTCGGACCGTCGGCCGATGACGACCGGATCGTCCTTTGACCAAAACACCGGATCCGACAAGGAGCATAGCATGATGGATAGAACCAGAGAGACTGCCAGCCACCTGCGGGACCGCGTCAGTGACGGCTCGACGGCATTGGGCAATCGCGCGCGCCATTTTCGGGACCGGCTTGGAGAGGGCACCGAGGGGATGAGCGAGGAGGCCCGTCGCCGGATCGAGACGGCACGCCGCAAGGCACTGGATGCAAGTGACTCGGCCAGCCGCCAGATGGCGCGGGCGAACAGGCAGATCGCCCGCAGCTATGACAACGAGCCTTTGCTGTTCGGTGCGCTAGCGCTGATCGGGGGCGCGGCCTTGGGTGCCCTGTTGCCCGGCACGCGGCAGGAGGACGAACTGATGGGCGACTATCGTGATCAGTTGTTCGACGAGGCGGAGGCGATCTATGCGGAGGAGAAGAGCCGTATCAGTAGCGCCGTATCAGCCGGGCTGGACGAGGCGAAGTCAGCCGCATCCAGCGTCGTGGCCGCCGCACAGGACGAGTTGACGGACGCGGAAGAAGGCAAGGCATCCTCCGGGTCCGGCTATTCCCAATCCTCCACGGCCCCCCGGACAGCCAGTTCCCCAACAGGTATGGCGGGGTCGACAAAGGCCTAGGCATACAAAGCATCTTTGACAGCCCCGCATCAGCGGGGCTGTCGTCTTTGCAAAGCGCTGTTCCGACCCGAGCTTGTCGTGATCGTCGGCGTTATCTTTACCAAAGAAGAAGTGCGGCACCGGATACCAGGCTGCAGTGTTCCAAGGCACTGTTTGGCGAACTTGATGGTGACACTTGCTTTCAAGATACGCTCTCTTCCGAGCAGGGCAGGCGCTGGCCGGTCAGCCCACTGCAAAGGCACCGCACAGAGAGACGGGGAGGCCGTGGCTCCTTCCTCAATGCAAGCGGTCTCAACAGCTATCCGGCAGCATTGCAAACTACAGCGCGCATATCATGGCAAGCAAGGACCACCCCGCCGAAGACCGCACGGATCTTGCCGAAGATCGCACCATTCTGGCGGTGGAGCGCACGTTCTCTGGCTGGATCAGGACTGGTTTGGCGACTGCTGCGGTTGCGATCGGGATGCAGGCCGTCTTCGGCCCGTTTCAGCCCACCTGGGTTCCGAAAGCCGTGGCGACGGTGTTTCTTCTCGCAGCACAGATGATGCTTCTGTTCGCTTGGTGGGCCAACCGCACATCCCGGCGCAGACTGTCCGTGCATGCGGTCCGGGCTCAACCCGCAATTCTGATAGCATTCCTCATTCTGCTGCTGTCGATCGGCATTTGGGGAACGGGTGCCGTGCTGTGGTTGCTGTGACGGAGGGCGGCTTGAACTATAGGGGTACCTTGCTTGGGCAACAGCGAGTTTCGAGGGCTTTCGGTTAAGCTTTGGTCACGCTGGCAAGGGGGGATCTTCGGACATGTGATCCCTACCGGTCAAGGTGCGACACGGACGTGCCGTCGTCGTACCGCCAAGAATACCGCTCCGCGCCGACATCTGTTGTGGATCAACAACGCGCGCCTGCCCGTACATTCGGCCAGAATCCAACCGGCAATCATTGCTATCCACAAACGGCACTCCACCATCTTACGATGGTTGGCGAAGATAGCGGCTGTCGTTCGGCAGTGCATGCTGACGGAATGTCGTCGCCAGTGCATGCAGCCGTTCTGACAGGGCATCTCCCTGCAGTGCCGGGCCATGGCCTGTCACCATGATCCGGGGCTCCAGGTCCGCCAGCCGCCGGACCGACAGATCGGCCGCCGTCCAATCGGGTGTGAAATAGGCAGGGGGGCCCTGCAGTTGGGCCTGCGGCATCAGGGCACCCCGGAGAGACTCCTGGCGCGTGGTGATGACGGCATCGCCCGCCAGCAAGGCCCGCGTGCCGGCGTTCCAGAACGAGACATGACCCGGCGTGTGGCCGGGCGTATGGATCCACCGCCAATCCTCCAGACCCGGAATGCGGCCATCCTCCGGCAGGGCGCGAAGATGGTGCGACACGTCGATCGGATGCCGGGGGAACAGCCAGGACAGTTCCGCCATCATACCGCCCCCGACCTCGGGGGCTGCAGGGGGATAGGCTTGGCGGCCGGTCAGAAAGGGATGCTCGGCCGGGTGGGCATAGATTGGCGCGTCCCATGTCTCTGCCAGATGATGCAACGCGCCCACATGATCGAAATGCCCATGCGTCAGCAGGATCGCGGCGGGTCGGGATGCGCCATAGCGCCGTCGTGCCGCCTGCAGGATGGCCGCGGCCGAACCCGGCACGCCCGCATCGACCAGATACCAGTCCCGGTCGCCGGCACCGGCAGCACCGATGAACGCGACATTGACGATGCCGCAGCGCAAACAGGCCAGATCGTCGCCAAGATCGGTCGCCCAAGCGTCCGCAGGGACGGCAATGCCGGTCGGTCCCGGGGGCGAAGACGCCGCCGCCACCGCCAGCGAGAACGCCCCATAGCCGCGCAGCATCGTGCGCACCGTCTGGTCGTCCACGTCGCGCGCCAAGGCAAGGCAGGCCGCACCCTGCGCGGCATCCAATAACCGGTGCTGGTCCATGCGGATCGGCCGCCCGGGCGAGCGACCGCGATAGGATGTCGCCAGCGAATACGCGGCCACCCCCAATCCGATGGCGGTCAACGGCGCCCGAAGGCCGGCGTTTCGTCTCATGGATGCCGGCCCCAGGACCAGCAGGGCCGCGGACACGGCATCAAGCGCGGCGTGCAGTCGGGGTGGGATCACGATGGGCCTCTCATGTCGGGGGTTCAGCGATGATGCTCTCAAGCGCCTGGGCCATCAGCATATGTCCCAGCTTGGATCGGCGGCGCAGTGACGCCTGGCTGTAGTCGAAGGACTTTCCGGAAAAGTCGTCCTCGGGGTCCGACAGGATGACATGATGAAAGCGACGTCCGGTCAGGTCGCACGCCGCAATCGCACGGCGCGACTGGCACCCGAAGGCAAGCTCCTGCGCCCGGTCGGCGATGCCGTCCATCGTCTGGCGCAGCGGCCCCGCTGCGCTGTACAGATCGCAGGCCAGGATCAGGGCGTCGTCATCGCGATCCAGCAGTGGGCGCAGGGGCAGGTTCTCGGCCAGGCCCGCATCCATGAAATGCCGACCGTTCAGGGTGACAGGGGGAAACAGGACCGGCAACGCGCTGCTGGCCATAAGATGATCCACCGTCAGCGGTTCCACCGTATTGCGGAACGCCGCCACGGTGCCGGTTTCGGCATCCGTCGCGGTCACGGTGACCTCGATGCCGCCCGCGTTCAGCAGTTCGAAATCCACATAGTCCTCGATCAGCCGACGGGTCGCCCTGCGATGGAAGACTGCCCTGTCGGGCGGCACGCCGGGTAGGATCTCGGCCAACCCGGGGACCGATGGGCTGAACAGCGCAGGGTTTCCGAACAGCAACGTGCCCGTGACCAACCGGCGGCGCCCGCTTCCGGACAAGGCAGACTGAGCGATGTCGTTGAGAAAGCGGTCCAGGCTTTCGACACGCCGGTCTGGCGGATTGCCCGCGATGACCGCCGCGACGATCGCCCCGATCGAGGCGCCCGAGATGCGTGTGACGTTCAGCGCTGCGTCCTGAATGGCCTTCCATGCGCCCGCATGAAAGGCCCCTAATGCGTTTCCGCCGGACAGGCACAACCAGGTCTGCATTCCGTCATTCCCCATTTACCGTCCGTTCAAAGGAGTGCCGATGGTTGGCGTGGTGCCCATAGGCACGCTCCAATGCGGCTGTTCGGTGATGTCCGGGGCGTGGGCTGTACGCACGATCAGGGGCGGCTCATGGTCGGAGATCTGGCTGGCCGGTAAGGTGACATCGAACGTTGGTCTTGCCTGCCTGGCGCGCAGGGGTTTGGCGGTGGCGGCATGGTTGGCGATATCATCAACGCTTGGCACTCTGTCAGCAGTCACGGCGGCAGTCTGATGCTGGCAGAGGTGCCGGCTGACGCAGCTGCTTGCCGTGCCGGCTGTCATACGCCTGTTTGCGATATGAACGTTCCACCCGAAATGGTCGCTTGCCGGCAGGATCGTCGGCGTGGCGTCAATGACAGGTGGAGCGAGCCTGAGCCTCGACGGGGTCGGGACGGCGTCGGCGGATGTGACTGCAAAGACGCGTGGGTGGTTCATCGGATCCTCCTTGTCGGTGGAGGTCCGGCAACCGGCAGCCGCAGCAAATGTTCCTGGCCATGACGTCGTCATCGTTTCGGGCAAAGCACTGGTTCCCAGGCATCGGGCCACCAGCGACGGCCAATCCATTCCAGAGCGTATTTGGAAACTCGGACGCAGTACGTTGCTTTCTAGTGTACATGTAACCCCGGAAGCGGCGCCTGGCTTATCGGTGAGGAGACCTCTCAGGACGTGCAAGCTTGGGAACCGCATGACGCGCTGACATGTTCAATGAAACGATACAGGAGAGCGGAACATGACCGGTTCGACCCCACCAATTGACCTTCCCGACGACCTTCGCCGTGGCTTGGAGACCGCGGCAGCCGAAGCGGGGGATTCGCCCACGGACATCATCGTCAAGGCATTGGAAGCCTTTGGCATTGAACGGCTGACTGATGATCAGCAGCTGAAACGCATGACCGGATCGCAATAAACGTAGTCCACAAGGTGTCAGACGCTGCGATTCCAGTCAGGCTCCTATCTGCAAACAGATGCGTGAAATATCGGTTCTACCGGTAAATCTTGCCGAACCAATTCACACTGGTTGATAGGTCAGCGCCACTTTTAGCGATGATTCACCTGGGACACCAAGCAAGCACATTTCGCTGAAACTGGATAACCAGCGCTGATGCGGGTCTGTGCCTATATTCCTCGACATTACCATTGTGACACTCCTTGCAACTTGCGTGCCAAGGGAGCGCACACGTCGCGTGCGCCGCTGCTGGGGTCTGCGCCCAGCAGGCCGTTCGGGCACATGCGGTCGTCGTCCCATCCGGGGTGGTCGGCAACGGGGTAGAGGCATACCCCCTCGACCCGGACGCCGCGACGGCGGGCGTGATGGGTCTGGGTCATGACATGGTCGAACCACGCGGCGCGGCGCGCGCCTTCGGTCCCGGTCTCGGCCAGCATCACGGGGCGGTCATAGCGCGCCGCGACCTCGACAAGCAAATCTGACAGGGGGCGGTGCAGCGCATGATCGACGTCGATGGGCGGGCCGCCATGGATCCATTGGTTGTTCCAGTAATAGTTGACGCCGACCACGTCAAGCGCGGCCTCGGATCCCCCAATCTGCGGCCAGATGCGGCCCGCGATCAGATCGAAGGCCTGGAACTGGGCGTCGTGCCAGCCATGCGCCTCGAACAGCGGGCGACCGGTCCAATCGGCATGCTGGACCGCGATCAGCGGCTCGGCGGTGACGAAGCGCGCCCGCGGGTCGATGGCCACCAGCTCCGCGCGGGCGGCCAGATAGCAGCGGGCCAACTGGACCTTCAGCTCGAACCCGCGGCCCCCGGCGAACGGATTCAGATAGCCCGCATCCCCGCCGGCCCAGGACAGGAAGCTGATCTCGTTCACCGGGCACCAGAAGGGGACGGCATCCGTCAATTGGCGATGGTGCCGACCGGCGGCGCGGGCCAACCGGGCAAAGCGGTCGACGAAGGCCGGGGACCAGACGTCCAGATCGTCCGGCCAGCCGTAATGCATCATGTCCCAGATCACCTGCGTGCCGGTGTCGCGCGCCGCCTGGAGCATCGGGGTCCAGGATCCCAGGTCCAGCGCGCCGCCCGCGTCGATCGACGGCCAGCGTAAGGCATCGCGGCAGGTGCGGATGCCCAAGCCTTGCAGCTGCAGGTAATCCTGGGTGGCATGGGTGTCGTGACCGATGGCCGCGATGACATCCAGCCGCCGCCCGTCGCGCCGCCGATGGGTCGAGGATTCCCATCCCCCCTGGATCACGCTGGTGAACAGCGTAGGCACCGGCGCCGGGGCCTGTTCGGCCAGAACGGTGTCGATCAGCGCCTGCCATTGCGGCACCACGACCGTGGCGGAATAGGTTGCGCGCACATGGCCCTGCAGCGCCGATCCCAGGCCGTGCCGCAGGGCCGGTTCGTCGATCAGCCGACGCATGGCGGCGGCCACCGCCCCGGGATCCTCGTGCGGCACGAACAGGCCGCTGACGCCGTCGCGGATCTGCTGCAGGGCGCCGTTGTCGGGGGTGGCGATGACGGGCAGGCCCGCGGCCCCGGCCTCGGCGATGACATGGGGCATGCCCTCGCCCCGGCTGAGCCAGCAGAAGACATCCATCGCCGCCAGCAGGTCGGGCACGTCCGCCCGGTCGCCGGTAAAGATCACGCGGTCGCCAAGGGGTGCCGCCAGCGCCTGCAGCTGCAGCGCGTATTCCGGCATGAAGGCGTCCGGCCCGCCGATGACGACGAACCGCGCCTGCGGATGGCTGGCGGCGACGCGCATCGCGGCGGCCAAGAAATCCTCGACCCGCTTCTTGCGGTCCAAGCGGCCGACCCATCCGATCAGCACCTGGTCGTCGGCGATGCCAAGCGCCGCGCGGATGGGCGCCCGGCGTGCCGGATCGAACTCGGTCAGATCGACCATCGACGGGATCTCGACCGCATGGTCGGGCCGGTCGGGCATGCGTCCCGCCGCCGCCGCGCGGATGCTGTCGCAGACGCCCACATAGCGCGCGGTCAGGTGCTTGGGCCCGGCCAGCGCCTCGCTGACCAGCCCGCCATGTTCGATCAGCGGTGGGCGCAGGGCCAGACGCTCCATCGCGGGATAGATGTCGGCGACGTTCTGACAGCTGACCACCACGTCGGCCCCGCAGATCTTGCGGCGCAGATAGTCGATGGTGTCGTCGAACCCAAGCGCATAGGGCGTCGTGTCGACATGGATGCCAAGCGCGCGCAGCTGGTCGGTCGTCTGGTCGGGCATCCCCTCCTTGCGAAAGCAGGGGATGACGTCGATCCGGTACCGGTCGCGGGGCAGGGTGCGGGCCAGCAGGCGCAGTTCCGTCTCCTCTCCGCCGACGACCAGCCAGGCCAGGACGAACAGGATGCGAATCTTGCCGGCGTCAGGATGCGGGACGGGCAGGTCCTGGGGCGGCTGAACGCCCCAGGGCTGGTTCAGATCGTCGTTCATCGGATCGCTCCTTGGCGGGATCAGGTCGCGAAGACGACCTGGAGAAAATCGAACCGCTCGGTCGCCAGGCGTTCCAGGAACCGCGGCGCCTCGTCGAAGGGCACGACATGGGTGATCAGATGCTGGCGGATGGCGGGGCCCATGCGCTCCAGCAGGCGGACGGTCTCCGCAGCCAGACGCCGCTGGCTCCAGTCGGCGGCCAGACGGCGCGGCATGCGGTTGATCTGGGCGCAGATCAGGCGCAGGCCGTTGTGGTGGAACTCCTCGCCCAGGCGCAGGTCCGGCAGGCCACCCTGATAGAAGGCCAGGTCGATCACCGTGCCCTGCGGGCGCAGGGCGGCCAGCGCGCGGTGCAGGCTGTCGGAATGGGCCCGGGTCTGGAACACCACCTCGGCGCCGCGGCCGCCGTGACGATCGTGCCATGCGGACTTGGCATGGGCCACGG
Organism: Paracoccus sp. NFXS7; assembly: GCF_040148865.1. Lineage (NCBI taxonomy): Bacteria > Pseudomonadati > Pseudomonadota > Alphaproteobacteria > Rhodobacterales > Paracoccaceae > Paracoccus > Paracoccus sp. NFXS7. The sequence goes on from NZ_JAKEKV010000007.1 coordinate 15,153, forward strand.
CCGCGTCCTCGTCCATCGGTGTCATGCCCAGCTTGCGGATGATGTCCTGGCGGAAGGGAGAGGGATCGACGACCACCACCTCGGATGCGCCGGCGGCCTGCGCGAACAGCGCGCAGAACAGGCCCACCGTGCCGCCACCCCAGATCAGCGCGGGGCGCCCGTCCAGGCTGGCGCCCAGATGCGGGACGGCGGCGCCGAAGGCCTCGGCATCGGCATGCAAGATGCCGTTCGCGGCGATCGGTCCCATCTGGCCCACAAAGATGCCCAGCATCGGGTCCATCCCGTCGGGCAGCGCCGTCAACAGGTCGTGGGACGGATCGGCGGTGTGGCCTGTCTTGTGACCGAAGGCGGTGCCGACCACCTGACCGTTCCGCCAGCCCGGCGCGCGCGCGTCGATCACGCGGGCGCTTTCCATATAGCCCAGGAAGTTGACCGGAAACCGGGCCGACGGCTCGCCGGGCACGAAGCGGCCCGCGACATCGTCCCACCGGCTGTGCAGATAGGGGTTGGTCCCCTTCAGGAAGGTCAGCTCGGTCCCCGCAGACAGCCCGGTATAAAGCAGGTCCAGCCGGACCTGCCCGTCCCCCGCCGGCCCTTCGTCATAGCCGAAGAAGCCCGGACGGCCCTGGTCCAGGATGGCCAGCGACCGGATGTGGCGATGTTCATGCGGCATCGTCGGCGCCCGCCGCAGCGGCAGGACAAAAGGTGGGCTGCGGGTCGGCCCGCAGCCCCTCCATCCGCACAAGGGTTCCGGTTTCGGCCGACCGGCCCACGGCCAGCGCGACCTGATGGGTCAGCAACGCCTCGGCATAGTCGCAGCGGATGCGGTTCTCGCGGCCCATGACGGCCTCGACGAAATCGCGGTCCTCGCGCCAGACCGGATCGCCGCTGGCCTGCCGGACGGGTCGGCCCTGGCCGACGTCGACCATCAGGTCGTGGTCGGTGATCTCGATCGCCATGGCGTCGCTGAAGACATGCAGGCCGACGCGGTGGTTCCACCGCATCAGGCAGGTCGACGACAGGTTGGCCACCGCCCCCGACGCAAAGCGCAGCGTGGCCGCAGTGGCGGTGGGGACGGTCAGGCCGGGAAAGTCGTCGCGGTCGCGCCGTGCGGACAGGCCGAACACCTCGGTCACGTCGCCGGCCAGGAACCGTGCCGCGTCGATGATGTGGGTGGCCTGTTCGACGACCTGGCCCCCCGATCCGTCGGCCCGCCACCACCATTCCGGCGGCGGCGTCTGGTCGATCCAGAATCCCTGCATCAGATGCGCGGGATTGGTCGCCAGATGGGCGCGCGCCTCGTCCATCGTGTCCAGATAGCGCCAGTGATAGCCGACGGCGGTGATCAGCCCGGCCTGCTCGACCTCTGCCGCGATCCGCTGGGCCAGATCGACGTCCAGGGTGATCGGCTTTTCGACGAAGAACGGCAGGCCCCGCGCGATGCAGGCCCGTTCGGGCGCCCCATGCGCAAAGGGCGGCACGCAGATGTAGACGGCGTCCAGATCATGCGCGGCCAGCATCGCGTCGTGATCGTGATGGGCCGTGGCCCCCATGCGGTCTGCGGCCTCCTGCGCGCGGGCGGGGTCGGTGTCGCAGATGGCCACGACCTGGACGTCGGGCATGGTCTGCAGCACGCCGAAATGGCGATGCGCGATGCCGCCCGCCCCGATGAAGCCCAGTCTGATACGGTCCATAGGCGGTTTTTCCTTCCTTGCGCTGGCGGCGCGATAGGCGGCCAGGGTGTCGCCGGCCATGCGGGCGGCAGTGAAATGCGCGGTGAAACGGTCCTGCTGCGCCTGGGCCACGCGTGCGCGCGCCTGCGGATCGCGCAGCGCCGCGGCCAGGTGGTCGGCAAGGGCGCGGCTGTTGCCCGGCGGGTGCAGCCAGGGGTGGTCGGGGCCAAGCGCCTCGACGGTGCCGCCGATCCGGCTGGCCGCGACGGGCAGGCCGGCGGCCATCGCCTCCAGCGCGACCAGCGGCAGCCCCTCGAACCGCGACGGCAGGGCCAGGATTCCGGCCTGCGCCATCAGCGCGGGCACGTCGTCGCGTCGCCCGGCCAAGGTCACATGGTCCTGCAGGCCCAACCGGCGGATCGCGCGGTCCAGCAGCAGCCGGCCCGGACCGTCGCCGACGATCACGACCCGTGCGTCGCCGCCGCCCCGCCGCAGCCGGGCCAGCGCCCCCAACAGGACGCGCTGCGCCTTTTGCGGGGTCAGGCGACCGACGCAGAGGATCATCCGGTCGTCGCGGTCCGCCTGTGGCGCGGGGCGGTGGCGGATGCCGTTGGGCACCGCGCGGACGGATGTTCCCGGGCCAAGTACCCTGCGCCACCCGTCCGCGGCCTGGCGCGACACGGCGATCACGCCGTGCACCCCGGCCAGCGCGGTGCGGTATTCGGCGATCTGATCGGGGTCCGTCAGCAGCCAGGGCAGATGTTCGGTCCGCAGCACGGTCGCGCCGGCGGCATGGGCGGCGCGGGTCAGGGCGTGCCCCTCCCACCCGATGCCGGCGTGGACATGGACCGTTCCGCGGCCTTGCCCCGCCCAGTCCGCAACCGCCCGGGCGATCGCCCCGGTGTCCGTCACCGCGGCCATGCCGCCCGCCGCTGTGACCTGCGCAGCCAGGGCGCGGCCCGCCGGATGGTCGGGCCACAGCGTTTCCGGGCGCAGGCCCCGCTCCGCCAGCGCGGCGGCCAGGGCGACCATATGCGCGCCCACGCCCGACGGTTCGGCGCTGTCGGTGACCAGCAGCAACCGGTCAGGCATGCACGGGGACCGCCATCATGCGCCGGTGCAGCGCCAGGGCCTGGGCCACCACCTGGTCCATGTTGTAATAGCGGTAGCTGCCAAGACGCCCGGCAAAGATCACGTTCGGTTCCGCATCGGCCAGCGCCCGATAGCGGCGGAACAGTGCCTGGTTCTCTGGGCAGGGGATGGGATAATAGGGATCGCCCCGGTCCGACGGATATTCGCGGGTGATCGCCGTCATCGGGTGGTCCTGCCGGGTCAGGTGCTTGTATTCGGTGATCCGCGTGAAGGGCACTTCCGGGTCGGGATAGTTCACGACGCCCACCGGCTGGAACTGGCGCTGGGGCAGGGTCTCGTGCGCGAAGGTCAGGCTGCGATAGGGCAGCGCACCGAAGCGGTGGCCGAAATAGGCGTCGATCGGCCCGGTATAGACGGTCAGCGCGCCGCGATCGGCCGGGTCGATGTCATGGAAATCGGTGCCCGTGCGCACGTCGATCCCCGGATGGTCCAGCATGCGCGCGAACATCGCGGTATAGCCATCGCGCGGCATCGCCTGGAACCGGTCGGTGAAATAGCGATCGTCGGTATCGGTGCGCGTTGGCACCCGCGCCGTGACCGAGGGGTCCAGCTGGGACGGATCCAGCCCCCATTGCTTGCGGGTGTAACCCTCGAAGAACAGCCGGTACAGATCGTCCCCCACGGCCGAGACGACGACATCGCGCGCGGTGCGGATGGGGTCCACGGGCCGGGCGCGCGCCGCCAGGAAGGCGGCGGTGTCCGCGTCGCCGGTCAGCCCGGCATCATAGAGCATGTTCAGCGTCGTGCGGTTGATCGGCATCGGCACCCGGCGATCGCCAAGATCGGCCAACACGCGGTGCGCATAGGGCCGCCATTCGGTGAAGCGTGACAGGAAATCGACGACCTCGGTGGCGTTGGTGTGAAAGATGTGCGGGCCATAGCGGTGGATCAGCAGGCCGTCGGCATTCTGTTCGTCAAAGGCGTTGCCGCCGATATGGTCGCGCCGGTCGACGACCAGCACCCGCTTGCCCGACTGTTCGGCCAACTGGCGCGCCATGACCGCGCCGGCAAACCCCGCGCCGCAGATGGTCACGTCGGGACGGGGCCGCGCGCGGCAGGGGCGGGGCACGGCAGGCCGCCGGCGTCGGTCGACCGCCCGGTCCAGCAGCGCCGCCATGCGGGCCTGCGTCAGGTCCCAGCTTTGGCGGGCTAGCACAGCGTCGGCCTCGGTGCAGATGTCGGCCGGGGCATCCGCCAGCGCATCGGCGCAGGCCGCGACAAAGGCCGCCGGGCCGTCGGCGATGCGGACCGCGTGCAGATGGCCGTACTGGCGCACCACGTCGCGCACCGGGGTGGACACGACCGGGCATCCGGCGGCCAGATATTCCGGCGTCTTGGTCGGAGAGATGTAGCGCGTCGCCTCGTTCATCGCGAAGGGCATCAGCGCCACGTCCCACCCCGCCAGATAGGCGGGCAGCTGGTCATAGCTCTTCTGGCCCAGCCAATGCAGGTTGGGCGCCTGGGGAAGGCTGGCGGGGTCGATCTTGACCACCGGACCGATCATCACCACCGACCAGTCGGGCCGCGCCGCGGCCAGTCCCGCGATCAGGTCCAGATCGACGCGTTCGTCGATCACCCCGTACCAGCCAAGCCGCGGGCCGGGCAGGCCGGCCTGATCGTCGGGTTCGGCAAGTCCCGTCCGTGCGGTCGCGAAATGCCCCGTCTCCACCGAGGAGGGGAAGGCGTGGATATTGGCGTGATCGTTGCGCCGCGCTTCCCACAGGGACCAGCCGCCGGTGGTCACCAGATCCGCCGATGCCATCAGCGCGGCCTCCAGCCCGGCCAGCGCGGGCGGCGCAAAGCGGAACGAGGCCAGCTCGTCCATGCAGTCATAGACCACGGCCGCGGCATCGACATGCTGCACGACGGGCCACATCATCGGCGTGTACAGCCACAGGACCGGGCGCACGATCCCGTTCAGGGCCAGCATCTGGTCGAACAGACCCACCAGGCCCGCGGCCTGATCCTGGGGCGACCAGCGGTCGGGAATGCGGGGGCGCACGGCCTGGACGGTCGTGCCGTGAAAGGCGTGGAACTCCAGATAAGGCAGGTGATGCGTGGTGGGGATCGCCTCCTCCCAGAACAGCACGCGGTAATCGCGGGCAAAGCGGTCCATCAGGTGCTGAGGCCGCTGGGTCACGAAATCCCACCGCAGATGCGACAGGCAGATCAGGGCGGGCTTGTCGGTCGTCGCGGGGTGCGACAGGTCGCGGGGCGTCATGACGGCTCCTTCCGGCGACCGCTGCGGATCGCGTCGATGTCTTGGCCAAGGCAGGCGATGCTGGCGCGCCAGCCCCATCGGGCGATCGCGTCGGGGCGGGGATCGGCGGGCGGCGATGCCAGCAGCCCGTCCAGCGCGGCGGCAAAGGGCGCGCCGGGGGATGCGATGGTCCCGGCCGATGCAGGCACGTGGTCCAGCCCGCAGACCAAGTCCGCATTGGCCAGAACCGGCAGGCCGGCCAGCTGATATTCGGTCAGAATCGCGGGGGCGCCGTCATGCTGACCGCAGACCACGCCGACGCGGGCGCGGTTGATCAGCCGGTTGACGGCATCATGATCCACCCCCGGTGGGCCCACGATCTCGACGTCCAGGCCGCGGCGGTCGGCGTCGGCGCGCAGGTCGTCGTCGCCGTATCCGACCACCAGCAGGGCCGTGGTGCCGGGGCGGCGCTCCATCGCGTCGAACAGGATGTCGTGGCGCTTGTAGGGCTGCGCGCAGGCGACATAGACCACGTCGCGATCCTTGGCCGCACCGGTCGGATGAAAGGTCACGTCGGACGCAAAGTTCGGGCCGATGGGCAGCACGCGCGTGCGGGCGCCGGGGATACGCGCCCTGATTTCGGTCGATTGCCAAGGGGCGCCGGTCAGGAACAGATCGAACCGCGCCGCCAAGTCATAGGGGATCCGCAGTGCCGGGGCGTCGATGGAATTGTAGATGGTGATCGCACCGCGTGCCGCATCCATGATGTCATGCCCGACCCCCAGGCCCCAGACGCACAGGATGTCGGGCACGCCGGTCTGCTGCAGATGGCGCACCGCCTCGGCCGATCCATAAGGCGCGTCATGCGCATCGGCGCGAAAGACGCGCCGCGTCAGGCCGGGGCGGTCCGGATCGGCCCGGCCCGCGGCAAGGCCCAGGCTGGCATCGGATTCGCCGCAGCGCCCGGCAAAGCTCCAGATCTCGGCGGTATCGACGATGCCCGCCGCGATCGCTGCCAAGGGCAGGCGTTCCAGATAGCCGCCGGTGACGGAGACCTGTCCCGTCGGGGGCGGCGGCAGGATGGTGTCGATCTGCGCCGGATGCGTCACCGGGACCGGCGGACCATGGCTGCAATGATCCGAGATGACGACAAGACGACGAGAATGCATGGGGCCGCCGCTGAAAGAGAACGCCGTAGGACATCGCGATGTTCACGACATGTTTCAGCTAAGGTCAGGGTTGACGACCACGCAACTTGATTAATGTCAGCGTTGCTGGGGCAGGTTTTGCACTCTGTGTCATGCGCCGTTCGGGCGAACCCGTTGCCTTTCATCGGCTTGGCGGATCGTGGCGTCCGGTACCGACTGCCCGGCCGGAGGGGTGCCGATTAGCAAACGTTATAGCTCATCTGCTGGAACATCGGGCGCAGGCAGGAGCTTCGTTACGTCTTCTGAGGAGGAGACGCTGCATCATGGGAGACGAGACATGAAGTATTCGATGACCTGGATGGCCGGCTGCGCGATCTGCGCATTTGCCGGCATGGCGCAGGCGGATTGCGCCGCCGATCTGGCACGCTTTACCGATACCGCCGCGATGACCGGCGACAGCGCGGGTGCTGCGTCAGGCGGGACCGAGGGCATTGCCAAGGACGGATCGCTGGCGCCGTTGGAGCAACCGGCGGGCAATGACACCCAAGCAGATGCCCCCGAAGCGTCGGCCGATGCGTCTTCCGGCATGCCTGCAGCCGATGGGGCCGACAGCGCCTCGGGCGAGGGCATCGCCAAGGACGGCTCGCTTGCGCCGCTGGAGGGAACGGAGGCAGAGCCCGGAACGGCCGTCGCCATGTCCGGCAGCGACGTGCAGGCGCAGCAGGAAGGCGAACCGACCGCCGCGGAAGAGGCCGAGGGAGACGAGGCCATGCCTGATCGCGACAGCCTGATCGCCGATGCGGAACGCGCCCTTGCCGAAGGGGACGAGGCTGCCTGTCAGGAAGCGGTCGACCAGCTGGAAGCGATGTGACGACACGCTGCGCCCGTCATCAGGGCGCAGCGGTAACTGCGGGACGGCAGGCGACGGCAATGGGTGTTTGCCGATTTCAGATTGCGACCTGTAAGGTTCCGCAAAATCGGGCTGACGTGGTCGATCTGTCGTGGACAGGCTGAAACGCGAAATTGCCCTTGCCGGTAGATCCAATGACTGGGTGAATGGGCCGCGACCGTCAGCCCTATGCTTTCAGCACACTTTGTCTGGCGGGCACGAGCCAAAGGCCATGCCCGCCGTCTCCGCGAAGGTCAGCGATAGATATACATGATCTGACGATCCTGCGGGTTCACCAGCACCGTCTGGCCGTTGATCTGCGCATAGCGATAAGCCGGCTGATCCGGGATCTCGTAGATCGTCACGTTTTCCGGAACGCCCGCGCCGATCACGACCTCTCCGTCCAGATAGACGGGATCCACGGTGTTCGACGTGACATAGGTGGTCACTTCGGTCGTGGGCTCCTCGGCTGCGGCAGCACCGGTCGCGCCGCCGATGGCAAGACCGGCCACCGCCCCGACCGGGCCGCCGATCAGCGCACCCATCGCCGCGCCGCCCAGACCGCCCACGGCGGCGTCCTGCCCGGTGGTCGGGTCCTCGACGGGGGCCTCGATGATGGTCACGCCGACCGTCTCGCGGTTGGGATATAGCGACACGACCTCGTCGCCTGCCTTGACGTTCAGATAGTCGCCATAGGCCCAGCCCTCCAGACCGTCGCCGCTGACCTGGCACCAGTTCGCGCTGTCGATGCAGCCCAGGACCGACACCTCGTCCCCCGTGCCGATGGCGCCGATCACGCCGTGCTGGACGCCGGGGCCGGACCGGACGTTCAAATCCGTGGCGACGGTGGCCATCGTCTGCGCCGAGGCGGCCCCCGCAACCGTCAGGGCCGCAACCAAGGTCGGAACAAGATACGCTTTCATGGTAATCTCCTGTCTCTCGGGCATGCTGCCCGATGATGCGGTGCAAACTTGTCGCACCGATCGGCGGTTCCGAACCGAACCGTTCAAAAATGCATAAAATGCAATCTTCAGTTGAAAAGCGCGCGGGCCAGGTTGATCACGGCCAGAATTTGACGCGTCTCGGCATCGACCCGGTACAACTGATCGTCGCTGCGGTAATAGCGCCAACCCTCCCGGCGTTCGACATCGTAACGGTTGAGGTCGCGGACCAAGACATAGTCCTCGACGCGCAGCCTGTCGCCGACGCCACGACCATAGCGGATCTCATCGCGCTTTGCCTGACCGGGCGGAACGCAGGACGGCGATTTCTTGGCAAGGCCCGGCGGGCACCCCTGATGGGCGTGGTTGCGGTCGTTGTCGTGATGGCGCCCGCGGCCCGGATCGGCCGCGACGGGTGCGACCAAGGCAAGCGTCAGCGCGGTCGCCAAGGCAATCCCTGGAAAGGTTGGGGTCATCGTCATGCTCCTGATGCTGGCTCCGACAACGGAGCAACGGACAACCTCCGACCGGCGCGTGGGTTGCCGCACCCTGCCGGTCATGTGAATGCCGCTGATCGCGCGAAGGATCACCGCGATGCAGGGGGCATGGATCGAATGACCATGGCCGCGCGTTGATGTGCCAGAAGCCGATACGGCAGTCAGGAGTTCACATGTCCGACAGAACCATAGGCGATCTGGCAAAGGCGATGGGCAATATCGACTTTGCCATGCTGACCACCCGGACCGAGGGTGGCCAGCTTGCCACCCGTCCCATGAGCAACAATTCCGATGTCGAATGGGACGGAGATAGCTATTACTTCACCTATGACGACACGCGCACCGTGTCCGACATCGAACGCGACCCCCACGTCGCCCTGTCGTTCCAGGGGCGCGCAGGCATTCTGGGCGCGCCGCCGCTGTTCGTGGCCGTCGAGGGCGAGGCCGGCATCATCCGCGACAAGGCCACGTTCGCCGACCATTGGACCAGCGATCTGGAACGGTGGTTTCCGGACGGCATCGATACGCCGGGCATGGCGCTGATCAAGGTCGCCGCCGTGCGCATTCATTATTGGGACGGCGAGGAAGAGGGCGAGGTCGCCCCCCGGGCCTGACCCATCGCAATCTCGAAAGACCCGCGGGCCGGCATGCCACCCGCGGGTCTTTCAACGACCTCGGCCTGAATACGATCAAGCGATATTTCGACAGGGGAACGGCATCCTGATGCAGCATCACCGCTATCTGTTCATCGGTGGCCTGCACCGGTCCGGGACATCGCTTCTGACGCGGCTGGTGGCGGCGCATGGCGCGGTGGCCACAATCAGCGACGCGCCAGTGCCCGAGAATGAGGGATGCTATCTGCAGGGCGCCATCCCCCATACTGCGCAGCACGGACGGCCGATGCATTTCGCGACCGATCCGCGTCAGCACCTGACCGAGGGCCACCCGCTGGACCGGCTGGAGACCCGCTTGCGCTTGGAACACGACTGGAACCCATGGTTCGTTGGCGATCGTCCGTGGCGGGTCGAGAAGTCGCCGGTGAACCTGACGCGGACACGGTTGTACCAGCAGTTGTTCCCTCTGTCGCAATTCGTGCTGATCATCCGCCACCCCGAGGCCGTGGCGGCGGCGGTCGCGAAATGGGTCGATGGGCCAGCCCATCAGCTGATCGACCACTGGCTGGACGCGCACTCTCAGATGCAGCAGGACCTGTCCCACCTGCACGCGGCCATGGTCATCCGGTACGAGGATCTGGTGGCATCGCCCGCGGCGGTGGTGAACAGCGTTCACGCCTTCATGTCGCTTTCCCCGTCCCGGATGGACGCGACGGTCCGGGACGGCAATCTGGACTACGGATCGGCGCCGCAGATGACCCTATCGCAGGCAGAGCGTGCCGCGGCATGGGGCTATGGACCGGGGCTTGAGGTAAGACCTGTCGGTCCTCGCTTGTCCCACCCGTTGCGGTCGGTCAGGACAGCGGCCGAAGACGCCTGGACAGGTGGAAAGGCCATCACCGGCTGATGGAACGAAGGCGGGACACTGCGCCTGAAGAAAGTCGCCGTCCTGCACCTGACCATAGCCTGCTGAAATCATGCCGATTTCAGGGAACCGATGCCATGAAGCCTGATCTTTATCAGGCGCAGGTTCAGGAACTGCCCTATCATGCGTCCGTTTTGCAGGGGGATGCGCAGGACAATCCGGTCATGCATCCGTCGCCGCTCGACCGCCCCGGCCGGACCTTCCTGCATGATACGGATGCTCATGACCCCTTGGCACGATACCCGTCCCGCACTGCGCCACGTCACCGTCGCCATCCCCGTGCGCGACGAAGCCAAGCGGTTGCACCGGCTGCTGCAGGCGCTGGCCGGGGCCGCCCAAGCCTGTGATCTGCCCGTCACGGCCCTGGTGCTGGCCAACAACTGCACAGATGCCAGCGAACGGATCGCCCGGTCCTTCCGCAGCCCTTCGCTGGCGGTGTCGGTGCATTCCGTCACCTTTCCGGTATCGACCGACAGTGCCGGGCGCGCGCGGCGGGTGGCGATGGACCTGGCCGCCAGGACCGGTGGGCTGCTGATGACGACGGATGCCGACGCGATCCCGGCGCAGGGCTGGATCCGGGCCGCGCTGGACGCGATGGGTGACGGGGCCGATCTGGTCTGCGGATCGATCAGTGCCGACGTCCCGCATGTTCTGGCCACCCCTTCGGGCGCGCGCATCACCCGGGCCGAGGAGGGCTACAGCGCGCTGCTGCGCAGGGTCCGCCACCGGCTGGACCAGGTGGCGGGGCGCCAGTCCGCGCAGTCGCAGACCCCGCATTACATGGAATCCGGCGCGTCGATGGCGATCCGCGCGGATCTGTACCGGGCCATCGGCGGCCTGCCGGCGCTGGATTTCGGAGAGGATCGCGCCCTGGTCTTTCGGGCCGAGGCGCATGGGCTGGCTGTCCGCTATTCCTGCAACATGACGGCGCGCGTGTCCGGGCGACTGCAGGGGCGCGCCGATGGCGGCATGGCTGCCTGCCTGCGCCATCGGATGCAGGATGCCGATCCGCTGGCCGATCAGGCCATGATCCTGCCCGACGCGCTGCGCGCGATGTGGGCCGAGGCGATGTCAGGGTCCATCCGCGCCTATCCCGACCGCAGCGTTCCGGCCGGCCCGACGCTGCGCGCCTCGGACCTGGAGGCGCGGCTGGCGGATCTGGCGGCGCTGGTCGACGGGACCGTCGATCCGGACTTTGCACGCTGGTCCGACCGGCACGCGGCGATGGTGATCGGATGACCGACGCCATCGACCGTGCCGAACGGATGATCGCCGATGCTCTGCCGGACGGTGCCGACGGCCCGTCGGGCCCTGCCTTGGCAGCGGCATTGCGCGACAGCGGGCTGTTGGCGGAATGTCTGACCTTGGCCCATCACCCGCGTGATCCGCTGGTATTGCTTGACGCGCTGCAGCGGGTGGGCGGCGCGAACCTGTCCGCCGGGCGGCTGTTCGAGGGGCATGTGAACGCCGTCAAGCTGCTGATGCTGCATGACGGTCCGACCGCGCCCGTGGCGCAGGGGGCGCTCTACGGGATCTGGGGCGCCGACGGTCCTGACCCCGCGCGGATCGAGGGTTCGGTCATCCGCGGGCAGAAGCTGTTCGCCAGCGGTGCGGACGTGCTGGACTACATGATCGTCACTGTGCGGTCGGATGCCGGGCTGCACCTGCTGATGTTCGCGCGCGACCAGCTGGACGGGCGGCTGTTTCCCGGCGAATGGGACATGTCGGGGATGAAGGCCACCGCATCGGGTCGCTGCGACCTGGACGGGCTGGCCGTGGCGGAGGCCGTGACCCTGGGCGCGCCCGACGCCTATCTGACCGAGCCGCATTTCCACGGCGGCGTCTGGCGCTATGCCGCGGTCCAGCTGGGGGCGATGCGCAGGCTGACGGCCCTGACCGCCGATCAGCTGCGCGCCCGCGGCCAGCAGGATGCCCCCCTTCAGGCGATGCGCCTGCACCGCATGATCACGGCCTGCGAGACGGTCCGCCTGTGGCTGGCCCAGGCCGCCTGCCGGATCGAGCGTCCGGGCGCGACCGCAGCCGATGCCCAGGCCGCGATCTTGGCCCGCCTGCGCACGACAGACGAGGCCGTGGCCCTACTGGCCAACATGGACCAGGCGCTGGGGGCCGCGTCATTCGCCACGGCGCATCCGGCCGACCGCATCCGGCGGGATCTGGGCCTATACCTGCGGCAGGCTGGCCCGGATGCCCTGGCCCTGTCATCGGTGGACCGGATCCTGGCCGACCCCGACCTGCACCGGCGGTGGATCGGATGAGCGGCTTTCTGGACCATGCGGCATCCGCCCCGTCGCTGACGCCCGCTTCGCTGATGCAGGGCCGCCCACTGGTCATCCTGGCCCCGCATCCCGATGACGAGACGCTGGGCTGCGGCGCGCTGCTGTTCGATGCGGCCGCGCAGGGCGCCCCGTGTCACGTCATCTGCGTGACCGACGGCACGCGCTCGCATCCCGGATCGCGGCGCTGGCCCGCCCCGGTGCTGGCCGCGACGCGTGCGGCGGAACTGCGCGCCGCCTGCGCGATCCTGGCGCCCGCGGCGCGGGTCACATGTCTTGGCTATCCCGACTGTGCCGCCCCCGACGACGCGCAGGCGGCGGAACGGGTGTCGGCGCTGATCGCGCCCGACGCGCTGGTGCTTGCGACCTGGGAACACGACCCACATGTCGATCATCAGCAGGTCGCGCGTCTTGCCATGCGCCTTGCCGCCATGCGGGCGGATCTCGCGCTGGCCTTCTATCCGGTCTGGGGGCGGTTCACCGACCACGCGGCGGAGGTCCGGCTGATCGCGGCTTCGGATGCGGCGGTGGCGGCCAAGCGGCGCGCGCTGGCCTGTCACAGGTCGCAGATGACCGGGCTGATCGACGACGACCCGACGGGGTTCGTCATGACCGACACCCATCAGGCCCATTTCCTGACCCATCCGGAGGTCGTCATTGCCCCATAGGGAAACGCTGGACCATCTGGCCCGCCTCTATGCCGCCAGCGACGATCCCTGGGATCACCGCACCAGCCCCTATGAGGCCGGCAAGTACGCCGCCACGCTTGACGCCATTGGGCACGGCCCGTTCAGGGCCGCGCTGGAGATCGGGTGCGGCAACGGCACGCTGGCGCGGCGGCTGGCCGACCGGTGCGACCGCCTGACGGTGATGGACTGCATCCCCGCCGCGATCCGGTCGGCACGGCAGGTGCTGGACCCCCTGCCGCATGTCACCGTCCTGCAGGGCTGCGCGCCCCAGGACCTGCCGGACCTGCGCCCCGATCTGGTTCTGCTGTCCGAAGTGCTGTATTTCCTGACCCCCGATGAGATCACCGGTCTTGGCGGCTGGCTGCGGGCCCGGGCGACGGGCCCGGTGATCGCCGTCAACTGGACCGGCCCGACCGACGAGGCGCTTGACGGACCACGGGCCGTGGCCATTCTGCAGAATGTCCTGGGACCATCGGACAGCACGGTGCATGACGGCTTTCGCATCGACCGCTTTGCCCTTCCGGCCTGATCGGGATCACCGCCGCGGGCGCGCGGCGATCAGGAAGCCCAGGACACCCGCGACGGGCCCGGGGATCAGCAGCCAGACGGCCGTGGGGCCGATGCGCTGGAACAGCGCCGTCGTCAGCGCGATCGATGCGACCGTGATGGCAAAGCCGATGGCGTTCTGGATGGCCAGCGAGGCCCCCACCGCATCCTGCGGACAGGCACGCGCGGAGAGGGCCGAGAATTGCGGCGAATCCGCGACGACGGTGGCGCCCCAGACCAGCAGCAGGACCAGAAGCCAGCCCGGCGGCAGCACCGGCCAGAGCGTAACCATACCCAGGGCGCTGGCCCCGGACAGGATCAGCGCCGCAATGGCTATCGGTGCGCTGCCCAGGACGCGGGCCAGGCTGCCGCCCGCCAGGCACCCCGCGGCCCCGGCACCGATGATCAGGAAGGACAGGCCCGACACGCCAAGCCTCGGATAGGCGTCCGCCAGACCGGTGGCGGCCACCAGCAGGGGGGTGATGGTCCAGAAGGCATAAAGCTCCCACATGTGGCCGAAATAGCCGAAGGCGGCGGCGCGGAACCGGGGGATGGCAAAGGCCCGCAGGGCGCCGGCGCCGCCGCGATGGGTTGGGCGCGCCAGATGCGGGCCGTCACCCAGGGCGCGGATCATGGCGGCGCCGATGACCGCCAGACCCGACGAGGTCGCGACCACCCATTGCCACGGCACCGCCCCCGCGGTCGAACGCAGCAGATGCGGCAGCGCGGTGCCAAGCGTCAGCATCGCCACCAGCAGGGCCAGCGACTGTCCCGCGCGGTCGGGCGCCCAGCTGACGATCATCTTCATGCCGATGGGATAGATCCCGGCCAGCGACAGCCCCACCAGGAACCGGAACCCCGCGCCGGTCGCGACATCCTGCGCCAGCCATGCAAAGCCCAGGTTGAACGCCGCCCCCGCCAGGGCCGAGACGACGAAGATCGCGCTGGCGGCGAACCGGTCCGCCAGGCCGCCAAGCGCCATGACCAGCGTGCCGACGATGAAGCCCGCCTGCACGGCATTGGTCAGCAGACCGATATCGGCCGCGGTCGCGCCCCAGGCCTGCATCAGCCCCTCTGCCGCGCTGTTGGCGCTGAACCACAGCGATGTCCCGAACAGCTGCGCGATCGCGATCACCGCGATGGGGGGCAGCCGGTGGCGTCCTGGGGGTCTGGTCATCGATCGTCCCGACTGGCGATTTCGTCAGGGGGCAGGATGGCCGATCGGGGCAACGGGGGGCAACCGTTTCGGACGACGCGCGCGGTCAGGCGGGCAGGACCGGAAAGGTCAGGCTGAAGGTCGTCGTGCCGTCCCCGCAGGCGACGGCGATCGTGCCGCCATGCGCCTGCGCGATGGATGACGCGATGTGCAGGCCCAGGCCCAGCCCGGAACTTTCGGCGGTCCGGCCCCGCTGGAACGGCTGGAAGATGGCGCGTTGGGCGGCCTCTGGGATCGGCTCGCCCTCGTTCTGGACCTCGATCACGACGGCGCCGTCGGTGCGGCGGCCGCGGACGGTCACCGGGGTGTCGGCGTCGCCATGGTTGATGGCGTTCGACACCAGGTTCGACACCGCCTGCGCGATGCGCGACGGATCGCAGCAGACCGGCCCGCCGAAATCCAGCTCGGTCGTGACCCGGTGCTGGGGCGCGGCCAGACGGATCTCGGCCACGACCTGGGCGATGGCGTCGCCCAGGGGGGCGTCGGGCGTGGCCGCGACGGTGATCCCGTCGCCAAGCCGCGCCTT
Source organism: Paracoccus sp. NFXS7 (assembly GCF_040148865.1). Taxonomy (NCBI): domain Bacteria; kingdom Pseudomonadati; phylum Pseudomonadota; class Alphaproteobacteria; order Rhodobacterales; family Paracoccaceae; genus Paracoccus; species Paracoccus sp. NFXS7. The sequence goes on from NZ_JAKEKV010000007.1 coordinate 30,463, forward strand.
GGCGTGCAGCATCATGTTCTCGACCAGCTCGCCCATCCGGTGCAGGGAGGACTGCATCAGCCCGATCAGGCCGCGGCCGCGTTCGGTCAGCGGCTCCTTGCCCAGCATGCGGATGCCCGACCGCAGGGCGGTGACGGGGTTGCGCAGGTCATGGCCCAGGATGGCGGTGAACTCCTCCTGGATGCGGACCAGCTTGCGTTCCTGTTCGATCATGCGTTCCTGGGCGTCCAGCCGTTCGGCGGTGTCCAGCGTGCCACCGATGATGGTGGCGAACATCTTCAGCATCGCGACGGTGCGGGCGTTGTTCACGTCCTTGGTTTCGGTGTCGATGGCGCAAAGCGTGCCGAAGAAGCTGCCGTCGCCGCGAAAGATCGGCACCGAGGCATAGCTGACAATTCCGAAGGCCGCGGCGATGGGATGGTCGCGATAGACCGGGTCGGACGACGCCTCGTTGAAGATGATCATCTCGGAGGTCTTGCGGACCGTCTGGCAGAAGGTCGACCCGATCTCGATCTCGTCGCCCGCGGCGATCCCGAATTTCAGGTCGTCGACGGTGCGGCAGGCGACCCACCGGTCGGCGGTGACGCGCGCCACCCCGGCAAAGCGCATCCGCGTGGCCAGCATCACCGTCTCCAGGATCGTCCCCACCAGCTCGTTCTCGGCCAGGCGCTGGATGTCGGACTGGAAATCATGCTGTCCGGCCTGATAGGCCGCGTGGTCCTGCCTGGGGTGGTCGCTGCTGTGCAAATCCATCGATGATCCCCGGCATTGGACGGTTTGTCGGCCCGCATCTGTATTGCAGGGCGGCGGGAATGCACAGTGTCTTTTCCGCAGCCCCGCCGTCAGCGATCCGGGCGCGCCCGCGGGAATGGACGGCTGAGCCCCGCCGCCCCGGCAAGGCCGAACCGCCATGGCAGGTCCTGCGCCCGGCTGATCCCGATCCGCGGCCCGACCAGCAGATCGGGCACCGCCGCCGCCAGGACGATGCCGAAATCGGGACCGTCGAAGGCGGCGCCGTCATCGTCGGGCCGGATGTCCAGCGCCTGCGTCAACCGCCCCGGCCCGCTGCACAGCGGGGGGGCGGGGCGGCGGGCGCGCATCAGGTCCAGGCCGGTGTCGGGGTCCAGCGCGCGGATCAGCACGGCCGCGCCGGGGGTCGCCACGACGTTCAGGCACAGGTGGATGCCGTAGGATCGATAGACATAGGCGTGGCCCGCCGGGCCGAACATCGAGGCATTGCGCGGCGTCGGCCCCCGATGGCTGTGCGAGGCGGGATCGTCTGGGGCATAGGCCTCGGTCTCGATGATGGTCCCGCCGGCGCCGCGGACGGTCAGCCGCGCACCGATCAGCCGACGGGCCAGGGCCACGGCGTCCAGTCCCGCGATCTGCTGCATGAACGACGACATGGCATCCCTTCCGATCCTGTTACGGCAGGGGCCTTGTGGCATGAACGTGCCGGGATTGCCAAACCTTGGCGTGGACGGGTGGTCGGGGGAGGGAGATCGCACCTGATCCGGAATGGAGACCCGACTGGCGTGTCACTGGACGGTTACAGGGGGCAGCGGTCAGACCCGCATCCTCTGCACCATGCCGCCGATCCCGGTACGCAACGCAACGCCCAAGTTCAACGCCCGGATGTTCAATGCAGGCGGGACATCGACCACGTTCGAGCTGATTTTCCGCCCGTCTTTGACCTCACGCGGCGGCAGATTGGCGAAGGCGAGGCGGACCCACAGGCCGATGACCGGGACCGCCATGGCGGACGGTCTCAGCACCCTTCTGGTGCTGAGACGAATGCATGGCCGATGCTTAAGCGACCCAGGCCCGGCGTGGCACGAACGTGCAATGATGGTGATAGACCCCGCCATGGACGGTCCGATGGCGTTCCGCACCGCCTTCCACGTGGCATCCAGTACCGCACCATAGGTTGACCGGTTCTCGGTCAGGTCCCGGCGCAGTGGATCACGCGGGTGACAATGAAAAAACGTGGGTTACAGCGCGCCTTTCACCACCGGAAAGGCTGCATCGGCTGCCGCCTGCGATGGTGGTCAGCAGGGGCGTCCAACCTGCATCGGCCAGAACTTCGCCAGAGGGCAATCGCAAGGAACGATAATCGCGACCGATGGTTCTGCATGATCGTCAACCGATCAGGATCGCCCCCATGTCCCCGCGCCCCATCCTGGTCTTTGACGTCAACGAGACATTGCTGGACCTGGACCACCTGTGTCCGCTGTTCGACGACATCTTCGGCGACGGGGCCGTCATGCGCGACTGGTTCGCGCAGCTGATCCTCTATTCCCAGACCCTGACGATCACCGGACTGCGCAGCGATTTCAGCACCTTGGCCATTGCGGTGCTGCGCATGATCGGGGAGATCAGGGGCGTGGCGATCACCGAGGGGCATGAGGATGCGCTGCGCCGGACGATGGGCACGCTGCCCGCCCATCCCGATGCCGAGGCGGCGCTGGTCCATCTGCGGGACAGGGGGTTCCGTTTGGTGACACTGACCAACTCGCCGCCCTCTGCGGGAGGGACCGCGCTGGACCGCTCGGGTCTTGCGCAGCATTTTGAGGCCAGCTTCAGCGTTCAGCCGACCAACCGTTTCAAGCCCGCGCCCCAGACCTATCAACTGGTGGCCGAGGCACTGGCGGTACCTCTGTCCGATCTGTGCCTGGTGGCCTGCCACGTCTGGGACACGATCGGGATGCAGGCGCTGGGCGGCAAGGGCGCGCTGGTGACTCATGGCGTGAACGCGGCGCTGGTGCTGCCAGGCGTGCCACAGCCTGACGTGACGGCCCCCGATCTTGCCGGACTGGCGCAGGCCATCGCCGTGCGTTGGGGTCGGGCAGGGGCGTGATCGGTCATGCTAAGGGGCATTGGAGACCGGTTTCCGCCGGGCGTTACCGTTCCAATATGCATCGGATTGAGCCGCTATTGACCAGCCTTGTCTTCAGGTGTGGACATGACATTCCAAAAGACCCATCCGGCTCCGACGGCTCCGACGGCTCCGACGGCTCCGACGGCTCCGACGGCTCCGACGGCTCCGACGGCTCCGACGGCTCCGACGGCTCCGACGGCTCCGACGGGGATGACGGGGCCGCGTGTACACGGGGACGTGACCGGGCGAGTCGCGGCGGTCCGGTAAGACTTCGGGCATCCTGACGACCTGTCGGATAGGTGCCCCGAGGCCGTGATGAAGGACATGCCGTGACCAGACCCGTTCTGCTAATCCTTGTCGCGGCGATTGTGCTGGCCGGGTCGTGGCTGCTGGGCGGTCAGGACGTGACGCTGCAGTCGCTGCGCGGGCATCTGGCCGCCGTGGCCGAGTATCAGCAGCAGCGGCCGGTGCTGGTCGCGGCGCTGTTCGCCGCCGCCTATGTCGCGATCACCGCGCTGTCCTTGCCGATCGCGGTCTGGCTGACGCTGGCCGGGGGCGCGCTGTTCGGGTTCTGGGCGGGGCTGGCGATCGTCTCGTTCGCGTCGGCCATCGGGGCGACGCTGGCCTTTCTGGCGGCGCGGTACCTGCTGCGGGACTGGGTGCGGGCGCGGCTGGGCGCGCGGGCCAAGGGGATCGAGACCGGGCTGGCGCGGGACGGGGCGTTCTATCTGTTTTCGCTGCGGCTGATCCCGGTGATGCCGTTCTTTGCCACGAACCTGCTGATGGGCCTGACGCCGATCCGGACCCGGACGTTCTATTGGGTCAGCCAGCTTGGCATGCTGGCGGGCACCGCGGTCTATGTGAACGCGGGCACGCAGCTGGCCGCACTGGACAGCCTGTCCGAGATCGTGTCGCCGCCCCTGTTGGCGTCCTTCGCGGCGCTGGCCGTGTTTCCGTGGATCGCCCGCGCCATCGTGGGCATCCTTCGCCGCCGTCGCGTCTATGCCGGATGGACCCGACCCCGGCGGTTCGACCGCAATCTGGTGGTGATCGGCGCGGGTTCGGCCGGGTTGGTCTCGGCCTACATCGCCGCGGCGACCAAGGCCAAGGTGACCCTGATCGAGGCCGGCGCGATGGGCGGCGACTGCCTGAACCATGGCTGCGTTCCGTCCAAGGCGCTGATCCGCAGCGCGACCCTGGCGCATCAGATGCGCCATGCCGCGCGCTTCGGGCTGGCCGATACGCCGCCCGCGGTCCCGTTTCGCGCGGTCATGGACCGCATCCGCCGGGTCATCGCCGACATCGCGCCCCATGACAGCGTCGAACGCTATGCCGGGCTGGGGGTCGATGTGCTGCAGGGCCACGCCCGCCTGATCGACCCCTGGACAGTCGCGGTCACCGACCCGCAGGGCGCCGAGCGGCGGCTGACCACGCGGGCGATCATCATCGCGACCGGTGCGCGGCCCGTCATGCCGCCGCTGCCGGGGCTGGACCTGGTCGACCCGCTGACCTCGGAGACGCTGTGGTCGCGGCTGGCGGATCATGACCACGCGCCGCGGCGGCTGGTTGTCCTGGGCGGCGGGCCGATCGGCTGCGAGCTGTCGCAGGCCTTTGCGCGGCTGGGGTCCGACGTCACCCAGATCGAGATGGCCCCCCGCCTGTTGATGCGCGAGGACCCCGAGGTGTCGGCCCTGGTCGCGGACGCCCTGCGCGCCGACGGGGTGACGGTGCTGACCGGGCACCGCGCGATCCGCTGCGGCATCGACGGGGGCAGGTGGATCGAGGTCGAACGGGACGGCGCGGCCCGCCGCATCGGCTTTGACCAGATCATCGTGGCCGTGGGCCGCAGCCCCCGGCTGGAGGGGTTCGGACTGGACCGCCTGGGGATCGAGACCGACCGCACCATCGTCACGAACGCCTTCCTGCAGACCCGCTTTCCCCACATCCTGGCGGCGGGCGACGTGGCCGGACCGTTACAGTTCACCCATGCCGCATCCCACCAGGCATGGTTCGCCAGCGTCAACGCGCTGTTCGGCACCCTCAGGCGGTTCAAGGTCGATGACCGCGTGATCCCCTGGGCCACCTTCACCGATCCGCAGATCGCCCGCGTCGGCCTGTCCGAGACCGAGGCCCGCGACCGGGGCATCGCGGTCGAGGTCACCCGCTATGACCTGGCCGACCTGGACCGCGCCATCACCGACGGGGCGGCGCGCGGCTTCGTCAAGGTGCTGACCCCGCCGGGGCGCGACCGCATCCTGGGCGTGACCATCGCGGGCAATCACGCCGGTGACCTGATCGCGGAGTTCGTCCTGGCCATGAAGCACGGCCTGGGCCTGAACAAAATTCTGGGCACGATCCACATCTATCCGACCTGGGCCGAGGCCAACAAGGCGGTCGCCGGCACCTGGCGGCGCGCCCATGTGAACCCGCGCCTGCTGGCGCTGGTCGAACGCTATCATCGATGGAGGCGCGGATGATCGACGCCCGACTGCAACCGCTGCAGCGCGCGGCCCTGCGGCACCCGGCGCAGATGCTGGCTGCCCGCGGCGTCAAGGCGGACACGATCAGCATCGCGGGCTTTGCCGTGGGTCTGCTGGCGGTGGCCGCGCTGGCCCTGGGGTGGTGGATCGCGGCGCTGGTGCTGATCGCGGCGAACCGGATCATGGACGGGCTGGACGGCGCGGTCGCACGCATCCAGGGCCCGACCGACCGCGGCGCCTTTCTGGATATCGCGCTGGACTTCGTCTTCTATGCGCTGGTGCCCGTGGGGTTCGCGCTGCACGATCCCGCGGCCAACGCGCTGCCCGCGGCGGTGCTGATCGCGGCCTTCGTGGGGACCGGATCGTCCTTTCTGGCCTTTGCCGCCATCGCCGCCCGGCGCGGCGACCGGGCGGCGGCCTTTCCGACCAAGGGCATCTACTACCTTGGCGGCCTGACCGAGGGGTTCGAGACGATCGTCCTGTTCCTGACGATGTGCCTGGTCCCCGCATCCTTTCCGCTGCTGGCCTGGATCTTTGCCGCGGCCTGCGGCGTCACCACGATCCTGCGGTGGCACCAGAGCTGGACCGCGTTCCGGTAAAGCCTGGGGCTGACCGGTCCGGCGCAGGTCCGAGGCTGTCACCCACAGCCGGCAGGCGGGGCACAAGGCAAGCCTCAGCTGCGACGTTGGTCAGCAGATCGACCGCTCTGCCGCCGAGGTGAAACATAGGGTCAGTTGCGAACCGCGTGGTCGAACCCCTTCCTGGAAGGCCTGCCGCGGCCATGGCTGTGCCGATCCGACAGGGGCAGGTGCTTTCGATCCCGGGCTGCGGTGAAGACCGACCCCGTGGCGCGTGACGGTGACGATCATGGCCCTGGGCTTTCCCTCTCCAAGGGATGTCACGCCGAACCAGGGCCATGTCATTGATGTGCCGGCCAAGATAAGCAGATCAGCATGATGCTACACGGCAAATCATCGTCGCGGCTGCCTCCCTTCTGCCGGACGCGTGCCATGCAACCGCCAGACAGCACGGCGCGTGCTTTGAGATCCACTGCTTGCCGCATCCGCCCATCTTTCGCCCGCGGACCGGCATTCGCGACAGAAGGATCCGATCAGGGTCCGGCGGCCGGTTCATTACCGCCTTCACGGGATCACGGCGCAGGTCTCTGATCAGGGTGCCAGGCGCGCGATCGCGCGGTCAAGGCGCGCGGCGCGGGCGGGATCGCCGCCGCGTTCGACCCGCGCGCGGACGCCTGTCAGATAGTCGGGCAAGTGCCGGCAGGCACGGTAGTGCTGCATCATCCGCGGCAGGGTCGCCCGGCCGGTCGCGATGTCGCGCATCACGTCGCTGAGCACGCGGCCGTTGCGCAGCATCAGCGCCGTCTTGTGATCGGCATGGCGCAGCGGAACCCGCGTCACGTTCGGACCGTCAAAGCGCTGCACGTGGCGGCGGTCATGGTCGATCGCAGGGTCATAGAACAGCCAGACCTGGGACGCCCTGCGCGATTCGGCGGCGGCATCGGCGAACGGTCCGGTCCAGTCAGCCCGCTTGCCGGTCGGATAGCGCTGGTCCCATCCCGCCAGACGCGGCGACAGCGTCGACTGGGGCGAAAACGCGGCCACCCGGCATCCCGGCGCCAACGAGGCGAAGGCCGCCGCCCCATAGCCCCCCATCGACGTCCCGAACAGCGTCACCTGGTCGAACTGTTCGAAAAAGCCGCTGTCGCGCAGCGACATCAGATAGCGGTGCAGCGCGGCGTCGCGGAACCATCCGGGCACATAGGACAGGATGCCCATATGCGACCAGCCCTCCTTGCGGATGAACTTGTAACCCCAGGGTTCGCGGGTCACCGGGTGTTCGCGCACCGACGCCAGATTGTCGAAGGACACCAGCAGATGTTCGCGCGACCGTGCCACATAGGTGCAGGCATAATTGGGCATCGAATGATAGAATCCGTGCGCCTGTCCCGACAGCCGCAAGTCGCTGAGCCACGCGGGCGCCGCGATCTGGGGCGCGCCGTCGGGGGTGGCGGTGCCGGGCTGTTGGGGCGCGGCGTCGTGGCCTTGGGTGTCGTCATCGGTGTCGTCCCAGTCCTCCTCCGGCGGGGCATCCTCCTCGGTGGGGCGGGACAGGCGTTCAGCCCAGGCCGAATCCATCTCGGACAGGGCGGGGGGCGTCGCGGCCACGCCAAAGGGCACGGACCAGTCGAAGGCCAGGCCCTGGATCGGGCGCCCCTCGACGAAGGCAGTGATGATCTTGGCCGCCTGGGGGTCCTGATGCGCCAGCAGGCGGTCCAGCCGCCCCGCGAATTCGGTTACCACCGCCGCATGGCGCGCCGCGACCTTGGGATGGCTGGCCAGGAACTCGGCGCGCCGCGCGCGGTGGGCCTGAACGAACGCCTGGTCAGGACCGGTATCGGCCATCGTGAAGTTCAGGCGCTGATACTGCTGGATGGTCATGCGCAGGTGGTCGGGCGTGACGAAGGGCAGCGTCCTGCCCGCCCCGGTGCGGCGCAGCAGGAACGTCTCGCGGTCCTGGGCCATGAAGGCGATGACATGCGCCAGGCCCAGCCCCGGCTGGTCGGGCATCGTCATCCAGCCCTTTTGCAGATAGCGGTCTGCGACGTCCTCGGCCGCGCCGTTTAACCAGGTCACGGGCTCCTTGCCGCGGGCGAACTTGGGCTTCAGCGTGGGGCGCGCGGGCTTCAGCCCGCGGGCCAGCTGCGGGCGAAAGATCGTGCGCAGGGGCGTGGCCACCGTCATCCGCCCTGCCGCCCCGCCGGTGCCGCGGCGAAAGCGCTCGACCAGCGGCAGATCGGCATAGCGGTTCTGCCCCGACCCGCCCGCGACCTGGACGGTCAGCGACAGGAGGTCGGGGAACCGTCCCAGCCCCTGGGCCAGGTCGGCAAGGGTGCCGGCCCCGGTGTCGATCATGACGAAATCGTCCGGTTCCAGCCACAGCAGGTGATCGTGGCGATCGCGCAGCGCCGTCTCCAGCGCCAAGTCCAGCGCGCGGATCTGGCGGGCCTTGTCATGGGCGATGCCGGGACGGGTCGTGGGCACGAAGTCGATCAGGCCTGCCGCGGCCAGGGCCTGGGCCAGCGCCGTGGCCTGCGCGTTGGCGCCGTCGCCGTGAACGGTGATGCTGCGAAAGCCCGCGTGACGGTGATGCAACACCCAGTCCAGCAGGACCGGCGCGCTGTCGTTCATCAGCATGTGCAGCGCGATGTCCGGGCCGGCCGGGACGGGTTGAGGCTGCGGGGCGGTCTTGCGGGGCATGCGGGCGCTTTCGGTTGCGGCGTGGGTCAGGACGGGTGCGGCACGGGGGCGGCGGCGCGCGTCTCCAGCGCCTTGGCCATGCCGGGCCGGCCGTTGCGGGCCGCGATGTCGGACAGCCGCCGTAGCCAGGCGGTCCGGCCCCGCGCCTGCAGGCGCTGGCCAAGCGTGTCCAGGTACCATGGCTGAAGGCGCGACTGGCGATAAAGGGCGTGGAATGCCGCCGCATCCATCGTGCGCGTCGCAAGGCCGCGGACCACCGTGGACAGCATGTCGGTCTGGCGCAGCCGCAGCGCGGTCTTGTGGCCTGCCCGCGGAGTCCGCAGCCGCATGATGTTGTCCCCGGTGAACCGGTCCGCATGGGCGGCGTCCGCGGGTTCCGTCGGGTCATAGACCAGAAAGACCGTCCGCGCGGAGGCGGTCTGGGCCGCGGCATCGGCGAAATCGCCGCTCCAGTCCGCGGCGCGGCCGCTGGGAAAGCGCGCCTCCCACGGGACCAGGGCCGGGGACAGCGTCGACTGCGGGGAAAAGGCGATCACCTGCGCCCCCGGCGCGACCGAGGAGAAGGCGCAGGCCGCATAGGCCCCCATCGAGGTTCCCGCAAAGGTCACCGTCTGATAGCGCGCGAACAGCCCGTTGTCGCGCAGCTGGCGCAGATAGGCGAACAGCGTCGGATTGCGGAACCAGTTGGCGCGGAACGCGAAGATGCCCAGCTGGGACCAGCCCGACTTGCGCGCGAATTCGTATCCCCAGGCCTCGCGGTCGATCTGGTCCTGGCCCACTTGGGACAGGTTGTCGAAGCTGACGAACAGATGCGCCCGTTCGCGTTCGACGTGCAGCGCCGCGAACTCCTCCTCCGAATGGTAGAAGCCCCGGCGGTAGGGCGAGCGCCGCAGGTCGACCAGCCATTGCGGCGGCACCTCGGGGGCGGGTGGATCGGCGGGGGCGGCGGGTTCGGGCGTCTCGGGGATGGTGGCCCAGGGGGTCATCGACAGCAGCGGCATGGTCGGCACCGGCGGCCCATCGGGCAGCGGTGCCAGCAGGATGGCCGATGCGATCACCGGGCGCGCGGGCAGCTTGGCCGGGGGCGGCGGGGGCGGGGTGGCCGCGATCGACGCCTGCCGCGCGCGGCGCGCGGCCAGTTCGGCCTGGCGGCGTTCGGTCTCGGCCTGCAGGACCGCGGGGTCGAACAGGCGGGCGTGCTGGTCCGGCACCTCGGCCAGCAGCTGTGCAGAGAGGACATCGATCTGGCGGCGGAACCGGCCCACCGCCTCGGCATGTAGCGCGCCAAGGGCGGGCATCAGCCCGACCAGCTCGGCCCGCGCCTGCGCCACGCGGTCGGCCCATGCGGTGATGCCGGTCTCCTCGACCACATTCAGATTGTGCTGGTCATAGTAGTCGAAGTTGATCCGGTCGGCATCCGCGCTGTTGGCGGTGCCGCGCCAGCGCTTCATCAGGAAGACCTCGCTGGCGCGGATCATGTAGTGGTTGACGTGGCACAGATCATACCCCGCCATCTTCGGGGAGGTGGTCCACCGCTGCCGCAGAAGGTCGCGGGTCACGTCCTCTCCCGAGCCGTTCACGATCAGCAACGGATGCGCGGGCAGGCCGTAGAAGTTCTTGAAGACCGGTCGGTGGACGCCCAGGTGCTGCACCGGCAGCGGTCGAAAGATGGTCTTGATGGCGAACTGGCTGTGCGTGAACGGAATGTCCGTGGGCGAGGCCATGGTGAACTGGCGGATCTGCAGCTCGTCCCTAAACGTGATCACGCCGCCATTGCCGAAGATGCGCCACTGCGCGGCGACCGCGTCGGTGCGGTCGGGCAGGGCCGCGAACAGCGCGTCCAAGGTGCCGTCGCCGGTGTTGACGTGAAAGAACTCGTCCCCGTCCAGCACCGCGATCCAGTCGCTGCCCGTCACTTCGGGCAGGGCCATGGCGCGGGCATAGGCACGGCGCTGCGGGTCGTCGGGCAGGCCGGCGATCAGGTCGCTGTTGTCGAAGTGGATGACGATCCCCGCCTGGTCCAGCAGCTGCAGCATCTGGTGCGTGCCGTCGGTGCAGTCGTTGGAATAGATGACGAAGCGGTTAAACCCGATCAGCCGGTGGTAGCACAGCCATTCCAGAAGGAACGGCCCCTCGTTCTTGACGGTCGTGACGATGGTCCGCGTCGCGTTCGATTTCCAGCGGAACGAAAGATCGGGGGACAGGCTGTTCATGGCCGCACGGGTTTCCTGTGTCGTGACCCCGTCCATATCAGAGCGGCGCGGCTTCCTCAAAGGGATATGCCGCCCTGCGGTTGTCGGCGCGCGCCCGGCCTGCCCCATGGCGTGCCCGCCTGCCGCGCGGCATGGCATCGGCCCAAATCCTGTGCGCTTTGTGCAACAGCGGCGCCCGCTGCGTCGTTATCCCCTTCACAGGATGCAAGGGGCGGCTTCAAGTCGGATCTGTGACGGCCCGCGCGGGCAGCCCGGAAAGGGATGGTAGAGGTACATGGCATCGATTCTGGGGTTCCTGCAGCTGGCAGGCGCGGTGGCGCTGCTGCTGTTCGGTCTGGGACTGGTGCGCGACGGCATGGTCGAGGCGTTCGGCCTGCGGATGAAGCTGATCCTTGGCGCGGGCACGCGCACGGGGCTGCGGGCCTTCGCATCGGGGCTTGTCGCCACCTTGGGCCTGCAATCGTCGACGGCCACGGCCCTGCTGACCGCGTCCTTCGTCCAGCGAGAGATGATCGCCACCCGCCGCGCGCAGATCGTGTTGCTGGGCGCGAATGTCGGCACGGCGATGACGGCGGTGATCGTGTCGACCGACATCACCGCGGTCGCGCCGGTCCTGGTGCTGCTGGGTTACGGCCTGCGCCGCCGGGGCACGACGGTGACGTCGGGGGTGGGCACGGCGCTGATCGGCGTAGGGCTGATGCTAGTGTCGCTGACGTTGCTGGACCAGGCGACCGCGCCGCTGCGCGCCTCTCCGCAGATGGCCGCCTTCCTGCCGATGCTGGATCAGGCCTGGCCCGTGGCCCTGGCCTTTGCGGCGGGGATCGCGCTTTTGTGTTCGTCATCGCTGGCGGCGGTGCTGCTGATCGGGTCGCTGGTGCTGCCGCCCGACCTGACGGTGGTCATGGTGCTGGGCGCGAACCTGGGCGGCGCGATGGCGCCGGTGCTGGCGGGGGCCACGCTGGATATCGCCGCGCGGCGGGTGCTGCTGGGCAACCTGACGGTGCGCGCCATCGGTTGCCTGATCGCGCTGCCGCTGGCGGGATTGGCGGCGGGCGCGCTGAATGCCATGCCCCTGGCCGTGGGGCCCCTGGCGGTCAGCGCCCACCTGGCGTTCAACCTGGCGCTGGCGGCGCTGATCTGGCCCTTCAACGGGCTGGTCTGCCGTCTGGTGGCGGTGCTGATGCCGCAGGACGCGCATGCGGCCTCGACCGCGCCGCGCTGGCTGGATGCGCAGGTTCTGGACGCGCCGCCTCTGGCCCTGACCGGCGCCCGACGCGAGGTTCTGGACATCGGCGACAGCGTCGAGCGGATGCTGGCCCAGACCCGCGCGGCGTTCCGCAAGCACGATCCCGCCCCCCTGGCCGAGGTCCGCGCGATCGAGGATCAGGTCGACCGGCGACAGCAGCAGGTCAAGAACTATCTGTCGCGCCTGACCGGCGACGCGACCGAGGCCGAGCGTCGGCAGGCCATCGACATCCTGGATTACGTCATCAACCTTGAACATATCGGCGACATCATCGACCGGGGCCTGTCCCCCGAGGTGGCCAAGAAGATCGGCTTGGGCCTGCGCTTTTCGGGCGAGGGGTTCCGCGAACTGGACGCGCTGTTCCTGCTGACGCAGGAGAACCTGCGCATGGCGCAGACGGTGTTCATGACGCGCGACCGCGACATGGCCCGCCGCCTGATGGAGCAGAAGGTCACCATCCGCAACCTGGAACGCCAGTCCGCGCAGCGCCACCTGATCCGCCTGCGCGAAGGCCAGACCGAAAGCCGCGAGACCTCGTCCCTGCATCTGGACCTGCTGCGCGACCTCAAGCGTATCAACGCCCATGCGGTCTCGGTCGCCCATCCGATCCTGCAGGACGAAGGGCTGCTGATCGAAAGCCGGTTGCGCGGCAGCTAGGCCCGGGGCGCGCGCCAGCCCGCGCCGTCGCGGATGCCGGTCAGGTGCAGGTCCGCGTCCAGCAGAATCAGGTCCGCGGCGCAGCCCGGCGCGATGCGCCCGGCCTTGGCGCCGATCAGGCCGGCCGGGACCGACGTCGCCATCGCCAGCGCCTGCGCCGGGTCCGCGCCCGCCGCCACCGCGATGCGCACCGCGCGGTCCAGCCGCAGGTCCGCGCCGGCCAGCGTGCCGTCCGCCAGCGTCAGCCGCCCGTCGCGCCGCAGGATGCGGCGGCCCTGCAACGGAAATTCGGTCAGCGTGGTGCCCGCGACCGCCATGCAGTCGCTGACCAGGAACAACCCCCCAGGCCGTGCGCGCAGCGCGATGCGCAGCGCCGCCGGGTCGACATGGGTGCCGTCCGCGATGATCCCGGCCTGCGCATCGCCCGACAGGACCGCGCCGACCAGACCGGGCTGGCGGTGGCCAAGCGGGCTCATGGCGTTGAACAGATGCGTGGCGCAGCGCGCCCCCGCCGCAAAGGCCGCCTGCGCCTGATCAAGCGTGCAGTCGCTGTGGCCAAGGCTGACGATGATCCCCGCCGCGGTCAGGGCGGCGATCTGGGCGGGGATGGCGGCCTCGGGGGCCAGGGTCACCATCAGCGCGGGCAGGTCCGCGCGGGCGGCGATCAGGGCGGCCATGTCGGCATCGGTCATCGGGCGGATCAGGGCTGCGTCATGCGCCCCGGCGCGGCGCGGGTCCAGATGCGGCCCCTCCAGGTGCAGGCCCAGAAAACCCGGCGTGTCGGCGCGGGCGGCGGCGATCCCGGCGGCCAGCACGCGCGCCGTGACCTCGGGTCCGTCGGTGATCAGCGTCGGCAGGATGCCCGCGCAGCCCAGATCACGATGCACCGCGCAGATGCGTGCCAAGGCTGCGGCGTCGTTTCCTGCGCCGACCATCAGCCCGGCGCCGCCGTTCACCTGAAGGTCGACGAAACCGGGGGCAAGGATGCCGGGCATCGGAACCACGCCTTCCGGGCGCGGCACGATGGCCTCGATCACCCCGTCGCGCAGCATCACCGCCATGTCGTCCAGCAGCTGCACGCCGTCGAACAGGGTGGTGGCGGCCAGGGTCTGCAGGGTCATGGCGCCCAGGCCCGTGCCATGTCCAGCGCACCGTCCACGCCTGTGCCGCGGGCGGGAACGACGGGCCAGTCCGCCGCCAGCGCCGTGGCATAGAAGGGGCCCAGCCCGCCGGTGCAGACCACCGGCAGGCGGTCGCCATCCTGCAGCACGCGCACCGCATCGCCGATCTGGGCCACCGCCTGGTCCAGAATCGCACGGGCCGCAGGATCGTCCGAGGCGACCAGGCGCGGGGCCAGTTCCGCAAAGCGCGCGGGCGCGGCGCCGGTGCCGAAGGCGATGATCCCCTCGATCCCGCCGAATTCGTCGCGCAGCGCGGACAGCAGGGGCGTGTCCGGGACCAGCCCGTCGCCCGCCCGCATCGCCCGCGCCAGCAGGGTGCGGCCCAGGACGGCACCGCTGCCCTCGTCCCCCATCAGAAAGCCGCGCCCCCCGATCTGGCGCAGCTGGCCGCCGCGCTGGACCGCCAGCACCGACCCGGTGCCGACCGCGACCAGGATGCCATCATCCGCGCCAAGCGCGCCACGCGCGGCAGTGACGGCATCGTTCACCACCAGGCTGCGCGCGAAGGGCAGGCGCGCCTGCATCGCGCGGGCCGCGTCCTGCATGCCGCCCCCCGCCAGGCCCAGCACCGCGGTCAGGTCCGCAGGCGAGGCCCCGGCCTGAGCCATCGCCGCCGTCGCCGCGGCCAGCACGCTGGTCACCGCGCCGAATGGATCGGAATTGATGTTTGCCGGCCCGCCCTGACCGCGGCCCAGCACGCGGCCCGACGCATCGGCAATGGCTGCCCGGCAGCCCGTGCCGCCCCCGTCGATCCCCAGATACAAGCTCATCACGTCCCCATGTTTCGCCAGAGGGAACGCGACCGGCGCGGAAATGAAAAGCCCCAAGGTCGGATCGTCCCGCCGGACAAGCAAAACCCCCGAAAACACGAGGTTTTCGGGGGTTTTGTTTTTGGTGCCCAGGAGAGGACTCGAACCTCCACACCTTGCGGCACACGGACCTGAACCGTGCGCGTCTACCAATTCCGCCACCTGGGCAGGTGGTATGAGCGGCTGATTAAAGCGAGTGCGGGGGGGCGTCAATGGGGGTCGTGAAAGTTTTTCGACAGTTTTTTGCCAAGACCTGCCAAGGCGGTGCGCGAAGCTGCCCGCGACCCTGCGCAGCCTTGCCCGGAACGCGCGTCGGGGGTAAGGATCACGCGACATTCGGCCTATCAGAGGGAGGCGAGACGCCCATGGCGAAACTGGTCACGATCTTTGGCGGATCGGGCTTTGTCGGCCGGCAGGTGGCCCGGCTGATGGCCAAGGAGGGCTGGCGCGTCCGCATAGCCGTCCGCCGCCCCGACGAGGCGCTGTTCACCCGCACCTATGGCGCGGTCGGGCAGGTCGTCCCCGTGATGTGCAACATCCGCGACGAAAACTCCGTCCGGGCTGCCCTGACCGGGGCGGATGCCGCGATCAACTGCGTCAACATCCTGAACGCGCAGGGCAAGAGCACCTTCAAGACCGTGTTCGAGACCGGCGCCGACAACATCGCCCGCCTGTCGGCGGAGATGGGCGTCGCGCGGCTGGTCCACATCTCGGGCCTGGGGATCGATCCCGAATCGGACAGCACGTACATCGCGTCGAAATCGCGGGGCGAGGCCGCGGTGCTGGCCGCGCGTCCCGATGCGGTCGTGCTGCGCCCGTCGGTGATCTTCGGTGCCGACGACAATTTCTACAACCGCTTTGCGGGCATGTCGCGGATGGGGCCGGTGATGCCCATCGTGGGCGGCAACACCCGGATGCAGCCGGTCTTCGTAGGCGACGTTGCCCGCGCGGCGGTAATGGGCGCCACCGGCGCCGCCGCCCCCGGCATCTATGAGCTGGGCGGCCCCGAGATCCTGACCACCCGCCAGATCGTGGGGCAGGTGCTGTCCGCCGTCCATCGCCGCCGCGCGGTGGTGAACCTGCCGTTCCCGATCGCGCGACTGGCATCGGCCGCGATGGGCGTGGCGCAGGCGGTCACCGGCGGCCTGTTCACCAGCCCGCTGAGCCGCGACCAGCTGGCCCTGCTGCGCAAGGACAACGTCGTCACCCCCGGCGCCCGCGGTTTCGCGGATCTGGGCATCGTGCCTACGGCGGCCGGGTCCGTCCTGGACGACTATCTGGTGCGCTTCCGCCCGTCGGGCCAGTACGATTCGATCAAGCGGTCGGCCAAGAACCTGCGCGAGCACTGATGGACCACAACACGATCGTCGCCGCCGCCCTCGGGGTTCTCGAGGGCCTGACCGAGTTCATTCCGGTATCGTCGACGGGCCACCTGCTGCTGGCCGGTCATTTCCTGGGCTTCGATTCGCCCGCCCGGTCCTTCGAGGTGCTGATCCAGCTGGGCGCCCTGCTGGCGATCCTGGGCCTTTACGCCGCCCGGCTGGTGCAGGTGGTGCGCGACGCGCCCCACGATCCGGTCGCCCGGCGGTTCATCGGCGCCGTCCTGCTGGCCTTCACCCCGGCTGCGGTGATCGGCGCGATGGCGCACGGCTTCATCAAGACGGTGCTGTTCGAGACGCCGATGCTGGTCGCGGTCATGCTGATCCTGGGCGGCTTCGTCCTGCTGTGGGTCGACCGCCGCGCCGCCACCCCCCGCTATACCCGGACCGAGGACATTCCTTTGTCGATGGCCTTCCGCATCGGCCTGTTCCAGTGCCTTGCCATGATCCCCGGCGTGTCGCGGTCGGGGGCCACCATCGTCGGTGCCCTGCTGATGGGCGCGGACAAGCGGTCGGCCGCCGAATTCTCGTTCTTCCTGGCGATGCCCACGATGCTGGGCGCCTTCAGCCTGGACCTGTGGCAGAATCGCGCGGTGCTGGATGCGGGCGCGATCAACGACATCGCCGTGGGCTTCATCACCGCCTTTCTGGCCGCCGTCGTGGTGGTACGCTGGCTGCTTGGTTATGTATCCCAGCACGGATACGGGCTGTTCGCATGGTGGCGCATCATCGTCGGAAGCCTTGCGTTGCTGGCACTTGCACTGGGTATGTAAGCAATGCTGACCTAATATCACGGGTGTGCGGACAAAAACTTGGCCCACGCATCGAAAAAGTGGCGATTAGGTCAGTACTGCTGACTTTTCATCGCAAAAGCCTTGGTTTATTGCGGTTGCCGAAGTCCTTTCAGGGAAGGTAGCGCAGCCATGGCCACGCAGAAGATGCTGACATTCGTCTCGACCCCGCGCGAGATGCCCGAAAAACGCGCCGCTGCCGACCGCAGCGAGGATTTCCACGAGATCTATCGCGAATTCGCCGCAGCCAAGGCCGCCGAACAGTCCAGCCGCTGCAGCCAGTGCGGCGTGCCCTATTGCCAGTCGCATTGCCCGTTGCACAACAACATCCCCGACTGGCTGCGTCTGACCGCCGAGGGTCGCCTGGAGGAGGCCTATCGCGTCAGCCAGGCCACCAACACCTTCCCCGAGATCTGCGGCCGCATCTGTCCCCAGGACCGTCTGTGCGAGGGCAACTGCGTGATCGAGCAGTCGGGCCACGGCACCGTCACCATCGGCGCGGTCGAGAAGTACATCACCGACACCGCCTGGGACAACGGCTGGGTCCAGCCCTTCAAGCCCGCGCAGGAGCGTGCCGAATCGGTCGGCATCATCGGAGCCGGGCCGGGCGGCCTGGCCGCGGCGGACATGCTGCGCAAGCAGGGGTTCCAGGTCACGATCTATGACCGCTATGACCGCGCGGGCGGGCTGATGACCTATGGCATCCCCGGCTTCAAGCTGGAGAAGGACGTGGTGATGCGCCGCAACCAGCTGCTGGCGGACAGCGGCGTCGAGTTCGTGCTGAACTGCAACGTGGGCGAGGACATCAGCTTTGACGCGATCCGCGGCAAGCACGATGCGGTGCTGATCGCCACGGGCGTCTACAAGACCCGCGACCTGGACCTGGACAACGCCGATCACGGCGGGATCGTTCGCGCGATCGACTATCTGACCGCCTCGAACAAGGTCGAGTTTGGCGACGACGTTCCCGATTTCGACGACGGAGAGCTGAACGCCAAGGGCAAGCGCGTCGTCGTCATCGGCGGCGGCGACACGGCCATGGATTGCGTGCGCACGGCCATCCGCCAGGGCGCGCAGTCGGTCAAGTGCCTGTACCGGCGCGACCGCGCCAACATGCCGGGGAGCCAGCGCGAGGTGCAGAATGCCGAAGAGGAGGGCGTCGAGTTCGTCTGGCTGTCGGCCCCCGGCGCCTTTGCGGGCCACGTGACCGGCATCGCCGCCGAGGCGCAGGAGCGTGACGTCGACGGTCTGCCGCAGATCGCCTCGGTGCGCATCCAGAAGATGCGCCTGGGTCAGCCCGACGTTACTGGCCGCCAGTCGCCCGAGCTGATCGAGGGCGCCGATTACGACGAACCCGCCGACCTGGTCATCAAGGCCCTGGGATTCGAACCCGAGGACCTGCCCAAGCTGTGGGGCGTGGACGGGCTGGAGGTCACGCGGTGGGGCACCATCAAGGCGAACTTCCAGACGCACCAGACCTCGATCCCGGGCGTGTTCGCGGTGGGCGACATCGTGCGCGGCGCCAGCCTGGTCGTCTGGGCGATCCGGGACGGGCGCGAGGCCGCGGACGCGATCGCGACCTTCCTGACGGGCGATGCCCGCATCGCCGCCGAATAGGGGCATGGCGATGGCGCACCACCATGACACGGGGCGTGCAGCGTGCGGACGGCGGCATGGAGCAGCGGCGGCGCGGGCCGTCCCCGCTGTCGGGATCATGTCGGGCTTGTTGACGCTTCTGGTGCTGGCGGGCGGGATGCTGGCGGCGGGGCAGGCGGGGGCGGCCAGCTTCACGCCGCCCGCGGGCTGCACGCTGAACGTCACGGTGCAGAACCGCAGCTGCACCGTCAGCCAGTACTATACCTGCAGTGCCGATCCCCAAGGCTATCAGCACAGCGCCCATTTCGGGCGCGAGGGGCTGTACCACCTGTCCACCATCGACGCCGAGACGCGCTGGATCGAGAGCCAGAGCATGTCGTCCGGCCTGATCGACCGGCTGGTCGAGGAGGCCGAGGACCATGCCAGCTTCAGCGAGCTGCTGGCCACGGGGCGCGATGATTTCGACTTCTGGACCCAGACCGATGACGGCCAGCGCCTGCACCACCAGGGCGCCGACACCCTGACCGGAGAGGCCGTCACGATCGATGGCCAGGCACTGGAACGGACCCGCTTCCGGCTGACCACCCGCGACGCCGGCGGCGAGGTTCTGATCACCCGCGAGGGCAGCCAGTACATCAGCCGCGAGTTCAACCGCTTCTATGGCGGGACCGAGACCGGCAGCGACTGGACCGGCGCCAAGACCGAGACCGACGACAGCCCCGTGCTGTTCACCTTTCCCGGCGAGGCCGGGTTCGGTTCCACAACCCCACAATTCGACTGCGATCAGTTGCTGACGCAGATCCCGCAGGAAAGGGCCGCATCATGACCATGGACTGGCAAGCACAGGAAGAAGCCCGCCGCGCATGGATGGACAAGCACAGCCTGTACCGCGAGGAGGACGAGCATTCGTCCTGCGGCGTGGGCTTCGTGGTCGATCTGGACGGCAAGGCCAGCCGCCGGGTCGTGCAGAACGGCATCGACGCGCTGAAGGCCATCTGGCATCGCGGCGCGGTGGACGCGGACGGCAAGACCGGTGACGGCGCGGGCATCCACGTCCAGATCCCGGTGCCGTTCTTCTATGACCAAGTGCGCCGCACGGGACACGAACCCGATCAGAACAAGCTGATCGCGGTCGGCCAGGTGTTCCTGCCGCGCACGAACTTTGCCGCCCAGGAGGCCTGCCGGACCATCGTGGAATCCGAGGTCCTGCGGATGGGGCACTATATCTATGGCTGGCGCCATGTGCCGGTGAACACCGCCGTGCTGGGCGAGAAGGCGAACGCCACCCGCCCCGAGATCGAGCAGATCCTGATCCGCTGCGAGAAGGACATCGACCAGGTCCGCTTCGAGCGCGAGCTGTACATCATCCGCCGCCGCATCGAGAAGGCCGCCATCGCGGCGCAGGTGCGCGAGCTGTATTTCTGTTCACTGTCCTGCCGGTCGATCATCTACAAGGGCATGATGCTGGCCGAGCAGGTCGCCGAATTCTATCCCGACCTGAAGGACGAGCGGTTTGAATCGGCCTTCGCGATCTATCACCAGCGTTACAGCACCAACACCTTCCCGCAATGGTGGCTGGCCCAGCCCTTCCGCATGCTGGCCCATAATGGCGAGATCAACACGCTGAAGGGCAACCTGAACTGGCTGCGCAGCCACGAGATCCGCATGGCATCGTCGGCCTTCGGCGACGCGGCCGAGGACATCAAGCCGATCGTGCCCGCCGGGTCGTCGGATTCGGCGGCGCTGGATGCGGTGTTCGAGGTTCTGGTGCGGTCCGGGCGGTCCGCGCCGATGACCAAGACGATGCTGGTCCCGGAAAGCTGGTCGAAGGCCACCACCGACATGCCCAAGGCCTGGGCGGACATGTACGCCTATTGCAACGCGGTGATGGAGCCGTGGGACGGCCCCGCGGCGCTGGCCATGACCGACGGGCGGTGGGTCTGCGGCGGCCTGGACCGCAACGGGCTGCGGCCGATGCGCTATGTCGTGACGGGTGACAACCTGCTGATCGCGGGCTCCGAGGTCGGCATGGTGCCGGTGGACGAGACCGGCGTGCGCGAGAAGGGCGCGTTGGGACCGGGGCAGATGATCGCGGTCGATATGTGGGACGGCAAGCTGTACCACGACACCGAGATCAAGGACCGCCTGGCCGGCAGCCAGCCCTTTGGCGAGTGGATCGAGAAGGTCACCGAGTTGAACGACATCATGCGCGACCTGCCCGAGGTCGTGCGGTACCAGGGCGACGCCCTGCGCCGCCGGCAGAGCGCGGGCGGGTTCACCCATGAGGATCTGGAGCATGTCCTGGCCCCGATGGCCGAGGACGCCAAGGAATCCATCGCGTCGATGGGCGACGACACGCCCCCCGCGGTCCTGTCGAACCAGTACCGCCCGATGAGCCATTTCTTCCGCCAGAACTTCAGCCAGGTGACGAACCCGCCGATCGACAGCCTGCGCGAGACGCGGGTGATGTCGCTGAAGACGCGCTTCGGCAACCTCAAGAACGTGCTGGACGAAAGCAGTGCCCAGACCGAGATCGTGGTGCTGGAGAGCCCGTTCATCGCCAACGGCGAATACGATGAGATGGTCAAGATGTTCGGCGACACCGTCACCGTCATCGACTGCACCTTTGCCGAAGGTGCCGGGCCGGACGCCCTGGGCGAGGGTCTGGCACGCATCCGCGCCGAGGCCGAGGATGCCGTGCGGTCGGGCGCGGGCCATCTGGTTCTGTCTGACGACGCGCAGGGCCCCGGCCGGGTCGCGATGCCGATGATCCTGGCGACCAGCGCGGTGCATTCCTGGCTGACCCGCAAGGGCCTGCGGACCTTCTGCTCGGTCAACGTGCGGTCGGCGGAATGCATCGACCCGCATTACTTTGCGGTGCTGATCGGCTGCGGCGCGACGACCGTGAACCCCTATCTGGCGCAGGATTCGATCGACGACCGGATCGCGCGCGGGCTGCTGACCGGGACCCTGGTCGAGAACATGCGCCGTTATCGCACGGCCATCGACGCGGGCCTGCTGAAGATCATGGCCAAGATGGGCATCTCGGTCCTGTCGTCCTATCGCGGCGGTCTGAACTTCGAGGCGGTGGGCCTGTCGCGCGCCATGGTCGCCGAATATTTCCCCGGCATGCAGTCGCGGATCTCGGGCATCGGCCTGCACGGGCTGCAGGCCAAGCTGGAGGCGCTGCACCGGGTCGCCTTCCGCACCGACAACGTGGACATGCTGCCGGTCGGCGGCTTCTACAAGCTGCGGCGGACGGGCGAAAAGCACGCCTGGGAAGCCAACACCATGAAGCTGCTGCAGGTGGCCTGCGAAAAGGCGTCCTATGACATCTGGAAACAGTTCAGCGCCACGATGCGGACCAACCCGCCGATCCACATCCGCGATCTCTTGGACATCAAGCCCTTCGGCAAGCCGGTGCCGATCGAGGAGGTCGAATCGATCACCTCGATCCGCAAGCGATTCGTGACGCCGGGCATGTCGCTTGGGGCGCTGTCGCCCGAGGCGCACATGACGCTGAACATCGCGATGAACCGGATCGGCGCAAAGTCCGATTCGGGCGAGGGCGGAGAGGACCCGGCGCACAGCCACCCGCTGCCCAACGGCGACAACCCCTGCGCCAAGATCAAGCAGGTCGCCTCGGGCCGCTTCGGTGTCACCGCCGAATACCTGAACGCCTGCGAGGAGCTGGAGATCAAGGTCGCCCAGGGTGCCAAGCCCGGCGAGGGCGGCCAGCTGCCCGGCATGAAGGTCACCAAGCTGATCGCGCGTCTGCGCCACTCGACGCCGGGCGTGACGCTGATCAGCCCCCCGCCGCACCACGATATCTATTCGATCGAGGATCTGGCGCAGCTGATCTATGACCTCAAGCAGATCAACCCGCGCGCCAAGATCACCGTCAAGCTGGTGGCATCGTCGGGCGTGGGTACCATCGCGGCGGGCGTGGCCAAGGCCAAGGCCGACGTGATCCTGATCAGCGGCCATAACGGCGGCACGGGCGCCTCGCCCGCCACGTCGATCAAGTTCGCGGGTCTTCCGTGGGAGATGGGCCTGACCGAGGCGCATCAGGTCCTGGCCATGAACCGCCTGCGCGAGCGGGTGACGCTGCGCACCGATGGCGGTCTGCGCACGGGCCGCGACATCGTCATGGCGGCGATGATGGGCGCCGAGGAATACGGCATCGGCACCGCCGCGCTGATCGCGATGGGTTGCATCATGGTCCGCCAGTGCCAGTCGAACACCTGCCCGGTGGGCGTCTGCACCCAGGACGAGAAGCTGCGCGCCATGTTCACGGGGTCGGCGGACAAGGTGGTGAACCTGATCACCTTCTATGCCCAGGAGGTGCGCGAGATCCTGGCATCCATCGGCGCACGGTCGATCGACGAGATCATCGGTCGTGCGGACCTGCTGACCCAGGTCAGCCGTGGTGCGGCGAACCTGGACGATCTGGACCTTAACCCGCTGCTGATCACCGTCGATGGGGCGGACAAGATCGTCTATGACCGCACCAAGCCGCGCAATGCCGTGCTGGACACGCTGGATGCGGAAATCGTCAAGGACGCCGCCCGTTTCTTCGAGGACGGCGAGAAGATGCAGCTGTCCTATGCGGTCCGCAACACCCACCGCACCATCGGGACGCGCACGTCGTCGCTGATCGTGCAGAAGTTCGGAATGCGCAATAACCTGCAGCCCGACCATCTGACGATCCGCCTGACCGGCAGCGCCGGGCAGTCGCTTGGCGCCTTCGCGGCCCCGGGGCTGAAGATCGAGGTCTCGGGCGATGCCAACGACTATGTCGGCAAGGGTCTGTCGGGCGGCACCATCGTGGTGCGGCCGCCGATGGCCAGCCCGCTGGTCGCGGCCGAAAACACGATCATCGGCAACACGGTCCTCTACGGCGCGACGAACGGGCATCTGTTCGCGGCGGGCCGGGCGGGCGAACGCTTTGCGGTCCGCAACAGCGGTGCAAGCGTGGTGATCGAGGGCTGCGGGTCGAACGGCTGCGAATACATGACCGGCGGCGTGGCCGTCATCCTGGGCCGGATCGGCGCGAACTTCGGTGCGGGCATGACCGGGGGGATGGCCTATCTGTACGACCCCGAGGGGCTGGCGCGCGACTACATCAACCCGGAAACGCTGGTGATGTGCGCGGTGACCCAGGACCACTGGGAGGATCAGCTGAAGGGCCTGATCGAACGGCACCTCAAGGAGACCGGCTCGCGTCGCGCCGACGAGATCCTGTCGAACTGGGACCGCGAGAAGGGCAACTTCCTGCAGGTCTGCCCCAAGGAGATGCTGCAGCACCTGTCCCACCCCATCGAGGCGGTGGACCAGACCCGCGCGGTTCCCGCGGAATGACATCCGGCGCGGCCCCCTTGCGGGGCCGCGCTGCGTTTCAGGGCCGGGCGGTACAGGTGACGGGGTCCGCGTCCGACATGGCGTCGGTGAACGTCACCTGGTCGCCCCTGGTCCACCATTCCAGCGCCCCGGAGACATAGCGCGCGCCCGATGCCGCGATCACGTTGACGAAGATCCGTGGGCCGTCCTCCAGCGTGACCAGCGCCAAGGCATCGTCCCCCGACGTCACATAGGTCACCGCCACCTGACGCCCGTCGTCGCAATCATGCGTGACGCTGGTCATGGTGGCATCGGGCGCCAGCGGCAGGGACAGCATCGGCTGTGCCAGCGCGGGGGCGGCAAGGGCCAGCAGCAGGGGCAGGATCGGCGCGGCATGTCGGGTCATGGCATCCTCGGGGCGGTTGTTCGCGGGCAGCCTGGCGCGGGGCCGCGCGGCTGGCAAGGTGCGCTTGACGCAAAGCGCCGCACCATGAGACATGCGGGCATGATCCTGCGCCGCGCCCACCCCCCCAAGACCGAACCGGCCCGATCCGCCCGCAGGCGCGGCAGGCCGATGTTCTGGCTGCGGTTTCTGGCGCTGCGGGCGGTGCTGGTGATGCTGGGGTCGGTGGCGATCTATGGCGTCGTGAACCCACCGCATACCTGGACGATGGTCGGCGCCGCGCGCCAGCACCCGCTGACCCCGCGCGAATGGACGCGGCTGGCGGACATCGCCCCCGTGATGCGCCGCGCGGTGGTCGCGGCCGAGGACGCGAATTTCTGCAGTCACTGGGGTTTCGACATGGTCGAGATCCGCAAGGTGGTCGCGTCGGGGTCGTCGCGGGGGGCGTCCACGATCACCCAGCAGACCGCCAAGAACGCGTTCCTGTGGCAGACGCGCAGCTGGCCGCGCAAGGCCGCCGAAACGATCCTGACGCCGCAGATCGAGGCCTTGTGGTCCAAGGCCCGCATTCTTGAAGTCTATCTGAACCTGGCCGAATTCGGGCCGGGCATCTTCGGCATCCATGCCGCGGCGCGCGACCATTTCGGCACCACCCCCGACCGGCTGACCCCGGTGCAGGCCGCGCGCCTGGCCGCCGTCCTGCCCAACCCGCGCCAGCGCAGCCCGTCGGGGCCGTCGGCGCGGTCGCGGGCCATCCTGGACGGGGCAGAGACGATCGCGCGGGACGGGCGGGCCGCCTGCTTCTGAGGGCTGCGGTTGAAAGCGGCGGGGTCGGGGCGTATCAACGGGGCGTTGCGACAATAAGAAGAAGGTCTCGAGCAGCCATGAACACCAACACGCAGACCACGCGACTGTACCACACCGCCCTGTCCCCGTTCTGCCGCAAGGTGCGGCTGGTCCTGGCCGAGAAGAAGATCGAGGTCGAACTGGTCGAGGAGCGGTACTGGGAGGGATCGCCCGATCTGAAGCGCCGCAATCCGGCGGGCAAGCTGCCGGTGCTGCGCTATCGCGGCAACCTGCTGGCGGAAAGCCAGGCGATCATCGAATACCTAGACGAGGCGGTGCCCGCCCCGTCGCTGATGCCGCAGACCCCGCTGGAGCGCCACGAGGTGCGCCGCCTGTGCGCCTGGTTCGACGACAAGTTCCATACCGAGGTCACCCAGCCCATCCTGAACGAGCGCGTCTGGAAGAAGATCACCCGGTCGGGGTATCCCGACAGCCGCGTGGTCAAGGACGGGCTGCGCGCGGTCAAGGACCACATCGACTATCTGTCGTCCCTGCTGGAGACGCGGCGCTGGCTGGCGGGCAACACGCTGAGCCTGGCGGATTTCACGGCGGCCGCGCATTTCTCGTGCCTGGATTACATCTCGGACGTGGACTGGGACCGGTCCGAAGGTCTGCGCGACTGGTATGCGACCATCAAGTCCCGCCCCGCGTTCCGGTCGGTCCTGGCCGACCAGGTGCCGGGCATCCATCCCGCTCCGCATTATGCCGAGCTTGACTTCGGCTGAGGGCGGGGGGGCCAGCCCCCCATCGCCTGACGGCGATCCCCCCCGGGGTATTTGGGCAAAGCAGAAGGCCCGGATGCAGGCCGAGGCGCGCGCAGTGGGATTTGCCGCGATGGGCGTCATGCGGCCGGACGGCGTGCCGGAGCTGGCCGGGCGGCTGGCGGATTTCGTGGCCCAGGGGCGGCACGGGCAGATGGGCTGGATGGCCGAACGGATGAGCTGGCGCGGCGATCCGGCGGCGCTGTGGCCGGAGGCGCGGTCGGTGGTGATGCTGGCCGAGCTGTACACCCCCGAGGGCGATCCGCTGGCGGTGCTGGATCAGCGCGACCGCGCCGCCGTCAGCGTCTATGCGCAGGGGCGCGATTACCACGACCTGGTCAAGAAGCGGCTGAAGCGGTTGGGGCGCTGGCTGCTGGAAACGGCGCCCGAGTCGGGGCACCAGATCAAGGTCTTTGTCGACACCGCGCCGGTGATGGAAAAGCCCCTGGCGCAGGCCGCGGGCCTGGGCTGGCAGGGCAAGCACACCAACCTTTTGTCGCGCGATCTGGGCAGCTGGTTCTTTCTGGGCGCGCTCTTTACGACAGTGCCGCTGCCACCGGACGCGCCCGAAGCCGGGCATTGCGGGTCCTGTCGCGCCTGTCTGGACGTCTGTCCGACCGGGGCCTTTCCTGCGCCCTATCAGCTGGATGCGCGGCGCTGCATTTCCTACCTGACGATCGAGCACAAGGGGTCGGTGGACCCCGACCTGCGGGCGCTGATGGGCAACCGGATCTATGGCTGCGACGATTGCCTGGCGGTCTGTCCGTGGAACAAGTTCGCGCAGGCAGGCTCCGAGATGCGCTATCGGGGGATCATCGATGCGCCGCCGCTGGCGGAGCTGGCGGGACTGGACGACGCGGCGTTCCGGGCGCGGTTTTCGGGGTCGCCGATCAAGCGGATCGGGCGCGACCGCTTTGTCCGGAACGTGCTGTACGCCATCGGAAATTCCGGCGATGCCGCGCTGGCACCCGTGGCGCGGGGGCTAACCGGGGACGCCGATCCGGTCGTAGCCGAGGCCGCGTCCTGGGCCGCGGGGCGGCTGGCGCGCTAGAGCAGGAAGTCGTCGCCGTCCAGCGACAGCCGACCGTCCAGCCGGATCAGCATGTCGGCCTGTCGGTCGCCGTTCACGTCGATCAGCAGGTGCGTCTGCTGGCCCACATGCTCCCACCGCAGGGATCGCTGGCCCTGATGCCCGCCCGACCCGGCATAGGCCAGGTTCATCGCGCGCAGGTCCAGCAGATCCTCGCCCGTCCGGAAATCGGCGATCAGGTCGGGGGCACGGCGCGGGCTGTCCATCGCGCCGAAGAACCGGAACGTGTCGCGCCCCGCACCGCCCTGCATCACATCGCCGCCCGTCCCGCCGACCAGCACGTCGTTGCCCGGCCCGCCCAGCATCCGGTCCGACCCCGGCCCGCCGCGCAGCAGGTCGTTGCCCGGCCCTCCGGACAGCCAGTCATTGCCCACGCCCCCGTCCAGCGTGTCGTTGTGCCAGCCGCCGTTCAGGCGGTCGTTGCCCAGCCCGCCGACCAGCCAGTCCGCCCCGATGCCGCCATCCATGACGTCGTCGCCCGCATCCCCGAACATGCGGTCGTTGCCGGCCTCTCCGAACAGGCGGTCCGCCCCCGCGCCGCCGGACATGCGGTCGTTGCCGGCCCCGCCGCGAAGGATGTCATTGCCCAGATCGCCGTTCATCCAGTCGTTGCCACCGCCGCCCAGCAGGGTGTCGTTGCCCATGCCGCCGGACATGACGTTGTTGCCGCCGCCCCCCATCAGCAGGTCGAACCCCGTGCCGCCGAACATGCGGTCATGCCCGGGGCCGCCGTTCATGCGGTCGTTGCCCGCCCCGCCATCCAGCGTGTCGTCGCCCGCTCCGCCCTGCAGGACGTCATTGCCCACCCCGCCGATCAGGCGGTCGCGCCCGATCCCCGCGGTCAGCGTGTCATTGCCCGTGCCGCCGTCCAGCACGTTCCATCCGACCATCGAGATCAACAGGTCGTTGCCGTCCTCTCCGAACAGGCGGTCGTTGCCGGATCCGCCGAACAGGCGGTCGTCGCCCATGCCGCCGAACAGCATGTCATTGCCGCCCTCGCCGTTCAGGACGTCGTTGCCGCCATCGCCGTACAGCGTGTCCCAGCCCCAGCCGCCCCACAACGTGTCCTGGTCATCGCCGCCCCACAGCATGTCATTGCCGTCACCGCCCCACAGCACGTCATGCCCGGCACCGCCCAGCAGGCGGTCGCCCCCCGTCCCGCCGAACAGCGTGTCGTTGCCCTCGCCGCCGTCGAGCTGGTCGTCATCCTCGTTTCCCTCCAGGACATCGTCGCCGACCCCGCCCAGCAGGGTGTCGCGGCCGGTGCCGCCTGACAGGCGGTCTGTGCCGTCGCCCCCCTCCAAGTGGTCGTTGCCCGCCCCGCCGATCAGCAGGTCATCGCCGCCATCGCCGAACAGCCGATCGTCGCCATCCCCGCCCAAAAGCGTGTCGCGCCCGTCGCCCGCCTGCAGACTGTCATGGCCTGCGCCGCCGTCCAGGTAGTCGATCCCGGCCCCGGCGATCAGCGTGTCATCACCGTCCCCGCCCAGAAGGCGGTTGTTGCCGGACAGATCCTCCAGCCAGTCGTTACCCGCCTCTCCGGACAGCACGTCGTTGCCGTCCCCCCCCGACAGCCGATCGTTGCCCACCCCGCCATACAGCGTGTCGTTGCCCGAATCGCCATGCAGCGTGTCCGTTCCGTCGCCGCCATAGAGCAGGTCGTCGTCATCGTCGCCGTGCAGCAGGTCGTCGCCCGCATCCCCGAACAGCGTGTCGCGGCCCGGGCCGCCATGCAGGCTGTCATGGCCGTCGCTGCCGCGCAGATAGTCGTTGCCCGCCTCTCCGCGCAAGGTGTCGTCGCCCGCCCCGCCGGAGACGGTGTCGTTGCCCGCCCCGGCCATGATCTGTTCGCGCCGGGCGCCGCCGATCAGGTGATTGGCGTCCGCCGTACCGAAGATCCACAGCGCCTCGGTCGAGGGGGGCGGGACGGGGGGCGTCACCACGGGGTCGGTCTCGGGCGCAAGATAGTGGCCCACCGGGAACAGCGCGTTCGAGAAATCGGCCGCGGTCAGGCCGCGCCCGGTGCGGGTGGTGATGTCCAGGATGGTGTCGCCATAGATGATCATCACCCCGTTCGCCGTGGGGATGAAGCGCAGTTGCCAGACACTGCGGATGTTGCCCAGCATCGACATGTCCAGCCGGTCCACCGCAGGGTCATAGTCCAGGATGGTGATCCGCCCGGTCACCCGCGACGGCACGAAGATGTCGGCCCCCGCGCCACCCACCAGGGTCACCGGGCCCGCGCCCGCGACCAGGATGTCGTTGCCGTCGCCCCCCTCGATCCGGGTGGTGGCGGCGCCGGCGACCAGCAAGTCGCCCCCGGTGCCGCCACGCGCGGTGCCCGCCCCCGCCGTGGCCGTGGCCCCGATCGGGCCGGGCTCGAAGACCAGTTGCGTCACGCCCGTCTCGGTCCCGGAACCGACGAACAGCAGGATGCGGCCGTCGATCACCCGCGCCTCGATGTCGGTGACATCGGCCAGGGTCATCGCGTCGGTGTCGATGATGGTGGTCAGGTGCAGCAGCCGCCCGTCGGGCAGCATGGTGAACACGCTGATCCCGTCATCGGCCCCGCCTGCAAAGACGAAGGCCCGCCCGCCCAGGACCACGGTCTCCAGCGCGGTGGCGTTCTGGAACCGGGTCGACCCCTCGTCCAGGACGTGATCGACGGTGGTCAGCCGCCCGTCGGCGGTCAGGCGGAACACGGTCAGCGTCCCGGACCCCGTCGCCGCCATCACCACATAGGTGCGGCCGCCGAACTGCACCGCGTCCACGTCGGATGGCACGTCATAGCCGGTGCCGCGGTCCGCCCCGTGCACCATGCCCGGCGTCAGCGCGCCCGACGCCGACACCAGATGCGTCGCGATGAAGTTCCCGTTCCCCGAAATCGAGATCAGGATCCGCTGCCCGTCCACGCTGACATCGGTGATCTTGTCCAGGTTCGCGTCGGTCGTGCCCGCCGGGGTGGCGATGGTGGCCTGGCCTGCCCGGACCAGCGCGCCGTCCGCGCCCATCCGGTGGGTGGTCAGCGTCAGCCCGCCGCCCTGCGCCGAATACAGCACCTGCGCCTGGCCCGTGTCCACCTGGCCCAGGGCCGTCACCTGCGGACCCAGGCTGGTGCCGAACAGCCAGCCAAAGGTCGACATCGCCCCGATGTCGCCGCGCAGCGTCACGCCCAGGTTGCTGGCCCCACCCATCTGGCCCACATGGATCAGCGTGTCGCCACCCATGTGGATCGCGGTGATCTGCGGCGGTCCCTGATAGGTGAAGTCGGCCAGATAGGGGCGGGTGCGCAGCATGGTGATGGGGGCCGCGGGGTCGCTGATCGCATAGGTGCTGATCCCGCCCCGGACCTGGTTCGCCGCCACCAGCAGCAGGCGGCCGTCGGCCTCGACGATCTCGAGGTCGGTCAGATTGGACAGCCAGCGTTGTTCCGTGACGCCAAAGGTCGTCACGTGGCGATACACGATCATGGCAATACTGCGGGTTGTCCGGCCATCGGCGCCGGGAACAGGGGGCAGGTGTTAAGATGGTCTTAACCGCGCCGCCTGGCCAGTCTTGCTTGACGTGCATTTTAGGCAAAGGCCCGCGCCAGGGCGGGAACCCTCAGGCGGGCAGCGCCAGCGGCCCATAGAGGATCAGCCCCGGCTGGCTGGCCGGCCCGTCGCGCGACAGAAGATCGGCCAGCGACGACACCGTTCCGGGCAGCAGGCGCTGGCCGGGATGGCCAACGGCCTCGGCCAGCAGGGCGGGGGTTTCGGGGGGCAGGCCGTGGTCGATCAGCCCCTGTGCCATCTTGGGAAAGCTACGCTGGCCCATGAACACCACGGTCGTGGTCAGCGGGTCGGCCAGCGCGGCCCAGTTGATGTCGCCGGGCAGCTGGCCGGTGATGTCGGCACCGGTCACGAACTGCACCCGCCGCGCGGTCAGGCGCCGGGTCAGCGGCATGCCCATCGCCGCCGCCGCGGCACTGGCCGAGGTGACGCCGGGCACGATCTCCCACGGGATGCCGGCGGCGGTCAGGGCCACCAGCTCCTCCTCCAGCCGGCCGAAGATGCCGCTGTCGCCCGACTTCAGGCGCACGACGCGGCGCCCGGCCTGCGCATGCTGCACGATCAGTGCGTTCACGGCGTCCTGCTTGGCCGACGGGCGACCCGCGCGCTTGCCCACGGCGATCAGGTCGGCCTGCGGACCCGCATGGTCCAGCACCGGCCCAGATGCCAGGTCGTCGAACAGCACTACGTCGGCATGGGCCAGCCTGCGCGCGGCCTTCAGCGTCAGCAGGTCGGGATCGCCCGGACCCGCCGAGACAAGCGAGACGAAGCCGGGGGGAAAGCTGGGATCGGACAAGGGCTGTGGGCCTTATGGGCGGGCGGGGTTTCAGCTATACCACCCCGGCCCGGTGTGACAATGCCGCGCGTTTTCTTTGCACGCGGCACGGGCGATGAAACCATATCGCCGCTGGCGCGTGATCATCCGGGCATCAAGGGAGAATGCGATGACGGTCATCTGTTGGTTCAGGCGGGTTCTGCGGCTGGACGACCACCCGGCGCTGGTCGCGGCCGCCGCCGCGGGGGCGGTGATCCCGCTGGTGATCCTGGACCCGCGCGAGGCAAGCGACCGGCCCGCCAGCGCGCAGCGCCAAGCGATGGCGCTGGCGCCGCTGGACCGCGCGCTGCGCAAGATCGGCAGCCGGCTGATCGTGCGGCGGGGTGATCCGGCCAAGGTGCTGGAACAGGTCCTGCAGGAAACCGGGGCCGATGCGGTGCACACCACGGTGGGGTTTCCCTTCGCCTCAGACGACAGGCTGGCAGAGGTGGTCGAACGCGGCGGGGCGCGGCTGCATCTGCACGACCTGGCCGACCTGGTGCCGCGGGGGTCCGTGCTGACCGGGTCGGGCGGGGTCTACAAGGTCTTCTCTCCGTTCTGGAAGGCAGTGCGCCAAGTGGACATCGCGCCGCCCCTGGCGCCCCCGTCGCTGTCCGCACCCGATGCCTGGCCCGACAGCGACGGCACCGACTGGCCCGAGGCCCGCGCCGCGATGGACCGGGGCTGGGATGTCATGGCCGCCCATGTCCGCGCCGGAGAGGAGGAGGCCCATGCCCGGCTGGAGGAGTTCATGTCGGGCGACGTCGCAGGCTACAAGCAGGACCGCAACCATCCCTGGCGTCCCCAGGCCACGTCGGGCCTGTCCGATGCGCTGGCCGTCGGAGAGATCAGCGCCCGGCGCATCTGGTCGCGCTGCCGCGGAGAGTTCGAGCAGGGCATTCCGGGGATCGAGCCGTTCCTGTCCGAGGTCTGCTGGCGCGAGTTCGCGCGCGAGCTGATGTTCGAGACGCCCGATATGGACCGCAGCTGCTGGCGCAAGGAGTGGAACGACTTTCCCTGGCGCGCCGACAATGACGACGCCGAGGCCTGGCGGCGGGGCCGCACCGGCGTGCCCATCGTCGATGCCGGGATGAGAGAGCTGTACGTCACGGGGCGGATGCACAACCGCGTGCGGATGATCACCGCCAGCTATCTGACGAAACATCTGCTGACCGACTGGCGCGTGGGGCTTGCGTGGTTCGAACATTGCCTGGCCGATTGGGACGCTGCGTCGAACGCCATGAACTGGCAATGGGTGGCGGGCTGCGGGCCGGATGCCTCGCCCTATTTCCGGATCTTTAATCCGGAGACGCAGGCCGAGAAGTTCGACGGCAAGAGCCAGTACCAGGACCACTGGATGCGCCCCGACGCGCCCGGCGCGCGGGAATTCGCGGCGGCCATCCCGCGGGCCTGGGACCTGGACCTGACGAAACGCGCTATGCCGCGGATCTCGCTGGCCGAGGGCCGCGCCCGCGCCCTGACGGCCTATGAGGAGGTGAAATCGTGACGCGCGCGCTGATCCTGGGGGCGACGGGCGGCATCGGGCGGGCGCTGTCCGCGCGGCTGGAGGCGCAGGGGTCGCAGGTCACGGGCCTGTCGCGATCCGCCGACGGGATGGACCTGACGCGGCCCGACACGGTCGCGGATCACGCCGCGCGGCTGGCGGGGCAGTCCTTTGACCTGATCGTGAACACGACTGGCGCGCTGGTCATCGACGGGCACCAGCCGGAAAAGTCGCTGGACGCGGTCGATGCGGACGCCATGGCACGACAGTTCGCGCTGAACGCCACCGGGGTCGCGCTGGCGATCCAGGCCTTTGGTCCGCTGCTGGCGCGGGACAGGCGTGCGGTGTTCGCGTCGCTGTCGGCGCGCGTGGGCTCGATCGGCGATAACGATCTGGGCGGCTGGATCGGCTATCGCGCAGCCAAGGCGGCGCAGAACCAGATCATCCGCACCGCATCCATCGAATACCGCCGCCGGAACCGTCACGCGATCCTGGTTGCGCTGCATCCGGGCACGGTCCAGACGCCGCTGACCGCGAAATACGCCTCCCGCTATCCGACCATCACCCCCGACCGCAGCGCCGAGGCGTTGCTGGCGGTGATCGACGGGCTGACGACCGACGATACCGGCAGCTTCTGGGACTGGAAGGGCGCGCGGGTGCCGTGGTGATCAGGTCAGATAGGGCGACGCGGCGCCCATGATCTGACGCCCGCCCGGCTTGACGAACGACCCCCAGGTGCCCGCGATGCGGCCCTGCGGGTCCAGCAGCACCTTGTTGAAGTTCCACTGCGGCACGAACCCCGTCTGCGCCCGCGCCCAGGCATAGAACGGGTGCACGTCCCCCTTGGCCACGTGCAGGATGTCGGTCATCGGCAGGGTCAGCCCGTATTGCAGCTCGCAATATTCCTTGGCCTCGGCCCCGCTGGCCAGTTCTTGGTTGAAATCGTCCGACGGCACGGCCAGCACCACCAGACCGCGTGGGGCATAGGCATCGTGCAGCGCCTGCATGTCGGCCAGCTGGCCCGCAAAGCCGCACATCGACGCGGTGTTGACGACCAGGACCGGGCTGCCGCGCCACTGCGCGGTGTCATAGCTGCCCCCGTCGACGGACGGAAAGGTGAAATGCGGCACGTCCTCTGCCCGCGCGCGGGTCAGGCCCAGGGCGGGCAGGGCGGTGGCAAGGGACAGGAAAAGGCGGCGTCTCATGGGCTTTCTCCTTGGGTGCGGGTCAACTCATCGGGCGGTGGCAAGGCGACCCGCCAGCGCCGCGGCACCAAGGGTCGCGATCAGGATCACGGGCCAGTTTCCGGCGCCCCAATTGGCGACGACGATCCCGGCCAGCGCCCAGATCACCGCCGCGGAATAGGCCCATTCGCGCGGGCGCAGCGACTGGACCGCCAGCGCCAGCGCGCTGACGGCGACCAGGCACAGGATCGCGGCGGTCTGGGCCGACAGCCAGCCGTGACCGCCCAGCCAGATCCCCACCGACACGCCCGACGCCGCCGTCAACCAGCCCGCGTAAAGCGCGATGGGCCGCCCCTCCAGCCAGCGGTCGCGGCGACCGGCCCAGATCATCGCGACGATGGCACTGACCAGCATCGCGATGATCATCAGCGTGGCCAGCCCCGGCAGGCGCTGCGCCACCGGCAACCAGAAGAAACCGATGACCAGGCTGACCAGCAGCGGCGCCCGCAGCGGCAGCCAGCCCTCGTCGTCGGCACGGCGCCACAGGCCGAAGGCGGCGCCGGCGATCAGCCACAGATAGATCAGGCCCCAGATCGAGAAGGCCCAACCCGCAGGCTGGATCGGCGGGTCCGGCTGGGGAATCGGAAAGCGGTCGGGGTCGTAGCCCGCAAAGCCCGGGAACAGCAGCGGAGAGACGGCAAAGGCCACCGCCGCCAGCAGGACCAGAAGGGCAAGGGTGCGGTTCGGCATGGGCAGGGCTTTCTGCTGGGGCGCGGGGTGCAGGTTGGCGCGTTGTGCGCGTTTGTCAACGTGCAGGGTGGCGCGGCGGTTGCCATGGGCGCGCGTTCGCGCCATGGATAGGGCCCCCGCATCCCGGCGCGACACCGCGCCGCAGCCCGATGGCCCGTGCAGACGATGAAGCTCAAGGATTTCGCCAAGCTGGTGGGCATGTCCGCGACCACGGTCAGCCGTGCCCTGAACGGCCACCCCGAGGTGAACGAGGCGACCCGCGCCCGCCTTGTCGCCGCCGCCCGCCAGCACGGCTATCAGCCCAACGCCCATGCGCGCTTTCTGGCGATGGGCCATGCCAGCACCATCGGCTGCGTGATCCCCATCGGCGGCCGGAACGAGATCGTGAACCCGATCTATGCCGATTTCCTGGCCGGGGTCGGCGAGGAATGCGCCCGCCGCCGGTTCGAAATCAACCTGACCGTCGTCCCCGAGGAGGATCAGCCCGACGCCTATCGCGCGCTGTCGTCCAAAGGTCTGATCGGGGGCGTGATCGTGCAGTTCCCGCGCCATGACGACCCGCGCCCCGCGCTGCTGGATCGGATCGGACTGCCTTATGTCGTGCATGGGCGGGTGACCGGGCATGACGGTCCCTACAGCTGGGTGGACGTGAACAACCTGCGGGCCTTTGAACGCGGGACGGGGTTCCTGCTGCAGCTTGGTCATCTGCGCATCGCGCTGCTGAACGGGGACGAACGGCTGGATTTCGCGCGCCGCCGCCGCGACGGATACCTGCGCGCGCTGCGCGATGCGGGCCATGCGCCGCGGCCCGCGCTGATGACCACCGGAGAGATGACGGCCGCCTATGGCTATGCCCAGGCCCGCGCCCTGCTGGCGGGCTCCGAGGCGCCGACCGCGTTCCTGTGCGCGGCCACGATGATCGCAACCGGCGTGCGCCAGGCGATCGAGGAGCGGGGGCTGGTCCTGGGCCGCGACGTGTCGGTGCTGACCTTCGATGACGACCTGTCCTATTACGCGAACCGCGATGCGGTGCCGGTGTTCAGCGCCATGCGGTCGCCGGTGCGGGTGGCAGGGGCGCGCTGTGCGGCGCTGCTGATCGACCGGATCACCGGCGGACCCGGTGATCCGGTGCAGGAGCTGCTGGAGGCCGAACTGGTCGTCGGCCGGTCCACCGCGCCGCCGGCCTAGAGCATCGGCCCGTTGCCCGTCCGGGGCATCGCCGCGCGCAGGGCCGCGTCATGGCCGAACCCCAGGATCTGCCCTTCGGCCGCCAGATCGGTGATGCGGGGGTCGGGGGTCAGCATCGGCACCAGTGCGTCGCGGTCGTCCAGCGCGCGCAACGTGCGGGCCAGCAGCCCCACCTGCGCCGCATCCAGGCAGGGCCAGCCCGCAACATCCAGCCGCCCCAGCATCGAGGGATAGACCTCGGCCAGCACCAGTTCCGCGTCCTGCCATGGCTGGAACGGCCAGACCGCCGTGCCCGCCCGCTGGCGCAGGCGGTTCAGCCAGGGGATGCCCGTCAGGCTCTGCGCGCCGACCGCACCCGCGCCGGCCAGTTGAAAGGGCGATTTTGGGCGCGGGCCTCCGGGGGCCGGGGTTTCCGTCACGCGGTGCGGTTTCAGGTCGGGATGGGGCGGGGGCCTCAGCCGCGGCAGGTCCGGCGTGGGCAGCTGCCGCCCGTCCCCCCAGAAGACCGGCGCATCCAGCGCCCGGTTCAGCCCCGCCGCCACGTCACGATAGTTGCTGCAGTTGCGCGCGTCGTCGCTGTGCTGCGCGTCCAGGTGGTCCCACAGCGTCAGCGCGTCGGCCCGTCCGGTGATCTGGTGCGCCAGCCCCGACGGATGGCCAAAGGCGAAATCCGCCCCGATCAGCAGCCGCGTTCCCGGTTCGGCCAATTCCTGCAGCAGGTGGTGGGCCTGCATCCGGGTCGGCGGGTTGGCCAGCAGGCCGCGGTCGTCGCCGATCCAGATCGAATCGGCCCCTCGTGTCGGGCGTCCCGCCGCCGACCAGTCCAGGACCACGATCCGGTCAAAGCGCGGCAAGACGCGCCTCGGCCAGGGCCAGGTCGGCGGGGGTGTTGATGTTGGCAAAGACCGCGTCCGGCCAGACCGCACGCCCCGGCTGATGGCGTTCGGCAAAGCGGCGGACGCGGCGCTGGTCCGCGACCAGCGTCGCGGCCAGATCGTCGCGCAGCGCCACGGGCCACAGCCCGAAGGTCGGATGATCGCGCGGCCCCTGCGGATCGTCGCCCGCCGCCAGCGCAAGCCCCATGGGCCCCCGCGCCGCCCACAGCCGCGCCACTAGGTCTGATGGCAGAAATGGCGAATCGCCCGGCACGGTCAGCACATGCGCGGCCCCCAGGTCCTGCGCCCAATCCATCGCCACCAGCACCCCCGCCAACGGCCCGGGGCGGTCAGGCAGACTGTCGGGCAGCACGGGCAGACCGAACCGGGCAAAGCGCGCCGGATCGCCGTTGGCGTTCAGCGCCAGGGGCCCGGCCTGCGGGCGCAGGCGGTCCAGCACATGCGCCAGCATCGGCCGCCCGGCCAGCGCCATCAGGGGCTTGTCACCGCCGCCCATGCGGGTCGCGCGGCCTCCGGCAAGGATCAGGGCGGGGATGCGGGGGGGCGATGTCATGGCGCGACTGTGGCCTCGCCGCATCGGCGGCACAAGGCATCACCGCGTTTCCAATAGTTGACAGTTTTGCTTGGTGGGCCGATAACCCCCCGGACCGCCGCAGGCCCGACGCCCTTTCGCGCCCGCCTGCCCGACACCAACTGGATGCAAGGACCGCCATGACCCATCTGCCCAGACAGCCGCTTCGCGCGGGGCTTGCCGCATTTCTGGTCGCCGCGACGCTGGCCGGTGCAGGCCTGGCCCAGGACGTGCCGACGACCCAGGGCCAGCCAGAGGCTGCAGTTCCTGCCGCCCCGCAACCCGCCGCCGACGGGGCCGCACCGGCGGCTGCGCCCGACGCCGCGGCGCCTGCGGCCGTCCCCGACGCCGCGACCCCGGATGACGCTGCGGCGGGCGTGCAAGCCACGTCCCCCGCGCAGCCTGCCGCGCCGGGCCGGACCGCGACA
The DNA here is from genome assembly GCF_040148865.1 of Paracoccus sp. NFXS7. Lineage (NCBI taxonomy): Bacteria > Pseudomonadati > Pseudomonadota > Alphaproteobacteria > Rhodobacterales > Paracoccaceae > Paracoccus > Paracoccus sp. NFXS7. Next base: position 68,297 of record NZ_JAKEKV010000007.1, read on the forward strand.
CCTGCTGACCCTGCCGATGCGGCGCAACCGGTGCCGGTCGTGGCCGAACGCGACCCCGGCCTGCCGCATGACCTGTCGCCGATGGGCATGTTCCTGGCTGCGGACTGGGTCGTGAAGGGGGTCATGATCGGGCTGGCGGTGGCGTCGGTCATCACCTGGACGATCCTTCTGGTGAAGCTGATCGAGCTGTGGGCCGCCTCGCGCCGGGTCACGTCGGCCACGCGGCGCATCCAGGCCGCGCCGTCCCTGCCGGACGCCCAAGCCGGGATCGGGCGCCGCCGCGATCCGGTGTCGCGCATGATCCGCTCTGCCGCCGAGGAATACCGCCGGTCCGAACCGGCCCTGGCGCAGGCGGGCGATCACGGCATCAAAGAGCGCGTCGCCTCCCAGCTGGACCGGATCGAGGTCGCAGCCGGTCGCCGCATGGCACGGGGCACGGGGGTGCTGGCCACCATCGGGTCGACCGCCCCCTTCGTGGGTCTGTTCGGCACCGTCTGGGGGATCATGAACAGCTTTATCGGCATTTCCGAATCGCAGACGACCAACCTGGCCGTCGTCGCGCCGGGCATCGCCGAGGCGCTGCTGGCCACCGCCATCGGCCTGGTCGCGGCGATCCCCGCCGTGGTGATCTACAACGTCTTTGCCCGCGCCGTCACCGGCTACCGGATGCGTCTGGGCCATGCCGCGGCGGGGGTCCAGCAGATGGTCAGCCGCGATCTGGACTTTCGCGGCCGCGGCCCTGCGGCGGGGGTCTAGGCCATGGCCGGAGGCATCCGCGACACCGATGACCTGGCCGACAACCACGAGATCAACGTCACGCCCTTCATCGACGTGATGCTGGTGCTGCTGATCATCTTCATGGTGGCCGCGCCCCTGGCGACCGTCGACGTGAACGTCGATCTGCCGGTGTCGAACGCGACCCAGGCCGAACGCCCCGAGCAGCCCGTCTATGTCAGCGTCAGGCCCGATCTGAGCCTGGCCGTGGGCGATGACAACGTGGCCCCCGGCGCTCTGGCCGCGGCCCTGACCGCGGCGACAGGCGGCGACCGCGAACAGCGCATCTTCCTGCGCGCAGACCGTGCGGTGGCCTATGGCGACCTGATGGGGGTGATGAACACGCTGCGCGACACCGGTTATCTGAAGATCGCCCTGGTGGGGCTGGACGCCGTGCAGGCCCCGCCCGAGGTCCCGGCCGTGCCTGCCGCGGGTGCCGCGCCATGAGCGGTCGCGCCCTGCGCATGCTGGGCGAAGGGGGGCTGTGGGCGGGTGCCTCGGTCCTGGTGCTGGCGGCGCATGTGGGGGCGGGGATCTGGATCATGGGGCGCGCGGATGCGGGCGCCCCGCCGGGCCTGCCCGATGCGGTCTTCGTCGACCTTGCCCCCGCCATGCCGCCCGCCGCCGACATGCCCCAGGGCGCGGAGGCTGCCGCCGGCTTGGACGCCCGTCCCGAAGTCGAGGCCGAGGAGGAGCCATTGCCTGAGGAGCCGCAGCCCGAACCCCAGGCCGAGCCCGAACCCCAAGCCGAGCCCGAACCCGATCAGGTGGTCGAACCCATCGACCCGGCGACGCTGGACCTACCCGATTTCCAGCAGTTCGCGCCCCCCGACATTCCGGTCCAGACGGCGCTGGCTCTGGACAGCTCGACCCGCCCGCAGCGGCGTCCCGAGCCGCAACCCGAACCCGAACCGCGCCGCGACCCGGAACCGGCGGCAGAGCGTCAGCCCGAACCGCAACGCCGGCAGGCGGCACAGGCCGCCGGGCAGCGCGGTCAGGCCGAGACCAGTCGCCCGGCGGGCAATGCCCAGGGCGGCGGGGCCTCACGGCAGGCTGCGGCCGATGCCGCATCGCTTTGGGGCGCGCAGGTCGGGGCCTGCATCCAGCGGCGCGCATCGCTGCCCCGGAACGTTCGTCAGGGGGGGCGGGTCAATCTGGCGCTGACGGTCTCGCGCAGCGGTGCCATCCAGGGTGTTGGCATCGCCGGATCGTCGGGAAGCCCGAATGTGGACCAGGCGGCGCTGACCGCCGCGCAGCGCGCAGGTCGCTGTCCCGCAGCCCCTGCAGCGCTGACCGATCCGATCTATTCGTTCACGCTGCCGATCCGTCTGGACGTCCGCTGACCGCAGGGTCGCGCAAGCCGCCCCCATCGAAGGGGCGTCTTGCGCCGGGGGCTGCGCCCCCGCGGTACGGTGCCGTGAGGATCGTCCCGTGCGATCCGTGGCCGGCGCGGGGGGTCCGGGGGGTGCAGCCCCCCGGGGCTCCGCCGGGCTGCAGGCCCGGCAACGGCGCGTCAGACGTGGTGCAGGACCAGCGGGCGGCCCTGATGCGCGCCGACGCGGATGGGCGCGTTGTAGAGGTCCGACAGCACCGCCTCGGTCAGCACCTCGGCTGGGGTGCCTTCGGCGACCACTCGGCCGTGCTTCATGGCGATCACGTGATCGGCCCAGGCCGCGGCATAATTGATCTCATGCACGACCATCGCCACGCTGCGCCCGCCCTGATCGACCAGCCCGCGCAGCCGGCCCATCAGGGCGCGGGCATGGGCCATGTCCAGGTTGTTCAGCGGCTCGTCCAGAAGCAGCCAGTCGGTATCCTGCGCCCAGGCCATCGCGATATGCGCGCGCTGCGCCTGCCCGCCCGACACCTCGTCCAGGAACCGGTCGGCCAGATCGGCCAGGGCAAAGGTCTTCAGCGCCAGCCAGACCAGCGCGTGATCCTGCGGACCCGGGCGCCCCTTGTGATGCGGCCAGCGGCCGAAGGCCACCAGCTCGGCCAGCCGCAACCGGCTGGCGATGGCGGTCTGCTGGCCCAGGATCGCCATGACGCGGGCCAGCCGGTCCGTCGGCGTCGCGGCCACGTCGTGCCCGGCCACGGTGATGCGGCCCTGCTGCAGCGGCTCCAACCGCCCGACCAGGCGCAGCAGCGTCGATTTCCCCGCCCCGTTTGGGCCGATCAGGGCCGTCAGCCGCCCCTTGGGCAGGGTGGTGGTGATGTCATGCAGGATCGGCGTGCCGCCGATCGCGTGGCTGACCCCTTCGATCTGGATCATCGGATGCGCCCCTTCAGCAGCAGATAGAGGAAAAACAGGCCGCCCGCGAATTCCACGACGACCGACAGCGTGGCGGCCTGGCCCAGCTGGCGTTCGAACAGCCACTGCCCCCCCACCAGCAGGATCGCCGCCGACAGCGCCGCTGCGGGCAGCAGCGCCGCGTGGCGCGCGGTCCGCATCAGTCCATGCGCCAGCCCCGCCACGATCAGCCCGAAGAAGGCCACCGGCCCGACCAGCGCGGTCGAGACCGCGACCAGCACCGCGACCAGCGCCAGCACGCCCAGCACCATGGCGCGATGCGCCAGCCCCAGGGACACCGCCGGATCGCGCCCAAGCGCCAGCACGTCCAGCCGCGCCGATAGCCGCCAGGCGACCAGAACCGCCGCCGCGGTAATCGCCGCCGCCCAAGGCAGCAGCGTGGCATCGACCCGGTTGAAGCTGGCAAAGCTGACCGACTGCACCACCGCGAATTCGTTGGGGTCCAGGATGCGGCCCAGAAACCCCGACAGCGAACGGAACAGCACGCCCAGGATCACCCCGGTCAGGATCATTCGTGGCAGGTCCCGCGCGCCGCGCAGCAGCAGCGTGCCGAACAGCAGGGCTGCCAGGGCGGTCATTACCGCGATCTCGGCCAGGAATTTCGGGCCCGCGGGCAGGCCGGTCAGGCCCGCGCCGCCCAAGGCCACGACCAGCGCCGTCTGCAGCAGCACGTAAAGCGCGTCGAACCCCATGATCGACGGCGTCAGCACCCGGTTCGCGGCGACGGTCTGGAACAGGATCGTGGCGACGCCGATAGCGGTGGCCACGGTGATCAGCGCCGCCAGCTTGGTCCCGCGCAGGCCCAGGATAAAGGCGCGGTTGCCGCCGCCGATGCCCTGCAGCATCCAGACCGCCGACAGCCCCGCCAGCAGCAGCGCCATCGCGCCCAGCATCAGCCCCGACCGCCTATCCATGGGCGGGCTTCGACCGCGGTGGCCTGCGATGCAGCAGCCACAGGAACAGGACCGCGCCCAGCACGCCCAGGATGGTGCCGGCGGGCACCTCGTAGGGGTGGATGACCAGCCGCCCGGCCAGATCGCAGGCCAGGACCAGCACCGCCCCGGCCAGCGCCACGACGGGCAGGGAGGCGCGCAGGTTGTCGCCCATGATCCGCGCCACCAGGTTCGGCACGACCAGGCCCACGAAGGGGATCATCCCCACCGTCGTGACCACCATCGCGGTCAGCACCGACACCACCGCCAGCCCAAGTCGCATCACCGCCGCCGTGGACAGGCCCAACCCCGTCGCCACCTGATCGCCCAGGCCAAGGATCGCGAAGCGGTCGGCCGAGAACCAGGCCAGCCCCGCCGCCACCCCCGCGATCCACAGCAGTTCATAGCGCCCCGAGATTACGCCCGAGAATTCGCCGCTGAACAGCCAAGTGCCGACATATTGCATCAGGTCGCTCTGCCAGCCCACGAAGGTCACGACCGAGCCCAGCACCCCCGACAGGACCAGCCCCGCGATGGGGACCAGCATCACCTCGCGCACGGGCAGGCGGCGGATCACGGCCAGAAACAGCGCGGTCGTGACCATGGCCGACAGGCTGGCCGCGACCATGCGCAGCCACAGGGGACTGGCGGGCCAGAGGATGGTGATGGCCAGAAGGCCAATCGCCGCGCCCTCGGCCGTGCCCGACGTGTCGGGGCCGACGAAGCGGTTGCGGACCAGCGCCTGGATCAGCACCCCCGCCACCGACAGGGCGGCCCCGGTCAGCACCACCGACAGCGTGCGCGGCAGGCGCGATTCCAGCAGGACCAGCAGGGCCTGCGGATCGCTGAACGCCTGCGTCACGCGGATGTCGGCAGCGCCGACCGTCAGGCTGGCCAGCATCAGCGCGACCAGCGCCGATGCCAGGGCGGGCAGGGGGCGCATCAGTCCGCGAAGGCCTGGGTCAGCTGATCCAGCACCGCCATGGTCGAGCCGTAGCCCCCGGCCGAGATATAGGTCGCCGCCGGGTCCAGCTGGATCACGTGATCCTGCTGCCAGGCGGTCGTGCCCGCCACCAGGTCCGAGCGCAGCGTCTCCATCGCGCCCTGGCCGTCCTCGCCGATGGCGGCGCCGCGGTCGACGACCAGCAGCCAGTCGGGATTGGCCTGGGCGATGAATTCATGGCTGATCGCCTGCCCGTGGGTGGCGTCGTCCAGCCCCGGCACGGCCTCCTCCAGCCCGGTGGCGTCGAAGATCCAGCCAAAGCGCGACCCGGCGCCATAGGCGGACATCTTGGGGCCGTTGGTCATCACGATCAGCGCGGTGCCCTGGCCATCGGCGGCGGCACGCAGGTCGGCCAGCCTGGCGTCCAGGGTGGCGGTCATTTCCTCGGCCTGGGCGGTCTTGGCGAACAGCGCGCCATAGGCGTCGATCCGGGCGCGGGTATCGGCCAAAAGATCCGGGCCGAAGGTCATGTCGATCGCCGGTGCCACCTGAGACACCGCCGCCAGCTGGGTCGAGGAGCGGCCGCCGACGATCACCAGGTCGGGCGCCAGCCCCGCCAGCGCCTCCAGATCGGGTTCGAACAGGGTGCCGACGGGGGTGGCGCCCGCCGCCGCATCGCGCAGGGCGGGGACCAGGATGTTGTCGATGCTGCCCGTGGGCGTCACGCCCAGGGCGGTGATCGTGTCCAGCGCGGCCATGTCATAGACCGCGACGCTGTCGGGGGTGTCCTGCAGGGTCACGGGCCCCTGGGCGGTATCGACGGTGACCTGGGCCAGGGCCGCGACCGGCGCGGTCATCAGGGCGGTGGCCAACAGGGCGGGCGATGCGATGCGGCGCATGGCGATCCTTTCGATCAAGGTTGCGCGTGGTGGCTGGATCCTGGCTGCACGCAGGGCGGGCTTAGCGCCGTCGTGCGCGCCGCGCAAGAATGTCAGGGTCTTTTTGTCGGAGTATCGCGGCGAATTGTTGACTCAATCACTTTGGCATCCTAGCTGCGGGGCATTCGCGAAAGGACATCCCATGCGCATGACTGCCGATTTCCCCACCGCCCGCGCCGCCGCGCTGACCGGCACGATGGCCAAGCATTTCGGTCACAAGATCCCGGTGACCCACGACGACCGCCAAGCTGTGCTGAGCTTTGAGATGGGACAGGCCCGGATCGAGGCGCGGGAGGCATCCCTGCACCTGGCGCTGGAGGCCCCGGACGCCGCGGCGCTGGAGCGTCTGCGCGCGGTGATCGAAAGCCACCTGATGCGGTTTGCGCATCGCGAGGAGCCCGCGCCCCCGGCCTGGACGCCCCCTGCCTGACCGGTCACGCGATTTTCGCTGGATTGGCGGGCCGGTTTCTGGTCGAAGGGGCGCCAAGCCGCGGGTCCGGGGACGGGCCGGGCGGCGCGCAATTCAGGCAGGACCGGCGATGAGCATCCATCTGTACCCGAACGACCTTCCCGACGATCTGGTGCTGGGCCCGGTCGTGGCTATCGACACCGAGACGATGGGCCTTGACCCGCGCCGTGACCGGCTGTGCCTGGTGCAGCTGTCGTCGGGCGACGGCGAGGCGCATCTGGTCCAGATAGACCGGGGCCAGACCGAGGCTCCGAACCTGACCAAGCTGCTGACCGACCCCAAGGTGGTCAAGCTGTTCCATTTCGGCCGTTTCGACATCGCCGCGCTGGAGAACGCGTTCGGGGTGGTCACCTCGCCCGTCTGGTGCACCAAGATCGCCTCGCGGCTGGTGCGAACCTTTACCGACCGGCACGGGCTGAAATACCTGCTGCAGGAGCTGGTGGGCGTCGATGTCAGCAAGCAGCAGCAGACCAGCGACTGGGGCGCGGCCGACCTGTCGGACGCGCAGCTGGAATATGCCGCGTCGGACGTATTGCACCTGCACAAGCTGAAGGATGCCCTGGAGGAGCGGCTGAAGCGCGAGAACAGGCTGGGCCTGGCGCAGGCCTGCTTTGACTTTCTGCCCGCGCGTGCCCATCTGGACCTGCTGGGCTGGGGCGAAGAGGGCGACATCTTTCGCCACTGAGCGGGCAACGGGTATTTGGACAAAGAAGAAGGGCAGGGCGTGGCGGATTACATCGAGACGGCGCGACGGGTGATCGGGGTCGAGATCGCAGGGCTGGAGGCCCTGTCGGCGGGTCTGGGCCACGAGTTCTCGCGCGCGGTCGAGATGATCCTGGCGGTGCGCGGCCGGGTGGTCGTGTCGGGCATGGGCAAATCGGGCCATGTGGGCCGCAAGATCGCGGCGACCTTCGCCTCCACCGGGACGCCCGCGCAGTTCGTGCACCCGGCCGAGGCCAGCCACGGCGATCTGGGCATGGTCACCGAATCCGACCTGGCGCTGGTTCTGTCCAACAGCGGCGAGACGCCCGAGCTGGCCGATCTGATCGCGCATACGCGGCGGTTCTCGATCCCGCTGATCGGGGTTGCGGCGCGGCCGCAATCGACGCTGATGCGGCAGGCAGACCTGGGGCTGGTGCTGCCCGCCGCCCAGGAGGCCTGCGGCAACGGGATCGTGCCCACGACGTCGACCACGATGACGCTGGCCTTGGGCGATGCGCTGGCCATCGCGCTGATGGAGCATCGCAGGTTCACGCCCGAACATTTCCGCACCTTTCATCCCGGCGGCAAGCTGGGCGCGCTGCTGGCGAAGGTGGGCGACCTGATGCACACCGACCTGCCGCTGGTCGGGCTTGATGCCCCCATGTCCGAGGCACTGCTGGTGATCAGCCAGAAGGGCTATGGCGTGACCGGGGTCGTGGACGGGGACGGTGCGCTGGCGGGGATCATCACCGACGGCGACCTGCGCCGCCACATGCAGGGCCTGCTGGACCTGGACGCGCGCGCCGTGATGACGCCCGCCCCGCGCACCATCGGGCCCGGCGCCCTGGCCGAGGCCGCCCTGGCGCAGATGCAGGAGCGCAAGATCACCTGCCTGTTCGCGGTCGAGGACGGGCGCCCCCGCGGCATCCTGCACATCCACGACTGCCTGCGTGCGGGGCTGGTCTGACCATGTCGCGGACCCGCATCGTTCGCTGGCTGCGCGTGCTGCTGCCGCTGGTGGCGCTGGCGATGTTGTCGACGATGTTCCTGTTCAGCCGGGGCTCTGACGTGGAATCGCGCATTCCCTATGCCGAGGTCGATGCTCAGGCCGCGGCGCGTGACAACCGCATCGTCGCGCCCGAATACAGCGGCGTGACCGGCGACGGGGCGCAGCTGACCCTGCGCGCGGCGCGGGTCACGCCGGGCGGGTCCGGCGGGGCGGCGGGGGACGTGGCGCTGGACTGGCTGCGCCCTGACGGGCTGCGTGCCGATCTGACCGCGCCGCAGGGCGGGTTGCTGGACGGGCTGGTGCGGCTGGAGGGCGGCGTGCGCATGACCACCAGCAGCGGCTGGCAGCTGGACACGCCGCAGATCGACGCGCGGACCGATACGTCGGTCCTTCAGGCCGACCGCGGGGTCGAGGCGCAGGCGCCCTTTGGCCGCATCACCGCGGGCCGCATGCGGCTGGCCCCTGCTGCGACCGATGCCGATGCCGGGGCCGCCGCCGGCGATTCGGCGGGCGACGGGGCCGCAGTCTTGAATTTCTCGGACGGCGTGCGTCTGATATACCAACCCTGACACCGGGCCGCTTTCCGCCCGAAGCCCTATCGAGGACCCGATGACCCTTCGCCCCCTGCTGATCGCGCTGGCGCTGGCCGCGCCGATGCCCGCCCTGGCGCAGACCACCTTCGGGGGGATGCAGGCCGACACCTCGGCCCCGGTCGAGGTGTCGGCCGACAATCTGGACGTCAACCAGGCCGACGGCACCGCGCTGTTCACCGGCAACGTGGTCATCGGCCAGGGAGAGATGCGCCTGTCGGCAGACCGCGTCGCCGTGCAGTACGCATCCGGCGACCAGCAGCGCATCGACAGCCTGACCGCGACCGGCAACGTGACCCTGGTGTCTGGGGAGGACGCGGCCGAGGCCGCCGAGGCGGTCTATGACGTCGCCGCGGGGTCGGTCCTGCTGACCGGGGACGTGCTGCTGACCCAGGGGGGCAACGTGCTGGCCGGAGAGCGCATGACGGTCGACCTGGCGACGGGCGCGGCGCAGGTCCAGGGTCGCGTGCGGTCCGTCCTGCAGCCGGGGTCCAACTGATGACCGACCGTTCCGGGCTGGACGTGCGCGGCCTGCGCAAGTCCTATCGCAACCGCCCCGTGATCCGCGACGTGTCCGTCAGCCTGCAGCGCGGAGAGGTCGTGGCGCTGCTGGGCCCGAACGGGTCGGGCAAGACGACGTGCTTCTACTGCATCGCGGGGCTGGTCACGGCCGATGCCGGACAGGTGCTGATCGACGGGCGCGACGTCACGCGCCTGCCGATGTTCCGCCGCGCGCGCATGGGCATCGGCTATCTGCCGCAGGAGATGTCGATCTTTCGCGGCCTGACGGTCGAGCAGAACATCATGGCGGTGCTGGAGGTGGCGGTCGACGACCCCCGCCACAGGCGCGACCGGCTGGAGGAGCTGCTGGCCGACTTCTCGATCACGCATCTGCGCGGGGCGCCGGCGCTGGCCCTGTCGGGCGGCGAACGCAGGCGGGCCGAGATCGCCCGCTGCCTGGCGTCCGATCCGGGCTTCCTGCTGCTGGACGAACCCTTTGCGGGCGTCGATCCAATCGCCGTGGGCGAGATCCGAACCCTGGTCCATGCGCTGAAGTCGCGCGGGATCGGCGTCCTGATCACCGATCACAACGTGCGCGAGACCCTGGGCATCGTCGACCGGGCCTATATCCTGCATGACGGGCATGTGCTGATGTCGGGCACGACCGACCAGATCGTGGCCGATCCGCGCGTGCGCGAGGTCTATCTGGGCGACAGCTTCTCGCTGTCCTGAGCGCGCGGAAATCCGATTCAGGGTCACGCCCCCGTGTGGGCCGTTGACAGTCGGCGCGCGCTGTCACCAAATTGAGATATGCGGGTGCGGAGATGCCGCCCCGTTCAACCCGTTCGCGCCCTTGCCGGCACCAGTGCGGGCAGGCGCCGCGACGACGGGCAACCGGAGAGGAGTGACGATGCGCTATACCATCAGCGGAAAACACATCGATGTGGGTGATGCCCTCAGCACGCATGTAAAGACCGAACTGGGCGCCACGATCGAGAAGTACTCTCAGCGTCCGACCGATGCGGCGGTGACCTTTTCCAAGGACGCGCATCAGTTCATGTGCGATTCGGTCGTGCACCTGTCCACCGGCCTGAACGTGGCCGCGCGCGGGACGGATACCGACATCTATGCCGCCTTCGAGGCCTGCCGCGAGAAGATGGACAAGCAGCTGCGCCGCTACAAGCGCCGCCTGAAGGACCACCACAAGGAACGGCCCGAACCGGTTGTCTTCGGCGAGGCAGGCAGCTATGTGCTGGCCGCCGACGAGGATGCGTGGGAATCGCAGGATGACAGCCTGCAGCCGATCATCATCGCCGAAATGCAAAGCCGCGTGCCCACCCTGTCGGTCGGCGATGCGGTGATGCAGATGGAACTGTCGGGCACCCCTCTGCTGGTGTTCCGCAACGAGAAACACGGCGGCGTCAATGTCGTCCACCGCCGCGACGACGGCAACGTCGGTTGGATCGATCCGCGCGGAAACGGCTGACCGCACGTCCGCGTCCAGACGACGCGGGACGACGGCCGCACTGGATGCCGCCCCCCTGACAGCCATGTCCGGGGGGCGGACAGCTTGGGAAAGACAAAGGCGCCATGCAACTTGCTGAAATCCTCCGGCCCGGGGCGGTCCGTTCCTTGGGACAGGTCACCTCGAAGAAGCGGCTGTTCCAGGAGCTGGCCGATCTGGCCCATGCGGAATACGGGCTGAACGCCTCCGAGGTGCTGGATGCGCTGCAGGAACGCGAAAGCCTGGGGCCGACCGGGGTGGGGCAGGGCGTGGCGCTGCCGCATGCGCGGCTGCACGGGCTGGACAAGGTCGCGGGGCTGTTCCTGCGGCTGGACAAGCCGTTGGATTTCGACGCGGTGGACCGCCAGCCGGTCGATCTGATCTTTGCGCTGCTGGCCCCCGAAAGCAGCGGCGTGGACCATCTCAAGGCGCTGGCGCTGGTGTCGCGCACGCTGCGCGATCAGGACCTGCGCGCCAAGCTGCGCGCCAATGACGACCCCGTCGCGCTGCACGCGGTCCTGTCGGCGGCACAGGGGATCAAGGCCGCCTGAGCCTGCATTTCGAACAACACTGTTCAAATCGGACCGGATCGGCCCTATAGTCCAGGGGGTGACACCCACGGGAGGGCTGACCATGACCAGACATCATGCCGACAAGCCGCGGATGCAGGGGGCGGCGCGCCTGCGCGAATTCCTGCGCCTTGACCGCGAGGGCGGGATGCACAGTGCCATCCGCGCCCTGCACGCGCGCCCCCATGCCCGGGCCGAGGACAGCCGCAAGGCCGCCGAATACGCCCGCATCGCGCGGGGTCACCTGCGGTGACCCCGAGGGGGACCGCCCGCAGGGGCGGTCCCGCATTCAGACCTCAGGCGCGGACCAAGGCCTCATAGCTTTCGGCCACGTCGCGGGTGATCTGGCCCACCTGGAAATGCCAGTCGCCGATCTGGCCCACGGGCGTCACCTCGGCTGCGGTGCCGGTCAGCCAGCATTCCTGGAACCCCTCCAGCTCGTCGGGCGTGATGCGGCGTTCGTGGACCGTATAGCCCTTGTCCTTCAGCATCTGCACGATGGTCTGACGGGTGATACCGTTCAGGAAGCGATCGGCCAGCGGCGTGTGGACCTCTCCGTCCTTGACGAAGAAGATGTTGGCGCCGGTCGCCTCGGCCACGTAACCCTCCCAGTCCATGAACAGTGCGTCCGAACAGCCCTTGGCCTCGGCCGCGTGCTTGGACATGGTGCAGATCATGTAGAGGCCCGCGGCCTTGGCGGCGGTGGGGATGGTCTCGGGGCTGGGGCGTTTCCACTTGGCCACGTCCAGTTTCGCGCCCTGCCATTTCGCGTCGCCATAATAGCTGCCCCATTCCCAGGCCGCGACGGCCATGCGGACCGGGTTGCGCGCCGCGGACACGCCCATGTCCAGGCCCGACCCGCGCCATGCGACGACGCGGACATAGGCGTTCTCGAAGCCGTTGGCCTTCAGCACGGCCTCCTTGGCGGCGTCGATCTCCTCGGCGGAATAGGGGATCGGCATGTCCAGCAGGCGGCCCGATTCGATCAGGCGCAGCGAATGTTCGTGGCCCTTGAAGATCTTGCCGTCATAGCACCGCTCACCCTCGAAGACCGAGCTGGCATAGTGCATCGCATGGGTCAGGATGTGTACCTTGGCGTCACGCCAGTCCACCAGATCCCCGTCCATCCAGATCTTGCCGTCGCGATCGTCGTAAGCCAGCATCATATGTCTCCATCCGCCGCCCGGTTTTTCGATTCTTGCGCCTGTCAGGGCGGATTTGGCATGTTTGTTACGCAAGATGCTTGACGGCTAGCAATCACGGATTAGAAAGTCAACAACGCTGCCATATCCGGGGCAGGTGACGAACAGAGGGTGCAGATGCAGGAAAAAGCGCGGATCCAGGCGATGATGGGCGAGGACCTGCTGTTCCTGACCGACGACCAGCTGCGCCGCGGGATCGAGGCGATGTTCTTTGCCTATCGCGCCTTCACCGCCGATCCGGACCTGATCCTGGCCGAGCTGGATTACGGCCGCGCCCATCACCGCGCGCTGCATTTCGTCAACCGCGATCCGGGGCTGACGGTCACCTCGCTGCTGGCGGTGCTGGGCGTGACCAAGCAGTCGCTGAACCGCGTGCTGCGCACCCTGATCGAGGACGGGCTGGTCGACAGCCGCATCGGCCGGCGCGACCGGCGCGAACGCCAGCTGCACCTGACGGCCAAGGGCACCGCCCTGGAACGCCGCCTGTCCGAGGCGCAGCGGGCACGGATGCGCGCCGCCTATCGCAATGCCGGGCCCCAGGCCGTGTCGGGGTTCCGCCAGGTTCTGGAAGCGATGATGGACCCCGAGACCCGGGCGCAGTATCAGGCGCTGAAGGATCTTCCCGAAGACCGCTGAGGCCGCCATGACGCATACCGACTGCCACCTGCTGATCGTCGACGACGACGAACGCATCCGCGCGCTGCTGGGGCGGTTCCTGCGCAAGAACGGATACATGGTCACCATGGCCCGCGACGCGGTCCAGGCGCGCCGCCTGCTGGCGGGGCTGGAATTCGACCTGATCGTCATGGACGTGATGATGCCCGGAGAGGACGGCCTGGCCCTGACGCGGGCGCTGCGCGAGCGCATCGACACGCCGATCCTGCTGCTGACCGCCAAGGGCGAGACAGAGGACCGGATCAGCGGGCTGGAAAGCGGCGCCGACGATTACCTGCCCAAGCCCTTCGAGCCGCGCGAACTGCTGCTGCGCATCGGTGCGATCCTGCGCCGGGTGCCGGTGGTCGAGGTGGCGCAGCCGAAATACCTGACGCTTGGCGCGCTGCGCTATGACACGGACAAGGGCGAGTTGTGGAACGGCGACGCGCCGCTGCGCCTGACGGGCACGGAAACCGCGCTGCTGCGCCGTCTTGCGGCCAGCCGGGGCCAGCCGGTCAGCCGCGCCGACCTGATCGACGACCTGGGCCGGGGCGGCGGCGAGGACGAGAACGGAGAGCGCGCCATCGACGTCCAGATCACCCGCCTGCGCCGCAAGATCGAGCCCGACCCGCGAGAGCCGCGCTTCCTGCAGACGGTGCGGGGCACCGGTTACATGCTGGTGGTGGACTAGGGCGGTCCGCGGCCCTAGCGTGCGGCGATGAACGATCAGGCCACATATCGGGGAATCACGCTGGACGGGGACAGCGCGCTGGCGCTGCTGGACTGGCAGCTGGAGATGGGCTGCGACGTGCCCATGCTGGATGCGCCGGTCGACCGGTTCGACCTGCCGACCCGCGTGGCGCCCGCGGCCCCCGTGCCCCAGGCCCTGCCGCCGCCCGCCGACGACGATCTGGCCGGCAGCGTGGCCCTGGCGCAGGCACTGGCCGACGGGGCCGGCACCCTGGCCGCGCTGGCCGAGGCCCAGCAGGGGTTTGACGGGATCGAGCTGAAGAAGGGCGCCCGCAATTTCTGCTTTGCCGATGGCAATCCCAAGGCCCGCGTCCTGATCCTTGGAGAGGCGCCGGGTGACGAGGAGGACCGGCAGGGCCGCCCCTTCGTGGGGCGCGCGGGACAGATGCTGGACCGCATGTTCGCGGCCATCGGGCTGTCGCGCGACGGGGTCGATGCGGAACGCGCCTTCTATGTCACGAACGTCCTGACATGGCGCCCGCCCGGCAACCGCGACCCCGAGCCCGATGAAATTGCCGTGAGCCTGCCGTTCCTGCGCCGCCATGTCGATCTGGTGGCGCCCGACCTGATCGTGCTGATGGGCAACATTGCCTGTCAGGCGGCGATCGAGAAACGCGGCATCCTGCGCCTGCGCGGCCAGTGGGTGCAGGCGTTCGGACGGCCCGCACTGCCCATGACGCACCCGTCCTATCTGCTGCGCAACCCCGCCGCCAAGCGCGAGGCCTGGGCGGACCTTCTGTCGCTGCAGGCGCGGCTGGAATCGCTTTCCGTTTAGGTTTCGTTTGCCCATCATGCGCTATCCCGGCCATCCCATAGATGGACCATCCGCATGCATTTCCTGTCCCGCAGCCTTCTGGGGCTGTTCCTGACCTTCCTGACGCTGGCCCTGCTGATGCTGGCCGCGGGGATCCTGTGGCGTACGGTGACGCCGGACGGGGATGGACCCGCGGTGCGCGCCCCTGCCGAACAGGTCTATGCCGCGCGGCTGGTCACGGTCGCGCCGGGGGTGGTCCAGCCGCAGATGCAGGTGTTCGGCCAGGTCCTGTCGCGACGCGAACTGCAGCTGCGCGCGGGTGCCGGGGGCCGCATCGTCCAGTTGGACCCCGCCTTGCAGGAGGGCGGCACGGTCGTCGCGGGCCAGCTGCTGGCGCGCATCGACCCGTCCGCCGCACAGGCGGCGCTGGACAGCAGCCAGGCCGAACGCGCAGACGCCCAGGGCGTGCTGGAGGATGCGCGCCGCCGCGTCGACATCGCGGCCCAGGACGTGGCCGCGGCGGACCGCCAGGCCGAACTGCGCGCCGCCGCGGTGACGCGGCAGGAGCAGCTGGCCGACCGCGGCCTGGGCACCAGCCTGGACCGCGAGACCGCCGAACTGGCCGCATCCACCGCCAGCCAGACCGTGATCGCCGCCCGCGCCTCCCAGGCCGACGCGCAAAGCGCCGTGACCGCGGCCGAGAACGCCCTGCGCCGGGCCGAGATCGCCGTGACCGAGGCCCGCCGCGCACTGGCCGACACGGAACTGCGCGCGGGCTTCGACGGGCGCGTCACCGCCGTCACCGCGGTCGAGGGCGCGCTGGTCGGCGTGAACGAACAGCTGGCCACGATCATCGACCCCGCGGCGCTGGAACTGCAGATCCCGCTGTCGCTGGACCAGTTCGGGCGCCTGCTGGGCCCGGACGGTGCCCTGCTGGACCGCGAGGTGACGGTGACGCTGGACGGCAGCGCCGGCGCAGTGGTCGCGCAGGCGCGGCTGGACCGGGCGGCGGCCTCGGTCGCGGAAGGGACGGCGGGGCGGGTGGTCTATGCCCGGCTGGTCCAGGGTGCGCAGGCGCTGCGCCCGGGCGATTTCGTGACCGCGCGCATCGCCGAACCGGCGCTGTCCGACGCGGCGATCATCCCGGCGGCGACCCTGGGGTCGGATGGCGGCGTGCTTGTCGCGGGGGCGGACGGCCGCCTGCAGGCGACGCTCGTGACCGTGCTGCGCCGGCAGGGTGACGATCTGATCATCGCGGTGCCGGCCGACTTGGCAGGGGCGCGCATCGTAGCCGAACGCGCGCCGCAGCTGGGCACCGGCATCCGCGTCCGCGACGCCGCAGCCCCCGTGCCCGCGCAGGGGCCCGATCAGCGGGCGCAGGGCCGGGGTCCCACCCGTGGATAGGCGCCCGGGCCTGATCGGCACCTTTGTGCGCCATGCTACGCTGGCCAACCTGCTGCTGGCGGTGATGGTGGTGGCGGGCCTCTATTCCGCGCCGCGCCTCAGGGCGCAATTCTTTCCCGACACGGTCGTCCAGCAGATCCAGGTGGCCGTCCGCTGGGACGGGGCCGGGGCGGATGATGTGGACCGCTCGGTGGTCGGCGTGCTGGAACCCGCGCTGATCGCGGTCGAGGGCGTGTCCCTGACCGAAAGCCAGTCCAGCCAAGGCAGCGCCCGCATCACCCTGGAGTTCGAGCCGGGCTGGGACATGTCCCGCGCCACCGGCGAGGTCGAGGCCGCCATCGCCGCCGCGGGCGACCTGCCCGAGGGCGCCGAGGACCCCGAGGTCACGCGCCGCGCCTGGCGCGACGCGGTCACCGACGTGGTGATCTCGGGCCCTGTGGGCCTGGATCAGCTGGGCCGCATCGCGGACGACCTGACCAACCGCCTGTACGCCCGTGGGGTGACGCGGCTGTCCGTCACCGGCCTGTCCGCCCCCGAAACCCTGGTCCAGCTGCGCATGGCCGACCTGGTGCAGCACGACATCACGTTGGACCAGATCGCGGCGACCATCGCCGCCGCCGCCGCGCCCACGCCTGCGGGCGACGTGGCATCGGGCATATCGCGCGTGCGCACGGGGGCCGAGACACGCACCCCCGAACAGGTCTCGGCTCTGGTCCTGACCGCGCTGCCCGACGGGACGCAGCTGACCATAGGCGACGTGGCGCAGGTGCGCGACACGGGCATCGACCGTGGCGTGGCCTATTTCGTCGACGGCAACCCGGCGGTCACGGTGTCCGTCCAGCGCAGCGCATCGGGCGACGCGATCGGCATGCAGCAGGACGTGCAGGCGGCCGTCGACGCGCTGGCGCCGACCCTGCCGCAGGGGGTCACGGCGGAACTGGTTCGGGCGCGGGCGGAACAGATCTCGGCCCGGCTGTCGCTGCTGATGGACAATGCGCTGATGGGGCTGGCGCTGGTCCTGGGCCTGCTGTTCCTGTTTCTGAACGCCCGCACCGCGATCTGGGTCGCGGCGGGCATCCCGGCGGCGCTGCTGGCGGCGGTGGCGATGATGTACGCGGTCGGCATGACGATCAACATGATCTCTCTGTTCGCGCTGATCCTGACGCTGGGCATCATCGTGGACGACGCCATCGTGGTGGGCGAACATGCCGACTATCGCGCCCGCAAGCTGGGCGAGCCGCCGCTGATCGCCGCCGAACGGGCGGCGGGCGCGATGGGCGCACCAGTGATCGCATCGACCCTGACCACGATCATCGCCTTTGCCGGGCTGGTGCTGATCGGCGGACAGTTCGGGTCGCTGGTGTCGGACATTCCTCTGACCGTCATTCTGGTGCTGGCGGCATCGCTGATCGAATGTTTCCTGATCCTGCCCAACCACATGGCGCATGCGCTGGCCCATCACGGCAAGGACCGCTGGTACGACCGGCCGTCGGTCGTCGTGAACCGCTGGCTGGACCGGTTCGTGGCGGGCGTTCTGCGCCCGCTGGCGCGTCTGGTGCTTGTCGCCCGCTATCCGGTGCTGGCGCTGGTCATGGTGGGCTTTTCCTGGTCCACGGCGGCGCTGATCAGCGGGTCGGTGCCGTGGCGGTTCTTCGATTCGCCCGAACAGGGCAGTGTGTCGGGCAATTTCGCCATGCTGGAGGGGGCCACCCGCGACGACACCCTGCGCGTCATGGGACTGGTGCAGGACGCGGTGGACCGGGTCGCGGCCGAATATGAGGCCGAATACGGCGTCAGCCCGCTGACCCATGTGATGACCCAGGTCGGCGGCAATGCGGGCCGTCCCCTGCCGGGGGCCGAGACCAAGGATGCCGACCTGCTGGGCGCCGTCCAGATGGAGCTGATCGACCCCGATTTCCGCCCCTATTCCAGCTTCGAGCTGGTCGCCGCCTTGCAGGAGGCCATGCCCACCGACCCTCAGCTGGAAACGATCAGCTTTCGCGGCGGGCGGTCGGGACCGGGCGGCGATGCCATCTCGGTGCTGATGACCGGCGCGGATGCCGCGACGCTGAAGGCCGCCGCCGAGGCGCTGAAGGCGCGGCTGGCCGAGGCGCCCGAGGTCTCGGCGCTGGAGGACAGCCTGGACTATGACAAGGACGAGCTGGCGCTGCGCCTGACGCCCCAGGGCGAGGCCCTGGGCTTCACCACCGACGGGTTTGCGCGCGAGCTGCGCCAGCGCCTTGGCGGGATCGAGGCCGCAACCTGGCCCGAGGGCACCCGCACCGGCGCCATCACCGTGGAACTGGCCGAAGACGACCGCCGCGCCGATTTCCTGGACCGGATGCAGATGCGCACCGCGTCCGGGGCTTGGGTGCCCCTGGGCGACATCGTGTCGGTCAGCACCGAGGCGGGCTTCTCGGTCGTCCGCCGCGAGAACGGCGAGCGGATGATCGAGGTCACCGGCGACATCTCGGGCGACGATCCGGCGCGGGCGGCGGCGATCACCGCCGACCTGCAGACGCGCCTGCTGCCCGACATCGCCGCGCAGTTCGGTGTGACCTATGACGTCACCGGCCTGGCCCAGCAGGAGCGCGCGTTCCTGTCAGAAGCTCTGATCGGATTCGCGCTGGCGCTGACCGGCATCTACATGGTGCTGGCGTGGATCTTTGCCAGCTGGACGCGGCCCCTGGTGGTGATGTCGGTCATCCCCTTCGGACTGATCGGCGCGGTCTGGGGGCACGCGGCCTGGGGCCTGCCGCTGAGCCTGTTTTCCGTGGTGGGCCTGATCGGCATGTCGGGGATCATCATCAACGATTCCATCGTGCTGATCTCGACCATCGACGAATACCGGGCCACCCGGGCCCTGCGGCCCGCGATCGTCGATGCGGTCGCCGACCGGTTCCGCCCCGTGCTGCTGACCACGGCCACCACGGTCCTGGGCCTGGCCCCGCTGTTGTACGAACGTTCGTCGCAGGCGCTGTTCCTCAAGCCCACGGTGGTCACGCTGGCCTATGGGCTGGGGTTCGGGATGGTGCTGGTGCTGCTGGTGGTGCCGGCCGTGCTGGTCGCAGGCGACGATCTGGCCCGCGCCCGCCGGGCCTTTCGCCGCAGCCTGCGGGCCGGGCCGGTGCGCGTCGTGATGCGCGGCGCGGTGATCGCGGCCGTCGCGGGGCTGCTGCTGATCCTGGGGCCGGTGACGGTGCTGCCCGCGATGGGCCTGGCCGCGCCCGGCGGGTGGCCGGGGGCGGGGGGCGCGCTGCTGGCCTATCTGGCGATGCTGGCGGCGATCATGGCGGGGGCAACCCTGGCGCAGGTCCGGCGGGGGCGCCGCGCGGGGACCTAGTCCGCGGTGCAGCCGGTGGTTTCGGTCGCCCGGCCCCCATCGGCCGGGATCACCGTCAGGCGCAGCGCGTCATGGTCCAGATCGAAGGGCTTGCCCGAGGGGGCGACCATTTCGACAACCGCCTGGGGGCCCGTGGGTCCGGGCAGGATGTCCGCCGCCGAGACCCAGATCTGCGGATTGTCGGTCAGTTCGACCGCGGCCAGCGTGGCCGGGCCCTGCGGCAGGTCCATCGCGACGCGCAGCCCGTCTGCCAGGGGCGTCACCTCGCAGGCGGGATTGCCGTCCAGGCGCTGCGGCTCCGCTGCAAGGGCGCTGGCGATCACCGGGTCCGACTGCCTGCCCACGGGCGGCGCCTGCAGTTCAAGGTGCACGGGAACGCAGATGTTCTCGCACAGGCCTAGATCGATCTGGGCGGAGATGTCGACGGGCTTGCCGGGGTCCTGCGGATGGGCGGTCAGCGGAAGCACGAGGCGGTCGTGATAGCCCATCTCCAGCGTCTCTCCGGACCGGATGGCCTGGGGCGCGGGCCAGTGCAGGGTGACATGGGACAGGTTCCGTGACCCCGCCCAGTCCAGCTGGGGCGGCAGGCCGGTGTCGCCGGGGCTGCGCCAGTAGGTCTTCCAGCCCGGCTCCAGCAGCAGTTCCAGCGCCAGGATGCGCGCGCCGCCGGGTTCGGTCCAGCCGGGCAGCAGCTGTGCGCCGCGCAGGCCGGGCGGCAGGTCGTCCTGGGCGATGGCGGGTCCGGTCAGGAAAAGCGCCAGGGCGGTGGCAAGAAGCGGGCGGGGGAAATGTGTCATGCCCCTGTCCTAGCGCCCGCGCGGCGGGGGCGGAAAGTCACAATTCCGCGCAAGCCTTGCAACATCCTGCCCCAGTGCCGATCTGTCATGAAAAGGAGACATGATGACCAGCATCACCGGTGATTCCGCCCAAGACCGCAACCTGACCGGCAAGATCCTGATCGCCATGCCAGGCATGAGCGATCCGCGTTTCGAGCGGTCCGTGGTGCTGGTCTGCGCGCATTCCGACGAGGGGGCGATGGGGCTGGTGCTGAATCGCCCGCTGCCCGAGATCGGCTTTGGCGATCTGCTGGACCAGCTGGGCATCGAGGCCGAGGAGGATGCGCGGCCGATCGAGGTTCGCTTTGGCGGCCCGGTCGAGCCGGGCCGGGGATTCGTGCTGCACAAGGTGGCCGAGCACGGGCAGGACCCCGAGGGTCGCTTGCGGATCGGCCAGGCGCTGGCGATGACCACGACGCGCGACATCTTGGTCGAATTGGCGCAGGGCTATGGCCCCGACCCTGCGGTTCTGGCGCTTGGCTATGCAGGCTGGGGGCCGGGGCAGCTGGAGACCGAGATGCTGGCCAATGGCTGGTTGACCGGAGATGGCGCCGAGGATCTGATCTTTGATCTGTCGCACGAGGACAAGTGGCAGCGCGCGCTGCGGGCGCAGGGGATCGATCCGTCGCTTTTGTCGGCTGCGTCCGGCCGCGCCTGAGCTTTGCGTCCCGCGCGGCGCCGGGGGGTTCCACCCCCCGGACCCCCTGGGGCGGAGGACGCCTTGCGGTGTTTTCCTGACCAATGAATGATTGCGACCTCCGGGGGGTCCGGGGGGCGGAGCGCCCCCGGCCACCGCGGGACGCAATCGATCACGCCAGTTCGGGGAAGAACCGGTCGGAAGGGGTAAAGATCTCGCATCCGTCGGCCGTCACGCCGATCGAATGTTCGAACTGCGCCGACAGCGACTTGTCGCGCGTCACCGCCGTCCAGTCATCGGCCAGGACCTTGGTTTCCGGGCGGCCCAGGTTGATCATCGGCTCGATGGTGAAGAACATCCCCTCCTCCAGCACCGGACCTTTGCCCGCGCGCCCGAAATGCAGCACGTTCGGCGGCGCATGGAACACCCGCCCGATCCCGTGGCCGCAGAAATCGCGCACGACGGACATCCGCCGTTCCTCCGCATAGGTCTGGATCGCCGCGCCGATGTCGCCGAAGGTCGCGCCGGGGCGCACGGCCTCGATCCCCTTCATCAGCGCGTCATGGGTCACCTGCAGCAGCCGCTGCGCCTTGAGCGACGGCTTGCCCGCCACATACATCCGGCTGGTGTCGCCGAACCAGCCGTCCAGGATGACCGTCACGTCGATGTTCAGGATATCGCCGTCCTTGAGGCTCTTGTCGCCCGGGATGCCGTGACAGACCACGTGGTTCACGCTGATGCAGCTGGCATGCTGGTACCCGCGATAGCCGATCGTGGCCGAGGTCGCGCCCAGCTCCGTCACCCGGCCCCGGATGAAATCGTCCAACGCGCCGGTGGTGACGCCCGGTGCGACCATCGGCCCCACCTCGTCCAGGATCCGCGCGGCCAGGGCGCCCGCCGCCCGCATGCCTGCGAAATCCCCGGGCATGTGCAGGCGGATGCCTTCCCTCGTGATACGGCCTTCGTCCATCGCTGATCCTTTCTGTCTGCCGCCCTAGATAGAGACGCGCGCCCACTTGTTCCAGCCCCGGCTGCGGGCATAGATGGGGCGCGACACCCAAGGGAGAGCCTGATGCAGTCCGACAACCCCACAGCCGCCATCCTGGTCATCGGCGACGAGATCCTGTCCGGCCGCACCCGCGAAGGGAACGCCCATCACCTGGCCCAGGTGCTGACCGCCACCGGCATCGACCTCCAGGAGATCCGCGTCGTGGCCGACGACACCGACCGCATCGTGGATGCGATCCGCGCACTGGACCGGACCCTGGGCGGGGCATACGACCTTCTGTTCACCTCCGGTGGCATCGGGCCCACGCATGACGACATCACCGCCGATGCCGTGGCCGCCGCCCATGGCACCACGGTCGAGGTCAACCCCACCGCCCGCGCCCTGCTGCAGGAGCGCTGTGACCGCATGGGGGTCGAACTGAACGAGAACCGCCTGCGCATGGCCCGCATCCCCGTGGGTGCGACGCTGATCGACAATGCCGTGTCGGCCGCGCCCGGCTTCTCCATCGGCGCGACGCATGTGATGGCGGGCGTCCCCGAGGTGTTCCGCGCCATGGTCGCCTGGCTGATCCCGCAGCTGCCCGTGGGCCGCCCGGTGCAATCCCTGACCGTCGAGGTCCGCCGCGGCGAGAGCGAGGTGGCCGAGGACCTCAAGGCCGTCGCCGCCGAATATGCCGACCTGTCCCTGGGGTCGTATCCGTTCCGCGACGATACGGGCTGGGGGACGAACCTGGTCGTGCGGGGCCTCGATGCCGCCCGCGTCGATCAGGCCATGGCCGCGCTGCGCGGACGCATCGGTCTGTGAGGCCCGACCCCGATCTGGCCGCCGCCTTCGAGGCGACCTGGCCCGCGTTTGACACCGTCCGCTGCGGCGGCTTCCTGGTTGGGCGGGGCGCAGGGGCGGGCGGGCGCGTCAGCTCGGCCATCGTGGTGGGCCCGTGGGGCGATGCCGACATCGACGCCGCCTGCGCCCGTCATGCCGCATGGGGTCAGCCGCCGCTGTTCCGTGCCTGGGACGATGAGACTGACCTGATCGCCACCCTGACCGCGCGCGGCCTCGGCGCGCATATCCCGACCCAGGTCATGGCCGCACCCATCGCCGCGCTGACCGACCGGCCAATCCCGCCCGTGACCGCCTTTGCCATCTGGCCCCCCTTGGCGATCCAGCGCCAGATCTGGGGCGCGGGCAACATCACTCCCGCAAGACAGGCCGTGATCGACCGCGTGCCCCTGCCCAAGGCCGCACTTTTGGGCCGCATCCGGGACCGCGCCGCAGGCGCAGGCTTCGTCGCGTTGCATGACCGCACCGCCATGGTCCACGCCGTCGAAGTCCTGCCTGCCTTCCGCCGCCAGGGTCTCGCCGGCTGGATGATGCGCCAAGCCGCCGCTTGGGCCCAGGATCTCGGTGCCACACGCATCGGCCTGGCCGTCAGCCGCGCGAATACCGCAGCCCATGCCACTTATGCCAGCCTCGGCTTCACCGCCGCCGGCAGCTACGCCTATTACGGCCCCGCCGCCTGAGCCACCGGACCGACCGCGCCCGGACCGCAGGTCCGGGCGCCACCGACGGCCGCGACCCCGGCCCGTCAGGGCCGGTCAGGCGAGGCCGTCCGCCCCGCTCACAGTTCGGTCCGCAGCTCCCACAGGTCGGGGAACAGCACCACGTCCAGCATCCGCCGCAGATAATTCACCCCCGACGTGCCGCCGGATCCGCGCTTGAAGCCGATGATCCGCTCCACCGTCGTCACATGGTTGAATCGCCAGCGGCGGAAGTAATCCTCGAAATCCACCAGCTTCTCGGCCAGTTCATACAGCTCCCAATACCGCACAGGGTCGCGATACACCGCCGCCCAGGCCGCCCGCGCCGCCGCGTCCGGCGCATGGGGCGCGTCCAGCGCGGTGCGCGCCGCCACGTCGAACCCCGCCGCTCTCAGCCGCCCCAGAACCTCGTCGTACAGCGACGGCCGCGCGGCCTCCGCCCGCAGCGCCTCGGCCAGGTCGGGCCGATGCGCATGGGGCGCGATCATCGCCATGTTGCGGTTGCCCGCGACGAACTCGATCATCCGGTACTGATGCGACTGAAACCCGCTGCTTTCGGCTAGCGCGGGGCGAAAGGTCGAATATTCCGACGGCGTCATGGTGCGCAGCACGTCCCAGGCCGAATTCAGCTGCTCCATGATCCGCGCCACGCGGGTCAGCATCTTGAAGGCGGGCCGCAAGTCGCCCGCGGCAATCCGTTCCCGCACCGCCCCCATCTCCAGCAAGGCCAGCTTCATCCACAATTCGGAGGTCTGGTGCTGGATGATGAACAGCATCTCGTCATGCGCATCCGACAGCGGATGCTGCGATGTCAGTAGCCGGTCCAGCCCCAGATAATCGCCATAGGACATGCGCCCGTCGAACGACATGCGCGCGCCTTCCTGTGCAGGGTCGATACTCATTGCTTCAGCCTGAACCGCTGGATCTTGCCGGTCTGGGTCTTGGGCAGGGCCGCGCAGAAGACCACCCGGCGGGGATATTTGAAGGGCGCGATCACGTCCTTCACATGACGCTGCAGCCGCTCCGCCGTCGCGGTGTCGGGCGCGACGCCGGGGGCCAGCACCACATGCGCCTCGACGATCTGGCCGCGCTCCGGGTCCGGCACCCCGATCACCGCGCATTCCAGCACGTCCGCGTGCGCCAGCAGTGCGGCCTCCACATCCGGCCCCGCGATGTTGTAGCCCGACGACACGATGATGTCGTCGCAGCGCGCCGCGAAATGGAACCGCCCGTCATCGTCCTGCCAGAAGGTGTCGCCGGTCAGGTTCCAGCCGCCTTGCACATACTCTGCCTGCCGCGCATCGTTCAGATAGCGGCAGCCGGTCGGCCCGACCACCGCCAGCCGCCCCATCTCTCCGCGCGGCACCTCCTGTCCCGCATCGTCCACGATCCGCGCGCGGTATCCCTGCACGGGCCGCCCGGTGCAGCCCGGATGGCTGTCGTCCAGACGGTTGGTCAGGAAAATGTGCAGCATCTCGGTCGCGCCGATCCCGTCCAGCATCGGCTTGCCGGTGCGGTCGTGCCAGTCCTGCCAGATCGGGGCGGGCAGGGTTTCGCCCGCGCTGATCGCCACGCGCAGGCTGGACAGGTCCGCCCCTTGGTCCATCGCGCGCAGCATCACCCGGTACGCCGTGGGCGCGGTCACGCAGATCGTGGCGCGGTGGCGTTCGATGATCTCGATCATGTTCGGGGGCGAGGCATTCTCCAGCAGCACCGCGCTGGCCCCGAACCGCAGCGGGAACACCGCCAGCCCGCCCAGCCCGAAGGTGAACGCCAGCGGCGGCGATCCCACGAACACATCGTCGGGCGTCACCCCCAGAACCTCGCGCGCATAGCCGTCGGCGATGATCAGCAGGTCGCGGTGGAAATGCATCGTGGCCTTGGGCTCGCCCGTCGAACCCGACGTCATCCCCAACAGTGCCACGTCATCCCGCCCGGTCCGCACCGCCTCGAACCGCACGGGTTTCGTCAGCGCCGCGCGGTCCAGCTCTGCGTCATGGTTCGCGGTGCCGTCGAACCCCACCACGGTGGTCAGCGTGGCCGAGCCCTTGGCCGCCGCCACCAGCTCATCCATCAGGCGTGTGTCGCACAGCGCATGCGTCACCTGCGCCTTGTCGATGATCTGGGACAGCTCCTTGGCGCGCAGCATGGGCATGGTGTTCACGACCACCGCCCCCGCCTTGGTCGCGGCCAGCCAGCAGGCGACCATCGCGGGGTTGTTGGCCGACCGGATCAGCACCCGGTTGCCCGGCCGCAGCCCATAATCCGCGACCAGCGCATGGGCCAGCCGGTTGGTCCAGTCCGACAGCTCCTTGTAGGTCCGCGCCCGCCCGTTGCCGACCAGCGCGACCCGGTCGCCGAAGCCGCGATCGACCATGCGGTCGGTCAGTTCCGCACCTGCGTTCAGCCAGTCGGGATAGTCGTATCCGGACAGGTCGATCCGCGGCCAGGCCTCCCGCGGGGGCAGGTTGTCGCGCGTGAAGCTGTCCTCGTGCCCGCTTGGTCCCAGCATGATCGTCCCCCTATTCCGGCACCACGGCCGTGGCCTCGATCTCGACCTTGGCGCGGTCCTCGACCAGCGCCACGACCTGCACCAGCGCCATGGCCGGGTAATGCCGCCCGATCACGTCGCGATAGGCCGCTCCCACCTCGCGCAGCGCGCCCAGGTATTCGTGCTTGTCGGTGACATACCAGGTCAGCCGCACCAGATGCTGTGGCCCCGCGCCGCCCTCGGCCAGGACCGCCACGATGTTCTCCAGCACCTGCCGGACCTGTCCCGCGAAATCGTCGGTCTGAAAGACCTGATCCGCGTTCCAGCCCACCAGCCCGCCGGTAAAGATCATCCGCCCCCGCGCCATGATCCCGTTGGAATAGCCCGAGGCGCGCTTCCACGTCGCCGGATGCAGGGGTTCATGCATGATGCGCCTCCAGGGTCTGTCGCATGTCGTCGGGCCAGGGCGAGGGGGTGAAGTCGCGGTCCATCCAGACCACCGTGGTCCGCGCCTCGACCCGATCCTCGGCGCGGACCAGGAAGCGCGCGCTGGACCGGCCCAGATGCTCGACCACCAGCGTCCAGTCCAGCCGGTCGCCAAGCCGCGCGGGCTTGCGGAACGCCATTTCCAGCGCGACGGTGGGCATGCCCTGGCCGGCCGCCATCATCGGGCCAAAGCCATGCCCCACGACCTCCAGGAAGAAGTTCTCCACCATGTGGTTCACCATCTCCGCATAGCGCGGATAGAAGACGATTCCGGCCGGGTCGCAGTGGCAGAATTCGATGGGAATGGTGCGGGTATAGGTCATGCGCCCTCCAGGATGCTGCGGGCGATGACGACGCGCTGCACGTCGCTGGCCCCCTCGTAGATGCGCAGGGCGCGGATCTCGCGGTACAGGCTCTCGACCGTGCTGCCCGTCCGCACGCCGTCGCCGCCATGCAGCTGCACCGCTTGGTCGATGACCTCCTGCGCGATCTCGGTGGCGTACAGCTTGGCCATCGCCGCCTCGCGCGTGATGCGGGGCGCGCCCTGGTCCTTTGCCCAGGCCGCGCGATAGATCAGCAGGGCGGCGGCGTCGATCTTCAGCGCCATGTCGGCCAGATGCCCCTGGACCATCTGCAGCTCGGCCATCGGCGCACCCTGGATCTGGCGCGACCGCACGCGGGCCAAGGCCTCGTCCAGCGCGCGACGCGCAAAGCCCAGGGCCGCGGCCCCGACCGTGGGCCGGAAATGATCCAGCACCGTCATGGCGATGCGGAACCCCTGTCCCGCCTGCCCGATCAGCGCGTCCCCCGGCAGCCGTACCCCAGTCAGCCGCAGATGCGCCAGCGGATGGGGGGCCATCACGTCGATGCGCCCGACCACCTCCAGCCCCGGCGTGTCCGCAGGCAGCAGGAAGGCCGACAGCCCCCGCGCGCCCGGGGCCTCCCCGGTCCGCGCGACGATCACATAGACATCCGCGATCCCGCCGTTGGAGATATAGGTCTTCTCCCCGTCCAGCACCCACCCGTCGCCATCCCGGCGCGCCGTGGTCGCCAGCCGCGCGACGTCCGACCCGGACGCAGGCTCGGTCAGCGCGAACCCCGAAATCGCCCGGCCCGCCCGCGTCCGCTCCAGCCACGCCCGCTGAGGCCCGCTGCCGAACAGCGTCACCGCCCCCATGCCCAGGCCCTGCATGGCAAAGGCGAAATCGGCCAACCCGTCATGGCGCGCCAGCGTCTCGCGGATCAGGCACAGCGCGCGCACGTCCAGCGCCTCGCCCCCCGAATGCGCCAGCCACCCGCCATCGCCAAGCGCCCGCACCAGCCCCCGGCAGGCCCCGTCCACATCGCCGTGATCCACCGGCAGCGCGCCCAGGGCCCAGTCCTCCAGCCCCTGGGCCAGCGCGCGATGCCTGTCCTCGAAGAACGGCCAGTCCAGAAAGCTGCGATCCATCGTCTTCTTCACCCAAATATCCCGGGGTCCGGGGCAGAGCCCCGGCGCCCTCAATTGCCCTCGAAGACCGGCGTCTGCTTGGCGACGAAGGCCCGATAGGCCCGCTCGAAATCGCGCGTGGTCATGCAGATGGCCTGGGCCTGCGCTTCGGCCTCGATCGCCTGGTCCAGACCCATGGTCCATTCCTGCAACAGCTGCGTCTTGGTGATCCCATGCGCCCAGGTGGGCCCCGCCGCGATCGCCCGCGCCAGATCCATCGCGGCGGCAAACACGTCGTCATGCAGGCTGTTCCAGAACCCCCACCGCTCGCCCTCCTCGGCGCGCAGCACGCGGCCGGTGTACAAAAGCTCCGCCGCGCGCCCCTGTCCCACGATGCGCGGCAGCATCGCGCAGGCGCCCATGTCGCAGCCCGCCAGCCCCACCTTGGTGAACAGGAACGCGGCCTTGGCCGAAGGCGCGGCCAGCCGCAGGTCGCTGGCCATGGCCATGATCGCGCCCGCGCCGACGCAGATCCCCTCGACCGCGGCGATCACCGGTTTGCCGCAATGGATCATCGCGCGGACCAGCTCTCCGGTCATGCGGGTAAAGGCCAGAAGCTGCGGCATCTCCATGCCGACCAGCGGGCCGATGATCTCATGCACGTCACCGCCCGAACAGAAATTACCGCCATTCGAGGCCAGCACCACCACATCCACGTCCGACGCATGGGCTAGCTGTCGAAAGCAGGCGCCCAGCTCGGCATAGCTGTCGAAGGTCAGGGGGTTCTTGCGTTCGGGGCGGTTCAGGCGGATCACCGCGACGCGGTCCGTGACCTCCCACAGGAAATGTTCGGGCGCCAGATTGGCCATGGTGACGGGTTTCATTCGGGCCTCCCGGCGCGGGACAGGATGTCGCGCAGCGCCTCCAGATCGGTTTCGGACAATCGACCCAGGATCGCGTCGACCTCGGCCTCATGGCCCAGGGCCATGATCTCGAACGCCTCCAGGCCTTCGGGCGTCAGGCGCACGCGAATGCGGCGTCGGTCGCCATCCTCGGCCTCGCGGCGGACCATGCCGTCGGCCTCCAGTCGGTCGACGACCGCCGTGGCATTGCCGTTCGACACCAGCAGCAGGCGCGACAGCTCGGACATGGTCACGCCCTCGCGCCTGCGCCAAAGCGCCGCCATCACGTCAAAGCGGGGCAGGGTCGTGCCATGCGCGCGGCGCAGATAGTCGCGCAGGTGGTTCTCGGCCCCCCGCGTCACGCCCAGAAGGCGGATCCAGGTCTTCAGCCGCCGCTTGGACAGGTCGGTCATGCGCTCTCGCCTCCGTCCAGGACGATGGCCTGGCCGTTCACCCCCGCCGCCGCGTCCGAGGCCAGCCACAGCGCCGCGCCGGTCACCTCGGCGGGCGCGATCAGGCGGCCCTGCGGGTTGCGGGCGGTCAGCGCGGCCAGTGCCGCGTCGCGGTCGCGCCCGGTCTTGGCCATGATCCCGTCCAGCGTGCGGCCGGTCATCTCCGTGTCCAGATAGCTGGGGCAGATGGCGTTGGCGGTGATCTGTTTTGCAGCCACCTCCAGCGCGATCGACCGCACCAGCCCCATCACCCCATGCTTGCTGGCCGCATAGGCCGAGGCATAGGCCGCCCCCCGCAGCCCCGCCGCCGAGGATACCGCGATCAACCGCCCCCCCGGTCCCATCTGCGACAGCGCCTGCCGAAAGGTCAGGAAGACCCCCGTCAGGTTGACCGCCATGATGCGGCTGAACTGGTCCAGCGTGGTGCGGGCAAAGGGCGCAGCCTCGGCGATGCCGGCATTGGCGATGACCACCTGGCAGGGGCCGGCGTCGTAGAAGATGCGGCGGACCTGATCCTCGTCGCTGACATCGCCCGGCACGGCGCGGATCAGGCCGCCCGCCACCGCCTCCAGTCGCGCGGTATCGCGGCCGGTGATGACGACCTCATGGCCCTGCGCGGCAAAGGCGCGGGCCATGTCGGCCCCTGTGCCGCTGCCCCCGCCGGTGATCAGGACGCGGGTCATGCGCGGATCTCCTCGGCCTGCTTTGCGGCCAGGCGGCGCGCCTGATCGCGACCCGCGTGATAGGGCAGGGGCCAGTCCGCCCCATCGCCAAGCGCCGTCGCCGCATGCAGCGTCCAGTAGGGATCGGCCAGGTGCGGTCGCCCGATGGCCACCAGATCGGCGCGCCCCGCCATCAGGATGCCGTTGGCTTGATCCGCATCGGTGATGTTGCCCACCGCCATCGTGGCCAGCCCCGCCTGGTTGCGGATGCGGTCGGAAAACGGCGTCTGGAACATCCGCCCATAGACGGGCCGCGCGTCGGGCGTCGTCTGGCCCGCGGACACGTCGATGATATCCGCCCCCGCCGCGTGAAAGGCCTGCGCGATGGCGACTGATTCGTCGGGCGTCACGCCATCCTCGGTCCAGTCCGTGGCCGAGATGCGCACCGACATGGGCCGCGCCTCGGGCCAGACGGCGCGCATGGCGGCAAAGACCTCCAGCGGCCAGCGCAGGCGGTTCTCCAAGTTGCCTCCATAATCATCCGTCCGCCGGTTCGATACCGGTGACAGGAAGCCCGACAGCAGATAGCCGTGCGCCGCATGCAGCTCGATCATGTCGAAGCCCGCCGCATCGGACATGCGAGTCGCGGCCACGAATTGCGCGGTCACTGCCTCCATATCGGCGCGGGTCATCTCTTGCGGCACGGCATTGCCGTCGGACCAGGGCAGGGCGGAGGCCGCCATGATCGGCCAGTTCCCATTTGCCAGCGGCTGGTCCATCCCCTCCCACCCGATGCGGGTGGAGCCCTTGCGGCCCGAATGGCCGATCTGACAGCAGATTTTCGCATCCGTCTCGGCATGGACGAAATCGGTGATCCGTCGCCAGGCCACCTGATGGTCGGGCGCGTAGAGCCCCGGACAGCCTGGCGTGATGCGGCCTTCGGGGCTGACACAGGTCATCTCGGTGAAGACCAGGCCCGCGCCGCCCTTGGCGCGTTCGCCGTAATGGACCAGATGCCAGTCGGTGGGGCAGCCGTCCTGCGCCTTGTATTGCGCCATGGGCGAGACGACGATGCGGTTCTTCAGCGCCATGTCGCGCAGGCGGAAGGGCGCGAAGATCGGCGCGCGGCCCGGCTGGCCGCCGGCCTGGGCCTGGAACCAGTCCTCGGCCTCGCGCACCCAATCGGGGTCGCGCAGGCGCAGGTTCTCATGGCCAATGCGCTGGCTGCGGGTCAGCAGGGAATAGGTAAACTGGATCGGGTCCAGGTCCAGGTAACGCTCGACCTCCTCGAACCACTCCAGGCTGTTGCGGGCCGCCGATTGCAGGCGCAGCACCTCGACCCGCCGTTCCTCTTGATAGCGTTCGAAGGCGCGGGGCAGGTCGGGTTCGGAATGCAGGTAATCGGCCAGCGCAATGGCGCTGTCGAGCGCCAGCCGCGTGCCGGACCCGATCGAGAAATGCCCCGTCGCCGCCGCATCGCCCATCAGCACGACGTTCTCATGATACCAGCGGTCGCAGATGACGCGGGGAAAGTTCATCCAGACGGCCGAGCCGCGCAGATGCGCCGCGTTCGACATCAGATCATGCCCGCCCAGATGGTCCTTGAAGACATCGCGGCAGGTCTCGACGATCTGCTCCTTGGTCATGCCCTCGAAGCCCATCGCGTCCCAGGTCTCTTGCGCGCATTCCACGATGAAGGTCGCGGTGTCGGCATCGAAGGAGTAGACATGCGCCCAGAGCCAGCCCTGCGGCGTCTTTTCGAAGATGAAGGTGAAGGCGTCGTCGAATTTCTGTTTCGTGCCCAGCCAGACGAACTTGCAGCGGCGCATGTCGATGTCGGCGCGGAACACATCCGCATATTCCGCCCGGACCTTGCTGTTCAGCCCGTCGCAGGCGACGACCAGGTCATAGTCGCAGCGATAAGTTTCGGCGGTCTGGAACTCGGTCTGGAATTGCAGGGTGACGCCCAGCTCGCGCGCCCGCTCCTGCAGCAGGATCAGCAGCTGACGCCGTCCGATGCCCGCGAAACCGTGCCCGCCCGAAACCTGCCGGTGCCCGTCGCGTATGACCGCGATGTCGTCCCAATAGATGAAGTGGTCGCGGATCGCCTGGGCCGAGGGCGGGTCGTTCTTCTGCAGCCGCGACAGGGCGTCATCGGACAGCACCACGCCCCATCCGAAGGTGTCGCCCGCGCCGTTGCGTTCCAGCACGGTGACGTCATGCGACGGATCGCGCAGCTTCATCGAGATCGCGAAGTAAAGGCCCGCAGGCCCGCCACCCAGACAGAGAATCTTCATCCCGTGCCACCTCCTGCGATGCAGGCTGGCACGGGTCCGAAATCATTTCAAGCTTGAAACTTCTCTGGCGATGGAGGCTGCGATCATCGCAGGCACTTCGGGGGCCAAGCCCACCGGGTCCAGGCGCGGGCCGGTGAAGCCTGCCTGATCCAGCGCCTGCGGCAGGTCGTCCAGCACATGTTCCGCGCGCAGCGCGAACATCGGCAGGCTGATGGCACGATCCAAGCCGCGGGCGGCGTCGGCGATGATGGGCTCCTGTTCGACGAAGCCCGCGACGACGCGGGCGAAATGCGGCGCGATGCGGGCGGCCAGCGCCATGGTGATGTCGTGGCTGGCCTGCCCACGCTGCGATCCATGCGCGGAGAGGAGCAGGGTCGTATCTGACAGCGCCCAGCCCTGGGCGTCCGCCGCCTGGCGCGCCTTTTCGACGACCAGCGCGTCGAGGCCGGGATCGGTGCCGAAGGGGCGCATGATATGCGCGCCCGGTGCGCCGGCCTGGGTCAGGCGGCGGGGCAGTTCGACGCCGGTGAACCAGCCCTCGGCCATGAACATCGGATAGATGATGCAGTCGCTGCGGCAGGTGCGGGGCAGGGCGTCGGGGTCGGCGAGCGTCGCGCCCAGGACCTCGACGCCGGGGGCGTGGGCCGCGACCTGGGCGGCCAGCGCCTCGATGGCGGCCTGCTGGGGTGCGGGGTCGCCGGGCTGGCCATGCGAGACGATGACGGCGCGCGACAGGGTCTGCGGCTGATCGGCGTCATGGAAATACTGGGCCAACGCCTCGGGCATGGGGAATTCGGCCAGGGCGCGGGCGCGGGCCTCGGCCGACATCTTGCGGGCGGTCTTCTCGATGATGCGGGGGATCTTGTGGTCGGGCTGTTCGGCCATGAAATCGCCCAGATACCAGCGGATGAAGGTGAAGCAGATCACATCCTCCAGCGCCTGGACCTCGGGGTCGCGCTTGAGGCCCTGCTTGGTCAGCATCCTGCGGGCGCGGTCGATGTCATCGGTGTCGTATCCCGCATCGGCCATGATGCCCGCGATGCGGTCGGCGTGACGACGGCCCTGTTCCTGGCGCCAGGCCAGATAGCCGGGGCGGTTCATCGGATAGTCGGCCCGCGGCAGCAGCCAGCGTTCGACATGCTGGCCCCGGCAGGCGATGCGCAGCACGTCATCGGCGTCGGGGAACAGGCGCTGCTGTTCCGCCGTCATGCGCTGGCCATAGAGGAGGTTCGCAGGCTTGCCGTCGTCCAGGTTCGGGTCCTGGGCATTGGCGGCATCGATGGCGGTGAAGGCATGGTCGAGGCGGGTCATCGCGGGCTCCGGCTGGTTCGCGGGGAGTGTGCGCGGGGCGCGCGCGGGTGGCAAGCGGGCAGGGGGGCGCGGCCCCCCGTCCTCCGGACTCCCCCCGGGGTATTTGGGCAAAGGAGAAGTCTCAGGGCAGGGCGAAGAGGTCGGGGATGTCCCGGCGGTCGTCCAGAAGGATCTGCGCGGTCAGGTCTGCGATCAGCGGGGCCATGCCGAAGCCGATCTTGAAGCCGCCATTGACGATCAGGTGGCCGGGGCGGCCGGGCCACGGGGCCAGCACCGGCGCGCGCGAGCGGGCGCGGGGGCGCAGGCCGGCCCAGATGTCGAGGACGGGTGCATCGGCCAGCGCCGGGCAGATCGCGACGGCGCGGGCCAGCAGGTCCTGGGCCTGATGATCGGGGTGTACGGTGTCGTAGGTGTTTTCCGAGGTCGAGCCTATGGCCGTGGTGCCGTCCGCATGGGGCACGATATGCAGCCCGTCGGCAAAGATTTGAGGGCTGTCAGGGGCGGCGTGGGAGAGGAGCAGCGACTGACCCTTGACCCCCTGGCCGATCTTGCGGTCCAGCGCGCTGTTCAGCGCCACAAGTCCCGGCGTGCCCGTGGCCCAGATCGTGGGGATGTGGCCATCGGGGGCCGGCGTATGTTCATGGATCTGGCCGCCCCCGGCGCGGATCGCCGCGGCCAGGGCCTGCAGGGAGGCGCGGGGGTTCAGGCGGGCCGTCAGCCCGTCGGTCAGCCACAGGCCGATGGGGCTGGGCGGGATCAGCGGGCCGTGCGGATCGCGGGTCAGTGCCATGCCCATGGCGGCGGGCCACTGGCGCGCGGCGGCCGCGATGCGGTCCGGCAGGCGGGCGGCGGTATCCATGTCGGGCACGGGTTGCAGGCGGCCGGTGCGGGCGTAACCCGTGGGCAGGCGGGAGGCCAGTTCGACGCTGGCCCAGAAGCCTGGCGCGGCCAGAAGGCTGTCCAGCTGTAGCTGTTTCTTAATGTTCCAGGGGTCGGGCGCATGGGGGGCCAGGGCGCCCACATGGCCGCCCGAGGATCCTGCGCCGATGGTCGCGGCCTCGAACACGGTGACCTGTGCGCCGCGCCGGATCAGCGCCCAGGCACAGGCCAGCCCGAAGACGCCGGCCCCCGCCACATGGATCACCCTTGCCAAAGCCGCGTCCTTTCCCGACAGATGCGTCATGAGCGACCTAACCCATCCCCGCCCCGATGACGAGCCTGCGCTGGACTGGCGCGATGGGGGCGTTCCCGTGTCACAGCAGTTCGACGACCCCTATTTCAGCCTGGGCGGCGGGCTGGAGGAGACGCGGCACGTCTTCCTTGCAGGCAACGACCTGCCCGCGCGGCTGAGGCCGGGGTTCCACGTGGCCGAGACGGGGTTCGGCACCGGTCTGAACGCATTGGCGCTGGCGCAGGTGGCGACGGTGCCCGTGCGGATGACCAGCTTCGAGGCCTTTCCGATGAGCCGCGCCCAGCTGGAGCAGGCGCATGCGGCCTTTCCCGACCTGTCGGCGCTGGCGGCGCAGCTGCGCGACGGGTGGGGGCAGGGGGTGATCCGCGTGGGACAGGTCGCGCTGACCGTGGTCCTGGGCGATGTGCGCCGGACGTTGCCCGTGTGGCGGGACGCGGCGGATGCGTGGTTCCTGGACGGGTTCTCTCCGGCCAAGAACCCGCAGATGTGGGGCGCGGACGTGATGGCCGAGGTGGGCGCGCATACCGCGCCGGGGGGCACGTTCGCCACCTATACCGCCGCGGGCCATGTCCGCCAGGCGCTGTCGGATGCCGGGTTCGAGGTCCTTCGCAACCCCGGTTTCGGGCGAAAGCGCCACATGAGCCGGGGGCGGCTGAGGACGTCGGACGGCTGAATCCGCGGTCCCGCACTGGCAATCGGGGCGGGCAGGGCCTATCTGCGGGACCGGACAGCTGTGCGCGAGGCGCGCCACGGTCCCCGAACTCACCTACAGGAGAGGCGCATGGGCGCGATCATCGACATCGACCACCTGTCCAAGGAATATGGCAGCGGCACCAAGGCGCTGGACGACGTGACCCTGTCCATCGACGAGGGAGAGATCATCGCCCTGCTGGGCCCCAACGGGGCGGGCAAGACCACGCTGATCTCGATCATCTGCGGGTTGGTGGTGCCGACCGGCGGCACGGTCCGCGTGGGCGGGCACGACATCCGCACCGACTGGCGCGCCGCGCGCAAGCTGATTGGCCTGGTCCCCCAGGAAATCGCGCTGGAACCGTTCGAGAAGGTCATCAACTGCGTCCGCTTCACCCGCGGGCTGTACGGCATGCCCCCGGACGAGGCCTATATCGAGCGCATCCTGCGGTCGCTGTCGCTGTGGGACAAGCGCGACGCCGCCACGCGGGAACTGTCGGGCGGCATGAAGCGCCGCGTGCTGATCGCCAAGGCGCTGTCGCACCAGCCCAAGGTGCTGTTCCTGGACGAACCCACGGCGGGCGTCGACGTCGCCCTGCGCCGCGAGATGTGGCAGGTCGTGGGCGATCTGCGCCGCGAGGGCGTGACGATCATCCTGACCACCCATTACCTGGAGGAGGCCGAGGAGATGGCCGACCGCATCGGCGTCATCGCCAAGGGCAGCCTGCTGCTGGTCAAGCCGACCAGCGAGCTGATGGGAGAGTTCGGCAAGAAGACCCTGTCGATCGAGCTGGACCAGCCTCTGGCCGCGATCCCCGACGATCTGTCCGGGCGCGGGCTGTCGCTGTCGGATGACGGGCGGCGGCTGTCCTTCGAATACGACACGCGGGCCGAACGCACCGGCATCGCGCGCCTTCTGGGCGATCTGGCCGCGCGCGGCATCACCGTGCGCGACGTGTCCACGCGGCAATCCAGCCTCGAGGACGTCTTCCTTTCCCTGGTCTCCGAGGACGCGGCATGAGCATCAACTGGTTTGGCGTCTGGTCCATCTTTCACCACGAGATGATGCGGTTCTTCCGCACCATCTGGCAGTCGCTGGCATCGCCCGTGCTGTCCACGGTGCTGTATTTCGTCGTCTTCGGCGCGGCCATCGGGGGGCGCATCCAGTCGGTCGAGGGGGTCGAATACGCGGCCTTCATCGTGCCCGGCCTGATGATGCTGACCGTGCTGCAGCAGGCCGTCAGCAACGCAAGCTTCGGCATCTATTTCCCCAAGTTCAGCGGCACGATCTATGAATACCTGGTGTCGCCCGTCGGCTGGATCGAGGTCACGATGGGCTTCGTCGGCGCGGCGGCGGTCAAGTCGATCCTGATCGCGCTGGTGATCCTGCTGACCAGCTTCGTCTTCGTCGGCGTCCACATCCTGCACCCGTTCTGGATGGTGGCCTTCCTGGTCCTGTCGTCGATCGGCTTCAGCCTGCTGGGCTTCATCATCGGGCTGTGGGCCAAGTCGTTCGAACAGCTGCAGATCGTGCCGATGATGGTCATCATGCCGCTGGTCTTCCTGGGCGGCGCCTTCTATTCGGCCAGCATGCTGCCGCCCTTCTGGGAGGGCGTGGCCAAGCTGAACCCGGTCCTCTACCTGATCTCGGGGTTCCGCTGGTCGTTCTTCGGACTGGCCGACGTGCCGGTGGGGGTGTCGCTGGTGGCGGTGGGGATCATGGTCGTGATCTGCCTGGCCATCATCCGCTGGATCTTTGCCACCGGCTGGCGCCTGCGCGACTAGGGGCGCAGGCTGCCGCAGATCCGCGCCTGCGGGTCCAGGCGCACGTATTCGCGGGCCGAGATGATCTTCATCTCCATCGAGCGGTTCCAGCCCCCGAACCACCGCTCGCGGATGCCGCCACGATAGAAGTTGCCCATGATCTGATCGACATAGGGCGGGATGATCTGGGTGCCCTGGATGCGCGGCGCGTGAAACCCGATCCGCGCCTGCGGCCCCAGGCAGGCATTGGGCATCGTCGTCAGGATCGTGCAGGCCGACCGGCAATATCCGCGGATGCGCACCGTGCGGCCCGACGATGCCAGCTCCTGCCGGGTCTGCACCATCTCCAGCACGTTGCCGCCGCGGTTGTTCCACACGTCGATGAACTCTCCCGCGCGCTGGATGCCTTGCGGCTGCTGGGCCAAAGCGGGGGTCGCGACCGTCAGGGCGGCGGCAAGGATCAGGGCAAGGCGGCGGGGTTTCATCATGGCGACATCTGGTCCTTTTTTCGGGCTGTGGTGAAATCACGTTCCGGCGACGACGGGCATCGGGAACGCGCATTGCCGTGAACCGGTTGCCCGCGGGGGACGTTGGGCCCGCGAACCCATATCGGAGAAGCCCATGTT
Organism: Paracoccus sp. NFXS7; assembly: GCF_040148865.1. Classification (NCBI taxonomy): domain Bacteria; kingdom Pseudomonadati; phylum Pseudomonadota; class Alphaproteobacteria; order Rhodobacterales; family Paracoccaceae; genus Paracoccus; species Paracoccus sp. NFXS7. The sequence goes on from NZ_JAKEKV010000007.1 coordinate 105,968, forward strand.
CCGCCTGCTCAAGCTGTTTGCCATCTTCAAGATGATCCGTCGTTTCATGGGCCGCCGCTGACCGCGGAACGGACTTTCCCCGCGATCCAGAATCGCTTATGTGCGGCGGATGCAGCAGAACCCGCCCGAACTTCGCCCCGACCTTGCGCGTGCGCGCGTCCCGGATGACCGCCGTGACGGTCAGCCGACCATCGGCATGGTCAGCCTTGGCTGCCCCAAGGCCCTGGTGGACAGCGAACGCATCCTGACGCGTCTGCGGGCCGAAGGCTATGCGATCAGCGCCGATTACCATGGTGCGGATGCCGTGGTGGTCAACACCTGCGGGTTCCTGGACAGCGCAAAGGCCGAAAGCCTGGATGCCATCGGCGAGGCGCTGCGCGAGAACGGCCGCGTCATCGTCACAGGCTGCCTGGGGGCGGAACCGGATTACATCACCGGTGCGCATCCCAAGGTGCTGGCCGTGACCGGTCCGCATCAATACGAACAGGTGCTGGACGCGGTCCATGCCGCCGTGCCGCCGCAGCCCGATCCGTTCATCGACCTGCTGCCCGCCAGCGGGGTCAGCCTGACGCCGCGCCATTACAGCTATCTGAAGATCTCGGAAGGCTGCAATCACAAGTGCAAGTTCTGCATCATCCCCGACATGCGCGGCCGTCTGGTCAGCCGCCCGGCCCATGCCGTGGTGCGCGAGGCCGAGCGCCTGGTGCAGGCCGGGGTGCGGGAACTGCTGGTCATCAGCCAGGACACCAGCGCCTATGGGCTGGACCTGAAGCACGCGACCGACCGGGGGCACCGCGCCCACATCACCGATCTGGCGCGCGATCTGGGCAGCCTTGGGGCCTGGGTGCGGCTGCATTACGTCTATCCCTATCCGCATGTGCGCGACCTGATCCCGCTGATGGCGGATGGCTTGGTCCTGCCCTATCTGGACATCCCGTTCCAGCACGCCCACCCCGACGTCCTGCGCCGCATGGCGCGCCCGGCGGCGGCGGCCAAGACCCTGGACGAGATCGCCGCCTGGCGCGACATCTGCCCCGACATCACCCTGCGCTCGACCTTCATCGTGGGCTATCCCGGAGAGACCGAGGCAGAGTTCCAGACCCTGCTGGACTGGCTGGACGAGGCGCAGCTGGACCGCGTCGGCGCGTTCCAGTACGAAAACGTCAAGGGCGCGCGGGCCAACGACCTGCCCGACCACGTGCCCGACGCGGTCAAGCAGGACCGCTTTGCGCGATTCATGGAAAAGGCCCAGGCCATCAGCGCCGCCAAGCTGGAGGCCAAAGTCGGCCAGCGCATCCAGGTGATCGTCGACGAGGTCGACGAGCGTGGCGCCACCTGCCGCACCAAGGCCGACGCCCCCGAGATCGACGGAAACCTGTTCATCGACGAGGGGTTTGACGCCCTGTCGCCGGGCGATATTGTGACCGTGACGGTGGACGAGGCGGACGATTATGACCTTTGGGGAACACTTGAGCGCTGACGCCCTGTCGCGCCTGGTCACCACGCTGACGATCAGCCCGGCCTTCGATCCCCAGGGCCAGCCCCGCAAGCCCGGCGCGCTGTGCATCGGTGCGCAGAAGGCCGGGACCAGCTGGCTGGCCCAGATGCTGGGCCAGCATCCGCAGGTCTGGATCCCGCCCTTCAAGGAGGTGCAGTATTTCAACCATCTGCACATCCCCGAACACCGCCGCTGGATCGCCTGGCATTACCGCAACAAGCCGCAGGAGATCCGCGACCGCCACAAGGTGCGCAAGGTCGAGCTGCAGCCCGAGCTGGACGCCTATCTGACGGCCATCACCAGCGGCAAGATGTTCCACAACCAGTGGTACAAGCGCGTCTTCGCCCCCGCGCCCGAACACGCGATGCCGATGGACTTCACCCCGGAATATTCCGGCCTGCCGGACGAGGGGGTGCAGGCGGTCCGCGACCTGCTGCCCAAGGCGCGCGTGATCTATCTGATCCGCCACCCCGTCGATCGCGCCATATCGCAGCTGCGCATGAACCTGCGCCGGGAAAAGCGCGTGCCTGTGACCGAGGCCGACTGGCTGGCCGAGGTCGCGAACCCGGTCCTGGACGAACGGGGCGACTATGCCGCCTATCTGCCGCGCTGGCTTCGGCGCTATCCCGACATGCTGGTCCTGCCCTTCGGTCGGATCGCGCGCGCGCCGCACCGGGTGATGGACGCGGTCGAGGCGCATCTGGGGCTGGGCCCCTGCTTCTACGCCAACCTGACGCAGAAGGTGTTCGCCAATCCCGACGGCCCGATGCCGCCCCCCGCGGCCATCGCCGCGCTGGAGGCGCGCCTGGCCCCCCAGATGGACGCGCTTCGCGACATCATGGGCGGCGATTTCGTGGACGAGGTGCGCTGATCTTCCATCGGACGCCCGTTTCCCTTACAAAGCGGCAAATTCACAGGAGTTTCCGATGGCGTCCTATCAGTTCGTCTACCACATGGACGGCGTGTCCAAGACCTATCCCGGCGGCAAGAAGGTGTTTGAGAACATCAAGCTGAACTTCCTTCCGGGCGTCAAGATCGGCGTCGTCGGCGTCAACGGATCGGGCAAATCCAGCCTGATGCGCGTGATGGCCGGCATCGACAAGGATTTCACCGGCGAGGCCTGGGCCGCCAAGGGTGCGACCGTCGGTTATCTGCCGCAGGAGCCGCATCTGGACGAAAGCCTGGACGTGCGCGGCAACGTCATGCTGGGGGTCGCGGCCAAGCAGGCCAAGCTGGACCGCTATAACGAGCTGGCGATGAACTACTCGGACGAGACCGCCGAGGAGATGTCCGCCCTGCAGGACCAGATCGACGCCGAGAACCTGTGGGACCTGGACAGCCAGGTCGATGTCGCGATGGAGGCCCTGCGCTGCCCGCCCGACGACGCCGATGTCAGCACCCTGTCGGGCGGCGAACGCCGCCGGGTCGCGCTGTGCAAGCTGCTGCTTGAGGCGCCGGACATGCTGCTGCTGGACGAACCGACCAACCACCTGGACGCCGAGACCATCGCCTGGCTGCAAAAGCACCTGATCGAGTACAAGGGCACGATCCTGATCGTCACCCACGACCGCTATTTCCTGGACGACATCACGACCTGGATCCTGGAGCTGGAGCGCGGCCGCGGCATCCCGCACGAGGGGAACTATTCCTCGTGGCTGGACGCCAAGGCCAAGCGCGTGGCGCAGGAGGCCCGCGAGGACAAGTCCAAGCAGAAGGTCCTTGAGAAGGAGCTGGAATGGATCCGCGCCGGCGCCAAGGCCCGTCAGGCCAAGCAGAAGGCCCGCGTCAACGCCTATAACGAGATGGCCAACAAGACCGAGAAGGAGCGCATCACCAGCGCCCAGATCATCATCCCGAACGGCGAGCGCCTGGGCGGCAAGGTGATCGAGGTCATCGGCCTGAAGAAGGCGATGGGTGACAAGCTGCTGATTGAGAACCTGGACTTCACCATCCCGCCCGGCGGCATCGTCGGCGTGATCGGTCCGAACGGCGCGGGCAAGTCGACGCTGTTCCGCATGCTGACCGGCCAGGAGCAGCCCGACGAGGGCACGATCACCCTGGGCGAGACGGTGCAGCTGTCCTATGTCGACCAGTCGCGCGACGCGCTGGGCGACAACCACAACGTCTGGGAGGAGATCAGCGGCGGCGCCGAGCTGATCGCCCTGGGCGACGCGACGATGAACAGCCGCGCCTATTGCAGCGCCTTCAACTTCAAGGGCAGCGACCAGCAGAAGAAGGTCGGCACCCTGTCGGGCGGCGAACGCAACCGCGTGCACATGGCCAAGCTGCTGAAGTCGGGCGGCAACGTGCTGCTGCTGGACGAACCGACCAACGACCTGGACGTCGAGACGCTGCAGGCGCTGGAGGCGGCGCTGGACGATTTCGCGGGCTGCGCGGTGATCATCAGCCACGACCGCTTCTTCCTGGACCGTCTGTGCACGCACATCCTGGCGTTCGAGGGCGACGCGCATGTCGAATGGTTCGAAGGCAACTTCGAGGCCTACGAGGAGGACAAGATCCGCCGCCTGGGCCCTGATTCGGTGAACCCCAAGCGCGTGAAGTACAAGAAGTTCACACGCTGATCGCACCTGTTGCGGCAATGAAAAAGGCGGCCCCCGCGGGGGCCGCCTTTCGCATTCGGACCGTTTCGATCAGAACCGGAACGAGGCGCGCACCTGCACCATGTCGGAATCGATGTCGAAACCCGACACGTCGTTGACGTCGTCGAAGTCCTGGCGGGTGTATTCCGCGCCCAGGGTCATGCGCTCGGTGACCTTGAAGTCGGCGCCGATGCCATAGGTGAAGGCGGTTTCGGACAGGTCGTCCGTTTCGACGTGCGCAGCGCCCAGAGAGACGTAGGGCATGAAGCGGCCCAGGTCATAGCCCGCGCGGCCGCGCAGCCGGACCAGGTCGCCTTCGCCGGCCTCGTCCAGGTCGATGCGGTTGTAGTCCAGCTCGCCGCCCAGGACGAACTGGCCGAAATCGCGGTTGTAGCCGCCGTGGACGCCGTAGGCATCGAAGTCCAGCGAGTCGGCGTCGCTCAGGTCGGCATCGCCCTGGCCGTACTGCAGACCGGCATAGAAGCCGGTCCAGTCGGACACGGGTGCCGCGACGGGGGCGACGACGGGTGCGGGGGCGGGCTCGACCACGGGGGCGACATAGCCGCCGGCATGGGCGGTGACGGCGAACAGGCTTGCGCCCAGGGTTGCGAATGCAAGTTTCATGATGGGGGTCCTTCTCAGTCTGATGACGGGGCAGACCTAACCGTCTGACCCTGCTGCCGAAAGGTTGACGCCCGGGATGCCCGTGCGCGGCGTTGCATGGTCGCAACCACAGGCTTGTGAACCCGCGTGAGCGACGCCAGCCGAACCCGTGCATGGGGCCGCACAGGGGGCCTGTGCAGATCACGACCTGCCACCGCGGCGCATGTGCGCAGGCCGAGACGCGCGGTTCACCGCCTGCGCGGACCTTGTCGAGGCCGTGCGCCTGTCAGGATGTGACCTGCCGGGCCCCGCCGCAGGACCGCTTGCCGGTCATGGCCGGATTGGTCGGCAGGGGGGCATCGGGGGTGCGGGCGTCCTGGGGGGCGGGGATCACGATGGGCGCGGGCGCCGGGGCCTGGGGCGGCCCGGTCTGGGCCCAGGCCGCCGGGGCGGTCAGGGCACCCAAGGCCAGCGCGGTCAGGAACGATCGGGGCATGGGACAGTCCTTTCGCAGGGGACGACTGTCTCAGGGTGCGCCCGAATCACGCTTCCGCAAAGCGGAAAAACCGATGGTATCAGCGCGTCTTTCCGGAAAACCCCGGCGGGCGGCGGGCGATCCAGGCCCAGAACGGGGCCAGGTCGGGATGGGTGCGCAGCGCCTCGACCGTGTTCACGTTTCGCGCCAGCTCCGTCTCGCGCAGGGTCTTGTGGATCGTCTTGTGGCAGATGTGGTGCAGCAGCACCGTGGGGCCCCCCTTGCCGCCGCGCAGCTTGGGGATCAGGTGATGGCGGCTTTGCGGCACGTCGGGCGGGATCGGGCGCAGGCACAGCGGGCAGACCGGGTCGGGGTCTGACGCCATCGTGACCTCTGGTTCGGTATATCTGGATTTACGCATCTGTCCGCCGTCGGTTAGGCCGAAGGACATCTGACCCCGGACCCGCCGAAAGGACAAGCCATGCCGACCCGCCGTTTCCTTCTGGCCTCTGCCGGCGCCTTCGCGGCGATGCCCGCCTTTGCGCAGGACCGCCCCAACCCGATGCCCGAGGAGTTGCGCCAGGCGCTGGAACGCGACCCGACCGCACCGGTGCTGGGCAATCCCGACGGCAACATCACCCTGACCGAGTTCTTCGATTACAACTGTCCGCACTGCAAGACGATGCTGCCGCTGATGTCGGAACTGGTCCGGTCGGACCCGCAGCTGCGGGTGGTGCTGCGCGAATGGCCGGTCTTCGGTCCCGGATCGGAATTCGCGGCGCGCGCGTCGTTGGCGACGCTGCCCACGGGGAACTACTGGCGGCTGCACGCCGCCCTGCTGGGCATGCGCGCCCGCGCCGAGGAGGCGACCGTGATGCGCGTTGTCCGCGATCTGGGCCTGGACGAGGCCGCGATCCGCACGGGCATGCAGGCCGATGCCGTCGAACGCCACATCACCTACAGCCACCTGCTGGGCGACCACATGGGGCTGATGGGGACGCCAAGCTTCATTTGCGGGGACGAGGCCGCGTTCGGCGCGATGACGCTGGAGGAGCTGCGCGCGTTGGTCCAGCGCGGACGGCGGACGATGGGGGTCTAGTCCCCCGCCGGGTCACGCCGACCCCACGCGGCGTCCTGCATCTCGCGCAGGCGGGATGCGGTTCGTTCGAACTCGAAGCTGCCTTCGCCCTCGTTGTACAGCTGTTCGGGCTGGTCCGCGCCGCTGGCGATCAGTCGGACCCGCGCCTCGTAAAGCGCGTCGATCAGCGTCACGAAGCGCTTGGCCTCGTTATAGTTCGACGCCGACAGCCGCGGCACGCCGTCGATCAGCAGCACGTCGACCGCGCGTGCCACCGCCAGGTAATCCGCGGGCCCAAGCGGCTTGCCGCACAGGTCCCAGAAGCTGGACCGTGCCGCACGCCCGACATGGGCGGGCAGGGTGACCTGGCGCCCCTGCACGGTCAGGACCAGCGGTTCGGGCGTGGCGTCGCCGGTCAACTCGGCCCAGACGGCGTCCAGTTCGGCCCGTGCCGCCGCATCGGCGGGGGCGAACCAGACCTGGCCGCCCTGGCGGTTCTGGCGATAGTCGGTGCGGCTGTCCAGGCACACCACCTCCATCCGCTGGCGGATCAGCGCGATGAAGGGCAGGAACAGCTGGCGGTTCAGCCCATGCTTGTACAGGTCGTCCGGTTCGCGGTTCGACGTTGTGACCACCGTCACCCCCTGGTCGAACAGAACCTGGAACAGCCGCCCCACGATCATCGCGTCGGCGATGTCGGTGATCTGCATCTCGTCAAAGCACAGCAGGCGGACCTGCGCCGCCACGGCCTCGGCCACGGGGCGGACGGTGTCCTGCTCTCCGCGCTTGCGTGCCTCGTTCAGGCCGGCCTGGATCTCCTGCATGAATTCGTGGAAATGCACCCGCCGGGTGGGAATGTCGCCTGCCGCGTCGGCCATCAGGTCCATCAGCATGGACTTGCCGCGCCCCACGCCGCCCCACAGATACAACCCCTGCACCGCGGGCACCGGATCGGGGCTGCCCACGCCCAAAAAGGCCCGCCACGCCGATCGCGGTTTCTGCGGCGGTGCCGCCTGCAGCTGACCCAGAACGCGGTCCATGTGCGGCAGCACCGCTGCCTGCGCGTCGTCGTGGCGCAGCGCGCCCGATGCGATGCGCTGGCGGTAAAGATCGCTGACCTTGCCCATGGCGTGCCCCTGTCCTGTGACCGATGCACCCCTGCCACGGCGCGGCCCGTGCCCGCAAGGGTCTGCGGCCTTGACCACCGCGGCGTGCCCGTGCGACGCCCGACGCGATCCCCGCTGACGAAGGTGCGCCGATGACCGACCTGCCGATCCTGTTCGTGATGGCCGCCCAGCCCGAATACGGCCCGGCCCTGCGCGCGCGCATCCAGCCGCTGATGACCGGCATCGGCCCGATCGAGGCCGCGGTGCAGCTGACCGCCGCGCTGGCCCGCATGGACCGGCTGCCCCGGTTGATCGTGTCGCTGGGGTCGGCCGGGTCCGCGCGTCTGGCCCAGACCGAGGTCTATCAGGTGGGCGCCGTCGCCTGGCGCGACATGGATGCCAGCGCGCTGGGGTTCGCGAGGGGCTGCACGCCGCTTCTGGACCTGCCGCGGGTGATCGACCTGCCGCACCGCATCCCCGGCCTGCCGGTGGCCAGCCTGTCCACCGGCGCCGACACCGTCAGCGGCCCGGCCTATGCCGCGATCGAGGAGGACATGGTCGACATGGAGACCTTTGCCCACCTGCGCGCCGCCCAGAATTTCGGCGTGCCGCTGATCGGGCTGCGCGGCATCTCCGACGGGGCGGCCGATCTGGGCGGGATGGACGACTGGACCCGCTATCTTCAGGTGATCGACGGCAAGCTGGCCGCGGCGGTGGACCTGCTGCACAAGGCGCTGGCCCAGGGGCGGCTGGTCCTGTGACAGGGCGCACGCTTGTCCTTGGGGCGGCGGCCCCCTAAACCGGGGCGGCAACGGACAAAGACGGGCAAGCATGGCACGCGGCGCAAGCAATCTGGAAGACCGGCCCACCAGCCGGCGGGTGGGGGCGCTTGGCGCGCTTTGGCCGTTCGTCCGGCCCTATCGCGGGCAGATGGTGCTGGCGCTGGTAGCGCTGGTGCTGACATCGGCGATCAGCCTGATCCTGCCACTGGCCGCACGCCGGGTGGTCGACAATTTCGACGACGGCGCGGGCCTTCTGGACAAGTATTTCGGCGCGGCCCTGATGATTGTGGCGCTGCTGGCCCTGGGCACGGCGGCGCGGTACTTCTTCGTGACACGGCTGGGCGAACGGGTCGTGGCCGACATCCGCAAGGCCGTCTATGCCCGCGTGATCACCCTGTCGCCCGCCTTCTTCGAACGCGTGATGACAGGGGAAATCCTGTCGCGCATCACCACCGACACCACGCTGATCCAGTCGGTCGTGGGGTCGTCGCTGTCCATCGCGCTGCGCAACATGCTGATCCTGGCGGGGGGCATGGCGATGCTGGCCTGGACCTCGGTCAAGCTGATGGGACTGGTGCTGCTGATCGTGCCCGCCATCCTGATCCCGATCATCGTGCTGGGACGCCGCCTGCGCGCCCTGTCGCGCGCCAACCAGGACTGGATCGCCGCATCCTCGGGCACCGCCTCCGAAACCCTGCTGGCCGCCCAGACCATCCAGGCCTACACCGCCGAGGCGCGCAGCATGGTGCGCTTTGACGAGGTGACCGAACAGTCCTATGTCGTGGCCCGTACCCGCATCGGCACCCGCGCGGTGATGACCGCCATCGTGATCTTCCTGATCTTTGCGGGCGTGATCGGCGTGCTGTGGGTCGGTGCCCGCGACGTCCAGGACGGGGTGATGACCGCGGGCCAGCTGGTGCAGTTCGTGATCTATGCGATCCTGGTCGCGGGCGCGGCTGGCGCGCTGTCCGAGATCTGGGGCGAACTGCAACGCGCCGCCGGGGCGACCGAACGCCTGGCCGAACTGCTGTCCGCGACAGACACGCTGACCGATCCGGCGCGCCCGGTGCCCCTGCTGCTGCCCGTGCGCGGAGAGATCGTGCTGGAGGGGGTGGCCTTCAGCTTTCCCTCGCGTCCCGACGCCCCGGCCCTGCACGGGATCGACCTGACCATCCGGCCGGGGGAGACCGTGGCGCTGGTCGGCCCGTCTGGGGCGGGCAAGACGACCGTGATCCAGCTGATCCAGCGGTTCTGGGACCCGCAATCGGGTCGCGTGACGATGGACGGCACCGACCTGCGCCAGCTGGCGCGCGTCGATCTGCGCAGCCATATCGCGCTGGTTCCCCAGGACCCGGTGATCTTTGCCGCATCCGCCGCCGACAACATCCGCCTTGGCCGCCCCGACGCGACCGACGCGCAGGTGCAGGCCGCGGCGCGGGCGGCGCATGCGCATGACTTCATCGCGGCCCTGCCGCAGGGATATGACACCGCATTGGGTGAACGCGGCGTGATGCTGTCCGGCGGTCAGCGCCAGCGCGTGGCCATCGCCCGCGCGATCCTGCGCGACGCGCCGGTCCTGCTGCTGGACGAGGCGACCAGCGCGCTGGACGCGGAATCCGAATCACTGGTCCAGGCCGCCGTCAGCCGACTGGCCGAGGGGCGCACGACCGTCGTCGTGGCCCACCGCCTGGCGACGGTCAAGAAGGCCGACCGGATCGTGGTCCTGGATCAGGGCCGGATCGTGGCCACCGGCAGCCATGACGAACTGGTCGCGCAGGGCGGGCTCTATGCGCGCCTGGCGCGGATGCAGTTCACCGACGGGCCGGGCGACAGGCCGGCCGACCCCGCCTAGCGCGGGGCGGCCAGCACCATCGCCCAGAACACCGTCCGCCCGTCCGCCGCCAGCGCCTGGCCGATGCCCACGTGGCGCACCCGCGCATGCAGCATGTTCGACCGGTGCCCCGCCGACCGCGCCCAGCTGCGCATCGCGGCGCCCGCGTCGCGCTGGCCCGCGGCGATGTTCTCGGCCACGATGGAGGCGGCATAGCCCGCCGACCGGGCGCGCGCCTTGACGCCCCCGCCGCCCCGATGGCTGAGCCTGCCGCGGGCGGCCATCTCGCACGCCTGGCGGGTCGCCGCCGCCGTCAACGCGGGATCAACCGTCACCGCGCCCAGCCCGGCCTGGGCCCGCATCTGGCTGACGGAGGACGCGATCGCCTGGCTGGCCCGGGGCGGGGGCGTGGCGCAGGATGTCGACGCATGGGCCGGCCATGCGCCGGCCACGATCAGCGCCAGCGCGGCGATGCGGTTGAAATGTCGGGTCATCCGATCCTCTTCGTTGTGGTCATCCGAACGGGTCGGGCCGCAGGTCATGCCCGCGGCCTAACGGGGGGCCGCATAGACGGCGGCCCAATAGGTCGTGCGCCCGTCCTGGGACGTCGCCTGTCCCACGCCGAAATCGCGCACCTGCGGCAGCATGATGTTGGCGTGATGCCCCGGCGAGGCCGTCCATTCCGACAGCACCCGCGGCAGCGAGAACGGCCCCGCGGCGATATTCTCGGCCGAGACGGTGGGCTGATAGCCCGCCTGCTTCAGGCGCATGGCGGGTCCGGTGGTGGTGCTGCCCAGATGGGTCATGCGCCCGCGCTGCGCCATGTCGCAGGCATGGCGCGCCGCGACCCGGGCCAGCTGGGGGTCGGCGCGCAGCGGCGTCAGGCCGGCGCGGGCCCGCGCGCGGTTGCTCACCTGCGCCGCCATCGCGTTCCGGTCCGGCGCCGTCGCGCCGCATTGCGCGGGTCCGGGCGGGCCGACCTGGACCGCGTGGGGGTCGTGTCCCACCGGCGCCTGCGGGGTGGCCGCGCATCCCGCCAGCAGCGCCGCGCCCAGGATCATCAGCGATCCCCGTCCGTATCCTGTCCAGTTCGTCATGCCCTGCGGTGACCCCGTTTCCAAGCGCGCCTTGGTTCTTATAGCCGCCCCGGGTTAACAAGCGCTTTCGCCCCGATGCGGCCATGGCGCCCTGGTTTGGCGGAACTGTGCCGACATGGCGGTCGTTCGGTGGCGGAACATCACAAGGACCTTTGCACATGGCCATCTGGGATTTCGTGAAAGACGCGGGCAAGTCGGTCTTCGGCAAGGCCGAGGCCGCCACGCCCAAGCCCGCCGTCGCGGCCCCTGCCGCAGCCCCCGCCGCCGCGCAGCCCGCGGCCCAGGACGACACGCAGCGCAAGGTCGCGGCGCTGAAGGCGGAACTGCGCGCGCTGAACCTGGACGGCGACGACGTGCACCTGCGCCTGCGCGGCGACACGGTGGTCGTCGAATCCAAGGGCGCCGACCGCGAGACACTGGAAAAGCTGATCCTGGCCGTCGGCAACATCGAGGGCATCGCCAAGGTCGAGGCCGACCTGCCCGCCGACTCCCCCCAACCCGTCTTCCACACCGTGAAGAAGGGAGAGACCCTGTCCGCCATCGCCAAGGAGCACCTGGGCAACGCGAACAAGTACGCCGCGATCTTCGAGGCGAACCGCCCGATGCTGAGCGATCCCGACAAGATCTATCCGGGCCAGGTCCTGCGCATTCCCGCCGCGGACTGACCACCCCGGTCGGACCGTCATGACGCCGCGTCGGCCATCGGTTGACGCGGCGTTTTCACATGCGGCGGACCGGTCGGGACTTGCCCCGCCCGGCCTTGTCGGACCATCCTGACCCGCAGGGAGGGGCCGCAGCCGATGCGGCCCGACAGCAGGGGGACCAGATGGGCAAGTTCGGCAGCTATGCGGACCGCGACAGGATCGAACAGGAAGGCAGCTTTGACGCGCGCGGCCTGCCGGTCACGATCTATGAATTCCTGTCGCGCACGGCCGAGCGGTTCCCGCAGCGGCCCGCGATCTCGTTCCAGCTGCTGTCCGGGCCCAAGGACCACGCCGTCACCCTGTCCTGGCAGGACCTTCTGGAACGCGTGACCGAAACCGCCAACCTGTTCCGCAGCCTGGGCGTGGGGCCAACCGACACCGTCGCGTACCTTCTGCCCAACAGCATCGAGACGCCGGTGGTCCTGCTGGCCGGGGCCACGGCGGGGATCGTGAACCCGATCAACCCGCTGCTGGATGCAACCCAGATCGCCGGCATCCTGCGCGAGACGAATGCCAAGGTGCTGGTCACGCTGAAGGCCTTCCCCAAGACCGACGTGGCGCAGAAGGCCGCCGAGGCGGTGGCCCAGGCCCCGAACGTCACCCATGTGGTCGAGGTCGACCTGAACCGCCATCTGCGCGGCCTGAAACGCTTTATCGTGCCGCTGATCCGCCCCAAGGTGAAGGTCCGGCACAAGGCCAAGGTCCTGGATTTCGAGGCCGCGACCAGCGCGAGGAAGCACACCGCCCTGGATTTCGACGACCCCAAGCAGGATCGCGTCGCCGCCTATTTCCACACCGGCGGCACCACCGGCACGCCCAAGGTCGCGCAGCACAAGTACAGCGGCATGATCTATAACGGCTGGCTGGGGGGCACGCTGCTGTTCGATGAGACCGACGTGCTGATGTGCCCGCTGCCGATGTTCCATGTCTTTGCGGCCTATCCGGTGCTGATGTCCTGCATCGCGTCAGGCGCGCATGTGGTGATGCCCACGCCCGCCGGATACCGGGGCGACGGGGTCTTCGACAACTTCTGGAAGCTGATCGAGCGGTGGCAGGCGACGTTCCTGATCACCGTGCCCACGGCCATCGCCGCCCTGATGCAGCGTCCGGTCAACGCCGATGTGGGCAGCCTGAAGACCGCCATCTCGGGTTCGGCGCCGCTGCCGATCGAGCTGTATAACCGCTTCAAGGCGGCCACCGGGGTGGAGATCGCCGAAGGCTACGGCCTGACCGAGGCCACCTGCCTGGTCAGCTGCAACCCGGTGGACGGGCTGAAGAAGGTGGGCTCGGTGGGCATCCCGCTGCCGCACACGCATGTGCGCATCCTGAACCACGACGATGCGGGCCGGGTGCATGAATGCCCCACCGATGTCGTCGGAGAGATCTGCGTCGCCAATCCCGGCGTCTTCCCCGGCTCGACCTATACCGAGGCCGACAAGAACCATAAGCTGTTCGCCGACGATCGGTACCTGCGCACGGGCGATCTGGGCCGGATCGACGCGGACGGCTATCTGTGGATCACCGGGCGGGCCAAGGACCTGATCATCCGCGGCGGCCACAACATCGACCCCGCCGAGATCGAGGAGGGGATGCTGTCGCACCCCGCCGTCGCGTTCGCCGGCGCCATCGGCCAGCCCGACGCCTTCGCGGGCGAACTGCCCTGCGTCTATGTGGAACTGGTTGGCGGAGCCACGGTGACCGTGGACGAACTGGCGGCCCATGCCCGCGACCACATCCATGAACGCGCCGCCGTCCCCAAGCATATCGAGATCCTGTCGGAGCTGCCCAAGACCGCGGTCGGCAAGATCTTCAAGCCTAGCCTGCGCCGCCTGGCCATCAGCCGCGTCTATGACGCAGCCCTGCAGGGCACCGGCGCCCGCGTGGTCGAGGTGCGCGAGGACAAGAAGCGCGGGTTGGTCGCCCGCCTGTCGCGCGAGGGCAACGTCGCCGAGGATCAGGTCCGCGAGAGGCTGGGCCAGTTCACGACGCCCTGGGACTGGGCGTGACGGCGGGGACCGGGGGCCGTCAGGCGCCCCGGTCCTGTTCGTCCTTGGCCCACAGATAGCCGATGAAGGCGCCCTTGATCAGGCGCAGCAGCACAAGTGTCATCACCGTGGTGATCAGCCCGGTGACCGCCAGTAGCGTCGCGGGTTCGGGGCGCCAGACGTTCCAGATGATGCCGAACAGCGGGATCAGCACCAGCAGCATCACCGTCATGGTGAAGAACGCCGGCCCGTCCGCCGCCGGATAGCGGGACAGGGGCGCCTGGCAATGCGCGCAGACCGGGTTCACCTTCAGATAGCCCTGCATCAGCTGCCCCTCTCCGCAGGACGGGCAGCGGTTCATGACGCCCCGCAGGATGGCGGCGCGGCTGTCTCGGATCTGGGTCATGTGCTGTCCTTGGGTTCGGGCGTGGCCTAGCCGTTGTCGCGCAGGATGCGCCCGGCCAGATACAGGGATCCGCAGATCAGGATACGCGCGCCGGGGTGGCGGGTCACCAGCCGTTCCACCGCCTGCGCGGCATCCTGGGCCACATGCGCGGTCATGCCGACCTGGCGCGCGGCGTCGGCGGTCTGGGTGGCGGGCAGGGTGTTCGGCTCTCCGGGGATGTCGATGGCGGTCAGGCCGGCGGCGTGGTCGGCCAGCGGACGCAGATAGCCCGCGACATCCTTGGTGTTCAGCATGCCGCAGACCAGATGCGTCGGGCGTGCGGGCATCGCGGCCAGGGTCGCGGCCAGCGCCTGCCCGCCCGCCGGGTTGTGCCCGCCGTCCAGCCACAGCTCTGCCCCCTGGGCCAGATCGACCAGCGGACCGTGGCGCAGGCGCTGCATCCGGGCGGGCCATTCGGCCTGCGTGACGGCGGCGCGGGCCTGCGCGTCGGTGGCACCAAGCGCGCGCAGGGCGGCCAGCGCGGTGCCCGCGTTCTGGACCTGGTGCGGGCCGATCAGCTTCGGGCGGGGCAGGTCCCACAGCCCGTGATCGTCCTGGAACACCATGCCGTCGCGTTCGGGCTGGATCATCCAGTGCTGGCCATGTGCGACGATGGGCGCGGACAGGCCCATGGCGCGCGCCTCGATCACGCGCAGGGCATCGTCGTCCTGGGGGCCGACGATGACGGGGACGCGGGGCTTGATGATGCCGGCCTTTTCGGCGGCGATCAGGGGCAGCGTCTCTCCCAAGTACTGGGTGTGGTCGATCGAGACCGGCGTGATGACCGTCAGGCGCGGCGCGTCGATGACATTGGTGGCGTCCAGCCGGCCGCCCAGGCCGACCTCGAGCAGGGTGTAGTCGGCGGGGCTGCGGGCGAAGGCCAGGAAGGCGGCGGCGGTCGTGATCTCGAAGAAGGTGATGGGCTGGCCGTCATTGGCGGCCTCGACCTCGGCCAGAAGGGCGGCCAGGGCGTCGTCGGCGATCAGGCTGCCGGCCAGGCGGATGCGCTCGCGGAACTGCGCCAGATGCGGCGAGGTATAGGCATGGACGCGCGCGCCCCCGGCCTCGAGCCCGGCGCGCATCATGGCCTGGGTGCTGCCCTTGCCGTTCGTGCCCGCGATATGGATGACCGGGGGGATGGCGCGTTGGGGATGGCCCAAGGCCGCCAGCAGCCGGTGCATGCGGTCCAGCGACAGGTCGATCACCTTGGGGTGCAGCGCCATGAGGCGCGACAGGATCGCATCGGATGTGGTCATGTCATGCACCGGGGGCCAGCCCCCGGACCCCCGGGGTATTTCGACAAAGAAGAATTACTCGGCCGGGGCCGGCGCAGGCGTGGGAGCCGGCGCCGGGATCGGGTCGTTGACCGGTTCGGGCGCTGGCAGGTCGGCGCGGGTGGGGGCGGGCAGGCCGCCCAGCATCCGCAGGATCG
This sequence comes from Paracoccus sp. NFXS7, assembly GCF_040148865.1. NCBI lineage: Bacteria > Pseudomonadati > Pseudomonadota > Alphaproteobacteria > Rhodobacterales > Paracoccaceae > Paracoccus > Paracoccus sp. NFXS7. Next base: position 121,604 of record NZ_JAKEKV010000007.1, read on the forward strand.
AGACCAGTTCGTCGCGCAGCTTGCCGCGATGGGTCACGCGGTCCAGCATGCCGTGTTCCAGCAGGTATTCGGCGCGCTGGAACCCTTCGGGCAGCTTCTCGCGGATCGTCTGTTCAATCACGCGCGGGCCGGCAAAGCAGATCAGCGCGTTGGGTTCGGCGATGTGGATGTCGCCCAGCATGGCATAGCTGGCGGTGACGCCGCCCGTGGTCGGGTGGGTCAGCACGACGATGTAGGGGATGCCGGCCTCGCGCAGCATCTCGACCGCGACGGTGGTGCGGGGCATCTGCATCAGGGACAGGATCCCCTCCTGCATGCGGGCGCCGCCCGCTGCGGAGAAGAGGATCATCGGCTTTCGAACCTTGATCGCCCGTTCGGCGGCCGCCACGATCGCATTGCCCACATACATGCCCATGGACCCGCCCATGAAGCTGAAGTCCTGGCCCACGGCGATGACCGGGGTGCGGCCGATCTCTCCCTCGGCGACCAGCATGGCCTCCTTTTCGCCGGTGGATTTCTGCGCGGCCTTCATGCGGTCGGGGTATTTCTTCTGATCGCGGAACTGCAGCGGGTCTGCGATGGGCTCGGGGACCTTGACCTCGACGAAGGCGCCGCCGTCGAACAGCGCACCGAAGCGGTCTCGCGGCGTGATCGCCATGTGGTGATCGCAGTTCGTGCAGACGTTCAGGTTGTCCGACAATTCGCGGTGGAACAGCATCGTCCCGCATTCGGGGCATTTCGTCCACAGGTTCTCGGGGACTTCGCGCCGCGAGAACAGCGAGTTGATGCGCGGGCGGACGTAGTTCGTGATCCAGTTCATCGCGAATGGCCTTGGCTGTTTCAGGCCCCCAGATAGGGCCCCACGCGGGGAATTGCAATTGCCGGGGGGGCGGCTGATGATGCCGGGCATGTGGACGACCCTGTTCTTTTTCACGCACACGACCCTGTCGCTGGTGATCATCGCCCGCGTGCTGCTGCGTCCCAGGGTCGAGCCCTCGGTGCGGCTGGCCTGGATCATGGTCGTCGAGGCGGTGCCGCTTTTGGGGATCGCGGCCTATCTGCTGTTCGGAGAGGTCCGCATGAAGCAGGCCGAGGTCCAGCGCATGTCCGACGTGCGCGACCGCCTGACCGGCCTGCGCACCGCCGTGCCCGCCGTCCGCGCCGACCGGTCCGACCCGGCGGGCCCGATCATCGCCGCGAACGAGGCGGTGGGCGGCATGCAGGCCGTCCAGGGCAACAGCCTGCAGCTGCTGGAGGAGAGCGACGGGGCGATCGACGAGCTGGTCGCGGCCATCGATGCGGCGACCGATCATGTGCATCTGCTGTTCTACATCTGGCTGCCCGATGCCAGCGGCACCAAGGTCGCCCAGGCCCTGTGCCGCGCCGAGGATCGCGGCGTGCAATGCCGCGTCATCGTCGACGCCCTTGGGTCGCGGTCGCTGGTCCGGTCGGAGCTGTGGGACCGGATGAGCCAGGCGGGCGTGGAATGCGTCACCGCCTTTCCCTGGGGCCTGCCCTTCATCAGCATCCTGTTCCAGCGTCTGGACCTGCGCAACCACCGCAAGATCCTGGTGATCGACAATGCCGTGGCCTTCACCGGCAGCCGCAACTGCGCGGACATGGCGTTCGCGATCAAGGCGCGCTTTGCCCCTTGGGTCGACATCCTGGTTCGGGTCGAGGGACCGGCGGTGCGCCAGCTGCAGGGCGTCTTCCTGTCGGACTGGATGAGCTATACCGGCCGCGATCTGGGCCCCATGCTGCAGCCGGTGGCACCGGTGGCCGATCCCGGCGTCGCGGCGCAGGTGGTGGCAACCGGCCCCGACCTGCGCGCGGGCAGCGTGTCGGACTGCCTGTCCGCGATGCTGCATGCGGCACGCGACCGGGTGGTGATCACCACGCCGTATTATGTCCCCGACGATGCGCTGGACGCGGCGATCCGGGCGGCGGCGCGGCGCGGGGTGCAGGTCACCATGATCCTGCCCGCCCGCAACGACAGCCTGATCGTGGGGGCGACTAGCCAGGGCTTCTATTACGGTCTGCTGGCCGCCGGGGTCCGGCTGATGCTGTTCCGCGACGGCCTGCTGCATTCCAAGATCCTGACCGTGGACGGGCGCATGGCGATGATCGGCAGCGCGAACCTGGACCGTCGCAGCTTCGAGCTGAACTATGAGGTCAACATGGCGGTCTATGACCCGGAATTCGTCGGGCTGCTGGATGCGCGGCAGGCCAGCTATGTCGCGCGGGCCGACGCGATCACGTTGGACCAGGTGCGCGCCTGGTCGCCGTGGCGGCGCATCCGCAACAACGCCCTGGCGCTGGCATCGCCGCTGCTGTGATCACAGGGGCAGGGCGGTCGTGTATTTCGTCTGACGCAGCACGAAATGCGTCACCGTGCTGCGGATGATGCCCAAGGACAGCATCCGGCGCATCAGGAAATGTTCCAGCCCCTCGGGGTCGGTCGCCACGATCTTCAGCTGATAGTCGAAGGTGCCGGTGATGGTCGCGCATTCCAGGATCTGCGCCTCGGTCTGCACGAAGCGGTCGAACCGCGCCAGCGTCGCCTCGGTATGGTCCAGCAGCGACACCTGGACATAGGCCAGGGCATGCAGCCCGGCCTTGGCCGGCGGGACCAGCGCCACCTGCCGGTCGATCACCCCGGTCTCGATCAGCCGCCGCAGCCGCCGCCACGCGGGCGATGTCGACAGGCCCGCCGCATCGGCCAGCCCCTGGGTCGACAGGGTCGCGTCCTGCTGCATCAGGCGCAGGATGCGGCGGTCGGCGTCGTCCAGATCGGGCATCGGTTTCCCCTGTTGCGGCGGTCTGCGAAATGATGTGCCGCCAAAGCCGGATGGACAACCCATTCCGGCAAGGTTTTTCCCCCGCATCCGGTAATCTGGACCCCAGAGGAGGACGTGCCATGCCGAAATCGACCGAATATGCCGCCAAGGTCGCCGATGACCGGGGTTTCATCGCCTATGACGCCGAGGAGGATGCCGTCTGGCGCGACCTGATGGCCCAGCAGTTGCCCGCCGTGCGGGACCGGATGGCCTCGCCCTATCTGCGGGGTCTGGACCTGCTGGACCTGCCGCAGGACCGTGTGCCGCAATGCCCCGAGGTGTCGGCCAAGCTGGGCGCGCTGACCGGGTGGCGGGTGGAACCCGTGCCGGCGCTGATCGGGTTCGGGCGGTTCTTCGGCATGCTGGCCGACCGGACGTTCCCGGCCGCCAGCTTCATCCGCAAGCGCAAGCATTTCGACTACATTGAGGAGCCGGACATCTTCCACGAGATCTTCGGCCACACGCCGCTGCTGACCGATCCGGCCTTTGCCGCCTTCAGCCAGGCCATCGGCGCGGCGGGAACGCGCTGCGACAAGGCCGATTATGCCTGGCTGATCCGCCTGTATTGGTTCTCGATCGAATTCGGGCTGATGCGCGAGGATGGCCAGCTAAAGGCCCTGGGGTCGGGGCTGGCCAGTTCGGTCACCGAACTGCCCTGGGCCATTTCCGGGCAGGCGGAACAGCGGCCCTTCGACGTGATCGACATCCTGCGCACGCCGTATCGGATCGATATCCACCAGCCGGTCTATTTCGTGATAGACGATCTGGACGACCTGTTCGCCGCCGCCCGGCGCGACCTGTTGGCCGACATCGCCCAGGCCCGCGCCCTGGGGCTGCACGCACCGAAATACCCGCCCAAGACCGCCGCCTGAAAGGACCGATGCCATGACCACCTGCGATCTTGCCGCCCGCGACTGCGAACCCTGCAAGGGGGGCGTGGCACCGCACGACCCGGCGACCGCCGCCACCATGCTGACCCGGCTGACGGACTGGACCCTATCGGACGATGGCACCGCCATCACCCGGCGCTTCACCTTCAAGGGGTTCGCCAAGGCGGTGGAGATGGCGAACCTGGCCGCATGGCTGGGCAACAAGCAGGGCCACCATCCCGACATCGCCTTCGGCTGGGGCTATTGCACGGTGACCTTCACCACGCACGAGGCCGGCGGGCTGACCGACAACGACTTCATCTGCGCCGCCCGGCTGGACGCGCTGGTGGCCTGAACGGCACGCGTCAGGGTTGTCCGGCGGCCCGTCACGGTCTATCCCCAAGGCCAGGGGTTTCCAGCATACGGGCCGTGCCGCATGACGAATCGTCGCCTTGTCCGGGATGACCGGCGCCAGACCGGGGGTCGCGTCCATGTCGCGCCATGAGACCAGCTGGCTGTCGCGCCGCCGGCGCGGCCACGCGGCCCGGCAATGGTCGCGGATGCTGAAATCGGTCACGCGCCGCGACCGGCCCCTGGATCCCGACCTGCGCGACGAGGCCCGCGACCTGCATCAGGTGCTGTCGCGTCTGCTGCACGCGGCCGACGCGCGCAGCGTGGGCGCCCGCGATTCCCTGTCGCGCATCGATCTGCCGGCGGGCACCGACTGGCGCTGGCGGCCCCAGATCCTGCAGGCGCGCCATGCCGCCCCCGCGCTGATCGCCCCGGAAGCGGGCCGATGGCTGTCCCCCGAGGTGGCGCTGTTCCACGACTGCGCCGAACGTGCGCTGATCCTGCGGCAGGTGCGCAACCGCCGCGCCACCGACCTGTCCGATTACGGGCTGGCGCTGGAGGTGATGGGGTTTTCCGGCAGCTTCCTGTCGTTCTCGCTGTCGCTGCCGGTCGAGGCGCTGCGTGATCTGGGCGGGCATCACATCATCCGGCTGGACGCGACGCTGCAGGCGGAACGCCCCATCGCGGTCTATGCCCGGCTGAACATCCAGCAGGGTCCGAACACCGAAACCATGCTGCGCAAGATGGGCGAGCCGATCGAGGGCCGCCATTGCGACCGCATCGTCGAGTTCGACCTAGGCTATGCCGAACTGTCCGCCCGGTCGGTCGAGAAGGCATGGCTGGACCTGATCTTCGAGGCGCCCTTCATGAACGCGGTCGGCCTGCGCGATGTCATCCTGTCGCGCCATCCCCGCGCCCAGATCTGAGGATATGGCCATGCCGCATTTCGACAATCACGGCCTGAAGGGCGGCATCTGGCGCGGCGCGCTGACGGGCATCGACGCACCCGGCATCCGGGTCGTGCTGATCCAGCACGCCGAGGTCCTGGCCGAGGCGCGCGTGACCGCCGACGGCCCCGGCCGCTGGCTGGTCGAGGCGGACCTGCCGGCCCAGGTCCTGTCGGACGGGGTGCAGACGCTGCTGCTGAAGACGGCGGCGGGGCCGGGACCGGACAGCGGGCCGGATGGGCAGGTCCTGGCGCGGCTGTCGCTGATGGCGGGCCAGCCCCTGGACGAGGATCTGACCGCCGAGATCGCCGCCCTGCGGGCCGAGCTGGAACTGGTCAAGCGAGAGCTGCGCCGCTTTGCCGCCGACCTGACGGGGCGCTAGGTCCCGTCACCCGGCCGTCATGGTTCCTTGCGAAAAGCGGGGGGCGTGGCTATATCGCGGCTTCGCGACCCGCCCCCCGTGTTTCTTGACGTAAGGTTGACCATGACCCTGCCGCAGACGCCGCATTACCTGATCGACATGGCCCGCCTGCGCGCCAACATGGAGAAGGTGGCCCGGCTGCGCGAGGCATCGGGGGCCAAGGCGCTGCTGGCGCTGAAATGCTTTGCCACCTGGTCGGTCTTCGACCTGATGCGCGACTACATGGACGGGACTACGTCCTCGTCGCTCTATGAGCTGCGCCTGGGGCATGAGACCTTCGGCAAGGAGACCCACGCCTATTCCGTGGCCTGGGCTGATCACGAGATCGACGAGGCGGTGGGTTACGCCGACAAGATCATCTTCAACAGCCTGTCGCAGCTGGACCGTTTCGGCGCCAAGGCCGCGGGCATCGCGACCGGCCTGCGGCTGAACCCGCGCTTCTCGACCAGCGGCTTCGATCTGGCCGACCCGGCGCGGCCGTTTTCCCGCCTGGGCGAAGGCGAAGTGGAGCGGCTGGAATCCGCGCTGGACCGCATCAGCGGCGTGATGATCCACTACAATTGCGAGAACGGCGACTTCGACCTGTTCGACCGCCAGCTGACCCGGATCGAGGACGAGTTCGGTGCCATCCTGAAGCGTCTGGACTGGGTGTCTTTGGGCGGCGGCATCCACTTCACCGGCGAGGGCTATCCGCTGGACCGGCTGGCCGACCGCCTGAAGGCATTCCAGGACCGCTTCGGCGTGCAGGCCTATCTAGAGCCCGGAGAGGCCAGCATCACCAACACCACCACGCTGGAGGTCAGCGTCCTGGACATCATCGACACCGGCAAGCCCGTGGCGATCGTGGACAGCTCGACCGAGGCGCATATGCTGGACCTGCTGATCTATCGCCAGGACGCCCGCCTGCCGCAGGAGGGTGACCACCGGTACCAGGTCGCGGGCAAGACCTGTCTGGCGGGCGACATCTTCGGAGAGGCGGGCTTTGACCGGCCCCTGCAGATCGGCGACCGGGTCAGCATCCAGGATGCGGCCGGATACACGATGGTCAAGAAGAACTGGTTCAACGGCGTCGCCATGCCCGCCATCGCGCGCCGCGAGGAGGACGGAACGATCCGCACCGTCCGCAGCTTCGGTTACGACGAATACAAAGGCAGCCTGTCCTAAGGCCACCCATCCTCTGCCACCTGAAGGAGACAGAATTGGCGAAGAAGAACGTGCTCATCATCGGTGCGGGCGGCGTGGCGCAGGTCACGGCCCACAAGGTCGCGCAATGGGCGGCCGAGTTCGGCGACCTGCACATCGCGAACCGCACGCAGGCCAAGGCCGACGCGATCATCCAGTCCTTGCGCGAGAAGGGCCATGACATGGCCTGGACCAGCCACGCGCTGGACGCCATGGACGCGGACGCGGTCGAGGCGCTGATCCGGCAGGTGGATGCGGGCATCGTCATCAATGTGGGCACGGCCTTCATCAACATGACCGTCCTTGAGGGCTGCATCCGCACGGGCGCCGCCTACATCGACACGGCCATCCACGAGGATCCGGCCAAGATCTGCGAGACGCCGCCCTGGTACGGCAACTATGAATGGAAGCGCCGCGAGGACGTGGCCAAGGCGGGCATCACCGCCATCCTTGGCGCGGGCTTCGATCCGGGCGTGGTCAACGCCTATGCGCGCCTGGCTGAGGACGAGTATTTCGACAAGGTCGACAGCATCGACATCGTGGATATTAACGCCGGGTCGCACGGCCGCTGGTTCGCCACGAATTTCGACCCCGAGATCAATTTCCGCGAGTTCACCGGCACGGTCTATTCCTGGCAGAAGGGCGCCTGGCAGGAAAACCGCATGTTCGAGGTCGGCCGCGAATGGGACCTGCCCGTGGTGGGCAAGCGCACCGCCTATCTGTCGGGCCATGACGAGGTCCACAGCCTGTCGGCCCGCTATCCGCAGGCCGACGTCCGGTTCTGGATGGGGTTCGGAGAGCATTACATCAACGTCTTCACCGTCCTGCAGAAGCTGGGCCTGCTGTCGGAACAGCCGGTCACGCTGGCCGACGGCACGGACGTGGTGCCGCTGAAGGTGGTCAAGGCCGTGCTGCCCGACCCGGCAAGCCTCGCCCCCGACTATGAGGGCAAGACCTGCATCGGCGACCTGGTCCGCGGTACCCGCGACGGCAAGGAGGCCGAGGTCTTCATCTACAACGTCGCCGACCACAAGGAGGCCTTCGAGGAAGTCGGCAGCCAAGGCATCAGCTATACCGCGGGCGTGCCGCCGGTCGCGGCGGCGATCCTGATCGCGCGCGGTCCGTGGGACGCGGGCAAGATGGCCAATGTCGAGGATCTGCCCGCGCGGCCCTTCCTGGAACTGCTGGGAGAGATGGGCCTTCCCACCCGCGTCATCGACGCATCGGGCGATCATCCGGTCTGATCCAGGCCGATCCGGAATAACGTGAACGCGGCGGTTCGGAACATCCGGGCCGCCGCCTGCGTTTGCACAGCACACGGGTGCCACCGGCGTTGGGGAACGCGGCGCCCGCATCGGGGGTTCGACATGCCAGGTCCTGAAGGACATCTTTTTCCACGGTTTTCACAACGCGCCGACAGCAAGGTCCCGGTTCTGGCGAACTGGGCCGTGATCGGCATCTTTCTGGTCATGGCCTTCGCCGCCATCGCTGCGGGACGCGATTTCCTGATGCCCGTCACCATGGCGATGCTGCTGTTCTTCGTCTTCACGCCCCTGCGCCGATTTGCCGAACGCCGCGGCATCCCGGATGCGGCGACCGCGGCGGGCATCACCCTGTCGATCCTGCTGGCCGTGGGGGTGATCGCCTATGCCGCCAGTGGTCCGCTGAGCCGGGCGATGAGCAACATGCCCATCATCAGCGCACAGCTGGAGCAGAAGTTCGACAGCGTCCGCGACAGCCTGTCGGACCTGCGCGAGGCCGCCGCACGCATCGACGAGGCGCAGAGCACTGATCCCGGCCCCGAGGAACCCCCCGCCATCCGCATCCAGCAGGAGGGCGAGACGACCCTGGGCACCGTCATGCACATGGCGCCGCTGCTGATGGGGCAGGTGCTCTTCACGCTGATCCTGCTGTTCTTCCTGATCGCGTCCGGCGACCTGCTGTATCTGAAGATCGTCCAAAGCTTCGACCGCATGCGCGACAAGCGCGGCGCCTACCTGGCCCTGCGCCAGATCGAGGATTCGCTTGGCAACTATCTGGGCGCCATCACCATCATCAATGCGGGGCTTGGCTTGGCGGTGGGGCTGACGATGTGGGCCTGGGGGATGCCGGGCCCGCTTCTGTTCGGGATCGGGGCGTTCCTTCTGAACTTCATCCCCTATCTGGGGGCGATCACCGGGGTCGCCATATCGGGGATCGTGGCGCTGGTGGTGATGCCGGGGCTGTTCTGGCCGGCGATGGTCGCCGCAAGCTATCTGGGCCTGACATCGCTGGAGGGGCAGATCATCACGCCCTACTTCGTGTCGCGGCGGCTTCAGATGAACACGGTCGTGGTGTTCCTGGGCGTCGCGCTGTGGGCCTGGCTGTGGTCGGTCATCGGGATGATCATCGCGGTGCCGGTGCTGGTGGTGATCCGCGTGCTGGCCGAACACATCCCCGGGTGGGAGAAGTTCGGCAACTTCCTGGCCGGCGACGAACCCCCCGCCCTGACCGACGAGGACGAGGACGAGGCCCGCGAACTGGTCGAGGCGGGTGCCGCCGCCGAGGATGGCCCCGCCGCCCGCGCGGTTACGGCCGAACTGGTCGCGACGCACGACGCCACCGATGCGCCATAGAAAAACGGGCCGGCGATCGCCGGCCCGTTTTCAATTGTCGTGGGCGTAAGGCTTAGCCTGCGGGCAGAGTGGGCGCGATCTCGTTGACGGCGGCCTCGATCTGCTGGCAGGTCGCCTCGACGGTGCTGCCGCGCTCTTCGACGGCGTCGGCCAGGGACACCTCGGTTCCGCCGACGGACACGGTGCCTTGGGCGCCCTTTTCCTCGGCGGCGCTGCCGACGGCCTCGTCACCGCCCTGCAGAAGGCCGACCAGCTTGCCCTGGGCCTCGACGGCCTCGGCCCCGGTGAAGCCCTGCTCCTGGCAGTACTGCAGGATGCCCAGCTGATTGCGCGCGGCCTCGTACGTGGTGCCGGGATCGGCGGGGGCGGTCTGCGCGGGGGCGTCCTGTGCGGGCGCTGCGGCATCCTGGGCGACAACGGCGGCGGGCAGCAGGCCCAGACCTATGGCGAATGCGATCTTGCGGATCATGTCGTTTCCTTTTTCAGCGTACCCGGTGGTGATCCGGGCAACGTCGGCAGGACGCTAGACCGAGCGATCGGGAATGACCCGACCCGCACCGTCCACGACCGCCATACCGGCAAGACCCTGCCTGAAACCCGCCCTGGGGTCGCCGGATCTGGGCAGGTTCCGGCGCAGGCTGTCGGCTGCCGATCACATCGGCACACGAAATCATCAGCAGCCCCCGTGACACGGGCGTGATTGAACCGTTCGTCCGCCCAAAGGTTGGGTCCGTGACAGCGGCATCGACCGCAGCGAATCACAGGAGAGTACGATGACCAATGCAATCGCATCCCTGAAGCTGGGCGGCGTGGCCGCCGTCCTGACCGCCCTGATGGCGACGGCTTCCCTGGCCCAGACCGCCGTGCCGACGGAGGGGATGACCACCATGGAGGAGGTCCAGTTCCCGACCCTGGACGGGTTCGCGACCGACCAGGAGGTCATCGACAGCCTGTCCGCCCAGGGCTACGAGAATGTCGTCGTCCTCCGCGGCCCCGAGACGCTGATCGTCAGCGGGGAACGCGGCGGCCTGCCGACCGAGTTGATCTTCAGCGCCACGGACGGGACGCTGCTGATGGTCGACGGGATCGAGCCGGTGACCGACGGCTGATCCGATGATCCCGTGTTGAACAGGCCGGCCATGCGCCCGGCCTTTTTCATGGGTCACGGCGCGTCGGGATCCTGCGCCAGTTGGTCCAGCGCCGCGGACAGGGCGGCCGCGTCAGATCCCAGTTCCGCCAGCAGGCGATCCTGAAACGCTTGCGCGACCTGGCCCAACCGATCCATCAGATCGCGCCCTTGCGGGGTCAGTTCCAATGCGATCAGGCGGCGGTCGCCCGCATGGTCCGACTTGGCGACCAGACCGGCCTGTTCCAGCCGCGTCGCCGCCCGGCTGACGACCGACTTGTCCAGATTGACGCGGGTGTGGATGTCGCGGACGCTGACGGAACCGGAATGGTTCAGATGCGCCAGCACCCGCCATTCGGGAATCGTCAGCCCGGCCTCGGCCGCATAGAGGCGGGCGAAACGGCGGCTGACCTGCTGGGCCGCGACGGCCAGGCGATAAGGCAGAAAGTCGTCCAGGTGAAAGGCCATGATCCCCTCCGGTCCGGATCAGATGGCCCGAAAGCGGGGCAGGGGGCAACCGCCCGTCACACCAGTCCCAGCATCAGCGGCACCGCGATCAGGGTGGCCAATGCGGCGGTCTGGACCAGCAGCATGGCGATGGCGGCGGCGCCGACCTGCGCCATGCGCGCCAGCGCGGTCTTCATGCCGACCGCGGCCACGGCGGCGACCAGCAGGGCCCGCGACAGGGTCGAGGCGGCATCGGTCACGGGCAGCGGCACCAGATGCGCCGAATTGGCCGCCGCCAGCACCAGAAACACCAGCACGAAGCCCGGCAGCAGCGGCGGGCGCGCGGCCCCCGCGGGCGCGGCACGGCGCAGGACCAGCGCCGCAATCAGCACGACGGGCGCCAAGAGCGTCACGCGGATCAGCTTGACCACGGTGGCGATGTCGCCTGTCTCCTCGGAGACGGAATAGCCCGCGCCCACGACCTGGGCCACGTCATGGATCGTGGCACCCAGGAACAGGCCGGTCTGGTGCTGGTCCAAACCCAGGCCCGCCGCCAGCATCGGATAGACGATCATCGCGAAGGTCGACATGACCGTGACGGTGATCACGGTAAAGGACAGGTCGCGTTCCGCGCTGTCCCGCGCGGGCAGGACGGATGCGATGGCCATCGCCGCCGATGCCCCGCAGATCGCCACCGACCCGCCGGTCAGCAGGCCAAAGGCGCGGTCCTGGCCCAGCCTGCGCACCAGCGCGACCGATCCCAGGATCACCGCCGCGACCGATCCCGCGACCAGCGCGACGAAGGGCCAACCGATCGCGGCGACCATGTCCAGCGACACCCGCAGGCCCAGCAGCGCGACCCCCGCGCGCAGCAGGGTGCGGGCGGCAAAGTCGATGCCGGGACCGGCGCGGTCGTCCTCGGCCAGGAAATGCAGCGGCATGCCCAGCAGGATCGCCATCAGCATCACCGGCACGCCGTAATGGCCGGACAGGAACTGCGCCGCCATGGCGACGGTGACGGCCAGCATCAGGCCGGGCGCCAGGGCGCGCGCGCGGGCGGCAAGGGGGATGTCGGTGCGGGTCATGGGCGTCCAAGGGGGCCGGGTCGCGGCCCCCGGCAGGGGTTACTGGATGTCGCGGGCGCGTTCCTCGGCCAGCGCGGTCTCGGCCTGGGACACCGCCTCGCGGAAGCTGGCCAGGATCTCCTCGCCACCGTCGACATTGCCGGTGAACCAGTCATAGACCGGGGCCGCGGCCTCGGTGAAGGCGGCCTTCTCCTCGGCCGTGGGGACATAGACCTCGCCGCCGCCGGCGCGGAACTCCTCATAGGCCGCGATGGACTTGCGCTTGGGCGAGGCGAAGGTCGCCTGCTGCAGCTGGGCGAACCCGTCGACGACGATGGCGCGCATGTCCTCGGGCATCTCCATGAAGCGTTCGTTCGACATCCACCACATCGCGCCCATGTAGGCATGGCCGTCCAGCGTCAGGTATTGCAGCCCGGCTTCGGGGAAACGCATCGACATGATGTCGGTGATGCCGTTCGCGGTGCCCTCGACCACGTTGGTCTGCAGCGAGGTGAACAGTTCCGCCCAGGGGATCGGCGTGGGCGAGGCGTCCAGCGCGCGCACCAGCTCCTGCGGCAGGTCGGCCACCACGGTGCGCATCTTCAGGCCCGACAGGTCGGCGGGCGTTTGGATGCGGCGCTTGGTGTTGGCGAAGTTGCGCCAGCCTCCGGTGTTGCCGATGGTCATCAGCCGCAGCATCCCGCCCGAATCCTCCAGCGTCATGTCGCGCAGCTGGCGGGTGAAATCGCCCGTCAGGACGCGTTCGGCCACCCGGTCGTCGGCCATAATGTAGGGCAGGTCCAGGACCTGCAGATAGGGAAACAGCCCCGCCGCCCCGTCCGAGGTCGAGATGTAGACGTCGATCGAGCCGTCGGCCACGCCCTGCAGGCATTCCGCACCGTTCGAGCAGAGCTGCGTTCCCATGAAGATCTCGACCGCGATGGCGCCGTTGGAGGCCGCCTCGACATGCGACTTGAAGACCTGCAGGCCGTCGAAATCCTCGTCGTTCTCGTTCGAGTTGGCCACGGCGCGCAGGGTGTATTCCTGGGCCATGACGGGGGTGGCCAGCGCCAGGGCGGCGGCCAGGGTCAGTGCGGGTTTCAGCATGGTATCCTCCCTTGGTGGTCTCAGTCCGCAAAGCCGGTCAGGCGCGGGATGGTCATGGAAATAGCCGGGACATAGGTGATCAGGAAGATCACCAGCACCTCGACCAGCAGGAACGGCAGGATGGCGCGGGCGATGGTCATGACCTTTTCGCCCGACACCGCAGAGGCCACGAACAGCACCAGCCCCATGGGCGGCGTGGCCAGGCCCACCGTCAGGTTGACGCACATGATGATCGCGAAATGCACGCTGTCGACGCCCATGCCGGTGAAGACCGGCCCCAGGATCGGCGCCAGGATGATGATCGCGGGGCCCGCGTCCAGGAACATGCCGACGACGAACAGGAACAGGTTGATCATCAGCAGCAGGATCAGCGGGTCGGCGGTCAGCGTCAGGATCCAGTCGGCCATCATCTGCGGCGTCTGCGACAGCGAGATCACCGTCTTGAACGACATCGCCGCACCCACCAGCAGCAGCACCACCGCCGAGGTCAGCGCCGCGCGGCCCAGGACGTCCGGCAGTTCCGCGATCTTCATCGTGCGCAGCACGAACAGGCTGATGACCAGCGCATAGACGGCGGCGACGGCGGCGGCCTCGGTGGGCGTGAAGACGCCGCCCAGGATGCCGCCCAGGATGATGACCGGGGTCATCAGCGGAAAGAACGCCTTGAGGCTGGCCTGTCCGCGCTGGCCCCAGCTTTGGCGCGGCGCGGCGATGGGAAAGTCGTAGCGGTCGGCCATGACCTTGACCGCGATCATCAGGCCCACGCCCACCAGGATGCCGGGCACGATGCCCGCCAGGAACAGCGCCGCGACGCTTTCGCCCATCACATAGGCATAGATGATCATGATCCCCGACGGCGGGATGATCGGCCCGATGACCGAGCTGGCCGCGGTGATCGCGGCGGCGAAGCGGCGGGTATAGCCCTGCTTCTCCATCGCCGGGATCAGCATGGACCCAAGCGCCGAGGTGTCGGCCACGGCCGACCCCGACAGGCCCGCGAACAGCATCGACGACAGGATGTTCACATGCGCCAGGCCGCCGCGGAAATGCCCCATCAGGGCCTGGGCGAATTCGACCAGGCGCAGCGTGATGCCGCCGCGGTTCATCAGCTCGCCCGCCAGCATGAAGAACGGGATCGCCATCAGCGGAAAGCTGTCCATGCCGTTGTAGAGGTTGCGGTACAGCAGCGTCAGGTCGCGTTCCTGTCCGTTCAGCATCAGCAGGATGCCCGGCGCCGCCAGCATCCCGAAGAACACCGGCAGGCCGATCAGCAGAAAGGTCAGGAACAGCGGCAGAAACAGGATCAGCATCACTCGGCCCCCCGCAGGCCCGCATCCAGCCCCTCGATCGGGGGCAGGTCGCGGGCACCGCCCAATTGCGCCAGGATGCGCAGGATCAGTTCGACATTCACGGAAATCAGCAGCATCAGCCCGACCGGGATCGACGCCATCATCCAGGACCGCGGCACCCGGTACCAGTCGCTGAAATCCAGCGACATGGGCAGGAACAGCGATGCGCTGGCAAAACGTCCGCCCAGGCCGGTCACCTCGCGCCAGCCGATCTGCACCGCGACAACCAGCACCACCAGCGACACGGCCAGCAGGATCAGGTTCAGCAGCCGCGCGGCCGTCGCGGGCAGCATGGCGGGAAGAAAGTCTATTGCGACAAAGCCCCCGCGCCGGAACGCGGTCGGCGCCATCAGGCCGGTCATCCACAGCATGCAGAACCGCGCGGCCTCGTCCGGCCAAGCCAAGGCGCTGTTGAAGCCATAGCGTGCGACGACCTGCACGATGGTCACCACGACCATCAGGCCGATGGCCACGATGCCCACCGCGCGCCCCGCGCGCAGCAGCTGTTCGTTGATCCGGGACAATGGCCGGACAAGGCCCGTCAGCAGGCGCATCTTTGGTGTCTCCTCCCCCGTTTCGTGACGGTGCCGGGCCTCCTCCTGCCCGGCGCCGCGGTCGGTCAGCCTCTGGCGATCCCGGCGATTTGCCCGCCGAAGAAGGCCAGCGGATCGCCTTCGGTGATCTGGGCGTGCAGGACGCGACCGACGATGATCATGTGGTCGCCCGCCTCGTGCATGGCGAACAGGTCGCAATCGAACCGGGCCAGGCAGCGGTCCAGCACCGGGACGCCATGCGCGTTCGCGGACAGGCCCGCATGGTCCAGCGCGTTGCGGTTGCGCGCGACTGTCCAGGCCAGGTCGGCCTGGTCGGCGGCCAGCACGTGGATGGCGAAATGGCGCGCCTGCGCAAAGACCGGAAAGCGCGAGCTGGCCAGCGCCGGCGACCACATCACCAGCGGCGGGTCCATCGAGATGGACGAGAAACTGTTGGCGGTCATCGCCGCGCAGCCGCCCTCGGTCGCGGCGGTCACCACCGTGACCCCGGTCGCAAAGCGGCCAAAGGCATCGCGCAGCAGCCGCCCGTTCTGCGGATCGGGAACGAAGCTGTGCGGGATCGGTCGCGTCATGGCACCTCTTGCCCAAGGGCTGCTTGGTAAAGGCGGAACCACTGCACGCGGTCCAGCCGGACCTTTTCGGCATCGGCGATCCGGGCGATCCGTGCAAGCGAATTGGTGCCCATGACCGGCAGGATGGTCGCGGGGTGGCGCAACAGGAACGCAACAGCCACCGCCGCGCGGTCCACGCCGAATTCCGCCGCCAGCGCGTCCAGTTCGGCCGCGACGGGTCCGTGACCGGTCATCAGGCTGCCGCCGCCCAGGGGCGACCAGGCCATGACCGGGTCGCGGCGGCGCTGATGAAAGGCCAGGTCGCCGTTGGTGAAGGGCTGGATCGCGGCCAGCGACACCTCGATCTGGTTGGTGACCAACCGGGTCTGCATCGACCCCTGCAGCAGTTCCACGTCCCAGGGACGAAAATTCGACACGCCCACCGCGCGGACCTTGCCCTGGAATACCAAGCCGTCAAGTGCACGGCCCGTCTCATCAGGGTCCATCAGCGGGTCGGGTCGGTGGATCAGCAGCAGGTCGATCCGGTCCGTGCCCATGTCGCGCAGCGACGTGTCGACCGCGGCGCGGATGTGATCGCCGGACGTGTCGTAATGCTTGCAGGCCGCGTCGGCGTATTTGCCGATCGGTGCGATGATGTCGCATTTCGTGACGATCTCGATCCGGTCGCGCAGGCCGGGGCTGGCGCGCAGGGCGGCGCCCAGGATGCCTTCGGCGGTATAGGCGCCATAGATGTCGGCCTGGTCCATCGTGGTGATGCCCTGGTCCAGGCAGGCCTCGATCTTGGCCTGGACATGGGTGGGCGAGGTGTCGGCATCGTCGCCGATCCGCCACATGCCATAGACCAGCCGCGACAGGCTCAGATCGTCGGTCAGCGTCACACGGTTCATCTCAGCGCCTTTCGCCGGTGCCCAGGGGCGTTGCGGGGGTGGTGTCGGGCACGCGGCCCCAGACACGGTTCAACTGGCAGGTATTCATCTGGGGCAGGACGCGGCTGCCGAAATGGCAGGCCTCGTCCTTGTGGGGATAGCCCGACAGGATGAAGGCGCGGATGCCCATGCGACGCAGCTCCTCAAGCTTGGTCAGGACCTGGTCGGTCGATCCGACGATGGCCGCGCCGCAGCCCGACCGCGCCCGGCCCACGCCGGTCCACAGGTTGGGCTCGATATAGCCTTCCAGATCGGCCAGCTCTCGGTTGCGCGCCTGGCGGCTGACGCCGAGCGAGCCCGCGTCCAGCGCGCGTTCGCGGATCAGCCGACCCTGGTCATCGTCCAGCTGGCTGACCAGGTCGCGGGCATATTCGCGGGCCTCGGCCTCGGTGTCGCGGACGATCACATGGGCGCGAAAGCCGTAATCCAGCGTGCGGCCGTATTTCTCGGCCGCGGCATGGGCGGCGCGCATCCGGTCGGCGATGTCCTCGGTCTTTTCCGGCCACATCAGATAGACGTCGCAATGCTGGCCGCACAGGTCCAGCGCGTCGGGGGAATACCCGCCGAAATAGAGCATCGGCCCGCCCGTCTGATAGGGCTGGACAGGATCGGTGGTCAGGCCGCTGAAATCATAGACCTGACCCTGATAGTTGATTTCGCCCTGCGTCCAGGCCTGCTTCAGGATCTCGACCACCTCGCGACTGCGCTGATAGCGGAAGGGGCTGGGCTCCTGCTGGCCGGGGAAATCGCTGCTGATGATGTTGACCGTCAGGCGGCCTTCCAGCATGTGGTCCAGGGTGGCGATGGTGCGGGCCAGCATGATCGGCTGCATCTCTCCGCAGCGGACGGCAGCCAGCATGTTGATGTGCTGGGTGATCGGCGCGCAGCCCGCGACGAAGGACAGCGTGTCCTGTCCGACCTGATAGCTGGACGGGCACAGGATGTTGCCGAAGCCCTGCCGTTCGGCGGTGCGCACGATGTCCGAGCAATGCGCCCAGCTTGACCGCAGCGACCCGTCGGGCACGCCCAGATGGCGGTAATCGTCGGAACACAGCGCCGCGAACCAGGCGACCTCGACGGCATCCAGATCGGCTGAGGTGACGGGGACGACGGTCATGGTTTCCTCCCGGGACGGCGTCGGATTTCCCTTTGCATAGCGTCCCCCATCGTGTAAATCAATGGTGTATCAATTTACCGGGGGACGGTCGTGGCAGGGGCAGGCGAACATCGGTCGGACGCGTTGCCGATCCACCTGCAGATCACCGAGATGATGATTCGCGACATCGCCGCGGGTCGTCTGGTCGATGGCCAGAAGCTGCCGCCCGAACGCCAGATGGCCCAGGCGCATGACACCACCGTGCGGACCCTGCGCAAGGCGCTGGCCGAACTGGAGGCGCAGGGCCTGCTGGACCGTCGGCAGGGATCGGGGAACTACATCCGGGCGGGCGAACCGACGCGGGCGGTCTATTCGATGTTCCGGCTGGAACATGCGCAGGGCGGGGGCGGCCTGCCGCGCGCGCGTCTGCTGTCGGTCGGATCGCATCCCAAGGATGCCGGCCAGCCCGCCTATGGCAGCGCCGATCACGGCACCCGGTTCCGGCGCCTGCGGTTCCTGGACGACACCCCCATCGCGGTCGAGGAGATCTGGCTGGACGGCGGGGCCGGGGCCATTCCCCCCGAGATGGTCCAGGATTCGCTGTACCTGACCTACAAGCGGGCGCTGAAGCTGTGGATCACCCGGGCCGAGGATCGCGTCGGCCTGGGCATTGTGCCCGACTGGGCGCCGCCCGATTTCACGCCCCGCCCCGGCAGCACGACCGCCTTCATCCAGCGCCTGTCCTGGGCGCGGACCCAGGACGCGGTCGAATTCTCGCGCACCTGGTACGACACCGACCGCGCGCTCTACGTCCAGCGCCTCGTCTAAGGAGATCCCATGACCATGCAAGACAGCCGCGTGATCACCTATGGCGTGATCGGCTGCGGGATGATGGGCCAGGAACACCTGCGCAACATCGCCCTGCTGCCCGGCACCGCCATCGGTGCCATCTTCGAACCCGACGCCGCCATGCGCGCCCGCGCCGCGGCGCTGGCCCCCGGTGCGCGCATGGTGGACAGCGTGGCCGACCTGCTGGCGCATCCGGGGCTGGACTGCCTGCTGATCGCCAGCCCGAACCACCGCCATGTCGAACAGCTGCAGGCCGTGGCCGCGCACAGGCCGCTGCCGGTGCTGGTGGAAAAGCCGCTGTTCACCCAGGCGTCGGACGCGGCGGCGGTGGCGGAACTGGCCGCACGGCACGCGGCGCCGGTCTGGGTCGCGATGGAATACCGCTACATGCCCCCCGTCGCCCGGCTGCTGGAGATGGCCCAGGAGGCCACCGGCGGCATCCGCATGCTGAGCATCCGCGAACACCGCTATCCGTTCCTGTCCAAGGTCGGGCAGTGGAACCGCTTCAACCGCTACAGCGGCGGGACGTTCGTCGAGAAGTGTTGCCATTTCTTCGACCTGATGCGGCTGGCGCTGGGGTCTGACCCGGTCCGCGTGATGGCGACCGGCGGGCAGGCGCTGAACCACCTGGACGAGGTGCATGACGGCCGGACGCCCGACATCTTCGACCACGGCTATGTCGCGGTGGACTTTGCCGACGGCACCCGCGCCATGCTGGAGCTGTGCATGTTCGCCGAAGGATCGCGCTGGCAGGAGGAGATCAGCGCCGTGGGCCCCCGCGGCAAGATCGAGGCCTTTGTGCCGGGTCCCACCCGCTTCTGGCCCGCGCATCTGGGCGATCCGCCCGTGGCGCAGGTCGTCGTGTCGCCCCGCGAACCCCGCGGGCCGCAGGTCCACGTGATCCCCGTGGACCCGACGCTGCTGGATGCGGGGGATCACAACGGCTCGACCTTCTATCAGCACCGGGGGTTCTTGGAACTTGTCCGCGGCCAGCGCGACCGCCCCGACGTCAGCGTCCAGGACGGCATCTGGGCCGTGCGCATGGGGCTGGCGGCGCAGACCGCGATGATCGAGCGGCGCGTCGTCGAATTGTGACGCCCCGCACAGCGGATGTGCGGCCAAGGCAGTGCCGCGCATCCGCGAAACGCGCTATCAGGGGAAAAATCCGCATCGAAGGCCCCCCATGCGCCAGAATACCAAATCCAGCTATGGCAGCGTCGCCCGCAGCCTGCACTGGCTGACCGCCCTGATCATCCTGTCCAACATCGCCCTGGGCCTGTGGGCCGAACGCATCCCGCTGGAGCAGATGGCGCTCAAGGTGCAGGTGTTCTCGTTCCACAAGACGCTGGGTCTTGCGGCGCTGGTCGTGGCGCTGGCGCGCATCGGCTGGGCGCTGACCCAGACGCGCCCCGCCCCCGTCCACCCCGAACGCCGGCTGGAGACCCTGCTGGCCGAGGCGGTGCATTGGACGCTTTACGGGTCGATGGTGCTGGTGCCGGTGACGGGCTGGATCGAACATGCCGCGACCGACGGGTTCGCGCCGATCCTGTGGCCCCTGGGGCAGGGGCTGCCGCTGGTGCCGAAATCGCCCGCCCTGGCGATGGTCATGGCCCAGGTGCATCACGTCTTTGCCTTCTTGCTGATCGGGTCGGTGGTCCTGCATGTGGCGGGCGCCATCAAGCATGCGGTGATCGACCGCGACGGGGTGCTGGGCCGCATGACGCGGGGCGTGCCCGCGGGCCGGGGCATCGCCGCCCGCCACGCGCTGCCGGCGCTGGTCGCGGTGGCGGTCTTCGGGGCGGGGGCGGCCTATGCGCTGGCCACCGCGCCGCGCGACGCGGCCCCGGTGGCGACGCTGGAACAGGCGGCGTCCGAATGGCAGGTCACCGACGGTGAACTCGGCTTTGCCGTGCGCCAGATGGGATCGACCGTGACCGGCAGCTTTGCCGACTGGACGGCGGCGATCACGTTCGACCCGGACAGCGGCACGGGCGCCGTGACGGTGACCATCAACATGGACAGCGTCACCATCGGCACCGTCACCGACCAGGCCAAGGGGGCTGAGTTCTTTGACGTCGCCGCCCATCCCACCGCCGTCTTCGAGGGCACGATCCGACCCGAGGGCGCGGGCTATGTCGCCGAAGGACCGCTGCGCCTGCGCGACCAGCAGATGCCCGTCACGCTGCCCTTCGATCTGACCATCACGGACGGCGTCGCCGTGATGCAGGGGCAGGCCGTGATGGACCGCCGCGACTGGCAGGTGGGGGCGGGATATGCCGACGAAAGCACGGTGGGGTTCCAGGTGGACCTGACCGTCGCGCTGACCGCCACACGGTGATGTGCGCTGGCTGACAGCCCCTGTTCGCGCATCGCTAGTTGCCCCACGGGCCGCTTCCAAGGATGGTGCCCCCACAACAAACGGAGATTCCGATGCTGAAAACGACCGCCCTGACCGCCGCTTTCGCCCTCGTCGCCGGTGCCGCCCTGGCAGCGCCCGAAACCTACAGCCTGGACACCTCGCACAGCCAGATCGTGTTCGACTACAGCCACCTGGGCTTCTCGACCACGACGGGCATGTTCGGCGACATCACCGGCACGATCATGTTCGACGCCGAGGACCCGGCCGCATCCTCGGTCGAGGCGACGTTCCCGGTCGCTTCGCTGATGACCGGCTTTGCAGGCCGTGACGAGCACTTCCTGTCGCCCGACTTCTTCGGCGCCGAGGGTGCCGCCCCCGAGGTGACCTTCAAGTCCACCGGCATCGAGGTCACCGGCGACACCACCGCGCTGATCACCGGCGATCTGACCCTGAACGGCGTCACCAAGGAGGTCGTGCTGGACACCACGCTGAACCAGCAGGGCACCCACCCGATGGAGAACAAGCCCTGGCTGGGCTTTGACGCGACCACCACCCTGCTGCGCAGCGACTTCAACGCCGGCATGTTCGCCCCCGCCGTGTCCGACGAGGTCGAGGTCCGCATCTCGGTCGAGGCGATGCCGGCCGAATGATCGCCGATCCGGCGTGACGACAGGGGCCCGTGGCATCGCCGCGGGCCCTTTCGCATGTCGCCAATCCGATAGCCGGGTCGCGGCCGGCATGGTTGACTGGTCTGCGCGAATCACCGCTGGATCGGAAGGCCGCCGCATGACCGCCAAGACCATCCTTGCCCTGCTGGCGGCGCTGCCGCTGGCCGCCTGCGCCGGTGACGACCTGACCGGCCCCGCCGCCACCGCCTGCCGCGCGGCCATCGCGGCCCAGGTGGGCAGGGGCCTGTCCGCCGTCACCGTCGTCAGCGTGACCGAAACGCAGGCAGGCGCCGATGTTCAGGCCGCCGTCACCGGGGCCGAGGCGCCATGGACCTGTCGGACCGACGCCGCCCATCGCGTCCTGGGCGTGATGTATTCCGGCAGCGAGGGGGCCCTGTGAGCCCAAAACGAAAAGATGCCCGCAGGCCACCTGGGGCAGGATTCACAAGATTGCATCTGGGGGATGACTGGTAGCGGAGGAGGGACTCGAACCCCCGACACGCGGATTATGATTCCGCTGCTCTAACCAACTGAGCTACTCCGCCACGAGTAGCGGCGATCTAAAAGACTGGCGCAGGGCCGTCAAGCGGGTTTTGCCAAAAAGCGCGCGCAGAGCGTTCGGGGCGCTAGATCTGCAGGCCCGCGCAGCGCGCGGTGTTGCGGATGTGGTCGCGCATATGCGCCTGCGCCGCGTCGGGATCGCGCCGTTCCATCGCGGCAAGGATGGCGCGGTGTTCGGCGATGGACTGCGCCATGCGATCGGGGTCGGTGTTCGGGATCGGCTGGCGCTGCGTCTCGGTCAGCAGCTGGCTGACGGTGCTGTACAACGTGGCCAGCATCCGGTTCGGGCAGGCCTGCGCGATGCCCTGATGCAGGGCCAGGTCCGCGTCCACATGGGCGACCAAGTCGCCCTGCGCCCAAGCCTGCTCGAACTGGGCGGCGGCCGATTGCAGGCCGGCCAGCGCATCGGGGGTGATGGCGGATGCGGCCAGCCGCGCCAGCTCTCCCTCGATCAACAGGCGGGTCTGGAACACCTCGCGCAGATCGTGGGCATCGTCATAGCGCCATGTCGTCTGCGCGGGCCGCGTTGCCGGGTCCATCACAAAGGTCCCCCGCGCGGGCAGGGTCTGGACCAGGCCCAACGTCTCCAGCGTCAGCAGCGCCTCGCGCAGCGACGGGCGCGACACATTCAGCTGTTCCGACAGCACCCGCTGCGACGGCAGCCGCTCTCCGGCCTTGAGTTCGCCCGACCGGATCATCTCCTGCAGGCGACGCGCGATGGTCTGCGTCACCGGTCCCTTGTCCCACATCACCCGCGCATTGCCCTTTCCGTCGGCATCGTGTCCGCCATCCATCTGCACAGGAACCACGGCCATTGCAAACCGGATCGGCCCGTGGCTTGATACTGGTCAGACCGGTTTGGCCGGTCAATCCAGAATCATAAAGACGGGGAGATGATCATGCACGGAAAAAGGATGCGCCGCACGGCCGTGGCACTGGTGCTGCTTGCCGGTTCGGCCCTTGCCGCCTCGGCACAGGAGACCCTGACGGTGGGCGCCAACATCGGCAACGTCCCGTGGGAGTTCCAGGACGATGCCGGCCAGTTCGTGGGCTTCGAGATCGACCTGGTCGCCGCCGTGGCCGACCGCATGGGCGCCGAGGTCGAGACGGTGAACATTCCCTTCAACGGGCTGTTCTCTGCCGTGCAGTCGGGGCGGATCGACATCGCGACCAGCTCCATCACCATCACCGACGAACGCCTGGAATCGGTGACCTTCGCCCAGCCCTATTACGACAGCGACCAGTCGCTGACCGCCCTGGCCGAGGGGCCGAAATCGCTGGCCGAGATGAAGGACAAGGTCGTCGGCGTGGACACCGGATCGACCGGCGACATGTGGGCGACCGAGAACCAGGCCGAATACGGGTTCGCCGACATCCGCCGCTATGAGGGGCTGGCGCCCGCGATGCTGGACCTGCAGGCGGGGCGGATCGACGGGTACGTGTCGGACATCCCGGCGCTGCAGTACTACGTCAA
Organism: Paracoccus sp. NFXS7; assembly: GCF_040148865.1. Taxonomy (NCBI): domain Bacteria; kingdom Pseudomonadati; phylum Pseudomonadota; class Alphaproteobacteria; order Rhodobacterales; family Paracoccaceae; genus Paracoccus; species Paracoccus sp. NFXS7. The sequence goes on from NZ_JAKEKV010000007.1 coordinate 144,978, forward strand.
GGACAAGCCGCAGCTGGCCGTCGTCGAACGCATCCCGACCGGAGAGAAGTATTCGATGATGTTCGCCAAGGACGCCGAACTGGCGACGGAGGTCAACACCATCCTGGACGCGCTGAAGACCGAGGGCGTGGTGGCCGAGCTGCACGAGAAATGGTTCGGCGTCGCCCCCGATGCGGAGTCGTCCACCGTCACCGTTCTGCCGATGCCGACGCTCAACTGATCCGACAGCCGGGTCCGGGCCCGTCCCGGACCCGAAGGGATGCACATGGATATCTTCGACACCTTCCTGAACGCCGAGGTGATGCGGCGGACCTTTCCCATGCTGCTGCAGGGTCTGTGGATCACGCTGCAGCTGGGGGCGGCCAGCATCGTCGCGGGGCTGGTGCTGGGCCTTGGCCTCGCCATGGCGCGGCTGTACGGGCCCGGCCCTGTCCGGTTCGTGACACGGCTCTATATCGACATCTTCCGGTCGATCCCGCTGCTGGTGCTGCTGATCATCGTCTATTACGCACTGCCCTTCGTGGGCCTGCGCCTGTCGCCCTTCGCATCCGCCATGAGCGCGCTGACGCTGGTGTCGGGCGCCTATACGGCCGAGATCTTTCGCGCCGGCATCGAGGCGATCCCCAAGGGCCAGTTCGAGGCCTCCGCCGCCCTGGGCCTGAACGGGCGCCAGACCATGGCCGACGTGATCCTGCCGCAAGCGGTGCGGATCGTCATCCCGCCGCTGACCAACAATTCGATCAACGTGGTCAAGGACACCGCGCTGGCATCGGTCGTGGCCATGCCCGACCTGCTGAAGCAGGCGACGCAGGCGCAGGCCCTGGCCGCGAACCCCACGCCGCTGATCGTGGCGGCGGTGATCTATATCGCGTTCCTGTGGCCGCTGGTCGCGTTGGTGTCGCGCATGGAACGCCGCTTTACGGCACGGAGGCGCTGAGATGGCCGGTTTCGTCAGCATCCGCAACCTGCGGAAATCCTATGGCAGCTTCGAGGCCCTGCGCGGCATCGACCTGGACGTCGCCAAGGGCGAGGTCGTCTGCATCATCGGTCCGTCGGGGTCCGGCAAATCGACCCTGATCCGCTGCATCAACCGGCTGGAGGGGTTCGACCCCGCAAGCGAGATCCGCGTGGACGGCACCCCCGTCACCACCGGCCGCGCGCTGGCCCGCGTGCGTGCCGAGGTCGGGATGGTGTTCCAGTCCTTCAACCTGTTCCCGCATTTGACGGTGCGTGAAAACGTCATGCTGGCGCCCCGCCGCGTGCGCCGCACCACGCGGGCGGATGCCGCGGCCCAGGCCGACCGCCTGCTGGCCCGCGTGGGCATTTCCAGCCAGGCCGACAAGTACCCCGAGCATCTGTCCGGCGGCCAGCAGCAGCGCGTCGCCATCGCTCGGGCGCTGGCGATGGAGCCGCAGGTGATGCTGTTTGACGAACCGACCAGCGCGCTGGACCCCGAAATGGTGGGCGAGGTGCTGGACGTCATGCGCGATCTGGCCCGGACGGGCACCACCATGATCGTCGTCACGCACGAGATGGGATTCGCGTCCCAGGTGGCCGACCGCGTCATCTTCATGGATGCGGGCCAGATCGTCGAACAGGGACCGCCCGCGCAGGTGCTGTCCGACCCCCAAGAACCACGCACGCGCAATTTCCTGGGCGCCGTGCTGAACCACTGAAGGACGACCCCGATGACACAGCTGGACATGGCCTATGTGCAGTCCCAATTCCCCGGCCTGACGCAGGACTGGGTGTTCTTCGACAATGCCGGCGGCGCGCAGATCGCTCAGCCCGCGCTGGACCGCATGGTCGAGTTCCTGACGCACCGCAACGTCCAGATTGGGGGCAGCTATGCGGTGTCGCAGGCCGCGGCCGAGGCGCTGATGGCGGGCCGTCGCGCCGCCGCGACGCTGGTCAATGCCGCCCGCCCCGAGGAGATCGTCTTCGGTCCCTCGACCACGGTGCTGATGGGCAACCTGATGCAGGCCATGCGCCGCCAGTTCGTGCCGGGCGACGAGGTCATCGTCACCATGGCCGATCACGAAAGCAACATCGGCCCCTGGACCCGGCTGGAGGAGTTCGGCGTCGTCATCAAGGTCTGGCCGCTGAACGCGGACACGATGGACCTGCAGCTGGCCGATCTGGCCCCGCTGATGACCGACCGCACCCGTCTGGTCTGCGTGACGCATGTGTCAAACATCCTGGGGCAGGTGCATCCCGTCGCGGATTTCGCGCGCTTCGTCCATGACCGCGGCGCACGGATCTGCGTCGATGCGGTCGCCTATGCGCCGCACCGGCTGATCGACGTGCAGGCCTGGGATGTCGATTACTATGTCTTCAGCCTGTACAAGGCCTATGGCCCGCACGGCGCGCTGATGTACGGGAAATACGACTTGCTGGCCGAACTGGACGGGCTGTACCATTACTTCTATGGCAAGGATAAGGTTTCGGCCAAGCTGGAGCCCGGCAATCCCAGCTATGAGGCCGCCTATGCCACCGACGGCATCCTTGAATACCTGACCACGCTGGCCCGCCATCACGGCGCCACGGGCGACGACCGCGCCCTGCTGGAGGCCGCCTTCGATCTGATCACCGCGCAGGAGGATGCGCTGACCGATCGCCTGCTGGTTTGGCTGTCGGGGCGCAACGACTGCCGCGTCATGGGGCAGGCCGTCAACCGCGACAGCACCCGCGTGCCAACCATCGCGTTCAAGTTCGACGGCATCGATTCCGGCGCCGTCGCCCGCGCGATGGACGATCACGGCATCGCCATGCGCTTCGGCGATTTCCATTCGCGCCGCCTGGTCGAGCATCTGGGCGAGGATCAGGACGGCGGCGTGCTGCGCGTGTCGATGGTGCATTACAACACGCTGGATCAGGTCGACCGCCTGACCGACGCGCTGGCCCGGATCGTCGCATGAGCGGGCTGGACCTGGTCATCGCGGGCGGCACGGTCGTCACCGCCGCCGACAGCTATGCCGCCGATATCGGCATCCGCGACGGGCGCATCGCGCAGATCGGGCAGGGGCTGACCGGGGCCGACCGGATCGACGCCACGGGGCTGCTGGTCCTGCCGGGCGGGATCGACGCGCATGTGCATCTGGACCAGCCGACCTCGGACGGCACGACCATGGCGGACGGCTTCGCCAGCGGCACCCGGTCGGCGGCGGCGGGGGGCAACACGACCGTGCTGCCCTTTGCGCTGCAGATCAAAGGACAGTCGTTGCGCGCCTGCGTCGAGGAGTACCACCAGAAGGCGAAGGGGCATTGCCACACCGACGTGTCGTTCCACCTGATCGTCAGCGACCCCACCCCCCAGGTCCTGGGGCAAGAATTGCCGGCGCTGGTCCGCGACGGATACACGTCCTTCAAGGTCTTCATGACCTATGACGACCTGGTCCTGAACGACGCCCAGATCCTGGACGTGTTCGAGGTGGCGCGCCGCGAACGCGCCCTGGTCATGGTCCATGCCGAGGGGCATGACGCGATCCGCCACCTGACCCGCCGCCTGGAGGCCGAGGGCCGCACCGCGCCCTATTACCACGGTCAGGCCCATGCCCAGATCGCCGAACGCGAGGCCACGCACCGGGCCATCAGCCACGCCCAGCTGATCGACGTGCCGGTGGTGATCGTCCACGTGTCAGGCCGCGACCCGATGGAGCAGATCCAGTGGGCCCGTGCCCGCGGCCTAAAAGTTCACGCCGAAACCTGCCCCCAATATGTCGCCCTGACCGCCGACGACCTGCGCGGGCTGAACATGGATTTCGACGGCGCGAAATACGTCTGTTCCCCACCGCCGCGCGATGCGGACAGCCAGGCGGCGATCTGGCAGGGGCTGCGGGACGGGACCTTCGACATCTTTTCGTCCGACCATTGCCCGTTCCGCATCGACGCCACCGGCAAGGACACGCCCCGCGCGCGATCGTCGTTCAAATACGTGCCGAACGGCCTCCCGGGGGTCGAAACCCGCCTGCCGATCCTGTTTTCCGAAGGTGTCGGCAAGGGGCGCATCAGCCTGCAGCGGTTCGTGGCGCTGACCGCGACCAACCCCGCGCGGCTCTATGGCCTTTATCCGCAGAAGGGCAGCATCGCCATCGGCGCGGATGCCGACCTGGCGCTGTGGGACCCGACCCTGACCCGGCCGATCCGGCAGGCGCAGCTGAACCACGGCTGCGACTACACGCCCTACGAGGGGATGGAGATCACCGGCTGGCCGGTCCGCACCCTGCTGCGCGGCCGGACCATCGCGCAGGACGGCGTCCCGGTGGGCGATCCCACCGGGGGGCACCTGTCGCGCGGCACCAGCGAGGCGTTCGCCTAGACGTCGAAGTTGCTGGGCAGCACGATCATGTCGCGGATCGTCACGTTGCGCGGGCGCGTCAGCATGTACATCAGCGCGTCCGCGACCTCGACCGGTTCGATCAGGGCGCCGGCATCCTTCATGCGCTGCAGGCGTTCGGGTTCCCAATCCGCCAGCAGGGCCGAGATGACCGGCCCCGGAGAGACCTGTCCCACCCGCACGCCATGGCCCATCAGCTGGCGGCGCATGGTCTGGACGAAACAGGTCACGGCCCATTTCGACGCGGTATAGACCGGCTCGACGTGGATCGGCGCGTGTCCGGCGATGGAACTGGTGACGATGATGTCGCCCGTGCCGCGTTCGATCATGTGGGGGGCCACCGCATGGACGTTCTTCATCACCGCGTTGACGTTCAGGTTCAGCATGCGGTCGATGGCGGCCGGGTTGGTGTCGACCAGATCGCCGCCGATATAGCTGCCCGCGTTGCACAGCATGATGTCGATCTGGCCGACCTTGTCCAGGATCTGCGGCACCATCGCGTTGCAGCTGTCCGCGTCCAGCAGGTCGGTGACCTGGGCGATCGCGTCTGCGCCCAGCTCGCGCGTCAGCGCGTCCAGCGCGTCGGCGTTGCGGTCGACCAGCACCACGCGGGCACCCGCCTCCAGCAGTGCGCGCGTGGCGGCCAGCCCGATGCCCGATGCGGCCCCGGTGATCGCGGCAACCTTGCCGTGCAGGTCTTGGGACATGGTATTCTCCTTGGGATGGTGTTCGGTCAGACGGCCAGGAAGCCGCCGTCAAGGGGCAGGACCGCCCCGGTGATCAGGCCCGCATCGTCCGACAGCAGCAGCGCGATGGCGCGGGCCACGTCCTCGGCCTCGGCAAAGCGGCCCATAGGGTGGCGGGCCATCATCGGGTCGCGCTTGGCTGGCGCGCTCCAGGCGGCGGCGGCCAGTTCGGTCAGCGTGACGGTGGGCGCAATGGCCACGGCGCGGATGCCGTGGGGGCCCAGTTCGCGCGCCATGACGCGGGTCGCGCCCTCCAGCCCGGCCTTGGACGCGGCATAGGCGACGTGGTCGGGGAATCCGCGATGGCCCGCGATGCTGGTGACGTTGACGATGGCGCCGCCGCCGCCCGCGGCGATCCGGGCGCGGGCGAACTCCTGCGCGCAGATCAGCGCGCTGCGCAGGTTGATGTCCATCACCGTGTCATAGCCCGCGTCGGTCAGATCCAGCAGCCCCTCCAGCACGTTGGTGCCGGCGCAGTTGACCAGGAAGTCGCAGGTCCCGGCCTGGGCCATGGCATCGCGCGCCGCCGCGGGGTCGGACAGGTCGGCCACGATGGCCCGGGCGTCCAGGCTGTCCAGGTCGGATTGCGTGCGGCTGATGGCCGTGACCCGCGCGCCGCGTTCGGCCAGCAGGATGGCGGTGGCCCGGCCGATGCCCTTGCCTGCGCCGGTGATGATGACGGATCTATCCGTGAAGGGCATCGTGGTCTCCTCTCAATGCGGCGTCGATGTCGCCGCGCAGGTCGCGGGCGGTGGCCTGAAGCGTCAGGAAGGCCCGATGGCGCGCGGCGTGCAGCCGCTGGCTGTCGGGGTCGGGGTGATGGGTGGTCAGGACGCGCGACATGGCGGGCATGGCCGATGCCAGGTCGGGGAACACCCCGCCCGCGACCGCGCCCAGCATGGCCGCGCCCAGCAGCACGGGCTCGTCCGCCGCCGCGGCATCCACGGGCAGGCCGGTCGCATCGGCCAGCAGCTTGCGGATCAGCGGATGGCGGCCCGCGCCCCCGCTGATGGCGATGCGCGCGACCGGTGCCCCGTGGGCGGCCTGGGTCGCGATGATCTGGCGCAGGCCGTAACCCAGCCCGCAGACCCCCGCGACATACAGCGAGATCAGGGACGCCAGGTCCGTATCCATCCCCTGGCCGCTGACGATGGCGCGGGCATGGGGGTCGGCAAAGGGCGCACGGTTGCCCAGGAATTCGGGCACTACATGCAGGTGGGCCGCCTGCCGCACGGCGTCGGGCGCGGCCTGGTCCGCCAGCCATTCGGGCAGGGACCGGCCCTGCGCGCGGGCCGCATCGGTCGCCTGGTCGTGGGCGGGGTGCAGGCGCAGCAGGTGGTCGATGGCCGCGCCCGCGACCGACTGCCCGCCTTCGTTCAGCCACATGCCCGGCACCATGGCCGAGAAATAGGGCCCCCAGACGCCCGGCACGAAGGCCGGGTTCCGCGTCGTGGTCATGGTGCAGGACGATGTGCCGAACACATAGCCCACCGTGTCGACCGGATCGCCCATCGCGGCGACGGTGCCGACCCCGCCCGCATGCGCGTCGATCAGCCCTGCGCCGACGGCGATGCCGGGCCGCAGGCCCATGGCGCGCGCCGCATCGGCGGTCAGGCCCGCGCCAAGGGGCGTGGCGGGCGGCACGACCTGCGTGCCGATGCGGACGAAGCCTTCGTCGGCCAGCACGCCCAGGCCGATGGCGCGGAAGTAATCGCCGTCCCACCGGCCCTCATGCGCCAGATAGGTCCATTTGCAGGTCACCGTGCAGGTCGACCGCGCGGTGCTGTCCGTGGCCTTCCAGGTCAAAAAATCGGTCAGGTCGAAGAAATGGCGCGCCGCGTCAAAGACCTGGGGCCGGTTTTCGCGCAGCCACAGCAGCTTGGGCGTCTCCATTTCGGGAGAGATGCGCCCGCCGACATAGCGCAGGACGTCGTGCCCGCCCGCATTGATGCGCGCCGCCTGGTCGACCGCGCGGTGGTCCATCCAGACGATGATGTCGCGGTCGGGATGGGCGGGGTCGCCCACGCCCAGGGGCGTATCGCCCACCACCACCAGCGAACAGGTCGCGTCGAACCCGATGCCTGCCACGCGGGCCGGGTCGATCCCGGCCTGGGCCACCGCGGCGCGGGTCGCGGCGCAGACCGCGTCCCAGACCTGCGCGCTGGACTGTTCGGCGATCACCCCGTCGGGGCGGTGCATGGCGATGTCGCATTTTCCGGTGCCAAGCGCGGCGCCCGTGGCGTCGAATACGCCCGCCCGCGCCGATCCGGTGCCGACGTCGATGCCGATCAGGTACCGGTCCATCAGCGCCATTCCCGCCCGATATAGATCGCCAGCAGGATGATCAGGCCCTTGATCACGTCCTGCATGTAGGGGTTGATGCCCACCAGGTTCAGGCCGTTGTTCAGGATGCCCAGCAGCACCGCGCCGATCAGCGTGCCCAGGATCAGCCCGCGCCCACCGGCGATGGCCGTGCCGCCCAGGACAACCGCGGCGATGGCGTCCAGCTCGAATCCCACCCCGGCGTTGGGCTGGCCGCTCATCAGGCGGCCGGTCAGCACGATGGCGGCCAGCGACGCGGTCAGCCCCGAGATGGCATAGACCGCCAGCTTGACCAGCCGGGTGCGCACGCCGGACAGGCGGGCGGCGGTCTCGTTGCCGCCGATGGCATAGACGTGGCGGCCGAAGGGCGTGCGCTGCAGCAGCAGCCAGGCCAGTGCATAGACGACGATCATGATGATCACCGGCACGGGCATGATGCCCACCCGGCCCACGCCGAACCAGGACACCCAGCCCGGCAGCCCGCTGATCGGATAGCCGCCCGAATAGATCAGGCCCAGCCCGCGGGCGATGCCCATCGTGGCCAGGGTCACGATGATCGCGGGCATCTTGCCCCAAGCCACCAGCACGCCGTTGAACAGCCCCAGCCCCAGCCCGACCAGCAGGGCGGCGGCGATGCCCACCCCGCCGGGCAGGCCCATGTTGACCATGATGCCGGCCGCGACCGTGCCCGCCAGCGCCATGACCGCACCTACCGACAGGTCGATTCCGCCGGTCAGGATGACGAAGGTCATGCCCACCGCCAGGATGCCCACGACCGACACCTGCCGCAGCACGTTCAGGATGTTGTTGACGGTGAAGAAATTGTCGCTGGCGAAGGCCATCAGCACCGACACCACGATCAGCCCGACCAGGGGCAGCGCCAGGGGCGAATGCAGCAGCCAGTCGAAGGCGCGGTGCCTGGCGGTGTTTGCGTCATGCGACATGGTGGACCTTTCCCGTGGTTGCATGTGTCATGATCCCTTCCGAGGTGATCGCGTCGCCCTCGACCGTCGCGACGATCCCGCCAGAGCGGAAGACGCAGACCCGGTCGGCCATGCCGATGACTTCCGGCAATTCTGACGAGATCATGATGATGGCGTATCCCTGCGCCGTGAACCGGCGCATCAGCTGATAGATTTCGGCCTTTGCGCCGACGTCGATGCCGCGCGTGGGTTCGTCGAAGATCAGCACCCGCATCTGGTGGTTCAGCCAGCGGGCGATGACGACCTTCTGCTGGTTGCCGCCCGACAGGGTGTCGACGCGGGCGCGGGGGCCCTGGGCCTTGACGCGCACCTGCTCCATCGCGGCCTGGGTCGAGGCCAGCTCCTTCTTGAAGTCGATGAACCAATGGGCCTGGCGATATTTGCCGTAGTTGTTCACCGACACGTTCTGCAGGATGGAAAAGGCCGTGATCAGCCCCTGTTCCTTGCGGCTTTCGGGCAGAAGGCCGATGCCGCGGGCCAGCCCGTCGGCCGGGTCGCGCAGGCGCGCCTCGGCGCCGTCCACGCGGATCTTGCAGCGCGCGGCGGGATATTCGCCCAGGATCGACAGGACGGTCTCGGTGCGCCCCGATCCGACCAGCCCGGCAAAGCCCAGGATCTCTCCGGCGCGCAGCTGAAAGGACGATACCGGGCCGCCGCGACGCAGCTGCACCTCCACCGCCTCCAGCACGACGGGGGCCGCGGGGTCGCGGGCGGGCTTGGGGGGAAAGCTGTTCTCGATGCGGCGGCCGACCATCATCTCGACCAGGCGGTCGATGGTGACGTCGGCGACATCGGTGCTGCCGACATATTCGCCGTCGCGCAGCACGGTGATGCGGTCGCAGATCTCGAAGATCTCGTCCAGGTGATGCGAGATGAAGACGATGGCCACCCCGGCGGCGCGCAGTTCGCGCATGACCTTGAACAGGTGTTCGGTCTCGGACGGGGTCAGGGTCGCGGTGGGTTCGTCCAGGACCAGGATGCGGGCGTCCAGCGACAGCGCCTTGGCGATCTCGACGAACTGCTGTTCGGCGACCGACAGGCGGGCGATGGGCACGTCCAGCGGCAGGTCGACCTCAAGCCGCCGCAGGATCGCCTGCGCGCGGACCCGCATCGCCTTGCGGTCCAGAAGGCCCAGGGGGCCGCGCATCTCGCGGGCCAGGAACATGTTCTCGACCGCGGTCAGGCCGGGGATCAGGCTGAATTCCTGAAACACGATGCCGACGCCCGCCGCGATCGCCGCGTCATAGGTGGCAAAGCTGCGCGGCTCTCCGTCGATCAGGATCTGGCCGTCCGAGGGCTGGATGATGCCGCTGACGATCTTCATCAGCGTCGATTTCCCGGCGCCGTTCTCGCCCAGAAGGGCGTGCACCTCTCCGGCGCGGACATGCAGGTCCACACCATGCAGGACCTCGATCCGGCCGAAGCTTTTGCGTATTCCCCTGAGTTCCAGCATCTTGCCCCCTTTCGTTCGACCGCGCCCCGTCGGGGGCGCGGCCGGGTCCGTCACCAGCTAAAGTCGGCCGCGTTCTCGGCATCGACCGTGCGCACGTCGATCGGCACCTCGGTCGGTACCACGCGCGCGCCCCAGTACTGGGCCAGCGCCATGCCCAGGCCCACGCGGACCTGGTCGCGCGGGAACTGCGCGGTGGTCTGGATGAACGGGCCGCCGTCGGCGATGGCCTTGACCGCCTCGGGGGCGCCGTCGACCGAGGTCAGCTTGATGTCGCGGCCCGACCCCTGGATCGCGGCCAGCGCACCCATCGCACCGCCGTCGTTGACCGAGAAGATGCCGGCCAGGTTCTGGTGCGACTGGATCATGTTCTCGACCACGCCCAGGGCGACGGACCGGTCCTGGCGGCCGTTCTGGGTGTCGACCAGGGTGATGCCCTCGTGCTCGGCCAGGGCCTCCTTGCAGCCCTCGACGCGCTGCAGGATCGGCACGACCGGGATGCCGTCCAGGATGGCGACCTCTCCCTGGCCGCCCAGGGCTTCGGCTAGATAGGCGCAGGACTGATAGCCCGCGTCGCGGTTCTTGGAGCCCACGAAGGTGTCGACCGGGCCGTTGGCGTTGGCGTCGACCGCGACCACGATCACGCCCTGGTCCTTGGCCATGCGCACCGCCGATTCGACGCCTGCGCTGTCGGTGGGGTTCAGCAGCAGGATGTCGATGCCCTGCTGCAGCATGTCCTCGACATCCGAGATCTGCTTGGCCACGTCATGGCCCGCGTCGGTCACGATGACCTCGGCGCCGATCTGGGCGGCGGCCTCGTTCAGGGCCTCCTGCATGGACACGAAATAGGGGTTGTTCATCTCCTGGAACGTCATGCCGATCTTCAGCGTGTCGTCCTGGGCGGCGGCAAGGCCGGCCGAGGCGACAAAGCCCAGCGCGGCGGCGGATACGGTCTTGAGCAAGGTATTCATCATAGTCCTCCCTTCGATGTGCAGTCGGCAGTCCCCCTCCGGTCGCGGCCCGCATGGGGAACCGCGTCGCGCAGGGTATGGGGTGGTGTGGCGGGTTCAGCTGGCCATGCGGATCGTCTGGTTGGCGGCGAAGGTCGCGCGGAATTCCGATGGCGACATCTTCTTCAGCTTGAGGAAATGGCGGTTGAAGTTCGACAGGTTCGAAAAGCCCACGTCAAAGCAGATATCAGCGACCTTGGCGTCGGGGTCCGACAGCAGCATGTGACAGGCCAGGTCGATCCGCATCTGGTTGCGATAGCGGACCAGCGTGGTCCCGGTATGGCGCTTGAACGACCGCGAGAACGCGCTTTGGCTCTGTCCGGTCAGGTCGGCCAGTTCCGTTTCGCTGACCGCGTCCAGCAGGTTTTCCCGCAGATGGCCCAGGGCGCGGTTCATGTCCGATTCCTCGGCCCGCTGCATGTCCATGACAAAGCTCAGGCTGGCCAGCGTCTGCGCCTTGGGCGCCGTCGCCAGCAGGTCCAGGATCTGGAAGAACAGCCCCAGCCGGCGCACGCCGCGCGCGTCGATCAGCTTGCCCATCAGCGGCATCACCGCACGCGAGGTGTCGTCGTCGAACAGCAGGCCCCGGCGGCTGCGCTCCAGCAGGTGCCGGGCCGATTCCAGTTCGGGGAATGCCCCGCGGGCGGCCTCGATAAAGCTTTCGGGGAACTGGATGACCTTGGTGCGGCAGGGCACGATCTGTCCGGGACGGATGTCGCTGATCCAGTTCTGGGGCAGGTTCGGTCCGGTCATGATCAGCTGGCCGGGCCCGAATTCGCCGACATGGTCGCCGATATAGAACTTGCCCGAGGTCGCCACGACCAGGTGGATCTCGTATTCCGGATGGAAGTGCCAGCGGACCGTGCGGAAGGGATAGCCGTGCTGCCACGCGGCAAAGGATTCACCCTTGCGGATATGGACCAGTTCCAGATCTGGCTGCATCGCGTTCCCCCTCTCCGCGCCAGCACGGCCCGCTGCTGCGATGCCGGCCCTCCAAGGCGCTGGACCTTTGCTAGCACGGGTGGTCGGGACGGGGCCACGACGGCACGGCGAATCTTCAGATACTTTTTTGACACCGGGTGCCGAAAAATCATCATGTCAGCGGGACGGGAACCGCGGCATGAAAATGCTGCCATGCAGCATGGCCGCGCGACTGGTGCCTTGCCCGATGGGAAATGGCTGCAACCCAGGGCTGCAGCCATTCCAAAACGCCGGGGCGGCGGTCATACTTTTCAGGCGCGTTTCAGTCTGGCATGCGGATCTGGATCTTGACGTCGGTGTCGCGCGCCTCGACCGCGCGGTCGAAGGCGGCGATGCTGTCCGCGAACGGGATCGTGGCCGAGATCAGCGGCGACAGGTCGACCTTGCCCGCCGCGATCAGCGATATCGCGCGGTCATAGACGTTGGCATAGCGGAACACCGTCTCGATGCGCAGCTCCTTGGCCTGCAGGCCGACGATGTCGACCGGCACCGGATCGACCGGCATGCCGACCAGCACGACCGCGCCGCCCGGACGCGCCAGCGCCGGCAGGCCTAGGATCGCGGGGGCCGCCCCGGAACATTCGAAGACGACGTCCGCGCCCCATCCATCGGTGGCCTCGGCGATCGCCTGGGCTGCGGGGGTGGTGCGGATGTTGACGGTCTCGATGCCCGGATAGGCGCCGATGATATCCAGCTTGGGCTGGGCCAGGTCCGCGACCAGCACCTTGGCGCAGCCCCCCGCTAGCGCCGCCAGCGCGGTCATCATGCCGATGGGCCCGGCGCCGGTGACCAAGCCGATGTCGCCTGGCTGGATGCGCGCCCGCAACGCGGCCTGCATGCCGATCGCGAAGGGCTCGACCATCGCGCCCTGCGCGAACGAGACCTGATCGGGCAGCCGGTAGGTATAGGCCGCCGGATGCACGACCTGCGGCGTCAGGCAGCCATGCACGGGTGGGGTGGCCCAGAACCGCACCGCCGGATCGACGTTGTAGATGCCCAGCTTGGCCGCGCGCGAGGTCGCATCGGGAATGCCGGGCTCCATGCAGACCCTGTCGCCGGGCTTCAGGTGCGTGACCTGGGCGCCGACCTCGACCACGGTGCCCGATGCCTCGTGCCCCAGGACCATCGGCTGCTCGACCACGAAGGGGCCGATCTTGCCGTGGGTATAGTAATGCACGTCCGACCCGCAGATGCCGACCGTATGGACCGCGATGCGCACGTCAGTGGGCGACAGGTCCTGATCCAGCGCGATGTCGCGCAGCGCCAGCTGACCCTTGCGTTCCAGTACCAGTGATGTCGCCATGTCGTCCCCTCCGGTGTTGCGATCCGGTGCCGACAGAACGCCGGGCGCGCGACGGTGTAAATCCGTCCGGTGGCCGCCGGGCCGTGAAATCTGCGGGAACGGAAAAAAACTATCACCGCAACGATGAGCGGGTATGTTAAAAAACGTGACTTATTGAGATAAATTGTTGCATTGCGCGCGTGTTTGTGACTGACTGCGCCCCAATCTGATCAGGGAGAAGCACAGATGTCCGTCCCGTCCCGCTATCGAGTATGCGTCGTAGGCCTTGGGTCCATGGGCATGGGGGCGGCGCTGTCCTGCCTGCGTGCCGGACTGGCCACCAGCGGCATCGACCTGGACGCGGGGCGGCGTGACGCCTTTGCGGCCCAGGGGGCCGAGGGCGTGGCGGATGGCGTCGCGGGCCTCGGCGGCGATTTCGACGCGGTGATCGTGCTGGTCGTGAACGGCGCGCAGGCGCGTCAGGTGATCCTGGGGCAGGGAGGCGTTGCCGACCGCATCGCACCCGGCGGCGCGATCATGGTCAGCTGCACCCAATCGGCGGATGATGCGCGCACCCTGGGCGCCGATCTGGCGGCGCGCGGCATCCTGATGCTGGACGCGCCGGTGTCGGGCGGGGCCGCCAAGGCCGCGCAGGGGGCGATGACGGTGATGGCCTCGGGGCCGGATGCGGCCTTCGACGCGCTGGCCCCGGTGCTGGAGGCAGTGGCCGCCAAGACCTATCGCATCGGGCCTGACATCGGCCAGGGCGCCACGGTCAAGGTCATCCACCAGCTGCTGGCGGGCGTGCATATCGCCGTCGGCGCCGAGGCGATGGCGTTGGCTGCCCGCGCGGGCATCCCGCTGGACACGATGTATGACGTGGTGACCAACGCCGCCGGCAATTCCTGGATGTTCGAGAACCGGATGAAGCATGTGGTCGATGGCGACTATACCCCGACCTCGGCCGTGGACATCTTCGTCAAGGATCTGGGGCTGGTGACGGAAACCGGCCGCGCCCTGGGCTTTCCGCTGCCCCTGGCCTCGACCGCCTTCGCGATGTTCCAGCAGGCCTCGAACATGGGCCATGGGCGCGAGGATGACAGCGCGGTGATCAAGACCTTCTCGGGCATCACCCTGCCGGAGGGGAAGGCATGAAGATCGGCGTCATCGCGGATGATTTCACCGGCGCGACCGACATCGCCGGGTTCCTGGTCGCGGGCGGGCTGACCACCACGCAGATGATCGGCGTGCCGGACGCCGACGCGCAGGTCGATGCCGATGCGGTGGTGATCTCGCTCAAAAGCCGGTCGAACCCGGCGGCCGAGGCCGTGGCCGACAGCCTGGCGGCGCTGGACTGGCTGCGCGCGCGGGGCTGCGCGCAGATCTATCAGAAATACTGCTCGACCTTCGATTCGACGGCCGCAGGCAATATCGGCCCGGTGGCCGATGCGCTGATGGCGGCCCTGGGGACCGACATCACGGTGATCTGCCCGGCGCTGCCGGTGAACGGGCGATCGGTCTATCTGGGCCACCTGTTCGTGGGTCAGGACTTGCTGCAAGATTCAGGCATGCGCGATCACCCGATCACGCCCATGCGCGACAGCAGCCTGATCCGGCTGATGGAAGGGCAGGCGCAGGGCCGCTGCGGGCTGGTCGATGCGGCGACCGTCGATCAGGGGCCGCAGGCGGTGCGCGACCGCATCGCCGCACTGCGGGCCGAGGGGGTGCGCTACGTCGTGCTGGACGCGATCGGCGACGCGCATCTGGCGACCCTTGGGCAGGCCGTGGCGGACATGGCGCTGGTCACCGGCGGGTCGGGGCTGGGATACGGCATCGCGCGCGCGGTGTCGGGCGGGGCCGATGCCCAGGCCCAGGACGCGGGCGCGCCGCTGGCGGGGCCGGCGGTGGTGATCTCGGGGTCGTGTTCCGTGATGACGAACCGGCAGGTCGCGGCCTATCGCGCGCTGGCGCCGACGCTGGACGTGGAGGTCGACCGCTGCCTGGCCGATGCCGACACCTATGGCGTCGCGCTGGCCGAATGGGTGCTGGCGCAGCCGCAGGGCCGCGCGCCGATGATCACCGCGACCGCCGATCCGGCGCGCCTGCGCGCGATCCAGGCGCAGCACGGCGCCGCCGCCTCCGAGGCGGTCGAACGCACCTTCGCCGCCGTCGCCGCGCGTCTGGCGCAGGGCGGCATCACCCGCTTCATCGTCGCGGGAGGAGAGACCTCGGGCTCGGTCACGCAGGCGCTGAAGGTCACGGGCTTTGCCATCGGGCCGCAGATCGCGCCCGGCGTGCCTTGGGTCCGCGCGGTGGACAAGCCGCTGTCGCTGGCGCTGAAATCCGGCAATTTCGGGGCCGAGACCTTCTTCACCGACGCGCAGGAGGTCTCCGCATGAGCGCCGCCGACCGCATGGTGATGCTGTGCCGCAGCCTGTTCGAGCGCGGCTATTCCGTGGGCGGGGCAGGCAACGTGTCGGTCCGCAATCCCGATGGCGGCTTCACCGTGACTCCCACGGGCAGCAGCCTGGGCCGCCTGTCCGCCGATGCGCTGTCGGTGATCAGCGCGGATGGCGAGCCGCTGCCAGGGCCGAAGCCCTCCAAGGAATTCGCCTTTCACCGCGCGCTCTATGACGTGCGGCCGCAGGCGGGGGCCATCGTGCATCTGCATTCGACCTATCTGACGGCGCTGTCCTGCCTGGAGGGGCTGCCCCGCGACAACGCGATCCGGCCCTTCACCCCCTATTACGTCATGCGCATCGGGCACATGCCGGTCATCCCCTATTCGCGCCCCGGATCGCCGCAGATCGGGCTGGACCTGGCCGCCGCGGCGAAGGGCAGTAGCGCGCAGGCCTTCCTGCTGGCCTCGCACGGGGTCGTCGTGCTGGGCCGCGACATCGACGATGCCGTGAACAATGCCGAGGAGCTGGAGGAGACCGCCAAGCTGCAGTTCATCCTGCGCGGCGAGAAGCTGCATTACCTGACCGAGGCCGAGATCGCCGAACTGGGCGGAGGATACTGACATGACCCGCATTGCCGCGAACCTCTCGATGCTGTTCACCGACGCGCCCTTTCTGGACCGGTTCGACCGGGCGGGGGCCGCGGGCTTCGACACCGTCGAGTTCCTGTTCCCCTATGACCACCCCATCGAGGTGGTGAAGACCCGGCTGGACCGCAACGGCCTGCGCCTGTCGCTGATCAACGCGCCCGCGGGCGATTGGGCGGCGGGAGAGAAGGGCTTTGCCGCGCGTCCGGGCAAGCGCGCCGAGTTCCGCGCCAGCGTGGAGCAGGCGATCACCTATGCCACGGGCCTGGGCTGCCCGCGCATCCACGTGATGTCGGGCATCACCGCCGATGAGCCCGACCGCGCCGCCTGCGAGGCGGTCTGGACCGAGAACCTGCGCGAGGCCGCCGACATGGCCGCCGGGGCGGGCCTCTTCATCAGCATCGAGCCGTTGAACAGCCGCGACGTGCCGGGCTATTTCATCGCCCATCAGGACCCGACGCTGGCCCTGATCGAAGGCCTGGACCGCCGCAACGTGCTGCTGCAGTTCGACGTCTATCACACGCAGATCATGGACGGCGACATCATCCGCCGGATCGAGCGGCTGAAGGGCGCCTATGGCCATGTCCAGATCGCGGGCGTCCCTGACCGCCACGAACCCGACACGGGCGAGCTGAACTATGCCGAGATCTTCGCGGCCTTCGATCGGACCGGCTTTGACGGGCCGATGGGCTGCGAATACAACCCGCGCGGCCGGACCGAGGACGGTCTGGGCTGGGCCGCGCCCTATCTGCGCGCGGTGTCATGATCCCGGCCGAACGCCAGCAGTTCATCCTGTCCTGCCTGGCCGAACGCGACATCGTCAGCATCGCCGACCTGGTCGAGCGCATGGGCGTGTCGCACATGACCGTGCGCCGCGACATCCAGGCACTGGAGGAGGCGGGCCGCGTCTCCTCGGTCACCGGCGGCGTGCGCCTGTCGCGCCGTCTGGCGCAGGAGCTGCCGCATCTGCAGAAGGCCGCGATGAACACCGGGGCCAAGCGCGCGGTGGGGCAGGCGGCGGCCGATCTGGTCCGCGACGGCATGGTGATCTATCTGGACGCGGGCACGACGCTGCTGGAATTGGCGCGCCAGATCGCCGGGCGGCGGGGACTGACGGTGGTCACGAACGACTTCGTCATCTGCGCCTGGCTGTCCACGCATTCGGACTGCACGCTTTATCACAGCGGCGGGCTGGTGGAACGCGCGAACCAGTCCTGCGTGGGCGGTGCGGCGTCCGAGGCGCTGGCGCGGTTCAACTATGACATCGCCTTCATCTCGACCTCGTCCTGGACGGTGGCGGGGCTCAGTTCGCCCTCCGAGGCCAAGGGCCCGGTCAAGCGCGTCGCGGTCGATCGCGCGCGGCGCGCCGTGCTGGTGTCGGATTCGACGAAATACGGCGCGGTGGCGGCGATGAACATCCTGCCCGTCTCGGTCTTCGACACGGTCGTGACCGATGCGGGCATCGACGCAGGCGCGGCGGACGCCCTGCGCGAGATGGGGGTGCAGGTGATCCTGGCCCCCGACCTGAAGGGAGAGAGCCTATGACCATCGTTGTGACCGGCGGCGCCGGTTTTCTGGGCGCGCGCCTGATCGCGGCCCTGCTGAAGGACGGCGCGGAACGCATCGTGTCGCTGGACCGGGTGGCCTGCCCGGTCGATGACGCGCGGGTGGAGAGCCTGGTCGGTTCCATCGACGACGCGGACGCCGTGGCCCGCGCGCTGTCCGGGGGCGCGGACACCGTCTATCACCTGGCTGCCGTGCTGTCGGGCCAGTCCGAGGAGGATTTCGACACCGGCCTGCACATCAACGTCGACGCCACGCGCCTGCTGCTGGAGGCCTGCCGCAAGCTGGACCGCGCGCCGCGCTTCGTCTTCACCAGCTCGCTGGCCGTCTTTGGCGGAGAGATGCCGCAGATCGTGCCGCCGACCATGGCCCTCATGCCCCAGTCCTCATACGGCTGCGGCAAGGCCATCGGCGAACTGCTGGTCAGCGAATACAGCCGCAAGGGCTTCGTCGACGGGCTGACCGTGCGCCTGCCCACGATCTGCGTGCGCCCCGGCGCGCCCAATTCGGCGGCCTCCAGCTTTGTGTCGGGGATCATCCGCGAACCGGTTGCGGGGCAGGCGTCGGAATGCCCGGTGCCGCTGGACACGCGGCTGTGGATCAGCTCTCCGGGCGTGGCGGTCACGAACCTGGTCCGCGCGGGCCGCATCCCCGCCGCCGATCTGGGCATCAACCGCGTCATGGACCTGCCGGGCATCACCGCGACCCCGGCCCAGATGCTGGACAGCCTGGAGCGGCTGGTGGGCGTCGAGGCCCGCGCCCGCGTGGCCCTGACCCGCGATGCGCGCATCGAGGCCATCGTCTGCAGCTGGCCCGGCGCCTTCGACGTGACCCGCGCGCGCGCCTTGGGCTTTGACGCGGATACCGATTTCGACGCGATCCTGACGCAGTTTCTGGCGGATCGCTGAGCGTTTTCAACTGGAGGCGCCCCATGCCGGGCGCAGTGGAGGAGTAACCCATGGCTGAACCCGGAATGGAGTTCCAGCTGATCGCAGGACTTGGCTTTGCCATCTTCCTGCTGATCTTCCTGGTCGTGAAGACCAAGGTCCACGCAATCATCGCGCTGGTCATCGCCGCGTCCGTGTCGGGCCTGATCGGCGGCATGATGCCCGCCGAGGTGATCAATTCGATCACCACCGGTTTCGGCCGCACGCTGTCCACCATCGGCCTGGTCATCGGCTTCGGCGTGATGATGGGCCGCATCCTGGAGGTGTCGGGCGCGGCCGAGCAGATGGCCTATTCGCTGATCCGGTGGGTCGGGAAGAAGCGCGAGGACTGGGCGATGGTCCTGACGGGCTATATCGTGTCAATCCCGATCTTCTGCGACAGCGCCTTCGTGATCCTGTCGCCGCTGGTCAAGGCGCTGGCGCGGTCGTCGGGCAAGTCGGTGCTGACGCTTGGCATCGCGCTGGCGGGCGGTCTGATGCTGACCCACCATGCCGTGCCGCCGACCCCCGGCCCCCTGGGCGTCGCGGGCATCTATGGCGTCGATCTGGGGCTGATGATCCTGTGGGGCATCGTCTTCACGATCCCCGGCATGGCGGTCATCGTCTTCTATGCCCGCGCCATGGGCCCCCGGATCGAGCGGATGATCCAGACCGACACCGGCGAGGACCTCTCGGCCGCCTATCGTCAGTTCGAGGAGGCCGTGGACGACCGCCAGAAGGTCCTGCCGTCCCTGGGCCTGTCGGTGCTGCCGCTGCTGCTGCCGATCGTGCTGATCTTCCTGAACACCATTGCCACGGCGGTCGTGCGCACCTCGGGCGACCCGGCGCTGGAGACGAACCTGCTGGTGCAGGCGATGTCCTTCTTCGGCAACCCGGTGATCGCGGTGGCCATCGGCCTTCTGGTGTCGATCTATACCCTGCTGCCCGGCCGTCCGCGCGACGAGGTGCTGGGCTACATGGAGCAGGGCGTCGAAAGCGCGGGCATCATCCTGCTGGTGACCGGTGCGGGCGGGGCCCTGGGTTCGGTCCTGCGCGATTCGGGCGCGGGCGACGTGATCGGCCAGGCGGTGGCCGGTCTTGCCATCCCGGCGGTGCTGATCCCCTTCGTGATCAGCTCTCTGGTGCGCCTGATCCAGGGTTCGGGCACGGTCGCGATGATCACGGGCGCGTCGATCTCGGCGCCGATCCTGATGAACATGCCGGACGTGAACATGGTCTTTGCCGCCCAGGCCGCGGCCATCGGGTCGATGGTCTTCGGCTATTTCAACGACAGCTACTTCTGGGTCATCAACCGGATGCTGGGCGTCAAGCAGGCCAAGCACCAGATGCTGCTGTGGTCGGTGCCGACCACGCTGGCCTGGGGATCGTCGCTGGCCATGCTGTTGATCTGCAACGCGCTGTTCGGCTAGGGTCGGATCGCTGCCGCGCGGTCGACCTTGATCGTGCGGCAAACACTTCCTTAATGGAACCGAAGGTCGCCCTTCGTGTTGCGCTGACGCGCCGCATGGCGGGGCAGCAGCAAAAGGGACGGCGGGACAACATGGATGCTTCGAGTGATCGGCTGGCCCGTCCGGGATGGAACTGCTGGCGGGTCGAACAATCGGGGCGGTTCGCGTTCATCGCCGATGCCGACGAATATTTCCGTGCCGTGCGCCAGGCCATGCTGCAAGCGCGCCACTCGATCCTGATGATCGGTTGGGACTTTGACGCCCGCATCCATCTGGGCGACGCCGCGGACGGCGGCCCCCCGGCCCTTGGCGATTTCGTGATGTGGTTGGCCCGCCGCCGCCCCACGCTGCACGTGCGCCTGCTGCGATGGGACACCGGTGCCTTCAAGGCGATGTTCCGGGGCAGCACGTTGTTGACGATCCTGCGCTGGAAGATGCATCCGCGCATCACGCTGCGCCTGGACGGCAAGCATCCGCTGGCCAGTTCGCATCACCACAAGATCGTTGTCATCGACGACTGCCTGGCTTTCTGCGGCGGCATCGACATGACCGAGGGCCGGTGGGACACACGCGAACACAAGGACGACGATCCGCGCCGCACCAGCGCCAGCGGCAAGCTGATGAAGCCTTGGCACGACGCGACCAGCGCCTTTGACGGACCCGCCGCGCGGGCGATGGGCGATCTGGCCCGCGACCGCTGGCGCATCGCCTGCGGCGAGGAGCTGTCGGCGGTCAGCGACGCGTCGGGATGCTGGCCCGACGCGATCAAGCCCACGTTCCGCGACGTGGCGCTGGCCATCGCGCGGACCCGTCCGGACATTCCCGACGTCCAGCCGGCCTACGAGGTCGAGCAGATGTATCTGGACCTGATCGCGCGGGCGAAACGGGTCATCTATGCCGAAAGTCAGTATTTCGCGTCCCGCCGCATCGCCCAGGCCATCGCCAAGCGCCTGGCCGAGGACGATCCCCCCGAGATCGTCATCATCAACCCGGTCAGCGCCCAGGGCTGGCTGGAGCCGATGGCGATGGACACCGCCCGCGCCCAGCTGGTCGAGGCGCTGCGCAAGCTGGACCATCGCGACCGGCTGCGCATCTATCACCCGGTGACGGATGCGGGTGCCGAGATCTATGTCCATGCCAAGGTGACGATCGTCGACGACACCTATCTGCGGGTCGGGTCGTCGAACTTCAACAACCGCTCGATGCGGCTGGACACGGAATGCGACGTGATGCTGGCCGCCGAACGTCCGGGCGCCGAGGCGACGCGCGCCACGATCACCGCGCTGCGCGACGACCTGCTGGCGGAACATCTGGCGATGACGCCCGATCAGGTCACGCAGGGCATCAAGGAACATGGCAGCCTGATCGCGATGATCGATGCCAATCGCGGCACGCAGGGGCAGGGCCGCACCCTGATCCCCTACGAGATCCCCGAGCTGAGCGGCTTCGAGGCCTGGTTGGCCGAGAACGAGATCCTGGACCCCGAGGGGCCCGACAAGATCTTTGAGCCTTTGGGCAAGCGCAAGGGCCTGATCCGTCGCTGGCACTGGCCCAAGCGGCTGAAATGGCGCCGGCGCAAGTCGGCCTAGTCCTGGTCGGGCCCGGTGGGCAGCCCCTTGCTGAGCCCGGACACGCTGATCCCGTTCAGCAGCCCCGCATCGATGGCCTTGCGGATCGCATGGGGATTGTCCTCGACCCCCAGGGCGGTGCGCGCCATGCGCAGTCGATAGCGCAGCGCGGTGCGCGAGATGCCAAGCGCCTCGCAGGCCTGGTCATAGGTCATGCCGCAGGCGATCGCCTCCAGCGCGTCGACCAGGATCGGGCGCAGCGAGGCGGTGCGGTCGACCATGTCATGCGCGCGTTTCAGCAGGTCGGCCATGCTGGCGATCTCGGCATCCGTGAACTCGCGCTCGCCATGGGACGCGCCGATATAGGACCGCGATTCGGCCGGGCCGTAGGACAGCGCCGCGCCGTAGGTCAGGCCGTGATCGCGCGCCTGGCCCATCACATTCAGCGGATCGGGCAGCAGGCGGGTCAGGGCGCTCCACCGGATCTGGCCCTCGTTCAGGACGCACCACATGACCATCGGGTCGCCGACGCCCAGATTGCAGCGGGTATAGGTCTGGATCCACTGCGAGGGATAGGTCGACACGCGCCTGACCGGGCGCGAATAGCGGATATGCAACCCCAGGGTGAAGCCGCGGGGTGCCAGCACCGACAGGGCATCGTCGATCTGGGCAAGGGCGTGCACGGACATCCGGAAGACACCTGGAACAGCGAAAACGATACGGGGTGAACAGATTTGTTCGCCCATTTAAGAGCAGCCGGCGGGTACGGCAAGGGGGGCTTTCCTGACTGTCGTTGCAGCGGGGCAACATAGCCTTACGGGGCTATAGTCCCGCGGGGTCATTTGCTCTTATGCGATGTCTTGCGCACGTCGTGCCTGTCGGGACGGTTAGCGGGCGCTATGGCCTCATTTCAGTCATGTCAGGACGCCCCTTCGGGGGTGTCCTTTTTTTCATGTCCGACGCGGGCTTGCGCCCGGCGGGGGGATCGCTAGCCTGCGCCCGAAATCGCAAACAGGGAAGTGGTCCGATGGAACGTGTGAAACTGGGCGGCAGCGCGGTCGAGGTCAGCCGGATCTGCCTGGGGACGATGACCTTCGGCAACCAGACCGCCGAGGCGGAGGCCCATGCGCAGATGGATGCCGCCCTGGAGGTCGCGATGACCTTCATGGACTGCGCCGAGATGTATCCCGTGAACCCCGTCCGCCGCGAGACGGTCGGCCTGTCCGAGGAGATCATCGGGCGCTGGCTGGCGCGGACCGGCAACCGCGACCGGGTCGAGATCGCGACCAAGATCACCGGACCCAGCCAGATGGTCCGCGACGGGGCGCCGTTCGACGGGGCGACGGTCACGGCCTGCATCGACGCCTCGCTGCGCCGGCTGCAGACGGACCGGATCGACCTCTATCAGCTGCACTGGCCGGTGCGCGGATCCTATGGGTTCCGGCAGAACTGGGCCTTCGATCCGTCGGGCCAGGACAAGGCGCAGACGCTGGCGCATATGCGCGACGTGCTGGGCGCGCTGTCGGATGCGGTCGATGCGGGCAAGATCCGCGCCGTGGGCCTGTCGAACGAATCGGCCTGGGGCCTGACGCGGTGGTGCGACGTGGCCGATGAGATCGGCGGGCCGCGGATGGCCGCGATCCAGAACGAGTATTCGCCGCTTTATCGTCTCTACGACACCGATCTGGCCGAGGTCGCGGTGAACGAGGACGTCACGCTGCTGTCCTATTCGCCGCTGGCGGCGGGTCTGCTGACCGGAAAATACGCCTCGGGCGCGATGCCCGAGGGCAGCCGCGCGGCGGTCGACAAGGCTACCGGCGGGCAGGGCAACCTGGGTGGGCGAAAGACCGACCGCGGGGTGGCCGCGGCAGAGGCCTATGGCCGCCTGGCGGTGGAGCATGGCTGGGACGTGGTGCATATGGTCATCGCCTGGCAGCTGACGCGGCCCTTCAAGGTGGTGCCGATCATCGGTGCCACGACGATGGATCAGCTGCGCCATCTGATCGCGGGTCTGGACCGGGATCTGCCCGACGAGCTGCGTCGCGGGATCGAGCGCCTGCACCGCGCCCACCCGCTGCCCTATTGATGTGAACCCGACCGTCTCTATCTTACCGACAGGACGGATGAACACGAAGGACCAGGCATGGCAGGCGATCCCTATGCAGCACTCGGCGTGTCGCGAAGCGCCAGTGCCGATGAGATCAAGAAGGCCTATCGGCGCATCGCGAAGACCGATCACCCGGACCTGAACCAGGATCCGGCCGCCGCCAAGCGGTTCGCGGCGGCCTCGGCGGCCTATGACCTGCTGAAGGATGCCGACCAGCGCCGCCGCTTTGACGCGGGCGAGATCAATGCCCAGGGCCAGGAACAGGCATCCCGCTGGCAGGGTCGCCCGGGGGCGGGCGGCAACCCGTTCGGTGACGCGCCCGGCCATGGCGGCGATCCGGACCTGTCGGATGTCTTTGCCGACCTGTTCGGACAGCGCGCCTCTCCGCGGGGCGGCGGCGGTTTTGGCGGGTTCGGGGGCTTTGGCGGGTTCGGCGGCGGGCGCGCGTCCGACATGCGCGGCCAGGACCTGCGGCTGGCGCTGCAGGTGGATTTCCTGACCGCGGTCCGCGGCGGGCGCAACCGCATCACCCTGCCGCAGGGCGGCACGCTGGAGGTCACCATCCCCAAGGGCGTGCGCGACGGCCAGGTGATCCGCCTGCGCGGCAAGGGCGAACCCGGCATCGGCCGGGGAGAGCCCGGCGACGCCTATCTTGAGGTTCGGGTCGCCGAGCATCCCCAGTTCACGCGCGACGGCGACGACATCCACCTGATCCTGCCGATCAGCCTGGACGAGGCGGTGCTGGGCGGCAAGGTCGCGGCCCCGACCATCGACGGGCCCGTCAACCTGACCATCCCGCGGGGCGCGAACTCGGGGCAGCGGCTGCGGCTGCGGGGGCGCGGCGTGAACGGCGGCGATCAGCATGTCGAGCTGCGCATCGCCATGCCGGCCAAGGTGGACGCCAAGCTGGCGGCGTTCTTCGAGGAATGGCGGCGCGAGAACGCCTATGACCCGCGGCGGGGCATGTCCGAGGCGTCCTGACGCGCGGGCAGCACGGCCATGACGCGGGCGCGGGCATCGGGGGTCATGCGGCCCCAAGCCGCGATCTCGGCCAGGGTTCGGTGGCAGCCGAGGCACAGGTTGCGGTCCGCGTCGATGCGGCACAGCTTGATGCAGGGGCTTTCGATCATCAGCGGCTGTCTTTCTGATGCGCGGAGCATCGTTCGGGTCGCGGGGGACGGGCCGTGCGGAGCCCGGCCCGGACGCTGCCGCTTGGCCCATGGCCGCGCTGACGCGCGGCGGTCGCGCCCTTATCCATGGGTCGCGATGTGGCGCAGGCGGTCGAGGGCGCCCTGCAGGATGTAGCCCGCGGCGACCTGGTCGATGACCTCGGCCCGGCGCTTGCGCGAGGTGTCGCCCTCAAGGAGGGCGCGTTCGGCGGCGACCGTGGAGAGGCGTTCGTCCCAGTAGGCGATGGGCAGGTCGGTCAGCCGGGTCATGTTGCGCGCGAAGGCGCGGGTGGCTTGGGCGCGCGGCCCTTCGGAGCCGTCCATGTTGCGCGGCAGGCCCAGGACCAGTCCGGCCAGCCCCCGGTCCGCGATCAGTGTCAGCAGCGCCTGCGCATCCTGGGTGAACTTGGTCCGGCGGATCGTGGTGATGGGGGACGCCACGCCCCGCATGCCGTCGCTGACGGCGACGCCGATGGTCTTGGTGCCCAGGTCCAGCCCGGCCAGCGCGCCGAAGCGGGGCAGGGCGGCGGCGAAATCGGTCATGTCCTCGTGGATCATCCGTCCAGCCCCGCTTCGGTCGCGGCCCGTTCGATCGGGGCCAGGGCGTCGGGGGCGCCGCCGAAACGCTGGCGGGCCTCGGTCAGGATCGCGGTCGCCTGGTCGCGCTGGTCCAGCATCGCCAGCGCCGCGATCAGCCGCGCCCATTCCTCGGGAGAGCCGCCCTCCGTCGCCAGGCGCTGCTGCAGGCGGTCGACCATGTCCTGGATCATGCGGGCACGATCCTCGGGGGACAGGTCCTCGGCCGCGGCCAGGGCGTCGGCATCGGGGCCGGGCAGGTCCGTTGCGGGGGGTGCCGGCGCGCGGTATTCGTCATCGCCCGCCAGCCACGCCAGATCCTGGATCGCGGCGCGGATCGGGGCGATCCAGGGCGCACCCTCGGGGCCCTCGTCCAGCAGGCCGCGCCACAGCGGAAAGGCCCGATCGGGGCGGCCGTTCTGGATCAGCAGGACGCCCTGCAGATAGCGGGCCTGCGGCTGCGTGGGGTCCAGCGTCAGGGCGCGCCGCAGGACGGCCTCGGCCTCGGGGGTGACGACGCCGCCTGCGGCATCGACCATCAGCGTGGCCAGCTGCATCAGCTGGACGGCATCGGCCTGATCGCCGCGAAGGTCGACCAGCCGCTGCTGGGCCGCGCGGGCGGCGGCCAGGTTGCCGAGGCGCATCTCGTTGCTGGCCAGCAGCGCCAGACCCTGCTGGTCGTCCGGGTTGCGCCCGACGGCGTCGCGCAGCTGGTCGATCATCGCCAGGTATTCGGGATCGGCCTGCGACAGGTCGGGCGCGGGACGGCCGGGGGCCGCCGCCTCGGCCTCGGCCTGGCTGGGGCGGTCGCGATAGGCGGCGTCGGCGGCGGCAAAGCGTTCGGCCAGCGGCATGTCGGGGGCGCCCGGAACGCCCTCGCGCAGATACAGCGCCACGGCACCGGCCAGCATCGCGACCAGCGCGACCGCGGGCCACAGCGCGCGTCCGCCGCGCGCGGCAGGGGCCGACAGCGCGGCGCGACGGTCGGCGTCCAGCACCTTGCGCCCGATCTCGGCGCGCAGGCGCTGCGCGTCGTCGGGGCCGATCACGCCGCGGTCCAGGTCGCGTTCGACCTCGGCCAGCTGGTCGCGATAGACGCGCAGGTCGTAGGCCGCGGCAGGGGCGGCACCCTCGCGGCCCCGCCGCAGGGGCGACAGGATGGCAAGGGCCGTGATGGCCGTCAGGGCGGCAGCCAGGATCCAGAACATGCGTCACCTCCGGTTGGCCCCGTTCCTAGCGCGGATGGCGGCGGACCGAAAGCGCGCTGCGACAGGGCTGTCCGAATGTCGCATGTCGCATTTCGCCGCGATCTGCCGCAAGCCGCCTTGAGGGTCGGGCCCGCCGCAGCCATGGTGCAGGCAACCCGTTTCCTGAGAGGCACCATGCCCGAAGCCCCCCGCGCCCGACGCTATTCCGTCTTTGCCATCGCCCGCGAGGCGCTGCGTCAGCACAAGGGCTGGACGCGGGCCTGGGCCAGCCCGGAACCGAAATCGCGCTACAAGGTGATCGTGGTCGGTGCGGGCGGGCACGGGTTGGCGACGGCCTATTACCTGGGCAAGAACTTCGGCATCACCGACGTCGCGGTGATCGAGAAGGGCTGGCTGGGCGGCGGCAACACGGGTCGCAACACGACCATCATCCGATCGAACTATCTGCAGGACCCGTCGGCGGCGATCTATGAAAAGTCGCGCAGCCTGTACGAGACCCTGTCCCAGGACCTGAACTACAACATCATGTTCAGCCCGCGCGGGCTGATCATGCTGGCCCAGACCGAGCACGAGATCCGCGGCTACAAGCGCACCGTCTATGCCAACAACCTGCAGGGCGTTCAGACCGAATGGCTGGACCCCCAGCAGCTGAAGGCCAAGGTGCCGATCATCAATCTGGACGGGCCGCGCTATCCGGTGCTGGGCGGCCTTTATCAGGCCCGCGGGGGCACGGCGCGCCATGACGCGGTGGCCTGGGGCTATGCGCGGGCCTGTTCCGACATGGGCATGCACATCATCCAGAACTGCGAGGTGACGGGGGTCGAGACCGAGGGCGGGCAGGTCCGCGCCGTCAACACCTCCAAGGGGCGCATCGGCTGCGACAAGCTGGCGATCGTGGTCGCGGGCCATTCCAGCCAGCTGGCGGCCATGGCCGGGTTCCGCCTGCCCATCGAAAGCGTCGCGCTGCAGGCGCTTGTCAGCGAACCGATCAAGCCCTGCATGGATGTGGTCGTGATGGCAAACACCGTCCACGGCTACATGTCGCAGTCCGACAAGGGAGAGATGGTGATCGGCGGCGGCACCGACGGGTTCAACAACTTTACACAGCGCGGCTCCTGGCAGCATGTCGAGGAAACCGTCCGCGCCCTGATCGAGACCTTCCCGATGATCAGCCGCCTGAAGATGCTGCGCCAATGGGGCGGCATCGTCGACATGACCGGCGACCGGTCCCCGATCCTGTCGTCGACCCCGGTGGGCGGCATCTTCGTGAACTGCGGGTGGGGCACCGGCGGGTTCAAGGCGATCCCCGGTTCCGGCTGGGCGATGGCCGAGCTGGTCGCCAAGGGAACGCCGGGTCCGCTGGCCGCCGATTTCGGGTTGAACCGCTTCCGCGAAGGCCGGTTCATCGACGAATCGGTCGCCGCCGGCGTCGCGCATTAGGCGAGGGCGCGCCGATGTTTTCCCGCGACGGAACCCCGGACGCCATCCGCGAATTGCCTTGCCATGACAGGTCCGACCGAAAGGGTTCATCATGGCTGACCGCAACAACAATGGCCTCTACTTCATCGTCGGCGGCATCGTCGTCGTCGTTGCACTGCTGTTCTTCTTCATGTCAGGCGAACCGACCGGCGTTGCCACGACCGACCCGGTCGAAGGCGACACGACCAACATCAGCGTCGACACGCCGGCGGCCGAACCTGCGGCCGACGCCCCTGCCGTCTCTGTCGAGACCGACAGCCCCGCGGCCGTCGACGCCCCTGCCGAACCGGCAACCCCGGCTCCGGCCAACTGATGCCCTGACGCGCGGGACGGCCCGGTCGTCCCGCGCGACCACGGGGGTCCGGGGGCGGTCAGCCCCCGGCCTGCGTCCGACGGCATGTCGGACAGACGGCACCGCCGGCTTGCGCCGCTGCGGTGCCTTTTCGCATCCGCAACTCTCGCACCCCAAGGAAGCCCGATGCTGATCCTGACCTGTCCCTATTGCGGTGTGAACGCCGAGGAAACCGAACTGCATCCCGGCGGAGAGGCGCACCTGGCCCGCATCGGCCCGAACGGCACCGACGAGGAGTTCGAAAGCTACCTGTTCGCGCGCAAGAACGCCAAGGGCGTGCATTTCGAACGCTGGCGCCATGCCTATGGCTGCGGAAAGTGGTTCCTGGCCGCGCGCTGCACCGCCACGCTGCAGGTGTTCGGAACCTACAGGGCGCAGACGCCCCATCCCCCTGCCCAGATCGTGGAGGCGATCCGCAAGGTCCGCCCCGACTGGACACCCGACTGGACCCCCGCCGAAGGCATCGCCGAATGACCCACACGCCCCCCTTCCGACTGCCCGCCGGTGGCCGCCGCATCGACCGTGCCTGGCAGGTGCCGTTCCGCTTTGACGGCCGCCACCTGCGCGGGCTGACCGGCGACACCATCGCCTCGGCGCTTCTGGCCAACGGCCAGATGCTGATGGGCCGGTCCTTCAAGTATCACCGCCCACGCGGTCCCCTGGCCTCGGGCGCCGAGGAGCCGAACGCGCTGCTGGGCCTGGGCCAGGGCGGCCGGTTCGAACCGAACCAGCGCACCACCACCACGCCCCTGACCCACGGCATGGTCACGCGCAGCCAGAACTGCTGGCCCAGCCTGGATGCCGATGTGGGCGCGGTGAACAATTGGCTGTCGCCTGTCTTTCCGGCGGGCTTCTACTACAAGACCTTCATCCATCCGCGCCCCTTCTGGAAGCACCTGTTCGAACCGATCATCCGCCGCAGCGCGGGCCTGGGCCGGGCACCGACCGACCCCGATCCGGACCGCTATGAACAGGCCTACGGCTTTGCCGATACGGTCGTGGTCGGCGGCGGCATCGCGGGCCTGACCGCTGCACGCGACGCGGCACTGGCGGGCGGCACGGTCCTGGTCCTGGAACAGGGCGCCCATTGGGGCGGGCGCACGCCCACCGACCACGACGGCGGACAGGCCGCCATCGACGCGCTGCTGGCCGACCTGCAAGGCCGTGACACCGTCACCCTGCGCAGCAACACCATGGCCACCGGCCTTTACGACCACGGCTATCTGATCGCGCGGGAATCGCTGGCCGATCACGACCCGAACCAGGGCATTCCCCGCCAGCGCCTGTGGCGCATCCGGGCGGGCCGGGTGATCGCTGCGACCGGCGCGCTGGAGCGTCCCTTGTCCTTTGCCTGCAACGACGTGCCGGGCGTGATGCTGGCCAGCGCCGTCCGCGACTTCATCACCGATTACGCCGTGGCACCGGGGCGGCGCATCGTCGTGGTCACGAACAACGACGACGCCTATCGCACCGCCCTGACGGCCCATGCCGCGGGGCTGGAGGTGCCGGCCATCATCGATGCCCGTCCCACCGCCGACGGGGCGCTGCCCCAGGCCGCGCGGGCCGCGGGCATCACCGTCCTGACCGGCACGGCCGTCGCCAAGGTCAAGGGGGGCAAGCATGTCGAGGGAGTGGTGCTGTGTGACCACCAAGGCGACGGCGCGCCGCGCCAGACCGTCGATTGTGACGTGGTGGCCATGTCGGGCGGCTGGTCGCCGGTCGTGCATCTCTATTCGCATTGCGGCGGCAAGCTGACCTGGGACGAGGCGCAATCGATGTTCCGCCCCGACCCCGACCGCCCGCCCCTGGGTGCGGACGGGCAGGGCAACGTGACCGTCGTGGGGGCCGCCAATGGTGATCTGCACTGCGCCGGCGATCTGGAAAGCCCTGCGGGTGTGACCATGCCTGTCTGGGTCATGCCCGCCCGCGCGCCCTACAAGCTGCGCGCCAAGATGTGGCTGGATTTCCAGAACGACGTGAAGGTCACCGATGTCGAACTGGCCGCCCAGGAGGGCTATGCCAGCGTGGAGCACACCAAGCGCTATACCACGCTTGGCATGGCGACCGACCAGGGTAAGCTGTCCAACATCAACGGCTTGGCGGTGCTGTCCAACGCGCTGAACCAGCCCATCCAGGCGACCGGCACCACCACGTTCCGTCCGCCCTACACGCCGCTGACCCTGGCCACCATCGCGGCCGAGGCCAAGGACGAGGCCTTCCAGCCGCTGCGCAAGACGCCGATCCACGCATGGCACGACCGCAACGGCGCCAGCTGGGAGCCGGTGGGCCACTGGCGCCGCCCCTATGCCTATCCCCGCGCGACCGAGGATCGCCACGCCGCCGTCAACCGCGAGATCCTGGCGGTGCGGGCCGGCGTCGGCACGCTGGACGCCTCGACCCTGGGCAAGATCATCGTCAAGGGGCCCGATGCGGGGCGGTTCCTGGACATGCTGTACACCAACATGATGTCCACCCTGCCGGTCGGCAAATGCCGCTATGGCCTGATGTGCAACGAGAACGGCTTCCTGATGGATGACGGCGTCGTGGCGCGCCTGTCCGACGACACCTGGCTGTGCCACACCACCACCGGCGGCGCGGACCGCATCCATGGGCACATGGAGGACTGGCTGCAATGCGAATGGTGGGACTGGAAGGTCTATACCGCCAACCTGACCGAACAGTTCGCCCAGATCGCCGTGGCCGGACCCAAGGCCCGCGCCCTGCTGGAACGCCTGCCGGGCAGCATCGATCTGTCGGCCGAGGCGCTGCCCTTCATGCAATGGGCCGAAGGCGACATCGCGGGCATCCCCGCCCGCATCTTCCGCATCAGCTTCTCGGGTGAGCTCAGCTATGAGATCGCGGTGCCCGCCAATCGCGGGCTGGAGCTGTGGGAGCGTCTGCACGAGGTCGGCCGCGATCTGGGCATCACCCCATACGGGACCGAGGCCATGCACGTGATGCGCGCCGAAAAGGGCTTCATCATGATCGGGGACGAGACCGACGGCACCATCATCCCCCAGGATCTGGGGCTGGACTGGGCGATATCCAAAAAGAAGGCCGACTATATCGGCAAGCGCGCCCAACGCCGCAGCCACATGACCGACGGCACCCGCTGGAAGCTGGTGGGGCTGGAGAGCCTGTCCGGCAAGGTCATACCCGACGGCGCCTATGCGGTGGCGGACGGCACGAACGGCAACGGCCAGCGCAAGACCCAGGGGCGCATCACCTCCAGCTATCACTCGCCGACGCTGGACAAGCCCATCGCGATGGGCCTGGTCCGCCACGGTCCGGCCCGCATGGGGCAGGTCCTGGATTTCCCGATGCCGGACGGTGCGGTGATGCAGGCGCGGATCGTCGATCCGGTCTTCTACGACAAGGAAGGAAGCCGTCAGAATGGCTGAAGCGCTGGCTACCATCACCCCCGTCGCGGGCCTGGGCATGATCACCATCCGGGCCGATCTGGACCGCGCGGGCGACGCCCTGGCCGAGGCCGCGGGCCTGGCCATCCCCGACGCGACCGGCACCGTGACCGACGGCAGCCGCACCATGGCGTGGATGTCGCCGGACGAGCTGTTGCTGATCCTGCCCGCATCGGACCTTTCCGCCGCGCTGTCGGACCTGACGCAGGCGCTGACGGGTGAACACGGGCTGGTGGCCGACGTGTCGGATGCCCGTGCGGTCTTTGACGTGATGGGCCCCCATGCCGCGGACGTGATCGCGAAACTCGCCCCGGTCGATGCCGCGGCCTTGCCGTCAGGCGTCTTGCGCCGCACGCGCATGGCGCAGACCGCCGCAGCCTTCTGGCGGGTGGACGGCGGGTTCCGCGTGATCGGCTTTCGCTCGACAGCGGACTACCTGTCGCTGATCCTGACCAATGCGGCCATGCCGGGCAGCCAGCTGGCGCCGCGCTGACCACCTTGGCGCAAGGGGGGATCGGAACCCCGGTCCACCCCTTGCGTTGGTCCCCCGAATGCGCGACCGTTCGCGCCGAGCCGAACCAACCCTTTCGAAAGGACCGCAAAATGGCCTTCACCCTTCCCGATCTTCCCTATTCGCACGATGCCCTGGAAGCCGGCGGCATGTCGCGCGAGACGCTGGAGTATCACCACGACAAGCACCACAACGCCTATGTCACCAAGTTGAACGAGCTGGTGGCCGGGACCGAGTGGGAAGGCAAGTCGCTGGAGGATATCGTCAAGGGCACCTATCAGAAGGGCGCCGTGGCGCAGAACGGCATCTTCAACAATGCCAGCCAGCATTGGAACCACGCCCAGTTCTGGGAGATGATGGGCCCGAACCCCGGCCCGATGCCCGCCAACCTTGAAGCCGCGATCAAGGACAGCTTCGGTTCCGTCGAGGAGTTCAAGAAGAAGTTCGCCGAGGCCGGCGTCGGCCAGTTCGGGTCGGGCTGGGTCTGGCTGGTCAAGAATGCCGACGGCAGGCTGGAGATCACCAAGACCGAGAACGGCGTGAACCCGCTGTGCACCGGTCAGACGGCGCTGCTGGGCTGCGACGTGTGGGAGCACAGCTACTACATCGACTTCCGCAACGCGCGCCCCAAGTACCTGGAGAACTTCCTGGACAAGCTGGTGAACTGGGAGAACGTCGCCTCGCGCATGTGAGGTCTGACGCATCGATCGAAAGGCCCGCCCCCTGTGGCGGGCCTTTTGCGTGGCGCCCGCGCCGGCATTGGCATTTCCGCCCATCGCGGTATAAGACCACGGGAACACAGGACAGATCGGCAGGGCGGGCATGGCCAACCAGAGCGACACCTTCATCGACGAAGTCACCGAAGAGCTGCGGCGCGACCGCCTGTACGGGGCGATGCGCCGTTACGGCTGGATCGTGGTCCTGGTGATCGTGGCGGTGGTCGGATTTACCGCTTGGCGCGAATACAGCGCCGCCCAGGACCGCGCCGCGGCGCAGGCCTGGGGCGATGCGATCCTGGCGGCCGAGGCCCAGAACGACCCCGCCGCCGTTCTGGCCGTCGATCCGCGCGGCTCGGCCGGGCGGCAGGCGCTGACCGGGCTGCTGGCCGCGGGCGCGCAGACCGATCCCGATGCCCGCGCACAGGCGCTGCAGGGCGTGGCCGATGCCCAGCCCGACAGCGTGCTGGGAGAGCTGGCGCAGCTGAAGCTGGTGATGGCACAGGGCGCACAGATGGATGCGGCCGAACGCGACGCCATCCTGACCCGCCTGTCGCGCGCCGGTGCACCGTTCGAGCTGCTGGCGCTGGAACAGAAGGCCGTGGCCCTGATCGGTGCCGGGCGCCCCGAGGATGCGATCACCCTGATCCGCCAGATCCAGGACAAGGACGGCCTGACCGAGGCCTTGCGTCGTCGCCTGTCCGAGATGATGATCGCCTTGGGCGAGACGCCCGAACCGACCGAATAACGGACTGAGAGACAGGGATGACCGCCATGCTGCGACTGACCTTGGCGATGGCCGCCGGACTGGGACTTGCCGGCTGCGGCGACCGCGAAATCATCCTGCCCGGAGAGCGCCTGGACCCCCTGGCCGTCATCTCGGCCGACGGTCCCGCGGTCGAGGGTGCGGCGGGCATCACCGGCACCGCGCTGTCCCTGTCCGCCCCGGTCACCAACGGCGAATGGACCCATCGCGGCGGCAACGCCGCCCATGCGCCGGGCCATCTGGCCCTGGGCGCGGGCGGCACGGCCCTGTGGTCCGCATCGATCGGCCAGGGCGAAACCCGTCGTCACCGCATTACCGCCGACCCCGTCGTGGCGGCGGGCCGGGTCTTCACCCTGGACAGCCGCGCCCGCGTCACCGCGACCGCGCTGAACGGCGGGCGCGCCTGGTCCACCGACGTGACGCCCGCGCTGGAGAATGTCGACAGCGCCTCGGGCGGAGGTCTGGCCTATGAGGGCGGTCGCGTCTTCGTCACCACCGGTTTCGGCGAACTGGTCGCGCTGGACGCGGCCAGCGGCGCCGTGCTTTGGCGCCAGCGGGTCGAGGCCTCTATCGGCGGCGGCCCGGCCGTGCAGGACGGCGTGGTCTATGTCGCGGCCCGGAACGCCGTGGGCTGGGCCGTGCGCGCCAGCGACGGGCGCGTGCTGTGGCAGGCGGCGGGCACGCCGTCGGGGTCGGGCGTCATGGGCGTGTCGGTCCCGGCCGTGCAGGGCGACACGGTGGTGTTCCCGTTCTCGTCGGGGCAGATCGTGGCGGTGGACCGCCAGTCGGGCCTGACCAACTGGACGTCGCAGATCGCGGGCACCCGTCCCGGACGCGCCATCGCGGTGGTCCGTGACGTGACCGGCGATCCGGTGATCGCGGGCGGGCGCGTCTATTCGGGCACCTCTTCCGGGCGCATCAGCGCGGTCGAGCTGTCGACCGGCCTGAACGACTGGACCGCGGACGAGGGCGCCAACAGCCCGGTCGTCGTCGCGGGCGGGTCGGTCTTTGCCGTGAACGACCAGGCCCAGCTGGTCCGGCTGGATGCGGCGACGGGCGGCGTCGTCTGGCGCCAGCCCCTGCCGTATTACACCACGCAGCGCGTGCGGCGTCAGGATGCGGTCCACGCGCATTACGGTCCCGTGCTGGCCGGGGGGCGGTTGCATATCGCCTCCAGCGATGGCATGTTGCGCAGCTTCGATCCCGCCTCCGGCGCGCTGGTCGGTCAGGTGGCGATCCCCGGTGGGGCGGCATCGGCCCCGGTGGTCGCCGGTCAAACCCTTTACGTCGTTGCGCGCAACGGCCAGTTGCATGCGTTCAGATGACATTCACCCTTGCGATCGTCGGGCGGCCCAATGTGGGCAAGTCCACCCTGTTCAACCGCCTGGTTGGCAAGAAACTTGCGCTGGTCGATGACCAGCCCGGCGTGACCCGCGACATCCGCGAGGGCGCGGGCCGCCTTGGCGACCTGCGCTTTGTCGTGATCGACAGCGCGGGCCTGGAGATGGCCGAGGATGACAGCCTTCAGGGGCGCATGCGCCGCCTGACCGAACGCGCCGTTGACGAGGCCGACATCTGCCTGTTCGTCGTCGACGCGCGCATCGGCATCACCGCGGCCGACGAGTATTTCGCCGAGATCCTGCGCCGCCGCGCCAAGCACGTCATCGTCGCCGCCAATAAGTCCGAGGGCCGCGCCGGAGAGGCGGGGGCCATGGAGGCCTATGCCCTTGGCCTGGGCGAGCCCCTGCGCATCTCGGCCGAGCATGGCGAGGGGATGGACGACCTTTATGGCGTGCTGATGCCCCTGGCCGACCGGATCGAGGCCGAGCGTCCCGCCCCGATCGAGGCCGTGACAGACCTGGACCTGTCCGAGGAGGACGCCGAATCGGGCGAGGGTTCCGAGGACTGGCGCCCGTCCGAGGCCCGTCCCCTGCAGATCGCCGTGATCGGCCGCCCCAATGCGGGCAAGTCGACGCTGATCAACAAGATCCTGGGGCAGGACCGCCTACTGACCGGCCCCGAGGCCGGGATCACCCGCGATTCGATCAGCGTGACCACGAACTTCATGGGCACGCCCATGCGCATCTTCGACACGGCCGGCATGCGCAAGCGCGCCCGCGTGACCGAGAAGCTGGAGAAGCTCTCGGTGGCCGACGGCCTGCGGGCCGTGCGCTTTGCCGAGGTCGTCGTCGTCCTGCTGGACGTCGAGATCCCCTTCGAGACCCAGGATCTGCGCATTGCCGATTTCGCCGAGACCGAGGGCCGCGCCGTCGTCATCGCCGTGAACAAGTGGGACACAGAGGACGACAAGTCCCACAAGCTGAACGAGATGCGCGCCAGTTTCGAAAAGCTGCTGCCGCAGCTGCGTGGCGCGCCGCTGATCACCGTGTCGGCCAAGACCGGCAAGGGGCTGGACCGCCTGCACAACGCCGTCATCAAGGCGCATGAGGTCTGGAACCGCCGCGTGCCGACCGCCCGCCTGAACCAGTGGCTGGGTGCGATGACCGAAAGCCATCCGCCCCCGGCCCCCGGCGGCCGCCGCATCCGCCTGCGCTACATGACGCAGGTCAAGACGCGTCCGCCTGCGTTCATCGTGAAATCGACACATACCGACCAGATCCCCACCAGCTATCAGCGGTATCTGATCAATGGGCTGCGGACCGATTTCGACATGCCCGGCACGCCGATCCGCCTGTTCTTCCGCGATCAGGGCGGCGAGAACCCCTACAAGGCCAAGGCTACCAAGATCGTGCAGTCTGGTGCGCTGTCCAAGCACAAGCATCGCCAGAAACCCAAGGGCAGCTGACCCGGCTCAGCTGGCCGCGCGGATCAGCACCGTGGCCATCGCGCTGATCCCGATGATCGCGGCCAGCGCGATCATGGGATCGCTGCCCATGGTCGAGATGGCCAGCCCGCAGAATGCCCAGATCAGCGCCACGGAATAGCCCACGCTTGGGCCGATCCACATCTGCGCGGCCATGCCGAGGGCCGCGGCGGGCAGGATCGCCACGGCCGACACGATCTGTGCGGACAGGCCGAACTGCACGGCGGTCAGCTCCGCCAGCGCGGCCGAGGCCAGGGCAGTGGCCCATCCGGCCAGAAAGCCGATTGCGGGGCGATGCCGACCCGCCGCGCGCCGGGCGCCCACCGTCGCGGCGACGGCCCCGGCCACGGAGGCCAGGGTCAGCACGCCCGGATTGTCGATCAGCAGTGGCCAGACCGATGCCAGGACCAGCGCCCCCAGCAGCATCGGCCACACGCGCGGTCGGCCCGCGCGGATCGGCTCGTCATCAGACGGGTCGATCCACTGTCCGACGGCATCCAGCATCACCATCATCCAGACGGCGATCAGCAGCATCCACATCAACAGGTTGTCGGGGTTCAGGTACAGGTGGGGAATGGCGATGCTGGTCGGCGCGACGGGCGGCAGCAGCGGCGCCGCCAGACGCGCCGCGTCCGTGATGATGCGCGCATCGGGCTGCATCGCGAAGATCACGCCGCAGATGACGAAGATCGCGGCGACCACCAGATGCAAGACTGAACCGATCCGTGTCATGCAGGCCAACGCGCGCCGGCCTGCGGCAGTTTCGCGCCGTCCGCAATCGGGGTGTCAGGCCAGCGATCCCTGGCCAGTCAGCGTGGTCGCGCCCTTCAGATAGGGGTGCAGGACCGCGGGCAGGCGGACCGATCCGTCGGCCTGCTGGCCGTTTTCCAGCACCGCGATCAGCGCGCGCCCGACGGCCAGGCCGGACCCGTTCAGGGTGTGCACGAATTCCGGCTTGCCCCCGCCTGCCGGGCGATAGCGCGCGTTCATCCGCCGTCCCTGATAGTCGCCGCAATAGCTGACGCTGCTGATCTCGCGATAGCGGTCCTGTCCGGGCAGCCAGACCTCCAGGTCGTGGGTGATGCGCGCGCCCGCGCCCATGTCGCCGGTGCACAGGATCATCGTGCGATAGGGCAGCTCCAGCGCCTCCAGCACGGCCTCGGCGCAGCGGGTCATGCGGTCATGTTCGGCCAGACCGGTATCGGCGTCGGTGATCGACACCATCTCGACCTTCTCGAACTGGTGCTGGCGCAGCATGCCGGTGGTGTCGCGGCCCGCGCTGCCTGCCTCGGATCGGAAGCACTGGCTGTGCGCGACCATGCGGCGGGGCAGGGCGGCCTGGTCCAGCAGGTCGCCGTTCACGGTGTTCGTCAGCGTCACCTCGGATGTGGGGATCAGCCAGTACCCTTCGCGGGTCAGATAGCTGTCTTCTCCGAACTTGGGCAGCTGGCCGGTGCCCAGCATCATCTGTTCCAGCACCAGGACGGGGGTCCAGGTCTCCTCCAGCCCGTGCTGGTCGACATGCAGGTCGACCATGAACTGCGCCAGTGCGCGATGGATGCGCGCGACCGCCCCCTTCAGCACGACGAAGCGGCTGCCGGACAGCTTGGCGCCGGTCTGGAAATCCATGCCCGGCACGACGCCGGGGATCTGGAAATGCTCGACCGGGGCAAAGTCCAGGGCCGCAGGCGTGCCCCACCGGCGCAGCTCGACATTGTCGTCCTCGTCCCGGCCCTCGGGGACACGGTCCAGCGGCAGGTTCGGAATGCCCAGCAGTAGGTCGCGCAGCTGCGCGTCCAGATCGGCGGCCTCTGCCTGCATGCGGGCGATGTCGGCCTTGGTCGTGGCGACCAGCGCGCGCAGACGCTCGAACTCGGCGTCGTCGCCCCGCGCCTTGGCTGCGCCCACGTCCTTGCTGGCCTTGTTCTGGTCAGCCTGCGCGGTCTCGGCGGCGGCGATGCGACCGCGGCGGGCCTCGTCCAACGACAGGATCTGCGCGGTCAGGCCGGTCAGCCCGCGGCGGTTCAGCGCCGCCTCGAAGGCATCGGGATTGTCACGGATCGCACGGATGTCATGCATGGCGGCACCTTCGCAAATTGTCTGGGTGCCTGACTAGCGCATGCCGACAGCGACAGAAAGCCCGGCGCGCCGCCACCGCGGGAATATCACGCGCCCAGTGTCAGTCCCGCACCGCGCATCATCTCCTCCAGCACGGGATAGAAATAGCGCTGGCCGACATAACCCTCGATCCGGCCCGCCTCGGATCCGTCCGACAGCAGCACGAAGGTGGGCGTGATCCAAGGTCGTCGTGCCAGTGCCAGCCCATCGGGATAGGGGCCATCCACGTCGACATGCAGGATCGGCGCAGCCCGCCCCGCGGCCGAGGCCGCATAGCCCGGCCCGATCTGGGCATGCCAGGCGCGGCAATGGTGGCAGGCGGGCGATTCGACCATCATCAGCCGCCAGCCCGACGGCGGCGCAGCCCGCACCCCCAGGGGCAGCATCACGGCCGCGGCGCCCATCAGGACGGTGCGGCGGGACAGGATGGGCATGACGGGACCTCCACGCGGGATGGCGCCAGATTACGCCTTGCCGGCCCATGGCACAAGGTCGACGGGGTTGCCCCCCGGCGTTGCCTGGTCCAGTGTCTCGCGCAAAGCGGGACAAGGCGGCGATGACGACGGACGATCTTCTGACACCCTTGCTGCGGGGCGATCGGCGGGCGCTGTCGCGCGCGATCACCCTGGTGGAATCGACCCGCCCCGACCATCGCGACCGCGCAGGCCGCCTGATCGCGGCGCTGCCCGACAGCACGGCCCTGCGCATCGGCCTGTCAGGCACGCCGGGGGTGGGCAAGTCGACCTTCATCGAGGCGTTCGGCACGATGCTGACCGAACAGGGGCTGCGCGTCGCGGTGCTGGCGGTCGATCCGTCCTCGACCCGGTCGGGCGGTTCGATCCTGGGGGACAAGACGCGGATGGAGCTTCTGTCGCGCAACCCGCGCGCCTATGTCCGGCCCAGCCCCTCCAGCGCACATCTGGGCGGCGTCGCCCGCCGCACGCGCGAGGCGATCCGCCTGTGCGAGGCCGCGGGCCATGACGTGGTCCTGATCGAGACGGTGGGCGTCGGCCAGTCCGAAACCCTGGTCGCACAGATGTCGGACCTGTTCATCCTGCTGCTGGCGCCTGCGGGCGGCGACGAATTGCAGGGGGTCAAGCGCGGCATCATGGAGATGGCCGACCTGATCCTGGTGAACAAGGCCGACGGCGACCTGCTGCCACCCGCGCGCCGGACGGTGGCCGATTACGCGGGCGCGCTGCGCCTGCTGCGCAAGCGCCCGCAGGACCCCGACGGCTTTCCCAAGGCCATGCCGGTCAGCGCGACCACCGGCGCGGGCCTGCCCGAAGCCTGGTCCTGCATGCGCCATCTGGCCGACTGGCGCCGCGAGGCCGGTCATTTCGACCGCATCCGGGCCGAACAGGCGCGCGACTGGTTCATGGCCGAACTGCAGGGCGGGCTGCTGGCGCAGCTGGACGCCCCGGACGCCCGCGTGCGCATCGGTGATCTGGGCGCCCGTGTCACCCAAGGCGCGCTGCCCCCGGTCGAGGCGGCGCGCCAGATGCTGGACTGGTTGCGGCAGCCGCGATGAAATGCCCGAAAACGCGCCGCGCCCTGTCCGCGAATCGGCTAGACCGGTCCGCACAGGAGGGGGCGATGCCGGACCATGACGATCTGTATGCCGCGCTGCTGGCGCGCGATCCGGGATATGACGGGCGGGCGCTGGTCGGCGTCACCTCGACCGGGATCTTTTGCCGGCTGAGCTGCCCGGCGCGCAAGCCGCGGCGCGACAACTGCCGCTGGTTCGCGGATGCCGCCGCCGCGCGGGCCGCGGGGTTTCGCCCTTGCCTGCGCTGCCGTCCCGAAGGGCAGGTGCCGCCGCTGGTCGCCACGTTGGGCGCGGCGCTGGCCGCCGACCCCGCCCGCCGCTGGTCCGAGGCGGACCTGACCGCCCTGGGCCATGACCCCTCGACCGTGCGGCGGCTGTTCCGCCAGCATCTGGGCACCAGCTTTCTGCAGCTGGCGCGCGCGGCACGACTGCGCGCGGGCCTGACCACATTGACGCAAGGAGGCAGGATGATCGACGCACAGCTGGACGCGGGGTTCGATTCGGCATCGGGGTTCCGGCAGGCCTTTGCACGCCTGTTCGGGCATGCGCCGCACCAGATGCGGGGGGCCGCGGACCTGCGCGCGGACTGGATCGATACGCCCCTGGGCGGGATGATCGCCATCGCCGATGACGACGCCCTGCACCTGCTGGAATTCACCGACCGCAAGGCGCTGTCCCAGGGGCTGCGGCGGCTGTCGGTGATGGTGGGGGGGCGGATCGGGCTGGGCCGCA
Organism: Paracoccus sp. NFXS7; assembly: GCF_040148865.1. Lineage (NCBI taxonomy): Bacteria > Pseudomonadati > Pseudomonadota > Alphaproteobacteria > Rhodobacterales > Paracoccaceae > Paracoccus > Paracoccus sp. NFXS7. The sequence continues at coordinate 186,186 of NZ_JAKEKV010000007.1, forward strand.
CCGCGGTGACCGACCGGGCCGAGGCCGCTTTGGCCCGGTTCTTCGCGGGCAGCGACGGGCGGCTGGACCTGCCGGTGCGCCTGCGCGGCACGCCGTTCCAGACCCGCGTCTGGCAGGAACTGCAGGCGATTCCCGCGGGCCGAACGCGCAGCTATGCGCAGCTTGCCGCGGCCATCGGCCATCCGACCGCCGTCCGCGCGGTCGCGGCGGCCAATGGGGCGAACCGGCTGGCGCTGGTCGTGCCCTGTCACCGGGTCATCGGCACAGATGGCACCATGACCGGATATGCGGGCGGCCTGTGGCGCAAGGAGCGCCTGATCGCGCTGGAGCGCGGCTATGGAATCACCTGACAAGGCTTGACGACGCGCCCCTCATGCGGTAGCCACCCGCGAACGGAATTCCGGGCGCTGCCTCGCGGCGCCTTTTCACATTGGGACGGACCCCCCGCCCGCACAGCTGAGACGAAGGAACACACCATGTCGCGCGTCTGCGAACTGACCGGCAAAGGCCCGATGAGCGGTAACAATGTCAGCCATGCCAACAACAAGACCCGTCGCCGGTTCCTGCCGAACCTGAACGAGGTCACGCTGCTGTCCGAAAAGCTGGGCCGCGGCTACTCGCTGCGCATCTCGGCCGCGGCGCTGCGTTCGGTCGATCACCGTGGCGGCCTGGACGCCTTCCTGGCCAAAGCCAAGGACACCGAGCTGTCGGACCGCGCCCAGAAGATCAAGCGCGACCTGGTCAAGGCCGAATCGGCTGCCGCGACCGCCTGATCCGATGATCGTCGGATGATGCATGGCCCTGCCGTTCCGGCGGGGCTTTTGCATGTTCGGAACCCCCGGCCCGTGCGGTGCGGCCTGTGCGCGCCCCGGCCCCATCCAAGGACCTTGCCGAATGAAACTGTCGATCCTGGCCGCCGTCGCGGTGCTGTCCCCGGTGGCCGCCCTTGCCCATGACGGCATGCACGCCAACGACGCCTATGCGCGCAGCACCAACCCCAAGGTGGGCGCGGTCTTCATGCAGCTGGAAAACCACCGTCAGGTCGCCTGCACCCTGCAGGGCGTGTCGTCCGACGCGGCCGAGCGGGTCGAGCTGCACACCCATGTCGAGGAAGGCGGCGTCATGAAGATGACCCGGATCGAGGACGGGATCGCCGTCGCCGCCGGTCAGACCCACGCCCTGAACCGCGGCGGCGACCACATCATGATGCTGGGCCTGGCCGAACCGCTGGCCGATGGCGACACGCTGACCCTGTCGATGGATTTCGGCGATTGCGGCACCGAGGAGGTGCAGGTCGTCGTCGACAACCAGCGCGAGGATGCCGCCCCCGCCGATCACGACCACGGCGACCATCAGGGCCACTGAGGGCCTCAGGCCGCCCGTTCGACCAGTTGGGCGGCCACCGGACCCAGGTGCCGGACGATCAGCGTCACGCCCTGGGCAGACGGGTGAACCCCGTCCCGCAGCAGCAGCGGCGCCCTGTCGGTCGCGGGCACCTGTGCCAGCGGCGCATACAGATCCTGCAGCAGCAGCGCGCCGTGGCGTTCGGCCAAACGCGGCCAGATCCCGCTCCAGGCGCGGCGCCAGTCGGGCTGGCCCGCCGGGGCGTGGATGCCGACCAGCAGCAGGGGCCGCCCGCCGCTGCCCGCGGTCTGCAGGATCGCGTCCAGGTTCGCCTCGGCATCGGCGGGCTGCCAGCGGCGCAGCATGTCGTTGCCGCCCAGCTCGACCATGACGGCATCGGGGCGGTGGCGGCGCATCGACAGCTCGATCCGCACGCGGCCGCCATAGGTCGTGTCCCCCGACAGCCCCGCATCGATCAGGTCCGCCGGGCGCCCTGCATCGGCCAGCCAGGCCGACAGCTGCGGGACCAGCCCCTCGGTCGGGCCCAGGCCGAAACCGGCGGTCAGGCTGTCGCCAAAGCACAGGATGCGCGGCAGCGCCTGTGCCTGGGCGGGGCGGACCAGCGTGGCGGCGGCGGCGGCGGTCAACAGGTGGCGGCGGGTCAGGATCATGCGGCAGTCCTCAGGCGCAGGGCATTGGTCACCACGAAGACAGAGGACAGCGCCATCGCGCCGGCCCCCAGCATGGGCGACAGTTGCGGCCCACCAAAGGGCACCAGCGCGCCCATGGCAACCGGGATCAGCGCGGCATTGTAGGCGAATGCCCAGAACAGGTTCTGGCGGATGTTGCGCATCACGGCGCGCGACAGGCGGATCGCGCGGGCGACGCCCTGCGGATCGCCCGCCATCAGGACCGCATCGGCGGCCTCGATGGCGATGTCGGTCCCGGTGCCGATGGCGATGCCCGTGTCGGCGGCGGCCAGCGCCGGCGCATCGTTGATGCCGTCACCTACGAAGACGGTGCCCGGCCCCATCGCGCGGATCGCGGTCAGCTTGTCGTCGGGGGTCAGCCCGCCCTGCGCCCGGTCGATGCCAAGCCGCGCGCCCATGGCCTGCGCCGTGGCGGGCAGGTCGCCCGACAGCATCTGGGTCCGCAGACCCATGTCGCGCAGGGCGGCGATGGCCGCGGCGGATTCCGGGCGTTCGGGATCGGCCAGCGCGAATGTCGCCACGTGGCGGCCGTCGGCGGCCAGGTGCACCGGGGTCGTGCCATCGGTCGATGCGGCATCGGCATGGCGGATCAGGGCGGCGTCCGGCACGATGCCCGCCGCCTGCAGCGCGGAGGCGTTGCCGATCAGCAGCGACCGCCCCTCGACCGTGGCGGTCAGGCCGCGTCCGGGCAGGGCGGTCACCGATTGCGCCGGGGGCAGCGTCATGCCGCCTGCCTCGGCCAGGATCGCGCGGCCCAGGGGGTGTTCGGATCGGGCCTCGGCCGTGGCGGTCAGGCGCAGGGCCGCGTCGCGGTCGATGCCGTGGGTCCAGATCTGCGTCACGCGGGGGCGGCCTTGCGTCAGCGTCCCGGTCTTGTCAAAGGCCACCACCCGCGCGCCCGCCAGTTTCTGCAGGGCATCGCCCTGGCGGAACAGGATGCCAAGCCGCGCGCCGCGCCCGCTGCCCACCATGATCGACATCGGCACCGCCAGGCCCATCGCGCAGGGGCAGGCGATAATCAGCACCGACACCGCCGCCACGACCGCATGCGCAAGGTCGGGACCAAAGGTCAGCCACAGCGCAAAGGCCAGCACCGCCAGGCCCATCACCACCGGAACGAAGATCCGCGTGACCCGGTCGACCAGCGCCTGCACCGGCAGGCGGGCGGCCTGCGCCTCTTCGACCAGGGCCACGATCCGCGACAGCACGGTGTCCGGCCCCGTGGCCGTGACGCGATAGGTCAGCGCGGCCGCGCCGTTGACCGTGCCGCCGGTCACCGTGTCGCCGGGCGCGCGCAGCACCGGGACGGGTTCGCCCGTCAGCATGGATTCGTCGACATGGCCCGCGCCTTCGGTCAGCACGCCGTCCAGCGCGATGCGTTCGCCGGGTGCCAGCTGCACCAGATTGCCCGGCTGCAGGTCGGCCACCGCGACACGCACCGGATGCCCGTCCCGCAGCGCCGTCGCGTGATCGGGCGTCAGGGCCAGCAGTGCGCGGATCGCGGCGCCGGCCTGGCCCTTGGCGCGCGCCTCCAGCCAGCGGCCGGTCAGGATCAGGGTGACGATCACCGCCGCGGCCTCGAACCACACCTGGCGCGAGGCGGCGGGGACCAGGCCGGGGGCCAGGGTCACGACGGCGGAAAAGGCAAAGGCCGTGCCCGCGCCAAGCGCCACCAGGCTGTTCATCTCGGGGGCGCCGCGGCGCAGGGCGGCAAGCCCCGTGCCGAAGAACCGCCGCCCCGGTCCTGCCAGCACCGCCAGCGTCAGGATCATCTGCACGACCCACAACGCGCGCATGGGAACCAGCGCATGCAGCCAGTGGTGGAAGGCCGGGACCAGATGGCCGCCCATCTCGACCACCGCGACGGGCAGGGTCAGGGCGGCGGCGGTCAGGGCCGCGCGGCGCAGGGCCGGGGCCTCGTCCGGGGGTGGTGGCGCGCGGTCGGCGATGACGGTCGCGGGATAGCCCAGATCCGTCACGATTTGCGCCAAGGCCTGCGGGGTCAGGGCGGGATCGTGGCTGACCTGGGCGCGGTGCGTGGCCAGGTTCACCTGCGCATCCGCCACGTCGGGGCGGGCCGACAGCACGCGGCCCACGCGTCCCGAACAGGCCGCGCAGCTCATGCCCTGGATGGCCAGGCGGGTGACGGGCAGGCCATCGGCGGGGATCGGGGCTGCGGCTTGTGTCATGGGTGACAGATGTGGCGCGGGGGACGCGCGGTCAAGGCCGCGAGGCGGCCGAACGGCCTCGTGAGTTGCGGGCCGGGGGCGTTTCGCTGTATCCGGGGGAAAAGCAAACCGATTGGAACTGCGCCATGAACCGTCGTCAGATGATCTCTCTGGCCGCCCTGCTGGTGGCCGCACCCGCCCTGGCCCCGACGCTGGCCGGCGCCCAGGAGGCGGCGGTCGATCCCTATGCCCCCATCGAGGTCGAGATCCGGGACGATTTCGAGACCGGCAGCATCGTCGTCGTCAGCCGCGATTTCTTCCTGTATCACGTGGTCGCACCGGGCAAGGCGGTCCGCTACGGCGTCGCCGTCGGCACGGCCGAACTGGTCTGGAAGGGCAAGGCCACGATCGGCCGCAAGGTCGAATGGCCCAGCTGGCGCCCGACCGACGACATGATCGAACGCAACCCCGGCGCCTATGCCAAATACGCCGACGGCATGCCCGGCGGTCCGCAGAACCCCCTAGGGGCGCGGGCGCTGTACCTGTATGACGACCGGGGCAACGACACCGCCATCCGCATCCATGGCACGACCGATCCCGGATCGATCGGGCGGGCGGTCTCCAACGGCTGCCTGCGCATGCGCAACGAGGCCGTGATGAGCCTGTTCGACCAGGTGCCCATCGGCACGCCCGTCTACGTCTTCTGATCTTGGATCTGACGCTTGCCAGCGCGGCGGACCCGGTTCTGGCCGGGTTCGACGACATCATCGATGTCCGCGCCCCGGCGGAATACGCCGAGGATCACCTGCCCGGAGCGATCAACCTGCCGGTCCTGTCGGATGCGGAACGCGCCCGCGTGGGCACGATCTACAAGCAGGTGTCACCCTTTGACGCCCGCAAGCTGGGCGCGGCGCTGGTCGCGGCCAATGCGGCGCGACACCTGCAGGGGCCGCTGGCCGATCGGGGCGGCGCGTGGCAGCCGCTGGTCTATTGCTGGCGCGGTGGGCAGCGCTCGGGCAGCTTCGGCACGATCCTGAGCCAGATCGGCTGGCGCGTGGCGCGGGTTCAGGGCGGCTACAAGGCATGGCGGTCGCTGGTCGTGGACCGGGTGCAGAACGGTCCGATCGCGGCCCCGGTGATCGTGCTGGACGGCAACACGGGCAGCGCCAAGACCGCTATCCTGCAGCGGCTGGCGCAGCGCGGCCATCAGGTGATCGACCTGGAGGGGCTGGCCAACCATCGCGGCAGCCTGTTCGGCGGCCACCCCGAGGGCCAGCCCAGCCAGAAAATGTTCGAAGGACGCCTGGCCGTCGCGCTGGAGCGTCTGGATCCCGCCCGCCCCCTGCTGATCGAGGCCGAGAGCAGCCGCATCGGCCAGATCACCGTCCCCAAGGCAATGTGGCAGGCGATCTGCGCCGCGCCCCGCCTGCAGATGCAGGTGCCGGTCGCCGCGCGCGCGGCGTTTACCGCCGCGACCTATCGCGACATGGTCGACGATCCCGCGCGCGTTGCCGCGATATTGGACCTGATGGCCCCCCTGCACCCCGCCGAGCGTGTCGAGGGCTGGCGGCAGGCGCTGGCCCAGGGCCGGTGGCAGCATCTGTCCGAGGGGTTGCTGCGCGATCATTACGACCCCCGCTATGACAAGCACCGGTCGCGTCATGACGACGGGCGCGGACAGATCGTCGCACTGGACGACCTGTCCGACCTGGACGCCGCCACCGGATTGGTCGAGGCGGGGCTGGCCCGGATGACCGCGGGCGGTTCGTCGCGGACGGCGGATGCGGGCCCCGCGCGCAGGGCGGTCGCCGATTTGTGATCGGGCAGGGGGGCGGGCTGGCCTAGTCTGACTGCGACCCCATGTCAGGAGAGCGCGATGACCCGGATGAGTGCCAAGGATTTCCCGCAGGAACTGCTGGAGCTGTACGATTTCTATGCCCACGGCCGCATCACCAAGCGGCAGTTCCTGGACCGGGCTGGCAAGTTCGCGGTCGGCGGCGTCACGGCGCTGGCGCTGTTGAACATGCTGCGGCCGAACTATGCGCTGGCACAGCAGGTCAGCTTTACCGACCCCGACATCCTGCCCGAATACGTGACCTATCCGTCGCCCGAGGGGCATGGCGAGGTTCGTGCCTATCATGTGGCCCCGGCGGGCGAGGGGCCCTGGCCCGCGGTGCTGGTGATCCACGAGAACCGCGGCCTGAACCCCTACATCGAGGATGTCGCGCGGCGCCTGGCCAAGGCGGGCTATCTGGCGCTGGCGCCGGACGGGCTGACCTCCAAGGGCGGCTATCCCGGCAATGACGAGGAGGGGCGCGCCCTGCAGGCCGAGGTCGATCCGACCCTGCTGATGAACGATTTCTTTGCGGGGGCCGAACATCTGATGGCGCATGAGCAGTCGACGGGCAAGGTCGGCGCGGTGGGCTTCTGCTATGGCGGGGGCGTGTGCAACGCGCTGGCGGTGGCCTATCCGGAACTGGGCGCGTCGGTGCCCTTTTATGGCCGGCAGGCCCCCGTGGCGGACGTTCCCAAGATCGAGGTGCCGCTGCTGTTCCAGTTCGCCGAGATCGACGACAACGTCAACGCCACCTGGCCCGCCTACGAGGCCGCGCTGACCGAGGCCGGCAAGACCTATGAGGCGCATGTCTATCCGGGCACCAACCACGGCTTCCACAATGATTCCACGCCGCGATACGACCCTGAGGCCGCGGAACTGGCGTGGCAGCGGACGCTGGACTGGTTCGCCCGCTACCTGGCCTGATCCTTCAGGAAACGGCGCAGCACGGTTTCCAGCTTGGCCGCGCCCAGGGGGGCCATTGCCTTGGTGTGGTCGTGGCTGATCGATTCATCGGACAGCCCCGCCCCCATGTTGGTGACGACCGAGATTGCCGCCGCCCTGAGGCCCAGGAACCGTGCCAGGATGATCTCGGGCACCGTCGACATGCCCACGGCATCGGCGCCAAGCGTGCGGGCGGCGCGAATCTCGGCCGGGGTTTCGAAGCTGGGCCCCGAGAACCAGCAGTAGACGCCCTCTGGCAGCTCCACCCCTTCGGCCTCGGCGGCCGCCAGCAGGGCCGCGCGCATCGTGGCGTCATGCGCGTCGGTCATGGGCACAAAGCGCGCGTCGGTCGCCTCTCCGATCAGGGGGTTGGTGCCGGCAAACGCGATGTGGTCGTTCAGCAGCATCAGCCCGCCGGTCGGGATGTCGGGGCGCAGCGACCCGGCGGCGTTGGTCAGGATCAGCTTGTCGCATCCCAGGGCCGCCAGCACCTCCAGCGGCAGACGCATCGCGTCCGCCCGCCCGGATTCATAGTAATGCGACCGCCCCCCGAAGACCGCGACCCGCACCCCCTCCAGCTGGCCGATGACCAGCTGGGGCACATGGCCCGACACGCCCGCATGGGGAAAGCCCGGCAGGTCGTCATAGGGGATCGCCACGCCGTCCACCGTGGAGGACAGATGGCCCAGACCGGACCCCAGGATCAGGCCGTATTCGGGCGCCTCCTGACCCGCGCGGTCGCGGATCAGGGCGGCCAGCTCAGCGCTCCTTGACATAGGGCTCTCCTCCGGCGCGGGGCGGGATGGCGCGGCCGACGAAACCGGCCAGGATCACCACCGTCAGGATATAGGGCAGCGCGTTCATGAACATGGACGGCACCGTGATGATCCCCAGGTCCAGGTTCGGATAGAGGTTGGCGATCGCCTCCAGCAGGCCGAACAGGAAGGTCGCGAACAGCGCCTGCCACGGCCGCCACTTGGCAAAGATCAGCGCTGCCAGCGCGATGAAGCCGCGCCCGGCGGTCATCTCCTTGACGAAGCCCGCCGACAGGCCGGTCGCCAGATAGGCGCCCGCGATGCCGCACAGCACCCCTGCGATGGCCACCGCGGTATAGCGCAGACGTGTGACAGACACGCCCGCCGTATCGACCGAGGCGGGGTTTTCCCCCACCGCGCGCAGGCGCAGGCCGAACCGGGTGCGGTACAGCACCCACCATGTGATCGGCACCAGTGCGAAGGCCACATAGACCAGGATCGTCTGCCCCGAGATCAGCCCTGAATAGATCGGGCCCAGCACCGGGACATCGCGCAGCGCCTCGGCGCCGGGCAGGGTGATCGGGTTGAACCGCCCCGCACCGGTCAGGGCCGGCGTGCGCCCGCCCAGCCCGAAGGCGTTCTGTCCGACCAGCACCGTCAGCCCCGAGGCCAGGAAGTTGATCGCCACGCCCGAGATCAGCTGGTTGCCCATGAAGGTGATCGAGGCGAGGCCATGGATCAGCGACAGCGCAAGCGACCCGGCGATGCCCGCGGCCAGGCCCAGCCATGCGCTGCCGGTGATGTAGGCGACCGATGCGGCGGTGAAGGCTGCCATCAGCATCTTGCCCTCCAGCCCGATGTCGAAGACCCCGGCGCGTTCGGAATAAAGCCCCGCCAGGCAGGCCAGCAGCAGCGGCGTCATCAGGCGCAGCGCGCTGCCGATGCCCTGCTGGGCGGCGGCGCCGTCGGCAAAGGCCCAGACCAGGCAGATGGCCAGGACGATCATTGCGATCAGCGAGTCGCGGATGTTCATTTCACCGCCCCCCGGCTGGTCCGTTTCATGGTCAGGAACAACCGTTCCAGCGGCATGCGGACCATGTTGTCCAGCGCGCCGGTGAACAGGATCACCAGGGCCTGGATGACGATGATCAGCTCACGCGGGATGGTGGTCCACAGCGCCAGCTCTCCGCCACCCTGATACAGGAAGCCGAACAGCAGTGCCGCCAGCAGGATGCCCAAGGGGTGGTTGCGACCCATCAGCGCGACCGCGATGCCGATGAATCCCGCACCCTCGACCGCGTTCAGGACCAGGCGTTCGGATTCGCCCATCACGTTGTTGATGGCCATCATCCCCGCCAGCGCGCCTGAGATCAGCATGGCGATGACGGTGATGCGCACCGGGTTGATGCCCGCATAGACCGCGCCCGGTTCGGACTTGCCGAAGGCGCGGATCTGATAGCCAAGCCGCGTGCGCCAGATCAGCACCCAGACCAGGAAGCAGGCCGCCAGCGCCACCAGGAAGGTCACGTTGACCGGCGTGTTGCGGCCCCATTCAAAGCCCATGCCCGCCGCGATGTCGGTCAGCGCGGGCAGGTTCGTGGCCTCGGGGAAGCGGGCGGAGGCCGGGTCCATGCTGCCCGTCGGGCGCAGCTGGTTCACCAGCACATAGTTCAGCGTGGCCGCGGCGATGAAGTTGAACATGATCGTGGTGATCACGATGTGGCTGCCGCGTTTCGCCTGCAGGATCGCGGGGATGAACGCCCAGGCCGCCCCGAAGGCCGCGGCGCCCAGCATCGCCACCGGCAGGGCGATCGCCCAATGCGGCAGCGGCAGGAACAGCAGCACCAGCGCGACCCCCAGGCCGCCCATCGCCGCCTGCCCCTCGCCGCCGATGTTGAACAGGGCGGCGTGATAGGCGACCATCACCGCCAGCCCCGTGAAGATGAAGTTCGTCGCGTAATACAGCGTGAAGCCCCAGCCATAGCTGGAGCCGAGCGCCCCTTCGACCATCGTGGTCAGCGCCATCCAGGGGCTTTCCCCGATGGCCAGGATCACCAGCGCGGAAATGCCCATCGCCAGCACCAGAGAGATCAGCGGCGTCAGGATGACGTCCGCCCATTTCGGCATCTTGTCCATCAGGCGCGTCCCTCCGGCAGGTCATGGGCGGTTCCCGGCGGGATGCCCGCATCGTCGGGGACGTTCCTGGTGTCGGTGATGCCCGCCATCAGCAGGCCCAGTTCCCCGGTGGTGGTCTGTGCGGGCAGGCGTTCGCCCATGATGCGGCCGTCGAACATCACGGCCACGCGGTCGGACAGGGCCAGGATCTCGTCCAGCTCGACACTGACCAGCAGGATCGCCTTGCCCGCGTCACGCAGCGCCACGATCTGCTTGTGGATGAACTCGATCGCGCCGATATCGACGCCGCGCGTGGGCTGGCCGATCAGCAGCAGGTCGGGATTGCGCTCGATCTCGCGGGCGACGACGATCTTCTGCTGGTTCCCGCCCGAGAAGTTGCGCGCCGCCAGATGGCAGTCGCGCGGGCGCACGTCGAACCGCTCCATCTTGGCCTGGGCGTCGCGGCGGATGGCGTCGTTGTCCATCAGCCAGCCCTTGTTAAACTCGGGCGCGTCGTGCCAGCCGAAGGCCACGTTCTCCCACGCGGCGAAATCCATGATCAGGCCTTCGACCTGACGGTCCTCGGGGATGTGGCCCACGCCGTCGCGGCGGCGCTGACCGGCATCGCAGCCCGACCCGGTCAGGGGCAGGGCGGCGCCGTTCATGCGCACGTCGCCCGTGACCCTGGCGCCCTTTTCCGGGTATCCGCCCAGGATCTCCAGCAGCTGCGTCTGGCCGTTGCCGCTGACCCCCGCGATGCCCAGGATCTCTCCGGCGCGGATGTCCAGGTCGATGCCGCGCAGGCGTTCCACCCCCTCGGCATCGACCATGGTCAGGCCGCGCACCTCCAGGACCGGGGCCTGCGGGCGCGCGGGCTGCTTGTCCACGTTCAGCAGCACCTTGCGACCGACCATCAGCTCGGCCAGCTGTTCGGGGCTGGTCTGGGCGGTCCGGACCGAGGCGACCATCTCGCCGCGGCGCATCACGGACACGTTGTCGGTGATCTCCATGATCTCGCGCAGCTTGTGCGTGATCAGGATGATCGTCTTGCCCTCGTCGCGCAGCCCCTTGAGGATGCGGAACAAATGGTCGGCCTCGGCGGGCGTCAGCACGCCGGTGGGTTCGTCCAGGATCAGGATGTCGGCCTGGCGATACAGCGCCTTGAGGATCTCGACCCGCTGCTGGTGCCCGACGGAAAGGTTTTCCACCACCTCGTCGGGGTCCACGTTCAGCTGGTACTCGGCGGCCAGGCGCTTCAGGACGCCGCGCGCCTTGGACAGGGACGGGCGCAGCAGGGCGCCATCCTCGACGCCCAGGATGATGTTCTCCAGCACGGTGAAGTTCTGCACCAGCTTGAAATGCTGGAACACCATGCCGATGCCCGCGCGGATCGCGGTCTGGCTGTCGCTGATGGTGATCGGCTGACCGCCCACCAGGATCTGGCCCTCGTCGGGCTTGTAGAAGCCGTAGAGGATCGACATCAGCGTCGACTTGCCCGCGCCGTTCTCTCCGATGATGCCGTGGATCGTGCCGCGCGGCACCGACAGGCTGATGTCGCGGTTCGCCTGAACCGCCCCGAACGCCTTCGAGATGCCCCGCAGCTCGATGGCAGCGGGGGCGGCCGTCGCCGACCGCCCCCCCATCATGTCGCTTGCGGCGGTCATTACGAGGCCGGGCAGGCGTTGTCGGTCATGAAGTCGTGCACCGTGACCTCGCCCGAGGCGATGGCGGCCTTGGCCTCGTCCACGGCGGCCTGCATCTCGGCGGTGACCAGCTCGGCGTTGTTCTCGTCGATGGCGACGTCCACGCCGCCCGCGGCCAGGTCCATGACCTTGACGCCCGGCTCCAGGTCGGTGCCCGCGGTGAAGGCGTCGAAGACCGCGTTGTCCACGCGCTTGACCATCGAGGTCAGGATCTTGCCCGGATGCAGCGCGTTCTGGTTGCTGTCCACGCCGATGGCCAGGATGCCCTCGTCCGCGGCGGCCTGCAGCACGCCGATGCCGGTGCCGCCCGCGGCCGCATAGATCACGTCGGCACCCTGCGACTTCTGCGCGCGCGCCAGCTCACCGCCCTTGACCGGGTCGTTCCAGGCCGCGGGCGTCGTGCCGGTATAGTTGCTGACGACCGAGCCCTCGGGCTGGACCGACTTGAACCCCTGGGCAAAGCCGCATTCGAACTTGCGGATCAGCGGGATGTCCATGCCGCCGATGAAGCCGACCGTGCCGGATTCGGACGCCATCCCGGCCATTACGCCGGCCAGATAGCTGCCCTGCTCCTCGGTGAAGACGACCGACTGCACGTTCGGCGCCTCGACCACCATGTCGATGATGGCGAATTTCGTGTCCGGATAGTCGCCCGCGACCTTGGTCAGCACGTCGCCGAAGGCGAAGCCGGTCATGACGATGGGGTTCGATCCGCTCTCGGCCAAGCGGCGGAGCGCCTGCTCGCGCTGCGCCTCGGACTGCATCTCCAGCTCGCGATAGGTGCCGCCGGTCTCCTCGACCCAACGCTGCGCGCCGCCGAACGCCGCCTCGTTGAACGACTTGTCGAACTTGCCGCCCAGGTCATAGATCAGCGCCGGATCGGCCAGCGCCGCGCCGGTCGACAGCACGGCCAGGGCCGAGCCCGCCAGCAGCGATTTCATCAGGGACATAAAGGAACCTCATCCTGTTTTTCGCGGGCGATTCAACGGGCCCGCTGATCGCCCGATTAGGGCGCATCGCACGGGGTCCGGTCAACCGCCTTCTTGGGTCGCACGCAGCGTCAGACGCATCACGATCGCGTCCATCGCAGGCCCGTAATATCGCCGCCGGACGCCCGCTTCCAGCCATCCCGTGGCCTGATACAGCCGCCGTGCCGCAAGGTTGTCATGCGCGACCTCCAGAAAGGCCTCCTCGGCCCCCATCGCCGCCGCTTTGCCCGCGAATGCGGCAACCAGCGCGCGGCCCGTGCCCGCCCGCCGCGCCTGCGGGTCCACGGCCACGGTCAGCAACTCGGCCTCGCCGGCGATGGCGCGCCCCATCAGGAAACCGTGCGGCGCCTCCAGCAGGAACGTCCCACGACCCGCCAGAAGGCTGGCGAACTCGTCGGCCGACCAGGGGCGCGGGCTGTCGAAGCATCGCGCATGCAGCGCGGCCAGATCCTCGGGCGTCACGCCAGGATCACCGGGGGCGCATCGCGGGCGGGCGCCGCGTCCGCCGGCCGCAGATAGACCGGCGCGGGGCGGGGCTGCGGCAGATGCGCGCGGGCCGCGGCCAGGCGCGCCACACCCTCGGCAATTCCTGTCGCAGGCGCAGCCTGCGCGGGGCCGGGCGGCAGCGCGCCGGCCGCAGTCTGCTGCGGCCGGCCCTCCGCGCCCTCGGCAAAGTCCTGCCAGATGACCATGTCGCCCCGCCCCGCGATCACCACCCGGCAGGGCCGCGGCAGGCCCCAGGCCAGCGCCTCGGGCGCCTCGACCCCGATGGCGGGGATGCCCAGGGACAGGGCCAGTCCGCGGGCCGCCGCCACCGCCACCCGGATGCCGGTGAAGTTGCCCGGCCCCGTGCCCACGCCGATCGCGTCCAGGTCGCCCCAGCCCAGGCCCGCGCCGGCCAGCATCTCCTCCAGCATCGGCATCAGGCGCTCCGCCTGGCCCTTGGTCATGTCCTCATGGACCGCCGCCAAGACCGCATCGCCGCGCAGCAAAGCGGCCGCGCAATGCGCGGCCGATGTATCGAATCCCAGGACCACTGGATCGGAGGTGATCCGGTCAGGCAACGGGCCTGACCTCGACGACCTCGGGGATGTAATGACGCAGCAGGTTCTCGATCCCCATCTTCAGCGTCAGGGTCGAGGACGGGCAGCCCGCGCAGGCCCCCTGCATGTGCAGATAGACGATGCCGCGATCAAAACCGTGGAAGGTGATGTCGCCGCCGTCCTGCGCAACCGCCGGGCGGACGCGCGTATCCAGCAGTTCCTTGATCTGCACCACGATCTCGGCGTCCGGGCCGGCCTCATGGGCGACATGGCCGCCCGTGTCCGCCGCCGCGCCCTCGATCGCCGGGGCGCCCGACTGAAAATGCTCCATGATCGCGCCCAGGACGGACGGCTTCAGGTGATCCCACGGCACCTGGTCGGCCTTGGTGACGGTCACGAAATCACGGCCCAGAAACACGCCGGTCACGCCGTCCACCGCAAAGATTCGCCGCGCCAGGGGCGATGCGGCCCCGGTCTCGGGGGTCGGGAAATCGGCCGTGCCGCTGCCCAGCACCGTCTCTCCGGGCAGGAATTTCAGCGTTGCGGGGTTCGGCGTCGTCTCGGTCTGGATGAACATGGGGGCGCTCCTTTGATCCCGATATGGCGATCCGGGGCGCTTGGGTCAAGCCGCCGGGGCTCTCAGGTGATGGCCTCCAGCCGCTCCTTGGACAGATCGCCGGGCACCAGCGAAATGGCGCAGGGCAGGGCGGTCGGATCGCGCATCAGCCGCGTCAGGACCGGGTTGGTGCTGCTCTTGTCCGAGGACAGGCCCAGCACGACCACGCCGATCTCTCCGTCCTCGGTGATCTGGGCCAGCAGCTCCTCGGCGGTGTCGCCCTCGCGGATGACCAGCTCCGGCTCGACCCCGGGGCGCGACCGCATCCATTTGGCAAAGACCTCGAAATGCGCCTCGATCCGCTCGCGGGCCTCGGCGCGCATCACGTCGGCCACGCCGAATCCGTGCTGGATCTCCTCGGCGGGAATGACCGACAGGATCACGACCGCCGCCCCCTGGGACTTGGCCGCGCGCATCGCGGCGAAGCGCATCGCGTTCAGGCATTCCCTGCTGTCGTCCAGAAGGACCAGAAATTTCCGCATCGTGTCGCCGGGCCTCCGCCTCTTTCGCCCCGACAGTGGCCGAAGTGCCATGCCCGCGCAAGTCAGTGCGCAGGAAAGCGCCGCACCCGTTTCCAATGCTTGCATGTCGTGCTAGTCGCGATGAGGTTGACTGGCGTGAAATGTGCAATGCGGACGGTGTCGTGACGATCCACCATGATTGGGAAAAGGCCGATGCCGCGCATCTGGGACCGCTCAGCGCGCCCCGGATGGCATGGTTCATCGGCGAGGCGCGGGCTCCCGGCGTCAATCCCATGCCGGTCTCCAAGCGCGCGTTCGACCTGATCCTGGTGCTGATCCTGCTGGTGCCGCTGTCGGTCGTGATGCTGACGGTCGCGGGATTGCTGTTGCTGCTGCAGGGCCGGCCGATCCTTTATGCCGCGCACCGCATGCGCGCCCCGAACCAGCCCTTCACGCAGTGGAAATTCCGCACCATGCTGTGCGAGGAGGACGATTTCGGGGCCACCGGCGCGCACAAGGCGTGGCGCATCACGCCGATGGGCCGCTTCCTGCGCCGGTCGCGCATCGACGAGCTTCCGCAGCTGTTCAACATCCTGCGCGGCGACATGAGCTTTGTCGGACCCCGCCCGCCATTGCGCGAATATGTCGAACGCTTTCCCGCCGTCTATGCCCAGGTGCTGCATTCGCGCCCCGGCGTCACCGGGCTGGCCACGCTGATCTATCACCGCCACGAGGACCGCATCCTGGCCCGCTGCAAGTCGGCCGAGGCGACCGAGATGGCCTATTACCGCCGCTGCCTGCCGGCCAAGCTGAAGATCGACCTGATCTATCAGCGCCATCGCAGCCTGCGGCTGGACCTGTGGATCCTGTGGAACACGCTCAAGATCGTGATCTCGCGCCGCGACGAACGCCCGCGCCGTCGCCGTCGCGGTCAGTCCTACCTGCCGATCGGCCCGTCGAAGGGGTCGCAGGGATAGCCCACCCCGGTCAGGTACAGGCCGTGGGGCGGACAGACCGGCCCGCAGGCCGCCCGGTCGCGCGCCGCCAGCGCCTGTCCCACCCGTTCCGGCGCCCATGATCCCGCGCCGACCCGTTCCAGCGTCCCCACGATGGACCGGACCTGGTTGTGCAGGAAGGATCGCGCGCGCAGGTGAAAGCGGTATTCGTATCCCTGCGGGATGTCTGCGACCTCGATCCTGATCTCGTCCAGCGACTTCACCGGGCTTTTCGCCTGACAGATCGACGACCGGAACGTGG
Source organism: Paracoccus sp. NFXS7 (assembly GCF_040148865.1). Taxonomy (NCBI): domain Bacteria; kingdom Pseudomonadati; phylum Pseudomonadota; class Alphaproteobacteria; order Rhodobacterales; family Paracoccaceae; genus Paracoccus; species Paracoccus sp. NFXS7. The sequence continues at coordinate 202,126 of NZ_JAKEKV010000007.1, forward strand.
TAAAGTCGTGATGCCCGACCAGATGCGCCGCGCCCGCCCGCATCGCATCCACGTCCAGCGGGTTCAGCACCTGCCACACCTGTCCGCGCCCATGCGTCAGCGGCGCCCGCCGCGCCACCAGCCGGAACAGATAGCGCCGCTCCACGGCCGAGAACCGGGCGTGGAAATCATCCGGCACCCGCGCCGCCCGCAGGATGGCGACGGGCGCGGGCTTCAGGTGCCAGTTCAGTGCCTCGGACAGGCGGAAGGGGTCCCATTCGCGATCCAGGTCGGCATGGGCCACCTGTCCGGTGGCATGCACGCCCGCATCGGTGCGCCCGGCGGCGGCGATGCGGCGGGTGGCGAACCCGGGGTCCAGCCGCGCCAGCGCGGCTTCGATCGCGCCCTGGACGCTGGGCTGGTCGGCCTGCGCCTGCCATCCGGCAAAGGGCGCGCCGTCATATTCGACCTGCAGGGCAAAGCGGGGCATCAGTCGCGCGGGACCTTCTGTCCCGGGAACGGGGTGCGCAGCAGATCGTCCAGCGTCTGCGCCTCGGCGCTTTGCAGGGCGGGGCGTTCGGCGGGGTCGACGCGCGTCGCGGCGCCGGTCAGCCCCTCGCGGGCCAACCGGTCGCGCAGGACCGACATCTCGACATCCAGCGCATCGCGGTCGCCGTCCATCAGCCGGTCGGCGCGGGCGATGAAGTCCTTTTCCAGATCGTCCAGGAACACCTCATAGTCGCGCCTCGCCTTCTGGTCCTGCGTCCGCGCATAGAGGTCGGCAAAGCGGATCGTCGCGTCGCGCGCGCCCATCAGGTAGACGCCCAGATAGCGCCGCGCGGATGCCAGCCCGGCGGGATTGTCGCGCACCCGGTCGAACAGGTGCCGCACGGATGCGTCGAACATCGCGACGCGCGCCACCAGCCGGCGGTCGCCGCTGCGGGCGATCGCGTCGCGCATCTGGTCCAGATGGCCCTCGGCCTCGTCGATCATGCGCTGTGCGCGATCCTGCTGAAAGCTGTCCACGCCCGCCGCGGTCTTGTCGCGCCACGGGTCCAGGCCGAAGGACAGCTGGTGCAGGGCCAGACCGGCCATGCCGATCAACCCGGCCTCGGCCCAGACCCCCGGTTCGGCGGCCCCCAGGCCCAGACCGATCCCTGCCAGCACGCCGCCGAACAGCTTGCGCGGAATGGCCGGGCGCTTGGCCACGCGACGCGCGGCATAGGTCGCCTGCGCGACCAGCCCCTCGCGCGTCAGGACCATGCCGCTGGCAACCAGGCCGAAGGCTGCAAGGTCGGTGACCATCCCCGTGGCCCCCTGGAAGAACGCCCCCAGCAGGAAGGGCGTCGCCGCCAGGGTGATCCACTTGGGCCGACCCTCGTGCGGGTGGCGGGGGGTGGGGGGCAGGGATGCGCCCGGGCGCGTCCCCGGCTGCGCGTCGGGCGAAAAGCGCCCGCCGAAACGTTGCGACATGATGCCCCCTCAGCCCGCGCCAGCCAGGGCCGCGTACAGCGTCAGCAGCAGCAGCAGGTAAAAGCTCAGCCGGCTTTTGGCAGTGGGCGACATGGTGATCCTTTCGGGCATCGTTCGCCCTTATATCGGCATCGCGGGCGCGATTTCAAACAGCCGGTCCAGCGCGGCCGTCAGCGGCGCGTCGTCAGCCAGGGCCAGCCGCACGGGCAGCGCCATCACCTTGGGGCGGAAAGGACGGGGCAGGCGGGCCGCGTCCTTTTCGGTGGTGACCAGCTGCGCGCCGACCAGCCGGGCCTCGGTCTCCAGCCGGGTCAACAGCGCCGGGGTGAAGGGCTGATGGTCGTCCAGCGCCTCGGCCCGGACGATCTGGGCGCCCAAGCCCGTCAAGGTGGCAAAGAACTTCTCGGGGTGGCCGATGCCGGCAAAGGCCAGCACCCGGTGGCCGCGCCAGTCGAACCCCATCTGCAACGGTGCCAGCTGACCGCGCAGATGTACCGGCGCGCCGGGGGGCGGGGCAAACCCCGCCTGCGCCGCATCCGGTCCGATGGAAAGCAGCAGGTCGGCCCGCGCCAGCCCCACGGCCACCGGCTCGCGCAGCGGACCTGCGGGGATGCACAGCCCGTTGCCGAACCCCTTGGCCGCGTCCACCACGACGATGCCCAAGTCATGCGCCAAGGCCGGGTCCTGGAAGCCGTCGTCCAGGATGATCGCCTGCGCGCCGTCGGCCGCCGCGGTCCGCGCCCCCGCCACGCGGTCGCCCGCGACCCAGACCGGGCCGAACGCCGCCATCAGCAGCGGCTCGTCCCCGGTCAGGGCCGCGTCGTGGCGCCGTTCGTCCACGCGCAGCGGCCCCGTGGCCGACCCGCCATAGCCCTTGGAGACGACATGCGCCGCCACCCCGCGCGCGGCCAGCGCCATCTGCAGGTGGATCACCGTGGGCGTCTTGCCGGTCCCGCCCGCGTTCAGGTTGCCCACGCAGATGACCGGCACGCCGACCCGCGCCCGCACACCCTGCGCCAGGCGGCGGGCCGTGGCGCGGGCATAGGCCGCCCCCAGGGGCGCCAGCAGGCGGGCCGTGGCGGTGGGTGGGGTGCGGAACCAGAAGCCGGGGGCGCGGGTCATCGTCATGGGGCGGGGCTTTCGACAGGGTCAAGGGCGGCGATCACCCGGTCGGCGATGCGGATCGCGACATCGGCGCCGCCGGTGCTGACCATCCAGGCATTGCTGGCCAGCGTGGCGATGGTTTCCGGCTGGGTCAGTTCGGTGACGGCCTGGGCAAGGTCGTCCGCGGTGCGGACCTGACGCACCGCATGGGCGCCGGTCAGCTGCTGCCATTCGGTCGCATGCGGTCCGTCCTGCGGCCCGTGCACGATGGCCGATCCCAAGGCTGCGGGTTCGAAGGGGTGGCGCATCGCGTCGGCGTCGCCCGACAGGGTGCCGCCCATGAAGCTGACGGGCGCCAGCCGGTACCACAGGCCCATCTCGGTCGGGCCGTCGGTCAGCAGGACCTGGATCTCGTCGCCGAAATCCTCGTCCTCGCTGCGGCGGGCGACGGTCAGGCCGCAGGCCTCGATGTCGCGGGCCAGGCCGTCGATGCGCCTTGGATCATCGGGCGCGATGATCAGCAAGGCCCGGTGCGACCGGCGCAAGGCGGCCTGATGGGCGGATAGGATGGCCTGTTCCTCGGCCGGGGGCAGGCTGGCCGCGAACCACGCGTGGCGGCCGTTCATCTGCTGGGCCATCGATGCCCGTTCGGTTTCCGAACAGCGCAGCGGTTCGCGGATCTCGGATACGGGGCCGGTCATCGCCAGATCGCCCGCGCCAAGGCCCATGCGCCGGGCCAGATCGAGGCTGGTCGCGTCGCAGACCATCACCGCCCGCATCTGCGACAGCAGCTGGCGACGCATCCGGGCATGCAGGCCCCAGCCCAGATCGTTGCCGGTCAGCCGGAATTCGGCCAGGATGACCGGGATCTGGCGCGCGACGGCGGCCGCGATCAGCGCCGGCGGCAGGTCAGTGCCCAAGAGCAGGACGGCACGCGGCCGTGCCCGGTCCAGCACCTGCGACACCAGCGCCGGGTCGTCGCCCGGATCGTCCGGTCCCTGGGCCGACAGGCGCACCAGGCGCAGGCCGGGCCGCGCACGCGACAGGCGGCCCAGGATCTGGGGTTCGGCGCGCAGGGCGTCGGCGCTGGTGTGGATGGCCAGCGCGGGGCCGGTGCCGGCGGGGATGGCGGGCAGGGCGGGGCCGTCGCCGCGGCGGCCGCGCAGATGCAGCCACAGCCCCAGCTGGCCCAGCCCGGACCCCGCCGTGGCCATCAGTCGCCCAGTTCCTCGGTCGCGCTGACGGCGCGTTCCTCGTCGCGCAGGCGGTGCAGATGGGCGATGAAATAGCGGGTATGGGCGCTGTCGACGGTGCGCTGCGCCTCGGATTTCCAGGCGGCGAAGGCGCTGTCGTAATCGGGGAAGATGCCGACCATGTGGATCTGCGAAGGGTCGCGGAACTTGGTGCTGGACGGGTCGACCAGCTCTCCTCCGAAGACAAGATGCAGACGTTGGGACATGGGACCTCCAAGGGGATGTGCAGGGATGGGAACGGCCGCGACCCTAGCGCGCGACCGCCCGGGATTGAAGCGCAAACGCGTAAAACTGGACGCGTTCGGCCTTTGCCAGCCGCCCCCGCGCGCCCCTATGCTGGGGCGAGGGCAGAAGCCCGGAACCATCGCGGGGACGGGGTGTGCCCGCAGCGCGGCCGCGATCCGGCGCCTTGGCGGGCCGGTCGCGCGCCGCAACCGACGCCGTCAGCCCCGGTCGCCCGCCAGTTCCAGGATCACCGCCCATTCCGCATCGCTGACCGGCTGCACGGACAGGCGCGAATTGTTCACCAGCACCATGTCGCGCAGCCGGGGTTCGGCCTTGGCCTCGTCCAGGCTGATCGCGCGGGGCAGCTTGCGCACCGCGCGGATGTCAACGCATTCCCATTTCGGGTCGGACGCGGTGGTGTCGGGATGGGCGAGGGCGATCACCTCGACGATGCCCACGGCCTCCTTGCCGATGTTGGAATGATAGAACAGGCCCAGTTCGCCCACCTGCATCGCGCGCATGTTGTTGCGCGCCTGATAGTTGCGCACCCCGTCCCATTGCTCCCCCGCGTCGCCCCGGGCGACCAGGTCGTCCCAGCCGAAGACGTCGGGTTCGGACTTGAACAGCCAATGCGCCATCAGCCGATGACCTTGTTCCAGGCGATCACGTCGACCGAGGCGAACAGCCCCGCCGCCTTGTAGGGATCGGCCGCGGCCCAGGCCTGCGCGGCGTCCAGATCGTCGGTGTCCAGGACGACCAGCGATCCGCACATCTGCCCGTCCTCCATCAGGGGACCGGCCATCGCCACGATGCCGCTGTCGCGGATATGGGCCAGATGGGCGTCGCGGGTGTCCAGACGGACTTGCAGCGCACCGGGCTTGTCCCGGCAGATCACGGCGAACAGTGGCATCATTCCTCCTTTAGGGGTCGGCTCAGCAGGTGGTCCATGGCCTTTTCCACCGAAACGCGCCCCTCGGCAAGGCGGGCGACCATCGCGGCGATGGGCAGGTCCAGCCCGTCGCGCGCCGCCATCAGCGCCAAGGCGCGGGCGGTGGCGGCACCTTCGACGGTGGTGGCGCTGTCCCAGGCCGATCCCGACCCGATCGCACAGCCGAACCGGAAGTTCCGCGACCCCGCAGAGGTGCAGGTCAGCGTCAGGTCGCCTAGGCCGGACAGCCCGGTCAGCGTCTCGGGCCGCGCGCCCAGATGGATGGCCAGCCGCGTCATCTCGGCAAAGCCGCGGGTGATGATGGCGGCGCGCGCGCTGTCGCCCAGGCCCGCGCCGATCACCGTGCCCGCGGCGATGGCGATCACGTTCTTCAGCGCGCCGCCCAGTTCGGCCCCAGTCACGTCCGTCGTGCGGTAAAGCCGCAGGACCGGCGTCGACAGGCGGTCCTGCAGCACCTGCGCCGCGGCCCCGTCCGCACAGGCCAGCGTCAGCGCCGTGGGCAACCCACGCGCGATGTCGGCGGCAAAGGACGGCCCGGTCAGCACCGCGACCACCGCATCGGGCGCCGCCTGCGCGATCAGCGCGGACGGCCCGGTCAGATGGTGCAGGTCGATCCCCTTGGCGGTGCTGACCAGAGCCTTGCCCGCCAGGCGCGGGCCCTGTTCGTCCAGGAACGACCCCAGGGCCTGCGCGGGCAGCGCCAGCAGGATCGTGTCGCAGGCCAGCGCGGCGTCCAGGTCCTGCGTCACGGTCACCGCATCGGGCATGGCCACGCCGGGCAGACGCGGGTTTTCCCCCTGCCAGTCGATGCGGCGGCCCCACAGGGTCACCGGCCCGTTGGCGGTCAGCGCCACGGCCAGCGCCGTGCCAAAGGCGCCCGCGCCCAGAATGCCGATCATGCCTTGGCCCCCCGCTTGCCGCTGCCCAGCATGGGCGCGGCGCCTTGATCCAGCGGCCAGCGCGGGCGCGCCGACAGCGTCATGTCGTCACGCTGACCCATGCGGAACCGCTCGATCCCGGCCCATGCGATCATCGCGCCGTTGTCGGTGCACAGGCGCAGGGGCGGGGCCAGGAAACGCGCGCCGGCGCGTGTCGCGACCTGTTCCAACGCCGCGCGAATCTCGCCGTTCGCGGCGACACCCCCGGCGACGGCCAGCACCGGCACCGGCGACAGCGCCAGCGCGCGGCGCGACTTTTCCGCCAGCACATCGGCGACGGCCGACTGGAAGGCCGCGCACAGGTCGCGCCGGTCGGCGGCGCGCAGGCCTCCCTGATCCGCGATCAGCGTGTCGCGGGCGCGCAGCACAGCGGTCTTCAGCCCCGAAAAGCTCATGTCGCAGCCGGGGCGGTCCAGCAGCGGGCGGGGCAGGGAGATGCGATGGGCGTCGCCGCCTGCCGCCTCGGCCTCGACATGCGGGCCGCCGGGCTGCGGCAGGGCCAGCAGTTTCGCGACCTTGTCAAAGGCCTCTCCGGGCGCGTCGTCGATGGTGCCGCCAAGGCGGGTGAAGGCGTCCGGCCCGTCCACGCGCAGGAACTGGCAATGCCCGCCCGACACCAGCAGCATCAGATAGGAATAGTCGATCCCGTCGGTCAGACGCGGGGTCAGGGCGTGGCCTGCCAGGTGGTTCACTCCCACCAGCGGCAGGCCGGTGCCCGCGGCGATGCCCTTGGCGCACATCACGCCCGCCATCACGCCGCCGATCAGGCCGGGCCCGGCGGTGACCGCGACGCCCGTCAGCGCGTCCAGACCCAGCCCGGCATCAGCCAGCGCCTGTTCGACGACCAGGTCCAGGCGTTCGGCATGCGCGCGGGCCGCGATCTCGGGCACGACGCCGCCGAAATCGGCATGCAGGTCGGACTGGCTGCTGACCACGCTGGACAGGATGCGCCGGTCGCCGGTGACCACCGCGGCGGCGGTGTCGTCGCAGCTGCTTTCGATGCCCAGAAAGATCGTCTCGGTCATGGCTCTTGCCCGGATGAGGGGGGACGCGTACCCACAGGGGCGTAACACCCGCCCGACAGGATGCCAATGCCGCCCGCGCCCCGCCCGATCCTGCTGTTGACCCGCCCGGGCGACGATTCCCAGCGTACCGCCGCGCGGATCGGCGCGGATGTCATCGTGGCACCGATCCTGCAGATCGTGCCGGTGGACCATGACGGCGCGGCCCTGGCACAGGCGCCGGGTCTGGTCTTCACTTCGGCCCATGCGGTGGCGTCCGCGGGGCCGGGGCGCGGCCGGCCCGCGATCTGCGTCGGTGAACGCACGGGCCAAGTGGCGCGCGACGCGGGATTCGCGGTGATCCAGGGGGGGGGCACCGCCGACAGCCTGGTGCCCCTGATCGCTGCCAGTCCGGTTCCGTTGGTCCATCCGCATGGGCGGCACCTGGCACAGCGGCTGGCCGTGCCGGGAATCGTCGTCTATGACCAGCGGCCCCAGCCCCTGACGGCCCGCGCCCGCGCGGCGCTGATGGGCGCGCGCCCGGTGGTGGTGCCGGTCTATTCGCCGCGATCGGCGCGGCTTCTGGCGGGGATGGCGGCGGGGGCGCGGGCGCCCTTGTGGCTGGTCGCGATCAGCGATGCCGCGGCCGCGGCCTGGACCGCGCCCGCCGCGCGCCGGGCGGTCGCCGACCAGCCGTCAGGGCGGGCGATGGATGCGGCAATCCGCGCGATGCTGGCTGCGGAACAAAGCTGAGATGGGCGGGTTGAGCGTTCAGCCCGCGCTGATTAGGCTGCGGCCGGCGCATGTGCCGCGCGACCGCCATCCATACGGGCACAAGACGGGGACAGGGACGTGAAGACACCGAAAGACACCATCCGCGGGGACAAGTCCCCGGCCAACGAATCCACTACCGGACCCGAGATCCGTAAGATCCCTGCCCATGTCGGCGTGATCGACCACGCGCCCGTCGGCGCAGGCACCCCCGCGCAGGCGGGCCAGCCCGGAGAAGTTCGCCCCGCGTCGTCGGCCCTGGTGGGCGACGGCACCGACACCATGCCCGCGGCAGAGAAGAAGCCCGCGCCCGGCACGCGTGCAAAAGCTGCGCCGAAGGACACCCCCTTCGCCCCCAAATCCGATCAGCCCAAATCCGATCAGCCCAAGACCGACAGCGTGCCCCCGCACACGACGCCTGCGAAAGCGGCGACGCCGGTGCGCAAGACCGGCTTCTGGCCCGTGGTTCTGGGTGGCGTCGTCGCGGCTGGGCTGGGGTCCGCCGCCACGATCTATGCGCTGCCGCATCTGCCCGCGGGTTGGGTGCCTGCCGCGCCGATGGCGCAGCAGGGTGACGATCAGGCGATGATCGACGCAGCCTCGCAGGCCGGACGCGAGGCCGCCGAACAGGCGATCGCCGCGGCCCCGGCTGCCGGTGGCGTGCCCGACGATCTGATGCCCCGCATCGAGGCGCTGGAGGAGCAGGTCGCGGCCCTTGGTCAGCCCGCCCCCGAAGCGGATGCCCCGCAGGCCGATGGCGACGCGACGCCGGCTGCTGGCACGGAGGAGCTTGCCGCCCTGCGCGACCGTCTGGACGAACAGCAGGCCCGCCTGGACGAACTGGCGGCCCGCCCGGCCTTCGACCCCGAGGCCGCAGCCGAATTGCAGCAGCAGATCGAGGCAGCCGCCGCCGAGGCGCAATCCAGCTTGGACCAGACCCGCGCCCAGGCCGAGGAGCTGCAGAGTGCCGCCACCGAAAGCACCCGCCGGGCCGAGGCCGTGGCCGCCATCGCCGCGCTTCAGACCGCACTGGACGCGGGCGTGACGCCCGACCAGGCTCGCGAAGCGCTGGAAGGTGCGGGGCTGGACACGCCCGAAGCACTGCAGGCGCAGGTGCCCAGCCTGACCGAACTGCAGGCCGATTTCCCCGAGGCCGCGCGTGCCGCGCTGCGCGCCAGCCTGCGTGACACCAGCGCCAGCGGCGAGGGGAACCTGCTGACCAACTTCCTGCGCGCCCAGACGGGCGCCCGGTCGGTCGAGCCGCGCGAGGGCGACGATGCTGACGCGATCCTGTCGCGGGCCGATGCCGACGTGCAGGCGGGCCGGATTGACGCCGCGCTGACGCAGATGCAGGCCCTGCCGGAGCCCGCCACGGCAGCCCCCGCGATGGCCGACTGGCTGTCCCGCGCAACCGCCTATTCCCAGGCACGGGCGGCATTGTCCGACCTGTCCTCGGGCACGAACTGAGGGCCGCCCGATGCTGTTGTCACTGCTCAAAATTCTGTTCTTCTTTGCCGTCGTCCTGGCCTTGGCCCTGGGGGCGGTCCAACTGTCCGAAACCGGGCAGGTGCTGCGCATCGAATATGGCGGCATCGAATACGCGCTATCGCCGCTGAAGGCGCTGGTGGCGCTGTTCGTGCTGATGATCGCCGCATGGCTGATCTTCAAGCTGCTGGGACTGGCACTGGCCGTCCTGCGGTTCCTGGTGGGCGACGAGACCGCCATCAACCGCCATTTCGCCCGCTCGCGCGAGCGCAAGGGCTATGCCGCCTTTGGCGAGGGCATGCTGGCCGTCGCCTCGGGCGAGGGGAAGCTGGCGCAGGACAAGGCCGCCAAGGCCGCGAAGTACCTGAACCAGCCGCATCTGACGAACCTTCTGGCCGCGCAGGCGGCCGAGACGTCGGGCGACACCGGCAAGGCCATCGGCATCTATCGCACGCTGCTGGACGACGACCGCACCCGCTTTGTGGGCATTCGCGGGCTGATGCGCCAGAAGCTGGCCGAGGGTGACACCCACAAGGCGCTGCTGCTGGCGCAGAAGGCTTATGCACTGAAGCCGCGCCACAAGGAGGTTCAAGACACCCTGCTGGACCTGCAGACCCGGGAACAGGACTGGAAGGGTGCCCGCCAGACCCTGAGGGACAAGCGCACGCAGGGCGACCTGCCCAAGGACGTGGCGCTGCGCCGTGATGCCGTCCTGGCCCTGCAGGAGGCCAGCGACGTGCTGGCGCACGGCAATTCCATCAGCGCGCGCGAGGCGGCGATCTCGGCCGCCAAGGCGTCGCCGGACCTGGTCCCCGCCGCCGTTCTGGCCGCGCGCAGCTATGTCGCGCAGAAGGATTACCGCAACGCCTCGCGGATCCTGGAGAAGACCTGGTCGGTGCGTCCGCATCCCGACGTCGCGGCCGCCTATGCCGAGATCGTCCCGGACGAGACCCCGGCTGCCCGCCTGCGCCGCTTTGACGCGCTGATCAAGAAGAACGCCGATCACGAGGAAACCCGCCTGCTGAAGGCCGAACTGCTGCTGGCCGCAGAGGACTTTCCCGGCGCGCGCCGCGCCTTGGGCGATCTGGCGGAAAAGCATCCGACCGTGCGGACCCTGTCGATCATGGCTGCCGTCGAACGCGGCGAGGGCGCCGATGACAGCGTCGTGCGTGGCTGGCTGACCCGTGCCCTGTCGGCATCGCGTGGACCCCAGTGGTGCTGCGACAAGTGCCACAATGTCATGCAGGCCTGGGCCCCGGTCTGCGACAGCTGTGGCGGCTTTGACACGCTGACCTGGCGCGAACCCGAGACGCGGCACAGCACGACATCGGCCACCGGGGCCGAGATGCTGCCGCTACTGGTCGGTGCGCCCAAGCCCGCCGATGACGTGCCTGACCTGACCGAACCCGTGCAGCCGCACCCGCCCGGCCCGGCAGAGCCCGAAGGCAAGCCCGCCCCGCGTCGGGTCGAGCAGGCGGTCGTCGCCCCCGGCATGGTCCCGCGCGAAAGCGACTATCGGGTCATCGACGAGCCGTCCTCGACCGTGACCACGCCCGAGCCTGTGCTGGTCACCGAACCAGAGCCCATACCACAGCCCGCGCCGCTGCCGGAACCGGAGCAGGCTGCCACCCCGGCCACGGAACCGGTCATGGTCCGCCCCGATGTCGAACCGACGGATGCGGCGGACTGGACGGACACCCGCGCACGGCGCTGATCCGGTGATGCGAATTTTTCGCAGCTGACCCCTTTTCGTCATGGCGCGAAGATGCTATCCGCGCGCCATGACCAGAATGCCGCAGTAGCTCAGCTGGTAGAGCACATCATTCGTAATGATGGGGTCGGGGGTTCGAGTCCCTTCTGCGGCACCATGATCCGAGAGCCAAAGGCCGCCCCATCGGGCGGCCTTTGTCGTTCTAGAGCGGCAGGGCAGGGGTACGCCCGCTGTCCTCCAGGTCCCAGGCCGCCTGCCATGCGCCCTTGCGGCGGTCCAGCACCAGGAAGTTGCGCTGCGCGATGTAGCGGTGGCGCTGTCCGGGCAGGGGCCGGATGCGGATCGGATGGTCCGGCAGCGGGTCCTCTCCCAGCCAGGCCAATGCGCCCAGAAACCGGGCCCAGCCCTTTGGCGGCGCGCGATGCGCGATGCCCGAGGCCACCAGCTGATGCAGGTGCAGCCCGCCGCCCAGGTCCATCTCGGCCCGTGTGGCCAGGTGGATCTCGCCCGACAGGGCGGTCACGTCATGGCCGTCGCGGCGCGCCATGTCGCGCACCAGGCGCAGGATGCGGCGCCATTCGTCGCGATGGGTGCGGCTTTGCCACTGGTCGCGCAGGTCGTCCTCGTATTTCTGCATCCGCGGAATGGCCACCATCAGCGATTCCAGGATCGACATGCGGGGCCCCAGCAACGGCACGCTGGACATCAGCATGGTGCGGCCCTGCGTCTGGCGACGCGCCTCCGCGTCCATCATCTGCCAGCCGGCCGGCCCCATGATGTCGCGCCGCGTGCGTTCGGACCGCATGTCGGGCGCCAGCAGCCGCAGGCCGGGCGCGTTGATCACCCATCCCAGATGCCCGCCCTGCGGGTCGGCGAAGCGGGCGGGCAGATCGCCCGCCACGGTGCCGTGCTGGAACAGCAGGAAGCTGTCGCGCGCGGCGGCGAACAGCGCCTGTCCCACCGCCGATTCGGTGCGCGACCGGGGAAGCGAGCCCCACCCGTCGCAGATGTCGTGATCGTCCCACTGCATCAGCGACGGCACCCGTGCGGCAAGCCAAGCCAGCTCGGGCGCACCATAAAGCGCGGCATAGCGGTCGAAGAACCGCTGGCGCAGATGCGCGCGCAGGCCGTCCAGCGCGTCGGGCGCGGGGCTGTCGGGGACGCGGTCGGGCCAGTCGTTGCTGAGCGGGTGGCCCTCGGTGACCTCGTCGGCATAGACCTGATCGCCACCATGCAGCAGCAGCGCGAAGGGCGCGCGGCGGTGATCGTCGCGCAGGCGCGCCCACATGGCGTTGCGCTCGGACCCCTCGCGGTCCATGTCGCCCACCTCCTCGCCGTTGCACGAGACATAGGCCAGCCGCAGGTCCCCGGTCAGATCGCCCGCGACCTCGAACCGCTGGCCGTCCCAGTCATAGGTCGAGGCCCGGTCCGCAGGCAGCGCGAATCGCGCCCGCCAGACGGTGGCGCCGTCATAGCGGGCCAGCGCCACAGGCGCGACCGGACCTGAGGGCGCGGCGACCGGGGCCGGGGACTGATCGCCCGGCATGATGAACAGGGCCGACAGCGACATCCGCCCCAGGGCGACGTCGTCAAGCAGCAGGATCGGGCCGATGGGGCGGGTGATCTGGATGGACATGCCGATCAGCTAAGGCGGAACCTGCGGCTTCGCAATTCGCGATCGTGCCGCAGGCGATCACATCAGGCGGCGTCCTGCCGGGGTGCTGCGCGACACAGCATACCGAACAGGTCGCGCGGGTCGTCGGGATCGGCGATCATGTCCAGGTCCAGGAACAGCCCCGTGCCCTGCAGGCGCTTGTGGATGTGGCGCAGGGCGCTGAAATCCTCGATCGCGAATCCCACGCTGTCGAACAGGGTGACCTGGTCGGCGTGGGTGCGGCCGGGCACGTGGCCCGCGATGACCTGCCACAGTTCGGTCACGGGATGGTCGGGGTCCAGCTGCTGGATCTCTCCCTCGACGCGGGTCTGGGGCGGGTATTCGACAAAGATCCCGGCGCGCAGCAGGATGTCCCGGTGCAGCTCGGTCTTGCCGGGGCAATCGCCGCCGACCGCGTTCAGATGCACGCCCGCGCCCACCATGTTGTCCGACAGGATGGTCGCATATTGCTTGTCTGCGGTGCAGGTCGTCACGATCTGCGCGCCCAGGATCGCCTCCTCGGCACTGGCAGAGGGGACGACGCGCAGCCCGCGCCCGGCCAGGTTCGCCGCGCATTTCGCGGTGGCGGCAGGATCAACGTCGTAAAGGCGCACCTCGGTGATGCCGCAGATCGCCTTGAAGGCCAGGGCCTGGAACTCGGCCTGCGCGCCGTTCCCGATCATCGCCATCACCCGCGAATCGTGCGGGGCCAGCCAGCGGGCGGCCATGGCGCTGGTCGCGGCGGTGCGCAGCGCGGTCAGGATGGTCATCTCGGACAGCAGCAGCGGATAGCCGGTCGCGACATCGGCCAGCACGCCGAAGGCGGTGACCGTCTGCAGCCCCTGGCGCATGTTGCCGGGATGGCCGTTCACGTATTTGAACCCGTAATGCTGTCCGTCGGATGTCGGCATCAACTCGATCACGCCGATGTCGGAATGGCTGGCGACGCGGGGGGTCTTGTCGAAATCGGGCCAGCGGCGGAAGTCGGCCTCGATCGCGTCGGCCAGTTCGACCAGCAGCGGCTCGATGCCCACGTGATGGACCAGCTGCATCATGTGATCGACGCTGACAAAGGGAACAAGCGCCTGGCGCGAAGGCGGGGTCATCGGTCTTCTCCTGCAGGGTTTCGTCCATGATGCTGCGCGATATGGGTCGGTTTCAACTGGACAGGCAGCAGGAATGGCGGGATCATTGCCCATATTGACGGGGAATGGTGCCATTGTGGACGATCTGGATCAGGCGCTGATCGCGCAGCTGCGCCGAGACGGGCGCGCTTCTGTGCTGCACTTGGCGGACAGGCTGGGCGTCAGCCGCGCGACCGTCCGCCTGCGCCTGGCCCGGCTGCTGGAGCGGCAGGAGATCCTGGGCTTCACCGCCATCACCCGCGCCGATGCGCAGGATGCGCCGGTCCGCGGCCTGATGCTGATCGGGATCGAGGGGCGGGGCGCAGACCGCATCATGGCCCGCCTGACCGCGATGGCGCAGGTGACGGCGGTGCATTCGACGAACGGGCGGTGGGATCTGATCGTGGACCTGGCGGCGGGGTCGCTGTCGGAACTGGACGACGTCCTGCGCCGCATCCGCGACCTGGACGGCGTCATGACATCCGAGACGAACCTGATCCTGTCCACCCGCCGCGCAGGCACCCGCTAGACCAGCGCGCGATACAGGTCCAGCATCCGTATCAGCGCCCTGTCGAACCCCTCCGGATCGGGCGCAGCCGCATCCCAACTGCGCGACAGAACGCAGCCCGCCTGATAGCCCTGCGGCAGCGTCGCGTCCGACCCCAATGCGATGGGCCTCGTGTCAAAGCCGTGTCCCGGCAGGCCGTCCCGCGTGCGTGCCGCCCGGTCGCGCAGATGGCGCAGGCCCGCGTCGTGGCCATGCTCGCGCAGCGCGTCCGCCGCGCCATGCTGCAGCGACAGCACGATCCGTTCGTCCGGGGCGTTCACGAAGCAGGCGACGTAAAGCCCGTGGCGCATGCTGCGCGTCACATGCGGCGCGAACCACGCGACCCAAGGCACCGCCGCCCAACCCGGCGCACCGGTGCTGGCCCGCACCAGCAGGCGTTCGGGACGCCCGGCCACCGCCGCCCGCGCCAGCGCCGCCACGTCGCGGCGAAAGAACCCGGCCAGCGGATGCCCGGCCACCGGTTCGACCCGCGCGAACGCATACCGCCGCGCCGTCAGGGACAGCGCGGCGGCAAGCCGGTCCGGGTCGGGCGCGGGCGCGGTCAGACCAGCCGCCCTTCCTCCATCGCCGCGCGGACGAAGCCTGCGAACAGGGGCGCGGGTTCGAAGGGCTTGGATTTCAGCTCGGGGTGGGACTGCACGCCGATGAACCACGGGTGGTCGGCATATTCCACGACCTCGGGCAGCTTGCCGTCGGGCGACATGCCCGAAAAGCGCAGGCCCGCGGCCTCCAGTTGCGCGCGATAGGTCGCGTCGACCTCATAGCGATGGCGGTGGCGATCCTCGATCTCGGTTGCGCCGCCATAGACGTCCGAAATCCGCGACCCCTGGGACAGGACGGCGGTGTAGGAGCCGAGGCGCATGGTGCCGCCCTTGTCGTCGCCGACCTTGCGGCTGACGGTATAGTTCCCCTGCACCCATTCCTTGAGGTGATAGACGACCGGGGTGAACCGCGTCTGCCCGGCCTCGTGGTCGAACTCCTCGGAACCCGCGTCGGGCATGTCGGCCAGGTTCCTCGCGGCCTCGATCACGGCCATCTGCATCCCCAGGCAGATGCCCAGATAGGGCACCTTCTTCTCACGGGCATAACGGGCGGCGGCGACCATCCCCTCGGTCCCGCGTTCGCCGAAGCCGCCGGGCACGATGATCCCGTGATAACCGTCCAGAAGATGCGCGCCCTCGCCCTCCAGTTTTTCGCTGTCGACCCAGTCGGCCTTGACGCGGACCTTGTTGGCCATCCCGCCATGGGTCAGCGCCTCGGCGATGGATTTGTAGGCGTCCTCCAGCTGGGTGTACTTGCCGACGATGGCGATGTTCACCTGCCCCTCGGCATGCTCCAGCCGGTCCATCACGTCCTCCCACCGCGACAGGTCGGGGCGCGGCGCGGGGCTGATCTGGAAGGCGTCCAGTACGGCCCGGTCCAGACCCGCACGGTGATAGGCCAGGGGCGCCTGATAGATGGTCTTGAGGTCATAGGCCGGGATGACCGCATCGGGACGCACGTTGCAGAACAGCGCGATCTTGGCGCGTTCCTTTTCCGGGATCGGGTGTTCCGAGCGGCAGACCAGCACGTCGGGGGCCAGGCCGATGGACTGCAGCTCCTTGACGCTGTGCTGGGTCGGCTTGGTCTTCAGCTCGCCGCTGGCGGCCAGATAGGGCAGCAGGGTCAGGTGCATCAGGATGCATTCGCCGCGCGGCCGCTCGTGGATGAACTGGCGGATCGCCTCGAAGAAGGGCAGGCCCTCGATGTCGCCGACCGTGCCGCCGATCTCGCACAGCATGAAGTCGACCTCGTCGTCGCCGATTGCAAGGAAGTCCTTGATCTCGTTGGTGACGTGCGGGATCACCTGGATGGTCTTGCCAAGGTATTCGCCCCGGCGTTCCTTCTCCAGCACGTTGGAATAGACGCGCCCGCTGCTGATGCTGTCGGTGCGGCGCGCGGCGACGCCGGTGAATCGTTCGTAATGGCCCAGGTCCAGGTCGGTCTCGGCCCCGTCATCGGTGACGAAGACCTCGCCATGCTCGAACGGGCTCATCGTGCCGGGGTCGACGTTCAGATACGGGTCCAGCTTGCGCAGCCGGACGGTGAACCCCCGCGCCTGCAGCAGCGCCCCCAACGCCGCCGAAGCCAGCCCCTTGCCAAGCGAGGATACGACGCCGCCGGTGATGAAGATGTAACGCGCCATGAGGCCCCCGTGATGTGCAATTCTGTCTTAGCGGGCCGTCCGAATGACGACGATCACGGGACCCACGAAATAACCGATTCGCCCCGTGGCCGCAACGGACCGCAAGTGGAAGGGGGGCGCCTGGCGCCCCCCGCAGTGGTGTCTGTCGTCAGTTCGCCGGTGCGGGCGCGGTGTCCGGGGTGGCGGGTTCCGCCGCGGCGTCGGGCGCCGCCGCCGGGGCCGTCGCGGCGGGTGCCTGGGCGTCGGGGGCAGGCGGGGTCAGCGCGTCGGCGGGTGCCGTCGCGGGTGCCTCTGCCGGGGTCTGGGCCGCGGGGGCCGGGGTCACGGCCGCGTCTGTCGCCGGGGCCTCCGTCGCGGGGGCCTGGGTCGCCGGGGCGTCGGTCGCCGCATCGGGGCTGGGCGGGGTCAGCGGGTTGCCCGCGGTCGAGGGCGGCGGGGTATAGGCCGGCAGACCCGGCAGTCCGGTCGCCGGTGCCTCGGTCGGGGCCTGGCCGCCGAACTGGTCCATGATCGAGCTGTTGTTGGCCTGGCGCGCCGCCAGGATCGTCAGAGCGATCGAGGTCGCGAAGATCGCCACGCCCAGGATCCACGTCACCCGGGTCAGCACGTTGGCCGCCTGGCGGCCCGACATGACGCCGCCACCGGCACCGCCACCGCCGCCCATGCCCAGCCCGCCCCCTTCGGAACGCTGCAGCAGGACGACCCCGGCCAGCATCACTGCCAGGATCAGATGGACGGTCAGGATGACGTTTTCCACGGCTTTCGGCCTTTCATTTGCGGACGCGCCTATCTAGTCACCTGTCAGGGTGATGGCAAGCAAGAGTGTCCGATGGTTGCGGTGATGATCCAGGGCACCGGCTCGAATGTCGGCAAGTCGATGCTGGTGGCGGGCCTGTGCCGCGCCGCGACCCGCCGCGGCCTGTCCGTCGCGCCCTTCAAGCCGCAGAACATGTCCAACAATGCCGCCGTCACCGCCGACGGCGGAGAGATCGGTCGCGCCCAGGCCCTGCAGGCCCGCGCCTGCGGGCTGGAGCCGCATACCGACATGAACCCGGTCCTGCTGAAGCCCGAGACCGACCGCGGCGCGCAGGTGATCCTGCAGGGCCGCGCCATCGGCCGGGCCGAGGCGCGCGATTACCAGGGGCTGAAGCCTCGCCTGCTGGGTGGGGTTCTGGACAGCTTTGCCCGCCTGTCGGCCGCCCATGACCTGGTGATCGTCGAAGGGGCGGGCAGCCCCGCCGAGGTCAACCTGCGCCCCCGCGACATCGCCAACATGGGCTTTGCCCGCGCGGCGGGGGTGCCCGTCGTGCTGGCGGGCGACATCGACCGCGGCGGGGTCATCGCCCAGATCGTCGGCACCCAAGCCGTGATCGACGCTGGCGACGCCGCGATGATCCGCGGGTTCCTGGTCAACAAGTTCCGCGGCGACCCGCGCCTGTTCGACGACGGCTACCGCATGATCGAGGCGCGCACCGGCTGGCGCGGCTTCGGCGTCGTGCCGTGGTTCGCGGACGCGCACCGCCTTCCGGCGGAGGATGCGGTCGATCTGCGCGCCAGTGGCGGGACGGGGCTGCATGTCGTCTGCCTGACCCTGTCGCGCATCGCCAATTTCGACGACCTGGACCCGCTGGCGGCGGAACCCGGCCTGCGCCTGACCATGCTGGCGCCGGGACAGGCGATCCCCGGCGACGCCGGTCTGGTGATCGTGCCGGGCACGAAATCGACCCTGGGCGATCTGGCCTTCCTGCGGGCGCAGGGCTGGGACATCGACCTGGCCGCGCATCACCGGCGCGGCGGGCATGTGCTGGGCATCTGCGGTGGCTATCAGATGCTGGGCCGGACGATCGACGATCCGTCGGGCGCGGACGGGGTGGCAGGGCAGGTGGCGGGGCTGGGCCTTTTGGACGTGACCACCGTCATGGCCCCCGACAAGCGGCTGACCCGCGTGACCGGCACCGCCCTGGGCCAGCCCGTGTCGGGATACGAGATCCACATGGGCCGCACCGACGGCCCGGACTGCGCACGCCCCTTTGCCCATGTCCCCGACCCCGACGGGGCCATCAGCGCGGATGGCCGCGTGACGGGCAGCTATCTGCACGGGCTGTTTTCCGACGACGCGTTCCGTGCGGCCTTCCTGGCCCGGCTTGGTGCCGCCTCGCGGCCGGGGTTCGAGGCGGGGGTGGATGCCGCGCTGGACGATCTGGCGGATCACCTGGAGGCACATCTGGACGTGGCGGCCCTGCTGGCCGTCGCGCGCTGACCCCCGATGCGGGCGCCCCCGCCATGCGCGCAGGGTGCAGCAGATGTGACCGCGTGGCGCTGGACGAAACCGGGTCGGCACGCTACCTGAGGGGCATGGAACAGATCAAAGCCCCCCTGACCCTGTATCTGGCCGCCCCGCGCGGCTTCTGCGCAGGCGTCGACCGCGCCATCAAGATCGTGGAACTCGCGCTGGAAAAGTGGGGCGCCCCCGTCTTTGTCCGCCACGAGATCGTGCACAACAAGTATGTCGTCGACACGCTGCGCGACAAGGGCGCGGTCTTCGTCGAGGAGCTGGACGAATGTCCGGCCGACCGGCCCGTGATCTTTTCCGCCCATGGCGTCCCCAAGGCCGTCCCGGCCGAGGCGCAGCGCCGCGAGATGGTCTATGTCGACGCGACCTGCCCGCTGGTCAGCAAGGTCCATATCGAGGCCGAGCGGCACCACGCCGCGGGCCTGCAGATGATCATGATCGGCCACAGGGGCCACCCCGAGGTCCTTGGCACCATGGGCCAGCTGCCCGAGGGCGAGGTGATCCTGGTCGAGGACGTGGACGACGTGGCCCGCGTCCAGGTCCGCGACCCTGCGCGCCTGGCCTTCATCACCCAGACCACCCTGTCCGTCGACGACACCGCCGCCGTGGTCGCGGCCCTGCAGGCGCGGTTCCCCGCGATCATCGGGCCCGCCAAGGAGGACATCTGCTATGCCACCACCAACCGCCAGGCGGCGGTCAAGGCGGTGGCGCCGCATGTCGATGCGCTGCTGGTGATCGGGGCCGAGAATTCCAGCAACTCCAAGCGCCTGGTCGAGGTTGGGCGTGCCGCGGGCTGCGGCTATGCCCAGCTGGTGATGCGGGCGGCCGAGATCGACTGGCGGGCGCTGGACGGCATCCGCAGCATCGGCGTGACTGCCGGCGCCAGCGCCCCCGAGGTGCTGATCAACGAAGTCATCGACGCCTTCCACGCCCGCTATGACGTGACGGTCGAGGTGGTCGAGACCGCCGTGGAACGGGTCGAGTTCAAGGTCCCCCGCGTCCTGCGCGAGACGGCCTGACCGAACCGGCCCCTTGCCGGATCGCCCGCCCCGGTCCTATCCTCCGGCCACAGGTTGGAGGACCCCACATGACCGTCTATCTGATTGCCGAAGTCACCGTCACCGACGACGCCTGGATCGCCCCCTATGCGGCGGCGGTCCATGACATCGCCGCCCGCCACAACGGCCGCTACCTGTCGCGGTCCGGCCATATCGAGACGCTGGAGGGCGAGGCCCGCGACGTCACCCTGATCGCGCTGATCGAGTTCCCGACCCGCGAGGACGCGATGGGCTTTGTCAACGATCCCGACTATGCGCCCCATGCGAATGCCCGCAAGGGCGGGTCCGTCAGCCATTTCCGGCTGATCGACGACAGCGACGCGGCCGGCAGCATCCCCTATCTTCCCGCGCCCGCCTAAGGCCCGCTGGCCTGCCGCGCCGATCGCGGCTATAGCGGCGCGGACAAGGCGGAAAGGGACAGCATGCGGCTCTATTCGATGCCCTCATCGGGCAACAGCTACAAGGTCAGGCTGCTGGCGGCGCTGACCGGCCAGTCGCTGGACCGGGTCGATTGCGAATACGGATCGGCCGCCCTGCAGCAGGCCAAGGACCAGGGCGCGCTGCCCTTCGGCAAGCTGCCGGCGCTGCGTCTGGACGACGGGACCACGCTGGCGGAATCGAACGCCATCCTGTGCTATCTGGGCGAGGGCACGGCTTATTGGCCCGCCAGCCGGACCCTGCGGGCGCAGATGCTGGGCTGGATGTTCTGGGAACAGTACAACCACGAACCGGTCATCGCGGTGCGCCAGGCGCTGGTCAGCTATCCCCATCGCGCGGCGGATGCCACGCCCGACCGGCTGGCCTATCTGCTGGATCGCGGCCACGCGCTGCTGTCCGTGATGGAAAATCATCTGGCGACCCAAGACTGGCTGGTGGGCGACGCGGCCAGCCTGGCCGACATCTGCCTCTATGCCTATACGCACAGCGCGGGTGCGCGCGGCGGGTTCGACATGAACCGCTTTCCGGCCGTGCGCGGCTGGCTGGCGCGGGTGGTGGCCCTGCCGGGGCACGTGACCATCGATGGCTGAGTTGTTCGCCTGGACCGACGGCGCCTGCAGCGGCAATCCCGGCCCCGGCGGCTGGGGCGTGCTGATGCGCGCGCTGGACGGCGCGAACGTGGTCAAGCAGCGCGAGTTGCAGGGAGGAGAGCCAGCCACGACCAACAATCGGATGGAGCTGATGGCCGCCATCAGCGCGCTGGAGGCCCTGACCCGGCCCAGCACCATCGTGATCGTGACCGACAGCAATTATGTCAAGAACGGCGTGACCCAGTGGATCCACGGCTGGAAGCGCAACGGCTGGAAGACGGCCGACAAGAAGCCCGTCAAGAATGTCGAATTATGGCAGCGGCTTGATGCAGCGCAGGCCACCCACAGCGTCGAATGGCGCTGGATCAAGGGCCATGCCGGCCATGCCGAGAACGAACGCGCGGACGAACTGGCCCGCGCGGGCATGGCGCCGTTCAAGCCGTGACGGGACAGGTGATCGCGGGGCTGCCCACGCTGGTCTGGGCGCTGGACTATGCCTCGGTGCTGGTCTTTGCGCTGACCGGGGCGCTGGTGGCCAGCCGCGCGCAGCTGGACCCGGTGGGCTTTGTCTTCATGGCCGCGATGACGGCGGTGGGGGGCGGCACGCTGCGCGACCTGATCCTGGGCCGCGACGTCGTCTTCTGGGTCGCCCGGCCGTCGCTGATCGTGGTTGCGGCGGTGGCGGCGATGGTCGTGTTCTGGACCGCGCACCGGTTCGAAAGCCGCTATCGCCTGCTGCTGTGGCTGGACGCCTTTGCCCTGTCCGTGGCGGTGCCCGCGGGCGTCGCCGTGGCCCTGGCGGGCGGGTTCAGTCCGGTCATAGTGGTCATCATGGGCGTCGTCACCGGCACCTTCGGCGGGCTGATGCGCGACGTGGTCGGCAACGAGGTGCCGCTGGTCCTCAAGCAAGGCGAGCTGTACCTGACGGCGGCCTTTGGCGGGGCGCTGGCGGCGGTGCTGTTGGTCTGGATGGGCCTGGGCCGGGTCGAGGCCCTGGCCGCCTGCGGCATGGTCACCTTCGTGCTGCGTGCGGGCAGCATGGTGCGAGGCTGGAAGCTGCCGGTCTATCGCCCCCGCCCGCCGCGCACCCGCGGCTAGCGCAGGACGGGCGGCTAGCGCAGGACGGGCGGCCCCGCGCGGCCCGCGTCGATGTTCTGCACCCCGGCGCGCAGCCCCTGGCCGATGCGATGCGCCATCTGCGACCAGGCGCGGGCCGACCAGGGTGGCAGGGTGCGGCGCAGCGCCTCGTCGAACAGCGCCAGCCAGATCTCGAAATGCTCGGGGCGGACGTTGCCCGCGGACAGGTGCGCGCGCATCGGGCTGCCGTTGTAGCCCGCCTTGTGCAGGATCGCGCCCTTCCAGAAGGCAGCGATGCGATCCTCATGCGCGGCCCAGTCGCCGACATGTTCGGCAAAGATCGGGGCCAGCACCTCGTGCCGCCGCACGGCGCCGTAGAAGACGGCGACGGTGCGGGCAATCTCTGCCTCGGTGATGTCGAAACGCGGGTCCATGCGCCGCATCTGGGGCAGGGGTGGCGCGGTTGCAAGGGGCCGCGTGCCGCCGTAAGGGGGGCCACCCGGTCGCAGCCCACCCGGACAAAACAGGAGCGAGCCATGAGCCACTATACCGACGCGCTGACCCAGCTGGGCAGCGACACCCCCCTGCCGCAGCACCCCGACCAGGCCGTGCTGGAACGTGTGCCCAACCCCCAGCCCGGCCAGACCTATGCCGTGCGCTTCACCCAGCCCGAATTCACCAGCCTGTGCCCGCTGACCGGCCAGCCCGATTTCGCGCATCTGGTGATCGACTATGTCCCCGGCGACTGGCTGGTCGAATCGAAATCGCTGAAGCTGTTCCTGGGCAGCTTCCGCAACCACGGCGCCTTCCACGAGGATTGCACCGTGGGCATCGGCCGCCGCATCGCCGACCTGCTGGAGCCGGCTTGGCTGCGCATCGGCGGATACTGGTACCCGCGCGGCGGCATGCCGATCGACGTGTTCTGGCAGACGGGCGCGGCGCCTGTGGGCCTGTGGCTGCCCGATCAGGGCGTGCCGACCTATCGCGGGCGCGGCTAGGCGGCGTTCAGCCGCGCCAGGATCGCAGCGCGATCAGCGCCGTGTCGATCACGTCGCCAAGGCGGGCCAGCAGGTGTTCAGGTTCTGGCGCGCCGCTGTCCGTCTCGGCGTCCAGCCGTGCCATCAGGCGCGACAGGCGCCGCCGATGGATGCCGGTCCACAGCTGGACCGGGTCCGCGATCAGCCCCGCGAAGGTGGTCACCAGCGACCCCGCCACGGCCAGCGCCACCCCGGTCGCGACGACCGTCAGCGGCGCCGTCTCCACCGGAAAGGCCCAGTACCACGCCCGCCCCAACGTGTCGCCCAGGGCGAAGTCGCGCACCGCGGCGGCATGCGCGCGCATCTGCGCCATCGGCCCGGCAAGCGAGATCATGCCCGGTGTCGCGCGGTGAAACAGCGCGATCCCCACGGTCAGCACGATCAGCGAGGTCGTGATCTCGGCCACGGCGTTGCGGGTGTCGGCATGGCTGCGGATGGCGCGGGCGATGCGGTCGGGGGACGTGTCCGGACCCAGGCCCTGCCGCTGCAGATCGGCGATCAGCGCGCCCAGGTCGCGCTGGATCACCGTCGAGACGTCGGACCGCAGGAACACCCGTCGGCTGCGCAGCCAGCCGCCCGCCCGCGTGGCCCCCATCCGCGTCAGGGCCCAGCCCGCGCCCAGCATCAGCAGGGCCACCGGCGCCAGCATCACGTTCACCGGTGCGCGCAGCAGGTCCGCGCCGATCGCATGGCGGTACAGCGCCAGCGTGCCACGCGGTCCGTAGCGCAGCCGTGTGAACCGGCGCAGCGCCGCATCGCGACGGGTCAGGCGGCTGCGCAGGGGGGCGGGGGGCATCGGGCTCTCCGAAGGCGGTGGCCGCAGTCTAGCGGGACGGGGGCCCATGCGCTAGGTTCGGCGCTTGCAGCGCCAAGCGGCGCTTTCTATAGAGGGCGGATGAAATTTCCGGCGTTCGGATCTCGAATTAGCAGCCCGGTGGCGTGAGGTTTCACGCCGCCGGGTCAGTCTTGTCCGAACATCTCTCAAAGGAACGCCCCGATGGCCGACGCCACGCAGCCCGATTACCGCGATACCGTCTTTCTGCCCCAGACCGAGTTTCCAATGCGTGCGGGCCTGCCTGCGCGCGAACCCGAATGGCTGGAGCGGTGGGCGCGCATCGGCGTCTATGACCGCCTGCGGTCCACCGCGGCGGGGCGCAAGCCGTTCGTGCTGCATGATGGCCCGCCTTATGCCAACGGGCATCTGCATATCGGCCACGCGCTGAACAAGACCATCAAGGACATCGTCGTGCGGTCGCACCAGATGATGGGTTTCGATGCGCGCTATGTGCCGGGCTGGGACTGTCACGGCCTGCCGATCGAATGGAAGATCGAGGAGAAGTACCGCAAGGAGGGCCGCGACAAGGACGCGGTCGACATGGTCGAGTTCCGCCAGGAATGCCGCCGCTTTGCGGATGAATGGGTCGACATCCAGCGCGAGGAGTTCAAGCGCCTGGGCGTGACCGGGGCATGGGACCGGCCTTATCTGACGATGGACTACCACGCCGAGGCCGTCATCGCGGCCGAGTTCATGAAGCTGGTGATGAATGGCTCGCTGTATCAGGGGTCCAAGCCCGTGATGTGGTCGCCGGTGGAGAAGACCGCCCTGGCGGAGGCCGAGGTCGAGTATCACGACCATACCAGCCACACGATCTGGGTGCGGTTCGGGGTGCAGGGGCAGGGCGCCCTGTCGAACGCCAAGGTCGTCATCTGGACCACCACCCCCTGGACCATCCCGCAGAACCGCGCCGTCGCGTTCAACCCGCAGATCGCCTATGGCCTCTATCAGGTCGATGCCGTGGCCGAAGGCTCGACCGCCGTCGCCGGAGAGCGTCTGGTGCTGGCCGATGCGCTGGCCGAGGGGGTGATGGCGCAGGCCAAGGTCACGGGCTTCACCCGCGCGGCGGACGTGACCGCCGCCGATCTGGACGGGCTGATCCTGTCCCACCCCCTGCGCGGGGTCGAGGGTGGCGCAGGCGAGTGGGATTACGACGTCCCCATGCTGCCCGGTGATCATGTCACCGACGAGGCGGGTACGGGCTTCGTGCACACCGCGCCCAGCCATGGCGACGACGACTATCAGCTGGGCCTGCGCTTCAAGCTGCCAATGACCTACAACGTCGAGCCGGACGGCAGCTATCGCAAGGACCTGCCGATCTTCGGTGGCGAGGCGATCGTGGCGCCGGACGGCAAGGACGGCCCGGCCAATGTCAGCGTCATCAAGCAGCTGGCCTGGGCGGGCGCGCTGCTGGCCAAGGGCAAGATCAAGCACTCCTATCCGCACAGCTGGCGTTCCAAGGCGCCGCTGATCTATCGCAACACGCCCCAGTGGTTCGCGGCCATCGACAAGCCCTTGGACGACGGGCTGGGCCAGCATGGCGACACGATCCGGGCGCGGGCGCTGACCTCGATCGACCAGCTGGTCAAGTGGTGGCCCAAGACCGGGCGCAACCGCATCCATTCCATGGTCGAGAACCGCCCCGACTGGGTGCTGTCGCGCCAGCGGGCCTGGGGCGTGCCGCTGACCTGCTTCGTCAAGAAGGGCGCCAAGCCCACCGACGACGACTTCCTGCTGCGCGACGCGCGTCTGAACGACCGGATCGTCGCGGCCTTCGAGGCGGATGGCGCGGATGTCTGGTACAGCGCGGGCTTCAAGGCGCGGATGCTGGACGGGATCGCGGACCCCGAGGCCTATGACCAGGTCATGGACGTGCTGGACGTGTGGTTCGACAGCGGCTCGACCCACAGCTTCGTGCTGCGCGATCGCGAGGATGGCGCACCGGACGGGATCGCCGACGTCTATCTGGAAGGCACCGACCAGCATCGCGGCTGGTTCCAGTCGTCACTGCTACAGGCGTCGGCCACCAAGGGCCGCGCGCCCTATCGCAACGTGGTCACGCATGGCTTCACGCTGGACGAGAAGGGCATGAAGATGTCCAAGTCGCTTGGCAACACCATCGTGCCCGCCAAGGTGATCGAACAGTACGGCGCCGACATCCTGCGCCTGTGGGTGGCGCAGGCCGATTATACCGCCGACCAGCGGATCGGCCCCGAGATCCTGAAGGGCACCGCCGACAGCTATCGCCGCCTGCGCAACACGCTGCGCTTCCTGCTGGGGGCGCTGGCCGGGTTCGACGATGCCGAACGCATCGAGCCCGCCCAGATGCCCGAGCTGGAGCAGTGGATGCTGCACCGGCTGGCGCAGCTGGACCACCAGGTCCGCCAGGGCTATGCGGCGTTCGATTTCCAGGGCGTGTTCCAGACGCTGTTCCAGTTCTGCACCGTCGATCTGTCGGCCTTCTATTTCGACGTGCGCAAGGACGCGCTGTACTGCGATGCGGCCGACAGCCCGCGCCGGCGGGCGGCGCGGACGGTGCTGGACCTGCTGTTCCACCGGCTGGTGACCTGGCTGGCGCCGATCCTGCCCTTCACGATGGAGGACGTCTGGCTGTCGCGCTTCCCGTCGGAAGACGACAGCGTGCACCTGCACGATTTCGCGCAGACGCCGGCCGACTGGCTGAACGAGCCGCTGGCCGCCAAATGGGAGCATGTCCGCCGCGCCCGCCGCGTGGTCACCGCCGCGCTGGAGGTCAAGCGGACCGACAAGACGATCGGCGCCAGCCTGGAGGCCGCGCCCGTCGTCCATGTCGAGGATGCCCAGATGCTGGCCGCGCTTAAGTCGGTGGCCTTCGCGGATGTGTGCATCACGTCGGACCTGTCGCTGACCGCGGACCCCGCGCCCACTGAGGCGTTCCGCATGGCCGAGACCCCGGGCATCGGCGTCGTCTTCGAGACCGCCGAGGGCGAGAAGTGCCAGCGCTGCTGGAAGATCCTGCCCGATGTCGGCACGCATGCCCATCCGGGCGTCTGCGCGCGCTGCGACGCGGCCCTGGGATGACCGATGACGACCTGCGCGGGGCGATCCTTGCGCAGGTCGCCCGGCTGCGGTCGGGCACGACTTGCTGCCCCAGCCGGATCGCCCGCGATCTGGCCGATGACTGGCGCCCGCTGATGGACCCGCTGCGGCGGCTGGCGCTGCGGATGGCGGCGGAGGGGAACATCGCCGTCCTGCAGAAGGGGCGCCCCGTGGGGCCCGATCCGCGCGGCCCGATCCGATTGGCGCGGCGCTAGACCAGCCACCACCCCCGTGCCTTCAACTGGTTGCGAATCATCTTTTCCGGGGCAGGGGTCGGCCTGTCGGCAAAGATCGGGCGCACCTTCTGGCGTCCTTTCTCCTGATAGATCAGCTTGCGCGCAGGCTCCCATTCCCGCAGCACGCGCTTGACCTCCCTGGCGGCGACGGCGTGCTCCAGCGCGGTGATCGCGGCCTCGGGGTCGCGGGCATAGAGGAGCGGCAGCCGCCGGTAATGGCAGGTCACGTCGCCGTCCAGACCGTCCAGCGCAGGGCCGGGCCGCCCGCCGCCCAGACTGTGGATGACCAGCGGCAGCACCGCCTGGTCCAGCCACGGGTCCATCACCTGGCAGGCCAATGCGTCATGCGGACTGTCGCGCAGGGCCAGCGCCCAGGCCAGGAACCGCTGGCCGAACTCTGCAGGGTCGGGCCCGAAGAACCACCCCGCGTTGAAGTACAGATAGCGTTCCCAGTGTTCGTCAGGCTGCGACAGGTCCAGCGTGGGGGCGAAGGACAGCCCGAACCGGTCGTAAAGCGATTGCCAGATGCCGTGATAGCCCGGGCCGTAAAGCGGCGGCTTGGGCCAGGTCCCCTCGCGCCGCATCGAGGCGGATGGCCGGGCGAAGTCGAAGCGGACCCGGTCCAGCGGCCCGGTGATCAGCGTGTCGGTGTCCAGAAACAGGAACGGCTTGCCCGCAGGCAGGACCGACAGGGCCTCGATCTTGTTGCCTTGAGGATAGGAGGCGCCGAAATGGCGCGCGGTGAACGGCACGATCATGGCGCCGAAATCGGTCAGCAGTTGGCGGCACGGGACCGATATGGCCGTGTCATGCCCGCTCCAGGCGCCGTCGGGGGTGGGTTCGGCGATGAACACCGTGCCCGTGAAGTCCGGGGCATGCGCGCGCAGGCTGGCCATGAGGATCACGGCCTCGAACTCCAGCCGTCCGGCCTGGGCGACGATCAGCAGATTGGGCTGCTTAAGTTTCCTGGGGGGCACCCGACATCCTTTGCGGAACGTGATCGGGTTCAGCCTAGCGGTTGTGCGGCGACAGCAAAAGCCCCACCGCAGGGATGGTCCCTGCCACCACTTGATCATCCGGAATGTCGGGAAAGTGGTGGGCGACCCTGGAATCGAACCAGGCGTGGGTCTCCCCGGCGGAGTTACAGTCCGCTGCCGCACCTTGCAGCACGTCGCCCGCCGATCGCTTTCGGCGTGCGGGGTGATTAGCCGCCCCGTCGGGGGGCGTCAAGCGGATTTCCGGGGCTTGCGCGATGCGCGCCCTGCGCGCAGAGAAGGGTCCACAAGGAAAGGAGGCCGCGCATGTCCGACAAGAGCGGAAACGCCAAGAAGCCCACATGGGTCATCGACAAGGAACGCGCCCGGCGCGCGGCCGCCGCCGAGACGGTCTGGCTGTTCGGCCTGCACGCGGTCCGCGACGCGCTGGCCAACCCGGTGCGTCAGAAGCTGCGCCTGGTGGTCACCCAGAATGCGCTGGCCCGGCTTGGCGATCTGCACGGGATGGAGCCCGAGATCACCGATCCGCGCATCTTCGACAAGGCCGTGGGGCTGGCCGCCGAAAGCGTCCACCAGGGCGCCGCGCTGGAGGTCAAGCCGCTGAAATGGGGCAGCCTGTCCGAGGTCGCGCTGCGCGAGGCGCCCGGAGAGACGCGGCCGCTGCTGGTCGCGCTGGACCGGGTGACCGACCCGCACAACGTCGGCGCGATCCTGCGCTCGGCCGAGGTGTTCGGGGCGCGCGCGGTCATCGCCCCGCACCGCCATTCCGCCCCCGAGACGGGCGCCCTGGCCAAGACGGCGTCGGGCGCGCTGGAGCGTCAGCCCTATCTGCGCGTGCCGAACCTGGCCGAGGCGCTGACCCAGCTGAAGAACATGGGCTTCATCCTAGTGGGTCTGGACGGCACCGGCACCGAATCGTTGCCCGACCTGATGTCGGACCTGTCGGGCAGGGCGGTCTGCCTGGTGATGGGCGCCGAAGGGCCGGGCATGCGGGAGCTGACGATGAAGACCTGCGACCATGTCGCGCGAATTCCCTTTGCCGCCGATTTCGGGTCGCTGAACGTGTCGAACGCCGCCGCCGTCGCCCTGTATGCCGCGGGGCGTGCCTGAATATCACATCCCTGCGACGATTATGTCACGCGCGTTGAGATTTGGTCCGGCTGCTGTCAAGTAGACCGGACCGCAACCGTCGAGTCGTCATGAAAGCCTCTGTCCTGTGCCTGCTGATCAGCCTTGCGGCCGCGCTTCCCGCGGCGGCGCAGGACTGGGCCGTGGGCGGGTTCGACCCGGTGGGCTATGCGCAGGCCGGTC
Source organism: Paracoccus sp. NFXS7 (assembly GCF_040148865.1). NCBI lineage: Bacteria > Pseudomonadati > Pseudomonadota > Alphaproteobacteria > Rhodobacterales > Paracoccaceae > Paracoccus > Paracoccus sp. NFXS7. Next base: position 231,494 of record NZ_JAKEKV010000007.1, read on the forward strand.
GCCCGACCCCGGGGCGCAGCGACATCGCGACGATGTGGAAGGGTCAGTTGTGGCATTTCGCATCCGAAGAGAATCGCGCCCGGTTCGAGGCCAACCCGCGATCCTTTGCCCCGGCGCTGGACGGAATGTGCCCGGTGTCCATCGTCGACGGACGCCCGCAGATGGGCGATCCGCGCCATTTCGCGGTGGTGGCGGGCAGGCTGTACCTGCTGGAATCAGGTGCCGCGGAACGGCGCCTGTCCAGCGACCCCGCCGGGATCGTGGCGGAGGCTCAGCGCCTGTGGCGCTGACGCTGGCGACACAAGAATCACAAATGCGTGAGCGGGGTGGAACTTTTCTGCCTGATGCCCATTTACACCTCATGGCATGACCCCGGAACGGTCATGTCCAGATCACTGTCCCTCGTTCCGCGACTTGCGCCCGGCCATCGTATGGACCGGGCGCTTTTTCTATGAGAGGCTGCAACCTGCGGCTGCGGCCCGGAGGAGGGACGATCATGGACATCCACACGGACGAGGATCACGACATCGCGCGCATCGCCCGCGACACAAAGGTCGTGGCAATGGTGGGCCTGTCCCCCAACGAGGCGCGGCCCAGCTGGGGCGTCGCCCGCTATCTGCAGTCCCAGGGCATCCGCGTCATCCCGGTCAATCCAGGTCACGACGGCCAGACCATCCTGGGAGAGCGCGTCTATGCGACGCTGGCCGACATCCCGGCTGCCGAAGGGGTGCAGCTTGTCGACATCTTCCGCCGCTCGGACGCGGTGGGGCAGGTGGTCGACGAGGCGCTGGCCCATCTGCCCGACCTGCAGGTGATCTGGACCCAGCTTGGCGTGCGCGACGACGCGGCCGCCGAGCGTGCCCGCGCACGCGGCATCACCGTGGTTCAGGACCGCTGCCCCAAGATCGAGTTTCCGCGCCATCTGTAGCGGTCCGATATCTGCTTGACGGGCGGACGGGGTGGCACTAATTAGGCCCGACCTCAGGGGTATAGCTCAGTTGGTAGAGCATCGGTCTCCAAAACCGAGGGTCGTGGGTTCGAGTCCCCCTGCCCCTGCCAGGTCCTTCCGCCAGACCTGCGTCCTGACCGCGATCAGGGTTGAAAAGCCGGGCGTGCCCGGCTAGACCCGCGGTCGCATTTGCCCAAGGAGCCGCCCGTGGCCAATCCCGTCCAGTTCATCAACCAGGTCCGCGCCGAAGCCGCCAAGATTTCCTGGCCGACGCGCCGCGAGGTGATCACCACGACCATCATGGTCCTGATCTTCGCCTCGATCACCAGCCTGTTCTTCTTCCTGGTCGACCTGACGATCCGCACCGGTCTGACCCAGGGGCTGCGCCTGATCAGCGGCTGATCAGGGCTTGCAATTGCGGGCGGGGGGCGGTATTTCCCCCCGACTGTCCGGGACACGGCGTGCATCGAATGCGCATGCGCGCCGATTTGCATATTTCCGGACGACATGGAATTCAAAGGGTTGGCGCGCTGTCCGCGTGATTCCCGAAAGATGAGCAGGGGTCGATCGAGACATGGCAAAACGTTGGTATTCGGTCAGCGTCCTGTCGAACTTCGAAAAGAAGGTCGCCGAGGCGATTCGCCAGTCCGTCGCTGAGAAGGGCCTGGACGACCAGATCGACGAGGTCCTGGTCCCGACCGAGGAAGTGATCGAGATCCGTCGCGGCAAGAAGGTGACGTCCGAGCGCCGCTTCATGCCCGGCTATGTGCTGGTGCACATGGAGATGTCGGACCGGACCTATCACCTGGTCAACTCGATCAACCGCGTCACCGGCTTTCTGGGCGCGCAGGGCAAACCGATGCCGATGCGCGACGACGAAGTGAACATGATGCTGCACCGCTCGGACGACGGCGCACCCGCCGCGCCGCGCAACCTGATCCGCTTTGACGTTGGCGAGAAGGTCAGCGTGACCGACGGTCCGTTCGAGGGGTTCTCGGGAATGGTCGAGGAGATCGACGAGATTTCCTCGCGCATCAAGGTGACCGTGTCGATCTTTGGCCGGCCGACGCCGGTCGAACTGGAATTCACGCAGGTTTCGAAATCTTCGTGATCGGTTGCGGGAGGCCGTGAGGCCGCACCGCTAAATCGGCCCCCGTGCGGGGCTTGATGACAAAGGAGAAGGCCAGATGGCCAAGAAAGTTGTTGGCAGCCTGAAGCTGCAGATCAAGGCGGGCCAAGCGAACCCGTCGCCCCCCGTCGGCCCGGCCCTGGGTCAGCGCGGCATCAATATCATGGCGTTCTGCAAAGAGTTCAACGCCAAGACCCAGGAGATGGAGCAGGGTTCGCCCGTGCCCGTCGTCATCACCTATTATGCCGACAAGTCGTTCACCTTCGAGACGAAGACGCCGCCCGCGTCCTTCCTGCTCAAGAAGGCAGCCGGCCTGAAGCCGGTCGGCAAGCGCAACCGCGCCAAGGGTTCGGATAAGCCGGGCCGTGCCACCGCAGGCACCGTGACGGTCAAGCAGATCCGCGAGATCGCCGAGACCAAGATGAAGGACCTGTCGGCGAACGACGTAGATGCCGCGATGAAGATCATCGTCGGCTCCGCCCGGTCGATCGGCATCGAGGTGAGGGGCTGATCATGGCAAACGTTTCCAAGAAGAAGACCGCCGCCCGCGCCGCCTTCGAAGGCAAGGCCAACCTGACCGTCGAGGACGCCGTCAAGCTGGTCAAGGCACAGGCCTCGGCCAAGTTCGACGAGACCGTCGAGATCGCGCTGAACCTAGGCGTCGACCCGCGTCACGCCGACCAGATGGTCCGCGGCGTGGTGACCCTGCCCGCAGGCACCGGCAAGGACGTCCGCGTCGCCGTGTTCGCCCGTGGCCCCAAGGCTGACGAAGCCAAGGCCGCCGGCGCGGACATCGTTGGCGCCGAGGACCTGATGGAGACCATCCAGTCCGGCAAGATCGAGTTCGACCGTTGCATCGCGACGCCGGACATGATGCCGCTGGTCGGCCGTCTGGGCAAGATCCTGGGCCCGCGCAACCTGATGCCGAACCCCAAGGTCGGCACCGTGACGATGGACGTGAAATCGGCCGTCGAAGCAGCCAAGGGCGGCGAGGTCCAGTTCAAGGCCGAGAAGGCGGGCGTCGTCCATGCCGGCATCGGCAAGGTCTCGTTCGACGAGGACAAGCTGGCCCAGAACCTGCGCGCCTTCGTGGACGCGGTCAGCCGCGCAAAGCCGACGGGTGCCAAGGGCACCTACATGAAAAAGGTCTCGATCAGCTCGACCATGGGTCCGGGCGTGTCGATCGACGTGGTCTCTGCGACCGCGAACTGACCACAGGAATTTCCCCGCCGGACAAGGGCGGGGAATGGCGGGGCCGCACGCGGCCCTGTCCTGTCCGAGACGGAGGGTGCGGGGGAAACCTTGCTTAATTGCCTTCCTGAGATGGGGAAGCGTTTTTCCGAAGGCCCAGTCCTTCGGGTGATCTTGCCCTAACGGACCCGACCCGGTCCCGTTCGAGACCGGGAAAAGTGAGAGCCGGGGGGAAACCCCCAACTTGGAGTGAAACCGTGGATAGAGCACAGAAAGAACAGCTGGTCGAGGAACTCGGCCAGATCTTCGAAAGCTCTGGCGTCGTGGTGGTTGCCCACTACGAGGGGATGACGGTTGCACATATGCAGGACCTCCGCGCGCGCATGCGCGAAGCGGGTGGTTCGGTTCGCGTTGCCAAGAACAAGCTCGCCAAGATCGCCCTGGAAGGAAAGCCTTGCGCAAGCATCGCCGACTACCTGACGGGCATGACCGTGATCACCTATTCGGAGGATCCGACCGCTGCTGCGCGGATCGCCGACAAGTACGCCAAGGATAACGATCGTTTCGTGATCCTGGGCGGTGCGATGGGTGGTTCGGCCCTGGATCCGGCCGGTGTGAAAGCCGTCGCCTCGATGCCGTCGCGTGATGAGCTGATCGCTCAGATCGTGTCGTGCCTCGGTGCGCCCGCTTCGAACATCGCCGGTGCCATTGGCGCGTCTGCTTCGAACATCGCGAGCATCCTCACGACCCTCGAGGAACGTGAGGCTGCGTAAGCAACCTATTCCCGACTGGTGGTTGAAGACCCGACGTTGGAACATTAACTGGAAAGAACGGAAAAATGGCTGATCTGAAGAAACTCGCCGAAGAAATCGTGGGCCTGACCCTGCTGGAAGCCCAGGAACTGAAGACCATCCTGAAGGATGAGTACGGCATCGAGCCGGCTGCCGGTGGCGCCGTCATGATGGCTGGCCCCGCTGCTTCGGCAGAAGCCGCCGAAGAGAAGACCGAATTCGACGTCGTCCTGGTCGAAGCCGGCGCCAACAAGATCAACGTGATCAAGGAAGTTCGCGGCATCACCGGTCTGGGCCTGAAAGAAGCCAAGGACCTGGTCGAAGCTGGCGGCAAGGTCAAAGAAGGCGCTTCCAAGGCTGACGCCGAAGAAGTGAAGAAGAAGCTGGAAGCAGCCGGCGCCAAGGTCGAGCTGAAGTAATCGATCCTTTGATCGGTTGAAGACAGGCAGGGTCCGGGGTTTCCCGGTCCCTGCCGAACCTGTCTTGAAGGGCGGTCCGGCTGGCGGACATTCCTTCAGGGCATGTTCGAGGTTCGGGAGCCGCGCGGTGGGACGCGTGGCACGAATGGAACCTCACCCCTGCATTCGTAGGTGCGTTCCGGGGGCCCCGACCCGGACGCGCGCGAAGACGAAAGGTGACAAGACCCCATGGCGCAAGCTTATGTCGGCCAAAAGCGGATCCGCCGCTATTATGGCAACATCCGTGAAGTTCTGGAGATGCCGAACCTGATCGAGGTTCAGAAATCCTCCTATGACCTGTTCCTGAACTCGGGCGAGGGCAGCGGTCATAACGATGGTGACGGCATCCAGGGCGTGTTCCAGTCGGTGTTCCCGATCAAGGACTTCAACGAGACGGCCACGCTGGAGTTCGTCAAGTACGAGCTGGAGAAGCCGAAATACGACGTGGACGAGTGTCAGCAGCGCGACATGACCTATGCCGCGCCGCTGAAGGTCACCCTGCGTCTGATCGTGTTCGATGTCGACGAGAACACCGGGGCGAAATCCGTCAAGGACATCAAGGAACAGGACGTTTTCATGGGCGACATGCCCCTGATGACGACGAACGGCACGTTCATCGTGAACGGCACCGAGCGCGTGGTCGTCAGCCAGATGCACCGCAGCCCGGGCGTGTTCTTCGACCATGACCGCGGCAAGACCCATTCCTCGGGCAAACTGCTGTTCGCCTGCCGCATCATTCCCTATCGCGGCTCGTGGCTGGACTTCGAATTCGACGCCAAGGATCTGGTGTTCGCGCGCATCGACCGCCGCCGCAAGCTGCCGGTGACGACGCTGCTCTATGCCCTGGGCATGGATCAGGAAGCGATCATGGACGCGTTCTACGAGACCGTGACCTACTCCCTGCGCCGCGAGGGGCGCGAGCAGGGCTGGGTGACGCGGTTCTTCCCCGAGCGCGTGCGCGGCACCCGGCCTGCCTATGACCTGGTGAACGCCGATACCGGCGAGGTCATCACGAAGGCCGGCGAGAAGGTCACCCCGCGCCTGGTGAAGAAGCTGCTGGAATCCGAAGAGCAGCTGAACCTGTTCGTCCCGTTCGAGCGCATCGTCGGCCGCTTCGTCGCCAAGGACATCGTCAACAACCAGACCGGCTTTATCTATGCCGAGGCCGGCGACGAGATCACCGCGGAATACGACAAGCAGGGCGAGATGACCGGTGGCCTGCTGAAGGTGCTGCTGGACAACGACATCACCGACGTGCCGGTTCTGGACATCGACCACGTCAACGTGGGTCCCTACATCCGCAACACGATGGCGGCTGACAAGAACATGGGCCGCGAAGGCGCGCTGATGGACATCTATCGCGTCATGCGCCCGGGCGAGCCGCCCACCGTCGAGGCCGCGTCGAACCTGTTCAACTCGCTGTTCTTCGACAGCGAGCGTTACGACCTGTCCGCCGTGGGCCGGGTCAAGATGAACATGCGCCTTGATCTGGACGCCCCTGACACGCAGCGCACGCTGCGCCACGAGGACATCGTGTCCTGCATCAGCGGCCTGGTCGAACTGCGCGACGGCAAGGGCGAGATCGACGATATCGACCACCTGGGCAACCGCCGGGTGCGTTCGGTCGGCGAGCTGATGGAGAACCAGTACCGCGTCGGCCTGCTGCGCATGGAGCGTGCCATCCGCGAGCGCATGTCCGGCGTCGAGATCGACACCGTCATGCCGCAGGACCTGATCAACGCGAAACCCGCAGCGGCGGCGGTGCGTGAATTCTTTGGCTCCAGCCAGCTGTCGCAGTTCATGGACCAGACCAACCCGCTGTCCGAAGTGACGCACAAGCGTCGCCTGTCGGCCCTGGGGCCGGGCGGTCTGACGCGCGAACGCGCAGGCTTCGAGGTTCGCGACGTCCACCCGACCCATTACGGCCGGATGTGCCCGATCGAGACGCCGGAAGGCCAGAACATCGGCCTGATCAACAGCCTTGCCACCTTTGCACGGGTGAACAAGTACGGCTTCATCGAGACGCCCTACCGCAAGGTGGTCGACGGTCACGTGACCGATGATGTCGTCTACATGTCCGCGACCGAGGAGATGCGTCACACCGTGGCGCAGGCCAACGCGACCCTGGACGAGAACGGCAACTTCACCGACGAGCTGATCTCGACCCGCCAATCAGGCGACTTCATGCTGAACCCGGTCGATGCGGTCGACCTGATCGACGTGTCGCCCAAGCAGCTGGTTTCGGTCGCCGCGGCGCTGATCCCGTTCCTTGAGAACGACGACGCCAACCGCGCGCTGATGGGCTCGAACATGCAGCGTCAGGCCGTGCCTCTGCTGCGTGCCGAGGCGCCGTTCGTGGGCACCGGCATGGAAGCCACCGTGGCGCGCGATTCGGGCGCCGCGATCATGGCGCGCCGTGGCGGCATCATCGACCAGGTCGATGCGCAGCGGATCGTGGTCCGGGCGACCGAGGACATGGGCGCGGGCGACGCGGGCGTGGACATCTATCGTCTGCGCAAGTTCAAGCGTTCGAACCAGTCCTCGACCATCAACCAGCGCCCGCTGGTGAAGGTCGGAGAGAAGGTCGTGGCCAACCAGGTCATCGCGGACGGTCCCTCGACCGACCAGGGCGAACTGGCGATCGGCCGGAACGTGGTCGTCGCCTTCATGCCGTGGAACGGCTACAACTACGAGGACTCGATCCTGATCTCCGAGCGGATCCACCGCGATGACGTGTTCACCTCGATCCATATCGATGAATACGAGGTTGCGGCCCGCGACACCAAGCTGGGGCCGGAAGAGATCACCCGTGACATCCCGAACGTGGGCGAAGAAGCCCTGCGCAATCTGGATGAAGCCGGCATCGTCTATATCGGCGCCGAATGCGGTCCGGGCGACATCCTGGTGGGCAAGATCACCCCCAAGGGCGAAAGCCCGATGACGCCGGAAGAAAAGCTGCTGCGCGCCATCTTCGGTGAGAAGGCGTCCGACGTCCGCGACACCTCGCTGCGTCTGCCGCCGGGTGCCTATGGCACGATCGTCGAGGTCCGGGTGTTCAACCGCCACGGCGTCGACAAGGACGAGCGTGCCCTGCAGATCGAGCGCGAGGAAGTCGAGCGTCTAGCGCGCGACCGCGACGACGAACAGGGCATTCTGGACCGCAACATCTATGCGCGTCTGAAGACCCTGATCCTGGGCAAGACCGCCCTGAAGGGGCCGAAAGGCATCAAGTCGGGAACCGAGATCACCGAGGAGCTGCTGGGCACCATGTCCCGCGGCCAGTGGTGGCAGCTGGCCGTCAGCGAAGAGGACATCGCCAAGGATGTCGAGGCGCTGAACGGTCAGTACGACACCCAGAAGAAGCTGCTGGAAGCCCGCTTCGAGGACAAGGTCGAGAAGGTCCGTCAGGGCGACGACCTGCCGCCGGGCGTGATGAAGATGGTCAAGGTGTTCGTCGCCGTGAAGCGCAAGCTTCAGGCGGGGGACAAGATGGCCGGTCGTCACGGCAACAAGGGCGTCGTGTCCAAGGTCGTCCCGATGGAGGACATGCCGTTCCTGGCGGACGGTACCCCCGTCGACCTGGTTCTGAACCCCCTTGGCGTGCCGTCGCGCATGAACGTGGGTCAGATCCTGGAGACCCACATGGGTTGGGCCAGCCGTGCCCTGGGCCTCAAGATCGACGAGGCGCTGGAGGATTACCGCCGCAACGGCGACATGACTCCGGTCCGCGAGGCCATGCGCATCGGTTACGGCGACGACCTGTATGCCGACACGTTCGAGGGCATGGAGGACGAACAGCTGCGCGAGCACGCCGACACGGTGCGCACGGGTGTTCCGATCGCGACGCCGGTTTTCGACGGTGCCAAGGAAGCCGATGTCAATGACGCGCTAACCCGTGCCGGTTTCGACACGTCGGGCCAGTCGGTGGTGTTCGATGGCCGTTCGGGCGAACAGTTCGCCCGCAAGGTCACCGTCGGGATGAAGTACGTCCTGAAGCTGCACCACCTTGTCGACGACAAGATGCACGCGCGTTCGACGGGTCCGTACTCGTTGGTCACGCAGCAGCCGTTGGGCGGTAAGGCCCAGTTCGGTGGCCAGCGTCTTGGCGAGATGGAGGTCTGGGCACTGGAAGCCTACGGCGCCGCCTATACGTTGCAGGAAATGCTGACCGTCAAGTCGGACGATGTCGCCGGCCGCACCAAGGTCTACGAGTCCATCGTCAAGGGCGAGGACAACTTCGAGGCTGGTGTGCCGGAATCGTTCAACGTGCTGGTCAAGGAGGTCCGGGGTCTGGGCCTCAACATGGAACTCCTGGATGTGGACGAGGACGAGTGAGGGCAAACGCCCTCACCACCCCTTCCTCCATGCCCTTCATTAGGAATCGAGAATGAACCAGGAACTTGCCACGAACCCCCTGAACCCGCTGGCCCCGCCGCGGCAGTTCAATGAAATCAAGATCTCGCTGGCCTCGCCCGAAGAAATTCTGGCCTGGTCCTTTGGCGAGGTGAAGAAGCCTGAAACCATCAACTACCGCACGTTCAAGCCGGAACGTGACGGCCTGTTCTGCGCGCGCATCTTTGGTCCGATCAAGGATTACGAATGCCTGTGCGGCAAATACAAGCGCATGAAGTATCGCGGCCTGGTCTGCGAAAAATGCGGCGTCGAGGTGACCCTGCAGAAGGTCCGCCGCGAGCGGATGGGTCATATCGAGCTGGCGGCGCCCGTTGCGCACATCTGGTTTCTGAAGTCGCTGCCGTCCCGCATCGGCCTGATGCTGGACATGACGCTGCGCGATCTGGAACGCATTCTGTACTTTGAAAACTATGTCGTCATCGAGCCGGGTCTGACCGACCTGACCTATGGCCAGCTGTTGTCCGAGGAAGAGTTCCTGGACGCGCAGGACAACTTTGGCGCCGACGCCTTCCAAGCGGATATCGGTGCCGAGGCCATCCGCGCGATGCTGGCCAACATCGACCTGGCGGCGACAGCCGACCAGCTGCGCGAGGACCTGAAGGCCGCCACCGGCGAGCTGAAGCCCAAGAAGATCATCAAGCGCCTGAAGATCGTCGAGAGCTTCCTGGAATCGGGCAACCGTCCGGAATGGATGGTCCTGACCGTGATCCCGGTCATTCCGCCGGAACTGCGCCCGCTGGTCCCGCTGGACGGCGGCCGGTTCGCCACGTCGGACCTGAACGACCTGTATCGTCGCGTCATCAACCGCAACAACCGCCTCAAGCGGCTGATCGAGCTGCGTGCGCCCGACATCATCGTGCGCAACGAAAAGCGCATGCTGCAGGAATCGGTCGATGCGCTGTTCGACAACGGCCGTCGCGGCCGCGTCATCACGGGCAACAACCGTCGCCCGCTGAAGTCGCTGTCCGACATGCTGAAGGGCAAGCAGGGCCGCTTCCGCCAGAACCTTCTGGGCAAGCGCGTCGACTTCTCGGGTCGTTCGGTCATCGTGACCGGCCCCGAGCTGAAGCTGCATCAGTGTGGCCTGCCCAAGAAGATGGCCCTGGAGCTGTTCAAGCCGTTCATCTATTCGCGGCTTGAGGCGAAGGGTCTGTCCAGCACCGTCAAGCAGGCCAAGAAGCTGGTCGAGAAGGAGCGCCCCGAAGTCTGGGACATCCTGGACGAGGTCATCCGCGAGCATCCGGTTCTCTTGAACCGTGCGCCCACGCTGCACCGTCTTGGCATCCAGGCGTTCGAGCCGATCCTGATCGAGGGCAAGGCGATCCAGCTGCACCCGCTGGTCTGTTCGGCCTTCAACGCCGACTTCGACGGCGACCAGATGGCCGTGCACGTGCCCCTGTCGCTGGAGGCGCAGCTGGAAGCGCGCGTCCTAATGATGTCGACGAACAACGTGCTGTCGCCCGCCAACGGCGCGCCGATCATCGTGCCGTCGCAGGACATGATTCTGGGCCTGTACTACGTCTCGATGCAGCGTGACGGCATGAAGGGCGAGGGCATGGCCTTTGCCAACATCGACGAGGTCGAGCATGCCCTGGCCGCCGGCGAGGTACATCTGCACGCCAAGATCCAGGCGCGCCTGAAGCAGATCGACCAGAACGGCAACGAGGTCTGGAAGCGTTTCGAGACCACCCCGGGCCGCCTGCGGCTTGGCGGTCTGCTGCCGCTGAACGCCAAGGCGCCTTTCGAACTGGTCAACCGCCTGCTGCGCAAGAAGGACGTGCAGGTCGTCATCGACACCGTCTACCGCTACTGCGGCCAGAAGGAATCGGTGATCTTCTGCGACCAGATCATGGGTCTGGGCTTCCGCGAGGCCTTCCGTGCCGGCATCAGCTTCGGCAAGGACGACATGGTCGTGCCCGACACCAAGTGGACCATCGTCGGCGAGGTCCAGGAGCAGGTGAAGGAGTTCGAACAGCAGTATCTGGACGGCCTGATCACCCAGGGCGAGAAGTACAACAAGGTCGTGGACGCCTGGTCGAAGTGCAACGACCGCGTGACCGAGGCCATGATGTCCACCATCTCGGCCAACAAGCGCGACGAGAACGGCGCCGAGATGGAGCCGAACTCTGTCTACATGATGGCGCATTCCGGTGCGCGGGGTTCGGTCAACCAGATGAAGCAGCTTGGCGGCATGCGGGGCCTGATGGCCAAGCCGTCGGGCGAGATCATCGAGACGCCGATCATCTCGAACTTCAAGGAAGGTCTGACCGTTCTTGAATACTTCAACTCGACCCACGGCGCCCGGAAGGGTCTGTCGGACACCGCGTTGAAGACCGCGAACTCGGGCTATCTGACGCGTCGTCTGGTCGACGTCGCCCAGGACTGCATCATCCGCGAGCATGACTGCGGAACCGAGCGCGCGATCACCGCATCTGCCGCCGTGAACGACGGCGAGGTCATCAGCCCGCTGGCCGAGCGCGTGCTGGGCCGGACCGCGGCCGAGGACGTGTTGGTGCCGGGCGAGGACGAGATCATCGTCCGCGCCAACGAGGTGATCGACGAACGCAAGGCCGACGCCATCGAGGCGGCGGGCGTGCAGTCCGTGCGCATCCGTTCGGCGCTGACCTGTGAATCCGAGGACGGGATCTGCGCGCTGTGCTATGGCCGCGATCTGGCCCGCGGCACGCTGGTCAACATCGGCGAGGCTGTCGGCATCATCGCCGCGCAGTCGATCGGCGAACCGGGCACCCAGCTGACGATGCGGACCTTCCACATCGGCGGCATCGCGCAGGGTGGCCAGCAGTCGTTCCAGGCCGCCTCGCACGAGGGCACGATCGCCTTCCGCAACGAGAGCATCCTGGAAAACGCCAATGGCGAGCAGGTCGTGATGTCGCGCAACATGCAGATCCTGGTCATGGACGACCAGGGGCAGGAGCGCGCCAGCCACAAGCTGTTCTACGGCTCCAAGCTGTTCGTGAAGGAAGGCGAGCGGGTCATCCGCGGCGCGAAGCTGTTCGAATGGGACCCCTATACCCTGCCGATCATCGCGGAGAAGGGCGGCATCGCCAAGTTCGTCGACCTGCTGTCGGGGATCTCGGTCCGCGACGAGACCGACGATGCGACGGGCATGACCCAAAAGATCGTGACCGACTGGCGGTCGGCCCCCAAGGGCAACGACCTCAAGCCCGAGATCATCATCATGGACGCCAACGGCGAACCGGTGCGCAACGACCAGGGCAACCCGGTCAGTTATCCGATGTCTGTGGATGCCGTGCTGTCGATCGAGGACGGCCAGGAGATCAAGCCCGGCGACGTGGTGGCCCGCATCCCGCGCGAAGGCGCGCGGACCAAGGACATCACCGGTGGTCTGCCGCGCGTGGCGGAACTGTTCGAGGCGCGTCGTCCCAAGGATCACGCGATCATCGCCGAGATCGACGGCTATGTCCGCTTCGGCAAGGACTACAAGAACAAGCGCCGCATCACGCTGGAGCCGTCCGAGGAGGGTCTGACCCCCGTCGAGTACATGGTGCCGAAAGGCAAGCACATCCCGGTGCAGGAAGGCGACTTCGTGCAGAAGGGTGACTACATCATGGACGGCAATCCTGCGCCGCATGACATCCTGCGCATCATGGGGATTGAGGCCTTGGCCGACTATCTCATCGACGAGGTGCAGGACGTCTATCGACTGCAGGGCGTGAAGATCAACGACAAGCACATCGAGGTGATCGTTCGCCAGATGCTGCAGAAGATCGAGATCCTGGACGGCGGCGACACCACGCTGCTGAAGGGCGAGAACGTCGAGCGTGACGAGTTCGTCGAGGAGAACGCCAAGATCGAGGCACGCGGCGGACGTCCTGCCACGGGCGAGCCTGTCCTGCTGGGCATCACCAAAGCCAGCCTGCAGACCCGCAGCTTCATCTCGGCCGCCTCCTTCCAGGAGACGACCCGCGTGCTGACCGAGGCTGCCGTCCAAGGCAAGCGCGACAAGCTGGTTGGTCTCAAGGAGAACGTCATCGTGGGCCGCCTGATCCCGGCGGGCACCGGTGGTGCGACCACGCGCGTTCGCCGCATCGCGACCGAACGCGACGCCGAGGTGATCGAGGCACGCCGCGCCGAGGCCGAGGCCGCTGCAGCCCTGGCCGCGCCCGAGCCGTCCTTCGCCACCCCGGCGGCCGATCCGGTGGATCTGCCGCAGGACGGCAGCGACGATTGATCGCGACGCCTGACTGATGATGCAAAGGCCCGGCACCCAGTGCCGGGCCTTTGTCTTTTGGGTTGACCGCCCTTGCGGGCTGCACATACTGCATCTGCCGTTCAAGGAACCGTGATGCGCATGCAAGCCCTGGGTCTGTGCCGTTTCCCCCTGCCGGTGCAGGGCGGGTTGCAGATCGTGGCAGGAGGCGTCCGGGCCCGCATGGGCCGCCATTTCGAACCCCTCACGATGCGGAAGGGCCAGCGTCGTCCGATTGTCGGCATGGCCCAGCCTTCCGTGTGTGACACCGATGGCGGAGTCGGCATTCAAGCCGAACGGGGCCTGTGGCGTCAGCATCCCGTCACTGTCGGCAATGCCAATGCGCGAGTGCCGATCGACTGGTCCAAGGTGCAGCCGACATCCGTGCCCGCACCGCGTCCCGCACGGCCAGGGCGGTTGCGGCACCCGGCGCAGGATGCCGACAGCGGGGATCCTCCGTTGGCCTGAGCCGTCGCCGCAAGCCCCTTGCCATCCTGTTCCGGAAAGCCGCCATGTCCACGCCCCTGATGTCCCCGCTGCGCCGCACGCGGCCCGCCTCGATCCGGCCAGAACCGCTACAACCGGGCGACAACCTGCGCGGGGCAGGGCTGATGACGCTGTCGATGATGGGGTTCACCTGCAACGATGCGATCATCAAGTTCGTGGTCCAGGACATTCCGCTGTACCAGGCGATCACGCTGCGGGGGGTGTTCGTGCTGCTGGCCCTGATGATCCTCGCGCAGCGTGCGGGGGGCCTGCGGCTGCGCATTCCGGCCCCCGCCCGCGCGCCGATGGTCCTGCGGCTGGTCGGAGAGATCGGCTCGACCCTGCTGTTCCTGAACGCGCTGCAGCGCATGGCCATCGGCGACCTGACGGCGGTGATGCAGTCGCTGCCGCTGGTGGTGATGCTGGGGGCGGCGCTGTTCTTCAAGGAGACCCTGGGCTGGCGGCGCATCCTGGCGGTGGGGGTGGGCATGCTGGGTGTGCTGATCATCCTGCGCCCCGGCAGCGGCACGTTCGGCATCTGGTCGCTGGTCGCGCTTGGGGCGATGCTGTTGGTCGCGGTGCGCGACCTGTCGACGCGCCAGTTCGGGCGCGACGTCAGTTCGAACACCATCGCGTTCTATGGCGCGGTGCTGGTCACGCTGACCGGGTTCGTCCTCAGCCTGGGGCAGGGCTGGGTGATGCCGCAGCTGTGGCACCTTGCCCTGCTGGCCCTGGGCAGCGCCTTCCTGACCGTCGGTTACCTGTGCGCCGTGGCCGCCATGCGCGTCGGAGAGATCGCGGCCGTGTCGCCCTTCCGCTATACCTCGCTGCTGATGGCCATCTTTCTGGGACTGGTGATCTTCGGCGACTGGCCGGACCTCTGGACCTGGGTCGGATCGGCCCTTGTCGTGGGGGCGGGCATCTATACCATCTGGCGCGAGGCTCAACTGGGACGGCGGCGCTGATGCGGGTGCAGATGCTGGGACTGTGCCGCTTTTCCTATCTGGGACTGCGCGGCTATCAGGTCGAACATGACAGCATCGCGGCGCGCCGTGCCTATCTGTACGATCCCGACCGGCTGGCTCGGCGCTGGCTGTGGTTCCAGACCGTGGCCCTGCCGGGGTGGCTGGCGCAGACCGATCCTGACTTCACGCTGGTGATCATGACCGGGCCGGACCTGCCCGAGCCCTGGCTGGGCCAGCTGCGCGACCTGTGCGACCGGGTGCCGCAGCTGCGCCTGTCGCTGGTGCCGCCGATGGACTATCACCTGGAGGCCTGTCACGCGGCGGTGGCGCCGCATCTGGACCCGGATGCGCAGGTGATCGGTCATTTCCGCCATGACGACGACGATGCGGTGGCGGTCGATTACATCGCCCGCGCGCGCGCCGATTTCGCGCGCGTCAGCCCGCTGTGGCAGGCCGAGGGCAAGCTGTCGCTGGACTATGGGCGCGGCCTGATCATCGTGGCGCGCGACGGTCAGCTGAAGATCACCCCGCGGATCTGTCACAACATGGGGGTGGCGCTGACCATCTTCCTGGCGCCCGACGCGCCGCGGACGGCGCTGCATTTCAACCACACCAAGCTGGCGCAGTGGATGCCGGGCGTTCAGGTGACGCGACCCCTGATGTTCATCCGCTCGATTCATGCCGACAGCGATTCCGGCGACATGGGGCCGGGCCTGCCCTGGCAGCCCGAGGAGGGCACGATGAACAGGCTGCTGCGCAGCCGTTTCGGCCTGCGCCGGGCGGATCTGGCCGCGCTGGCGCGCAGCCTGGGCTAGGCCGCAGGGGCATGGGGGCTTGTTGACAGGGGCGGGGATTCCCCCTATGACCACGCGACCCGGCGGGAAACCGCATCGGGTGCCAGAACCTGTGAGGTCAGGGTCCGGGCAGAACAGCCTCGATCCTCTGGAATTATGCCCGTCAGCCCTTTATGGGCGGGACGGGCTTGGCATTTTGCGATTCGCGCAGGATGCCGTCGAGAAGCGGCGCAACCGGTGGGTTGCGAGTATTGACAGAGCAAGACGGGGAACCGAATGCCGACGATCCAACAGCTGATCCGCAAGCCGCGGCAGCCGAGAGTGCAGCGGTCTAAATCCATGCACCTTCAGGGCTGCCCGCAGAAACGCGGTGTCTGCACGCGCGTCTACACCACGACGCCGAAGAAGCCGAACTCCGCTATGCGTAAGGTGGCCAAGGTCCGCCTGACGAATGGCTTCGAGGTCATCTCCTACATTCCGGGCGAGAAGCACAACCTGCAGGAACACAGCGTCGTGCTGATCCGCGGCGGCCGCGTCAAAGACCTTCCGGGTGTCCGTTACCACATCCTGCGCGGTGTGCTGGATACCCAGGGCGTCAAAGACCGTCGTCAGCGTCGTTCGAAATACGGCGCGAAGCGTCCGAAGTAAGGAGAGGCATCCATGTCACGTCGTCACGCCGCTGAGAAGCGCGATGTCCTGCCCGACGCCAAGTATGGCGATCGCGTGCTGACCAAATTCATGAACAACCTGATGGTTGACGGCAAGAAGTCGATTGCCGAGCGGATCGTCTACAATGCGCTGGAGCGCGTCGAGACCCGCCTCAAGCGCGAGCCCATCGAGGTCTTCCACGAGGCGCTGGAAAACGTGAAGCCGTCCGTCGAGGTGCGTTCGCGCCGCGTCGGTGGTGCCACGTACCAGGTTCCGGTCGAAGTCCGTCCGATCCGCCGCGAGGCGCTGGCCATCCGCTGGCTGATCACGGCCGCGGCCAAGCGCAACGAGAACACGATGGAAGAGCGCCTTGCGGGCGAGCTGTCCGATGCCGTCAACGGCCGCGGAACCGCCGTCAAGAAGCGCGAAGACACGCACAAGATGGCCGACGCCAACAAGGCGTTCAGCCACTACCGCTGGTAAGGCGAAAGGATCCACTTCATGGCACGCGAATATCAGCTTCCGCGTTATCGCAACTTCGGCATCATGGCCCACATCGATGCCGGCAAGACGACGACGACCGAGCGCATCCTTTACTACACCGGCAAGTCGCACAAGATCGGCGAAGTGCATGACGGCGCTGCGACCATGGACTGGATGGAGCAAGAGCAGGAGCGCGGCATCACGATCACGTCTGCCGCGACCACCACGTTCTGGCAGCGTCAGGAAGACCCCACCACCGAGGGGACTTCGGACACGAAGTACCGCTTCAACATCATCGACACCCCCGGCCACGTGGACTTCACCATCGAGGTCGAGCGTTCGCTGGCGGTTCTGGACGGCGCGATCTGTCTGCTGGACGCCAATGCCGGCGTCGAGCCGCAGACCGAGACCGTCTGGCGTCAGGCCGACCGCTACAAGGTTCCGCGGATCGTGTTCGTCAACAAGATGGACAAGATCGGCGCGGACTTCTTCAACTGCGTCCGCATGATCAAGGACCGCACCGGCGGCATCCCGTGCCCGATCGCCCTGCCGATCGGCGCCGAGGACAAGCTGGAAGGCATCGTCGACCTGATCAAGATGGAAGAATGGGTGTGGGAAGGCGAAGATCTGGGCGCGTCCTGGGTCCGCAAGCCCATCCGTGACGAGCTGAAGGACCTGGCCGACGAGTGGCGCTCGAACATGATCGAGCTGGCCGTCGAGATGGACGACGCCGCCATGGAAGCCTACCTGGAGGGCAACGAGCCCGACGAGGAGACGCTGCGCGCGCTGATCCGCAAGGGCACGCTGTCGCTGTCGTTCTTCCCCGTCACCGCCGGTTCGGCGTTCAAGAACAAGGGCGTGCAGCCCCTGCTGAACGCGGTCATCGACTTCCTGCCGAACCCGCTGGACGTGCCGGCCTACATGGGCTTCACCCCGGGCGACGAGACCGAGACGCGCAACATCGAACGCCGTGCGGACGACGCGATGCCCTTCTCGGGCCTGGCGTTCAAGATCATGAACGACCCGTTCGTCGGCTCGCTGACCTTCACGCGCATCTATTCCGGCGTGATGAAGAAGGGCGATCAGTTGCTGAACGCCACCAAGGGCAAGCGCGAGCGCGTCGGCCGCATGATGATGATGCACTCGATCAACCGCGAGGAGATCGAGGAGGCCTTTGCGGGCGACATCATCGCGCTGGCCGGTCTGAAGGACACCACCACGGGCGACACCCTGTGCGATCCGGCCAAGCCGGTGGTCCTCGAGACCATGACCTTCCCCGAGCCGGTGATCGAGATCGCCGTCGAGCCCAAGTCGAAGGCCGACCAGGAGAAGATGGGCCTGGCCCTTCAGCGCCTGTCGGCGGAAGACCCGTCCTTCCGTGTGGAAACCGATCTTGAATCGGGCCAGACGATCATGAAGGGCATGGGCGAACTTCACCTCGACATCCTGGTCGACCGCATGAAGCGCGAGTTCAAGGTCGAGGCGAATATCGGTGCGCCGCAGGTGGCCTATCGCGAGACCATCTCGCAGTCGGCCGACATCGACTACACGCACAAGAAGCAGACCGGTGGTACGGGCCAGTTCGCCCGAATCAAGCTGACCATCACCCCGACCGAGCCGGGCGAAGGCTATTCGTTCGAATCGAAGATCGTGGGCGGTGCGGTGCCGAAGGAATACATCCCCGGCGTCGAGAAGGGCATCAAGTCCGTCATGGACTCGGGCCCGCTGGCAGGCTTCCCGGTCATCGACTTCAAGGTCGCGCTGACGGACGGTGCGTTCCACGACGTCGACTCCTCGGTCCTGGCGTTCGAGATCGCGGCCCGCGCCGCGATGCGCGAGGGCCTGCGCAAGGCCGGCGCCAAGCTGCTGGAGCCGATCATGAAGGTCGAGGTCGTCACGCCGGAAGAGTATACCGGTTCGATCATCGGTGACCTGACCAGCCGTCGTGGCATGGTCCGGGGGCAGGACAGCCGCGGCAACGCGAACGTCATCGACGCCTTCGTGCCGCTGGCCAACATGTTCGGCTACATCAATAACCTGCGTTCGATGTCGTCCGGCCGTGCTGTGTTCTCGATGCAGTTCGACCACTATGAGGCCGTGCCGCAGAACATCTCGGACGAGATCCAGAAGAAATACGCCTGATCTTGCGGCGGGGCGTCACGCCCCGCCACTTTACAAGCATTGAAGAACAAGGAGCCATTCCATGGCAAAGGCAAAGTTTGAACGGAACAAACCGCACGTCAACATCGGCACGATCGGCCACGTTGACCACGGCAAGACGACGCTGACGGCGGCCATCACGAAGTACTTCGGCGAATTCCGCGCCTAT
>NZ_JAKEKV010000008.1:0-208219 GCF_040148865.1 Paracoccus sp. NFXS7
GACGCCTGAAGGACTGGCGACGGGTCGCTACACGCTACGACCGATGCCCGAAGGTATTCCTATCCGCCGTCGCCCTCGCAGCAACCGTCATGTTCTGGCTATGAAACGAGAACGAGTCCTGACCCTAGCCCGGCTGGCCGATATCAGCGTGACCCATGTCGTCGCCGGGCTGACCAAGGCGCCGGTCTTTGCCCTGATCATCGGCGTGATCGGCTGTCACGCGGGGATGCAGGTCGGCAAGGACGCGGAATCCCTGGGGCGCATGACCTCGTCCGCGGTGGTCAGCGCGATCTTTGCGGTCATCATCGCGGATGCGGCGTTCTCGATTTTCTTTGCGCGGGTGGGGCTGTGAACGAGGCCGTTGTCCAGGTGCGGGGCCTGCGCACGCAATTCGGCAGCCACGTCGTCCATGACGGCCTGGACCTAGACCTAAACCGGGGAGAGATCCTGGGCGTGGTCGGCGGGTCGGGCACGGGAAAATCCGTCCTGCTGCGGGCCATCGTGGGGCTGGACGCGGTCCGGGCCGGGACCATCGACGTGCTGGGCAACCGCATCGGCACGCTGTCCGGCCCCGACCGGCGCGCGTTGGAACAGCGGTGGGGCGTCATGTTCCAGGACGGCGCGCTGTTTTCGTCCCTGACCGTGCGCGAGAATGTTGAGGTTCCGCTGCGCGCCGTTCCCGGCCTGACCAACGCGCAGTGCCGCGGCCTGGCCGAACTGAAGATCGGCATGGCGGGCCTGCCGTGGAAGGCCAATGACGACATGCCCGCCGATCTGTCGGGCGGCATGCGCAAGCGCGCCGGACTAGCCCGCGCCCTGGCCCTGGACCCCGAGATCCTGTTTCTGGACGAACCCACCGCCGGGCTGGACCCGATCGGGGCGTCCGCCTTTGACCGGCTGATCGTCACGCTGCGTGACGCGCTGAACCTGTCGGTGTTTCTGGTCACCCATGATCTGGACACGCTGCATGCCTGCTGCGACCGGGTCGCGGTTCTGGCCGAACGCCGCGTGCTGACCACCGGCACGATGGCCCAGATGCTGGATGTCGATGACCCCTGGGTCCACGAATATTTCCACGGACCGCGTGCGCGCGCCGTCACCGGCAAGGATTAGGCGCATGGAAACCAAGGCCAATTACGCGCTGATCGGCGCCTTCACCATCGCGGGATTCCTGGGGATCCTGGGGTTCGTGCTGTGGTTCGCGCAGCTGCAGCTGGACCGGCAGTTCGCCTATTACGACGTCTATTTCCCCGAGGTGTCGGGCCTTGGCCCCGCATCCGAGGTCCGCTTTGCCGGCCTGCCGGTCGGGCGGGTCGTGGACATGCGGCTGGCGCCGGGGAACCCCCTGCCGGTGCGCGTCCGCATCGAGGTGATCCTGGACACCCCGATCCGCAGCGACAGCCTGGCCGCGCTGGAGGTGCAGGGCGTCACCGGCGTGGCGCTGGTCGCGGTCACGGCCGGGTCGGCCCGCGCGCCGCTGCTGCGCGTCGCGGACACGTCCGAGGTGCCGGTCATCGCCTCCAGCCGGTCGGCCCTGCAGACGCTGACGGACGAAGGGCCGCAGATCATCGCCCGCCTCAGCCTGGTGGCCGAACAGCTGACCCAGATCCTGGGGCCGCAGAACCAGGGGCGGGTGGCCGCGATCCTGGACAATGTCGAACGCTCCAGTGGCAATCTGGATCACGCGCTGGAGGATGTGGCGGCGGCGACCGATGCGATCGCGGTCGCGGCGACGGGCATCGCGGCGTTCGGGGACCAGATGGACGGCTTGGGCGGCAGCGCGGCGATCACGCTGGACCGCTTTGCCGGCGCCGCCGTCCAGGCGCAAGCGACGCTGGACCGGGTGGACGGCTATGTCCAGGGCGATCTGGCCACGCTGACGCAGGAGTTGCAGCGCGGCGCGGCGGGCCTGGGCGATCTGGCCGATCGGGGGCGGTCCAGCCTGGACCGGCTGGACACGGCGCTGGCCGCCGGGACCGGCGCATTCGACACCGCTCAACGCGTGATGGGCGACCTGACGCCCGTCGCCGCCGACCTGCGCACCACACTGGGCGCGGTCACCACCGCCATGACCGGCCTGCCGGAGGACCTGCCCCGCATCGGCGCCAGCCTGCGCGCGGCATCCGACAACGCGGCGGCGGCATTCGCATCGCTGCGGGGCGTGCTGGACGGGGCGCGCGGACCGGTTCAGTCCTTTGCGGGCGACACGTTGCCCCAGATCACCCGCCTGTCGCAGGACATGCGCACGCTGGTCCAGAACATGGATCAGCTTGTCTCGACCCTGCGGCGCAACCCGGCGCAGCTGCTGTCCGGCCCCCGCACCCCCGAATTCCGCAGATGAGGTTCCCCATGCGCCTGCCGACCGCCCTTTTGATCGCCGCCACGGCCACCCTGCCCGGCTGCGGCGCGCTGTCCGCGCTGCAGGGCGAACCAGAGCGCGACCTGTTCGAGCTGCGCGCCCCGGCAGCGCCGTCCTGCCCGCGGTCCCGCATTGGCGAATTGGTGATCGAACCGCCCAAGGCGCGCGGGACGCTGGACAGCAACCGCATCATGATCCGCCCTTCGGCCCTGCAGACGCAGTACCTGCCGGATGCCGAATGGGGGGACACGGTGCCCGCCATGCTGCAACGCCTGCTGGTCGAAAGCCTGAGCGCGACCGGCAGCTTTGATCAGGTCGGTCGCGCGCCCCTGGGCCTGTCGGGCGACGTCGCGATGATCAGCGAGATCCAGGATTTCAACGTCGACCTGTCCGCTGACGGCACGCTGATCCGCCTTGGAGTCGGGGCGCAGCTGGTCGATGAGATGGAGGCGAAGGTCATCGCTCGTGGCCGCTTTGCGGCGACCGTGCCAGCCGCCGGCACCCGCACCGCGGACCTGATCCCGGCCTTTGACGCCGCCACGCGTCATCTGATCGGCCAGATGACCGCATGGACGCTGGACGCTGCTGGTGTGGATCCCGGCGCATGCCGCTAGGCGCCATACCGACACCTACCCCACATCCTGCAACAGGAGATGCGACATGACCGATGTTCGGTTCGATTTCACGGGAAAGACTGCGCTTGTCACGGGTGCCGGGTCCGGCATCGGTCGCGCCATCGCGCAGGAGCTGGGCGCATCGGGCGCATGCGTCGTCGTCAGCGACCTTGACGACGACGCATGCCGGACGGTCGTCGACACGATCACCACCGCAGGCGGGACGGCATGGCCCTGCGCCTCCGATGTCGCCGACGAGGACGCGATGAAAGCGCTGGTCGATTTTGCCCGGACCCGCGGCGGCGGCCTGCACATGGCAGTCAACAATGCCGGCATCGGTGGCCCGGACCTGCCCACGGGCGCATATCCGTTGGACGCCTGGCGGCGGGTGATCGACGTCAACCTGAACGGCGTCTTTCATGGGATGCGCTGGCAGATCCCGGCGATGCTGCAGACCGGGGGCGGGTCGATCGTGAACATGTCTTCGATCCTGGGAGCGGTCGGGTTCGCGCATGCGGCCCCCTATGTCGCAGCCAAGCACGCATTGCTGGGCCTGACCCGGACTGCGGCGATCGAATATGCCGCGCAGGGCGTGCGGGTCAACGCGGTGGGCCCCGCATTCATCGACACGCAGCTGCTGACGGCGAACCTGACCCCCGACGTGCTGGCCGCGCTGGCGGCTCGGCACCCCATCGGCCGCATCGGCACCCCCGAAGAGGTGTCTGCGCTGGTCTGTTTCCTCCTGTCGCGCCGGGCGTCCTTCATCACCGGCAGCTATCATCTGGTCGATGGCGGCTATACCGCCGTCTGACCTGGTCCATCCGTGCGCATCATGGCCCTGTCTCGGGCCATCCGGGCATTCCCGGTCACACATGGGATGCCAGTCTCAGTCCAGCATGAAAGGTGCCGTCATGTCATGTGATCCCTGCAGGCGACCCGCCCGGATGCTGATCATGGTCCGGGATCGACTGAAGACCGCCCTGCTGGCCATTGCCGCGCTTGGCTTGACGGTCGGCCTGGCCCTGTGGGCGGCGGGGCGGTCCGATCTGGCGACGCTGGCCTGGTCGGCGGGCGTCATCCCCGTGCTGGCAGACCTTGTCGTCGAAATCATCCGCAGCCTTGCGCAAAAAGAGGTCGGCCTTGATATCGTCGCGGCGCTGTCGATGTCGGCGGCGCTGGTCTTTGGCGAAACGCTGGCGGCAGCAGTGGTCGCGCTGATGTATTCGGGCGGGACGTTTCTGGAAAGCTTTGCCCAGGGCCGCGCCCAACACGAAATGTCGGCGCTGCTGTCGCGCGTGGCCCGCACCGCCACACTGTACCGCAACAGCCGGTTGACCCAAGTGCCGCTGGACGACATCGCCCCGGGCGACCTGCTGCTGATCAAGCAGGGCGAGGTCGCGCCCGTGGACGGCACCCTGGCATCAGGCAATGCCATGCTGGACCAGTCCGCGTTGACGGGTGAATCCCTGCCCGTCCGCCTGTCTCAGGGTGCCGATGTCATGAGCGGCGCGACCAACGCGGGCGAGGCGTTCGATCTGCGTGCGACCCGCCGCGCGGCCGACAGCACCTATGCCGGGATCGTGCGGCTGGTTCGCGCGGCGCAGAATTCGCACGCGCCGATGGCGCGGCTGGCGGACCGGTATTCCCTGTTGTTTCTGGGGGTGACGGTCGCTTTGGCGACGGCCGCGTGGTGGTTCACCGGCGATCCGATCCGCGCGGTGGCCGTCCTGGTCGTCGCCACCCCCTGCCCGCTGATCCTGGCGGTGCCGGTGGCGCTGGTGGCGGGGTTGTCACGCGCGGCGCGCTTTGGCGTGCTGATCAAGGGCGCGAAACCGCTGGAGGCGATGGCCCGCATCAGGACGCTGATCGTGGACAAGACCGGCACCCTGACCGATGGGCGGCCCAGGATCGTTGCGGTCCATGCGACGGGCGAGATGCCCGAGGACCGGGTCCTTTATTTCGCGGCCGCGCTGGATCAGTTGTCCCAGCATCCGGTTGCCCAGGCCGTGGTGGCCGCCGCCCGTGCCAGGGGGCCACGCTGCCCGTCCCGACCGACGTGGTCGAAACCCCGGGCGAGGGCGTGACCGGCACCGTTGATGGCCGCGCCGTGGTAGTCGGCGGCACGGGCTTCGTGGCCGCGCGGTCGGGATCTGCGGCTTGGGACATGGCGGCGCAGGAACCCGGCGCGGTGCTGGTCATGTCCGACAGCCTGCGGGCGGGCATCGGCGACCTGCTAGCGGGCCTGCGCGAACAGGGCATCGCACGCATCGTGCTGGCCACGGGGGACCGGCACGCTGTGGCGATGGCCGTCAGCCGCGGCCTGTCGCTGGACGAGGTCCATGCCGATCTGACGCCCGATCAGAAGGTGCTGCTGGTGCTGTCTGAACGCTTGAACGGGCCGGTGATGATGGTGGGCGACGGCGTGAATGACGCGCCCGCGCTGGCGGCCGCCGATGTCGGCGTGGCGATGGGCGCGCGCGGCGCCGCCGCCAGCGCCGAGGCGGCGGATGTCGTCCTGCTGGTCGACCATCTGGACCGGCTGCTGCCGGGCCTTGTGGTGGCACGCGGCGCGCGCCGCATCGCGCTGGAAAGCGTCGTGGCCGGGATCGGCCTGTCGGTCATGGGCATGATCGCGGCGGCGCTTGGATATCTGACCCCCGTGCAAGGCGCGCTGCTACAGGAGGCAATCGATATGGCCGTCATTCTGAACGCGCTGCGGGCGCTGACGCTTAATGCCGGAAACTTCGCCGGAGCGAACTAGGGTCGTCGAGGACTGAATAACCCGATGTCTTGTGGGCACTTTCATTGCTCGGTGTTTGATTCCGCGGTTTGATGGCGCGATCCTTATCCTAGCAATTGAAGAATACCCTATGAGACGAGCTCGTCACTGAAGCGCGACGGCCACGCATGCTGAGACAGAGGTACTATGTGCCCAGATGGTTTCGAGAAAGAAAAGTGCTGGCCTAACCCCAACTTTACCTAACACCTAGGCGCTTCGGTCCCAACTGCTCACTCATCTTTCCGCTCCCGACCCCCCGCCCGACGCACGACATCATTGACCCCCGACATCGCGGCATCGAGATCCGCCATGATCCGGTCCAGTTGGCCCTCGTCGCGCCCTCCCTTCATTCGTTCCAACGCACCGATTGACGTCAAGCGTTCGCTCGACCTTTCGCTGCCGGCGAAAATACCGCGACGAACCGCCCCTACCCCTCCCGCATGGCCCATCGGTGCGGCCAGGGACGGCAGCGCCCAGATCCGCGAGATGCTGCGGGCGGTGAGATTGCTGAGGCAGCCGGCATCGACGAGTTCGCCGATCAGCGACAGGGCGGTCCGGCGTGTCACGCCCAGATGATCCATGACCATCGCCGAGCTGATCACCGGCTGCGTCTTCAGATGGGCGATCAGGTCGGAAAGGCGCGACCGCCCGTGTGCAGACGACGTCATGGCCGTGAGACGCGCCAGCTCATGGCGCAGGGTCCCCAGATGACCGAGATCATGAGAAAGGCTCCGCGTGGCGGCCTCCAGAAACGTGGCCAACCCGGTCATCGGCGACCAGACCCGGAAGCCGGTGCGGGTCAGCGACACGGATGGCGGCACGATCCACCCGGCAACTGCCGGCATCATCAGGCCCCCTGCCCTCTCGTCCAGCTCATCGCGACCGACCCTTCGATCAGGAGACAGTCCTTGCACGTGCCGTGCGGCACCCTCCACGGCCATGAAGATCAGCCGCTCGGCCACCGGGCTGCTCCGCCGGGAGCGGAAGGCATAGCTGGCCGCCGCGCGCCATCCCGCCAGGATCGGAACGTGTGACCAGGTGCGACCAGCCTCCACGACCAGGGGCAGCTCCGCATCCTCGAGGCGATCGCCCTCGTCGCGTGTCTGACCGATGGGCGTGGCGGCCGCTTCGATCCGGCGCAGTGCCGCGATCGGCGCGCTGAATGGATCCCCAGTTCGCCGGATGACGGTCAGGACCTTCAGACCCATCTCGACCGCCCGGGCATCCTCTTCCATCGCGGTGCCGCTGGTCAGACGTAGTACCATCCCCTGCGTGGAGATGCGCTCACCTTCAAGGCCGACCGAGGCGGCAGCCTCCAGAAGGCTTGTCTCCATCCGCCACAGTGCAGCCAGGGCGGGGTCAGCCAAGAGAATGCCCTCCACCCTCGCAGCCTGGGTCTCGGCACTCAAAAGCAGCGATCCGACATCCATCTGATAAACCAGAGTAATGCAATGACTGCCTTACGCCCGGTCGTCCTTTGACGTGCCGACGATGACATGGGTGACGATCGTGGTCAGGTCAGGAAAGCCGCCCAGCACCACGTGGTGGAACTGCTTGTAGCTGGCAAGATCGCGGCATTCGACGCGCAGCAGATATTCGACCGTGCCGGTGATGTTGTGGCATTCGACGACCTGCGGCGCGGCGGCACAGCGCGCCTCGAACGCCTGTTGGACCCGCGCGGTATGCCGTCCCAGACCCACCAGCACGAAGGCCGCGAAACCGACCTGTCGCGCGGCATCGCCCAGCACGGCGCGATAGCCGGCGATGATGCCCTGCCGCTCCATCGCCTCGACCCGCCGCTGGCAGGTAGAGGCGGACATCCCGACCCGTTCGGCCAGGGCCTGATGGTGATCCGGCCATCCTTTCGCAGGATGCGCAGGATCTTGTCGTCAGTTGCGTCCATGATGGGCCTTTCCTGCAAAAATGCCGTCATCATCGCGCGGATTGCGGACATCCACCAGCGCCCGCGTGCCAGGATGGGACGAACGCAGGACAGGAGGCGGCGAATGGATGCGCTGATCGGGTTGATGGGGTTTGCGGCGGTCACGACGATCACGCCGGGACCGAACAATGCGATGCTGATGGCGTCGGGGGCGACGGTGGGCCTGCGCGGCAGCTGGCGGCACATGGCCGGGATCATGCTGGGCTTTGCTGCGATGGTGCTGGTCCTGGGCGCCGGGCTGGCCCCCGCAGTGCAGGCCCATTCCGGCCTGCAGCGCGTGATGCAGGCCGCGGGGCTGGCCTATGCCCTGTGGCTGGCGTGGAAGATCGCACAGGCCCGCCCGTCGCAGGCCAAGGCCGCCGGACGCCCCGTTGGGCTATGGCAGGCGGCGGCGTTCCAATGGGTGAACCCCAAGGCTTGGGCGATGGTGCTGGCCGCGCTGGCGACCTATGGCGCGGCGCTTGGCGGTCCGCTGCCGGTCGCGCTGGCGTTCGCGGCCGTGGGGCTGCCCTGTCATCTGCTGTGGGTCGTGGCGGGCGCGCGGATCGCACGGATGATCGACGCGCCGGACCGGCTGCGCCTGTTCAACATGGCGATGGCGGGAATCATGGTCCTGTCGATGCTGCCGGTGCTGATCGCCTAGCCGCGGACAGGGGATGCGCCGGGCCGAAAGGGCCCGGCGCGGGGTCGTCACATCGCGGGCAGGACCGCCAGGTCGCGGATCTGGCCATCGGCCGCGATCTCTCCGGCCGCGGTGGCCGCGCCGGTTTCCAGGTCGACGGAATGGATGGTGTTGTTCGTCACCAGCCACGCCATGTTGGCGCCTTCGGCATCGGTCTGGACGTCGAACGCCATCATCTCGCCCGGGTTCTCGAGGTTCAGCATGCCGATGGTGGCCAGCGTGCCGTCATTCGGGGCGGTCTGCTGCAGCAATGCGCCCAAGCCCGAATCGATGTTGTACATCGCGGTCGCCTCGGGGGTGCCATAGCTGTTGATATAGGCCGCAGCGGCGATCATCGGGCTGGCCTCGGAATTCTCGTCTTCGGCCACCCAGTTCAGGCTGCCGTCGACGGTGACCTCTCCGGTGTCCACGTTCACGCGGTGGTTCGTGGTGCCGGTCATGAAGCGCAGGCGGTCGGCCATCGGGTTGAAGTCGACGATCACGGGCATGTCGCCCACCTCAAGCGGCGTGTCCATGGTGGACAGGTCGGTGGCGGCGCCGGTCGCCGTGTCGATGGTGACGATGCGCATGTCATCCGTCACGCCGACCAGCGTGTTGTTCGACGGGCGCAGGTCGATGCCCAGCAGGCGGTCCACGCCCTCGACATCCATGGTGCCGGTGACTTCCAGCGTCTCGGTGTCGAACATGACCAGGGTGCGGTCGTCGGTCAGGCCGACGCCGGTCGCGGCAGCCGCCGCCGAAATGGACAGCGCAAGAGCAGAGGTCGAGAATGCAGCAATGCGAAACATGGGGATGTTCCTTTCGGTTCAGCTTCTGTCACAGGCGGCGGTCTTCGCCGTCCTTGACCCGATGACGCGGCATCCGCGAAACCGGATGCAAAAATAATTCGACCCCCCGCAAATTCGGCGGGCGCACCGAAAGTGACCGCGCGCGCGGTTGCAACCGCCCCCCCGATCGCGGCAGGATGGCCGTGCGACAAGGGGAGGTTTCGTGACCGACGACACAAGACAGCGCAGCCGCCAGCTTGACCGGGCCCTGACCGCCTGTGCCGAAGGCCGCCCCGAGGGCATCGACGCGATCCTGGACATCGAGGGGTCGCAGCTGCTGGGCGTCGCGCGCCGCATCCTGATCCGCCATGACCTGGCCGAGGAGGCGTTGCAGGACGCGATGGTGCTGATCTGGCGCAAGGCCGCCCAGCAGCGCCAGGGAGAGGGCACGGCCCGCGGCTGGATCTATGCGGTGCTGCGCAACCGCTGCCTGACGATCCTGCGCGACGGCAAGCGCCTGTCCAGCCTGTCCCCGGACGAGCTGACGCGCATGCAGGACGCCCGCCAGGACCTGTGCCACGACGACGACTGGAAGCTGTTGGCCGGAAAGGGGCGGCTTGGCGAATGCCTGGACGCGCTGGACGATCCGGCGCGGCGCGCGATCCTGCTTGCGCATGTCGCGGGTTACAGCCACGGAGAGATCTCTGCCCGCCAGGGGGTTCCGCTTGGCACCGCGAAATCGTGGATCCGGCGGGGCCTGGCCTCGCTGCGGGAGTGTTTGTCATGAGTTCAGTGTTCCAGGATGACGTGATCGCCTTTGCCGACGACTATGTCATGGGGCTGATGTCGCCGACCGAGGCCGAGCTGTTCGAGGCGCTGATCGCCGCCGACCCGGCCCTGGCCGCCCATGTCGCCCGTCTGCGCGAACAGTTGCTGCCGCTGGACCTGTCGGCCGAGGCGCTGGCCCTGCCGCCGGGTTTCGCCGCGCGGCTGCAGGACATCATCGCACGCACGCCGCAGGACGCCGCGCCGACCACGCCCCTGTCCGCGGATCCGACCGTGGCCCCGGTCGCGGCCAACCTGCCCCGCGCGCCGATGCGCTGGCTGGCGGGGCTGGCCGCCTCGCTGGTGCTGGGGTTGGTCCTTGGGTTCGGCGGCGCGATGCAGCGTCCCGCGCCCGCGCCGCAGGTGGTGGCCGTGCTGCTGGACGATCAGGGCCAGCCCCGCGCCATCATCGAGGATTACGGCGACGACACGGCCCAGATCCGCTTCGTCTCCGATGTCGACGTGCCGCAGGGCTTCTCGATCCAGGCCTGGACCCTGCCCTCGCGGGAGATGGGGCCGCAATCCCTGGGCGTGCTGGACGGGCCGCGCGCGACCACGCTGGCGGGTCCGGACCTGCCCGTCCCCGCCGACGCCCAGCTTTACGAGATCACGCTGGAGCCAGAGGGCGGATCGCCCACCGGGCGCCCGACGGGGCCGATCATCGCCAAGGGCCTGGCCGCTGCGCAGAACATCTGACGCGGGCAAGGGAACGCGCGGGCGTCTGGTCGGTTGAGGGGGACAGCAACCCCTCAAGGTGTCCATGTCCCCCACAACCGACCGCCGCGACCCGGCCGAAACCGACCTGACCTGCGACGTGGCCGTGATCGGCGCGGGCACCGCGGGCATCGCCGCCGAACGCGCCGCGCGCAAGGCAGGGGCCCGGACCCTGCTGATCGACCCCGAGTTTCGCGGAACGCTGTGCGCCAATACCGGCTGCATGCCGTCCAAGCTGTTGATCGCGGCATCCCATGCGGCCCACGCGGCGCGGCGCGCGCCCGTCTTCGGCGTTCATCCGGGTGACCCGGTGATCGACGGACCGGCGGTCATGGCCCGCGTGCGCGCGGAACGCGACCGGTTCGTCGACTTCACCCGTGAAACCTTTGACGACCTGCCCGAAGGCACCGCCGTGCGCGCCCGCGCCCGGTTCGTCGGGCCAAGCGAATTGATGCTGGACGACGGCCGCCGCGTGCAGGCCCGCGCCGTGGTGATCGCCACCGGGTCGCAGGCCCAGATCCCCGAACCCTTCCGCGATCTCGGCCCCCGCATCCTGACGAACGAGACAATCTTTGAGCTGCCCGACCTTCCCGACAGCCTGGCGGTGATCGGCGGCGGGCCAATCGGCCTGGAACTGGCGCAGGCGATGGGTCGCCTCGGCGTGCCGGTCACTTTGTTCGACCAGGGCACCCGTCTTGGCAAGGCCCGCTGCGACGTGGTCCATGACGCGCTGCAGGACGCCATTGCGCGCGACGTGACCCTGTGCCTGGGGGTGGAGACGACAGCCTCGGCCGTTGACGGCGGGATCAAGCTATCTTGGACGGGCGACGCGGCGGGGGATCAGGTGTTCAGCCACGTGCTGGTCGCCGTCGGCCGTCCGCCCAACCTGAAGGGGCTGGACCTGGATGCATCGGGGCTGGTGCTGGACGATCACGGAACCCCGGTCTTCGACCGCACCACGATGCAATGCGGAGATGCGCCCGTCTTCATGGCGGGCGACGCAAATGCCGATGTGCCCCTGCTGCACGAAGCATCGACCGAGGGTGCCATCGCCGGAACCAATGCCGCGACCTATCCGAAGGTCACCCCGGGAGAGCGCAGCCCGGCATTCGCGCTGACCTTCACCGACCCGCCGTTGGCCTCGGTCGGGACCGGGCCGGGCGACGGGGTCATCAGCGGTCGCAGCGACTATTCCGACCAGGGCCGTGCCCGGACCGAGGCGCGTGCCGAAGGTGCCGTGACCCTTTATGCCGATGCCCAGGGGCGGCTCAGCGGCGCAGATTTGTGCTGTCCGGGCGGCGATCATCTGGCGCATCTTCTGGCATGGTCGGTTCAGTCGGGCGCCACGGCCACGGGGTTGCTGACCATGCCCTTCTATCATCCCACGCTGGAGGAGGGGCTGAAGGCCGCCCTGCGCCAGATCTGCGGAAAGACGCGCCAGGCGGAACCCGCCGGGCGCGACTTCGGCACACCCCCCGGCGCATAGGATGCAGTCATGACGGAATCGATCCACGATCTGGGACAAGGCTTCTGGTCGATCCGGGGCGACCTGCGCATCGGCGGCGTCCTGAACGTCGGAACGCAGGCGTCGCTGGTCCGGCTTGGGACAGGCCGCTTCGTGATGCTGGACAGCTATCCCCTGTCGGGCGCGATCCGCGATACGGTCATGGACCTGACCGATGGCGGCCGCGCGGTTCAGGCGGTTCTGAACCTGCATCCGTTCCACACCCTGCATTGCGCCGCCACCGCCCGCGATTTTCCCGACGCGGCGCTGTTCGGGTCTCACCGCCACCGCCTGCGCCACCCGGACCTGAACTGGCGTCCCGAACCCGTCGAATCGCCCGAGGTTCAGGACATGTTCGCGGATGACCTGACGTTCTCGCTTCCCCGCGGGATCGACTATGTCAGCCGGAACGAACGCGTCCATGCCGGATCGTTGCTGGCCTGGCACCCGGCCAGTCGAACGCTGCATGTCGATGACACGATCAACCTGATGCCGGTCCCGCGCCTGCTGCGCGGCGTCTTCCCCAATCCGCGCGTGTTCCTGCACCCGACCCTGCCGCAGGCGCTGCTGCCGCAAGCCGGGGCGGTTCGCGACTTTCGCGACTGGCTACAGGGGCTGGCGGGGCTGACGCGCGATCTGCGCTGGCTGTGCGCGGCCCATTCGGGCCTGCGCGAATTCGAACCCGGCCAGTTCAAGGGCGAACTGCTGGCCGCCTTCCGCCGGGTCGAGGACAAGCTGGCAAAGGCCGAGGCGCGTCGCGGGTGATCTTGCCTTCCCCGGCGGGGCGCGGTCTGATCGCGCCCAAAGGGGGGATGCGATGATCGACATGGGACAACTGCCCGACGGGCGCAGGGTGCAGGCCGTGGACCTGCAGGCGGGACGGCTGCGCGCGCGCGTGCTGACGCTTGGCGGCATCGTCCAGGACCTGCGCCTGGACGGGATCGACCATCCGCTGGTTCTGGGACATCCCGACCCCGCGACCTATCTGACGGACCCGTTCCGCCATGTGGGCGCGCTGGTCGGGCGTTATGCCAACCGCATCGCGGGTGCGCGCATCCGCCTGTCGGGCCGGGTTCAGGATCTTGACGCGAACGAAGGGCCGAACTGCCTGCATGGCGGCACCGAGGGGGCATCGGTCCGCCTGTGGCGCATCACGCGCGCCGCGCCCGATGCCGTGACCCTTGCCCTCGATTTCGCCGACGGAGAGATGGGCTTTCCCGGCGCGATGCAGGCACTGGCAACCCTGTCGCTTGGCGATCACGACGGCACGGCGTCACTCAGCGTCGTGCTGCAGGCGACGGCCACGCGTCCGACGCCCTGTAACCTGACGCATCACGGCTATTGGACGCTGTCGCCCGATGGGGCCGCGGACCAGATGCTGCAGATCGAGGCCGACCGCTATCTGCCTGTGGACGATGCGCTGATCCCCCTGCCCGATGCCCCGGCCCCGGTGGCGGACACGCGGTTCGATTTCCGCACGGCCCGGCCGCTTGGAGATGCGGGGCCGGACCATTGCTGGTGCCTGGCCGACGGGCATGGCCCCTTGCGGCAGGTGGCCAGCCTGACGGCGCCAGACTTGCGGCTGCGGGTACTGACGACGGCGCCCGGGCTGCAGGTCTATGACGGTGGCCATTTCTCGCAGACGGGCCTTGCCGGCCACCCCGGCCAGATCGCCCGCCCCCAATCCGCCGTCGCGTTCGAGGCGCAGGAATGGCCCGACGCCCCGAACCGCCCCGACTTTCCGCCCACGATCCTGCGTCCCGGCACCGTCTGGCGGACCGAGACGCGCTATCTGCTGGACCGCCCCTAGCCGACCGTGACGGTGGCCACGGCCTCCGCAAACTGCGGATGGCGGGCGGTGATGCGGATCGTCCCCGCCTCGCCCGTCAGGCGCAGCAGCATGCCCGTGGTTCCCCCCTGCAGCATCCGCAGGTCAGGCCCGATCAGGCGCGCGGGGCCGTCCACCGTCACCGCGATCGCCGCATCCAGGAAGGGCAGCCGGTTGCCCGCCTGGTCCAGCGCGCGCAGCATCACCCGCAGGTCGATATCCGCATCCGCAGGCAGCGTGTCGCGGTCGGGCGCGATCTGCAACGTGGTGGGCAGCGGATCGGCCACATAGTCGCGCAGCGCGACCTGTTCGCCGTTTAGCCAGCCGGTGATGCGGCCCGGATGCCAGCTCATGCCCCACTGGCCCAGCTCCTCGGCGCTGATATGGCGGTGGTCGATGATGACCGGCGGATGCGGCAGATGGGGGAACCGCTCTCGGTCGGGGCCGACGCGGCGGGTGACGCCTGCGCATTCGAACTCGACCTCGTCGCAGTTGGTCAGCACGATCAGCGGCAGGACGCCGCCGATGTTGCGTTCGCCCCGTGCCCAGAAGGTGACCGGCTCCATTACGATGCCTTCTGACGGTGGCTTCTGGCTGGCATAGGCATGGGCGGCGAATTTCGGTTCGCGCCAGATGTCCATGACGCCGTGATGGCAGATGCGGTCGCCCGCGCCGAAATCCTTGTGCGTGTTGTAATCGAACATGCACCATCCGATCGACCCCGCGATGCCCGCATCGCCATGGGCGGCGTTCAGCACCTCTAGGTGACGGATCACGTGCTCCATCTGGCGCAGTTCGGGGTCCTGGGCCTTGGTCGGGAACATGTGGCCGTTATATTCGGTGACCAGATAGGGCACCGGCTTCTTGATCCCGGTGACCTCGGCCACGGACCGCAGCGCCTTGCGCGGGCGGTTGATCAGCGGCAGCTCGGATTCGTCCAGGATGAAGTCGTTCATCGTATAAACGTCCTCCAGCATCTCGCTGTCGGTGATGCAGCGCACACCCCCGGTCGCGCGCGTCGGGTCCAGCTCGCGCGCCAGCGCGTTGGTGCGCAGATAGAAATCGTGGTTGTCCGGGCTTTCGTTGATGCGCACACCCCAGATGACGATGCTGGGGTGGTTCCAGTCGCGGGTGATCATCGCGCGGACATTCTCCACGCTGCGATCCTGCCACGCCTGATCGCCGATATGCTGCCAGCCCGGGATTTCCTCGAAGACCAGCAGCCCGATCTCGTCGCAGCGGTCCAGGAACCATGGGCTCTGCGGGTAATGCGAGGTACGCACCATGTTGCAGCCCAGATCGAACCGCATGATCTCGGCGTCGCGTTCCTGCGCATGACGGCCCGCGGCATAGCCCTGATGGGCCCAGCTTTGATGCCGGTTCAACCCGCGGAGCTTCATCGGCTGGCCGTTCAGCAGGAACCCCTGCGGCTTCCACTCCGCTGTGCGGAAGCCGAAGCGATGCGTGGTCACGTCGCCGCTGTCGGGAAGGCTCAATTCCACCGTGTAAAGCTTCGGGTCGTCCGTGGACCACAGCGACAGGCCGGTCAGGCCCGACAGGGTCAGATCCCCCTCGCCCTCCACGACGGCAATCTCACGGTCGCCGTCCAGCAGGCGGGCGCGGACCGGGCCGGGGGCGGTGACCTCGGGGCGGATCACGATAGTCTTGGCGTCCGACAGCGCATCGGGCGTCAGGATGCGCGCATTGGTCAGGTGCCGTTCGGGCAGCACCATCAGCCAGACATCGCGATAGATCCCCGCATAGGTCAGATAGTCGATCTGCGCGCCGAAGGGCGGGATGGCGGGGTTCTCCGACCCGTCGATGCGCACCGTGACCCGGTTGTCGCCGGGGCGCAGATGGTCGGTCAGGTCGGCCACAAAGGGGGTATAGCCGTCGGGATGGGCCACGACCTGCACGCCGTTCACCCAGACCACATTGTCGGCCATGGCCCCGTCAAAGCGCAGCTGCACCCGGCGGCCCGCCCATGCGTCATCCCATGCGATCACGCGCTGATAGGTGAAGGCGCGCTGATAGCAGGTCTCGTCGAAATAGCTCAGCGGCAGGTCGACTGCGTTATGCGGCAGCGTGACCGACGCGCCCGACAGCGGCGCGGCAGGATCGGCCGCGCCTTCGGCAAAGATCCAGCCGTGGTTCAGTTTCTGGACGGTCCGCATGATCACCACTCCGCAAAGCTGCCGTCGGCATGGCGCCAGACGGGGTTGCGCCAGCGGTGCCCTTCGGCGGCCATCTGGCGGACCTTGTCCTCGTTCACCTCGATGCCCAGACCCGGCCCCTGCGGGATCGCGACGAAGCCGTCGTCATAGGCAAAGACCGATGGGTCGGTCAGATAGTCCAGCAGGTCGCTGCCCTGGTTGTAATGGATGCCAAGCGACTGTTCCTGGATGAAGGCGTTGTAGCAGACCGCATCCAGCTGCAGGTTCGCGGCCAGCGCGATGGGGCCGAGCGGACAGTGCAGCGCCAAGGCCACGTCATGCGCCTCGGCCATGGCGGCGATGCGATAGGTCTCGGTGATGCCGCCCGCATGGCTGGGATCGGGCTGGATGATGTCGACGAAACCGCCCTGCAGGATCGCCTTGAAGTCCCACCGGGTATACAGGCGTTCACCCAAGGCGATGGGGGTCGAGCAATGGTTTGCGATCTCGCGCAGCGCCTCGGCATGTTCCGACAGGACCGGTTCCTCGATGAACATCAGGCGGAAGGGCTCCAGCTCCTTGGCCAGCACCTTGGCCATCGGGCGGTGGACGCGGCCGTGGAAGTCGATGCCGATGCCGAAATCGGGGCCCATCTCCTCGCGGATGGCCTGGACGCGCTCCAGGACCTGATCGACCTTGGCGTGGCTGTCGACGAACTGCATCTCCTCGGTGCCGTTCATCTTGACGGCGGTGAAGCCCCGGTCGCCGCAATCGCGCGCCATCCGCGCCGTGTCGCCCGGACGGTCGCCGCCGATCCAGGAATAGACGCGGATCCGGTCGCGCTGCTGGCCGCCCAGCAGGGCATGGACCGGCACGCCCAGATCCTTGCCCTTGATGTCCCACAGCGCCTGGTCGATGCCGGCGATGGCCGACATGTGGATGCCGCCGCCGCGATAGAAGCCCGCGCGATACATCACCGTCCAGTGGTCCTGGATCAGGCGCGGGTCGCGGCCGATCAGGTAATCCGACAACTCCTCGACGCAGGCGGCGACCGAGGCGGCGCGGCCTTCTAGGACGGGTTCGCCCCAACCGCTGATGCCCTCATCCGTGCTGATCTTGACGAAGCACCAGCGGGGCGGAACGATGAAGGTCTCGATGGCGGTGATTTTCATATCAGTCCTCGAAAGCGGGGGCCGCGTGCTGGCGGCCCGTCAGGAAGGCATCGGCAACCAGGCGCAGCGGCGCCAGGTCCAGGTCGCTGCCGCCCGCCGCGACCAGATCGCGGAACCGGGCGTAAAGGCGGGCATATTCGCGGTTCTCACCGGCGGTCTCCAGGCCCGGCGCGGTGAAGCGCGCGCCGCCTTCGGACAGGGTCGCGGGGCCGACATCGGTGTCGAAGGCGATCTGCCAGGTCTCATCCCCCGTCACGCGCCAGTCGAAATGCGCGGCGATGGGATGGCCCGCCTCCAGGCTCAGATCGGCGGCGATGGGGGTCTGGCGGTTCGCGGGGACGTGCAGGTCAGCGCCGACCAGCCGCACGCCGGGGATCAGCGCGGTCAGGATCGACAGCGCGTTGATGCCGGGGTCGAAGACGCCCAGGCCACCGGGCTGCCAGATCCACTCCTGGCCCGGATGCCATTTGCGCACATCCTCGCACCAGTCGATGCGGACGGCGCGGATTCGGGTCGTGGCCAGCCAGTCGCGGGCCGCGTCCACCGCCGCGGCCTCACGCGAGTGCCAGGTGGCGTGGATGGTCACGCCCTGGCGCGCGGCCTCGGCCTCAAGGACGGCCATCTCGGATAGGGTCGCGCCAGGGGGTTTCTCCAGCATCAGGTGGCGGCCCGCGCGCAGCACCGCCATGGCCTGATCGAACCGGGCCTGCGGCGGGGTGCACAGCGACACCGCGTCCACATCGCCCAGCATCTGCGTCACGTCGCGGTGGTTGGCGACGCCTTCCAGCGTGGCGTTGCGGCTGGCGATGGCGGTCAGCGTCAGGCCGTCCGTCGCGGCAATGGCGGGCAGGTGCTGCGCACGCGCGATGGTGCCCAAGCCCACGAGTCCAATGCGCAGGCTCATCTCAGCCGCTGCCCGCTATCCGCGTCGAAGAAGAACGCATCCGCCGCGTCGAAGCTCAGGCCCACGCTGCCGCCGCCGGCCGGGTCCAGCCGCTGCGTCGTCTGCACGATCAGCTTTTCTCCGGTCGGGGCGCGCAGATGGGCATAGGTCGTCCCGCCCAGGTTCTCGGCCAGGTCGATGCGGAAGGGGCCGTGCGGCGTCAGCGTCAGCGCGTCGGGACGCAGCCCGATCTCGACCGCGCGCCCCTCGGTCAGGGTGGGACCGTGGCGGTCCAGCGGCGCGTCAAAGGCCGGGGTGACGACCTGGCCACCCTGCACGCGCCCCGCCACGAAGTTCATCGCCGGGCTGCCGATGAAGCCTGCGACAAAGCGGTTGTCGGGATCGTCGTACAGCTCCATCGGGCTGCCGACCTGCTCGATGCGGCCCGACCGCAGCACGACGATTTTGTCGGCCATGGTCATCGCCTCGACTTGGTCATGGGTGACATAGATCATCGTCGCGCCCAGCTCGCGGTGCAGGCGCGCGATCTCGGCCCGCATCTCGACGCGCAGTTCAGCGTCAAGGTTCGACAGCGGCTCGTCGAACAGGAACACCTTGGGGCCGCGCACGATGGCGCGGCCGATGGCCACGCGCTGACGCTGGCCGCCCGACAGGTTGGCGGGCTTGCGGTCCAGCAGCGGGTCCAGCTTGAGGATGCGGGCCGCCTCGGCCACCTTGGTGGCGATCTGGGCCTTGGGATGGCCGTTCATCTTCAGCCCGAAGCCCATGTTCTGCGCGACCGTCATGTGCGGGTACAGCGCATAGGTCTGGAACACCATCGCCACGCCCCGGTCAGCCGGGTCGGCATCGGTGACGTCCTGGTTCTCGATCATGATCTGGCCGGCGCTGGTCTCCTCCAGCCCCGCGATCATGCGCAGCAGGGTCGATTTCCCGCAGCCCGAGGGGCCGACGAAAACGCAGAACTCTCCCTGCCTGACTTGCAGGTCGACGCCGTGGATGACCCGCACGGGGCCGAAATCCTTGGTGACGCGGCTTAGCTGGACGCCGGACATGGCAACCTCATGCTTGCTTGTGTTCGGGGAACCGCCAGGTGTCGGCGGTCGCGGCGATCTGCGCCGCAGCCTGGGTCACGGGGCCTGCCAGCGACAGAAGCTGGTCGCGGCTGGTCGTGGCCGTCGTGGTCGTCACCGAGATCGCGCCCAGGATGCGCCCGGTCCCCGACAGGATGGGGGCGGCAAGGCAGGCGATGCCGGTCTCGTGTTCCTCGTCGTCCAGCGCATAGCCGCGCTGGCGGATGCGGACCAGCTCGTCGCGCAAGGCGTCTGGCGTGGTCAGCGTGTTGGGCGTGTGCGCGTGGAAGGACTGCCGCGACAGGGCCGCGGCCAGCTTGTCCTCGGGCAGATGGGCCAGCATCGCCTTGCCCACGCCCGTGCAATAGGCCGGGCCCACCTTGCCGGACTGGGCGAACATCTCGACCGGAAGCTTGGCGTTG
Source organism: Paracoccus sp. NFXS7 (assembly GCF_040148865.1). Lineage (NCBI taxonomy): Bacteria > Pseudomonadati > Pseudomonadota > Alphaproteobacteria > Rhodobacterales > Paracoccaceae > Paracoccus > Paracoccus sp. NFXS7. Next base: position 19,736 of record NZ_JAKEKV010000008.1, read on the forward strand.
CGCTTGTCCACATAGAGGACGGCGCCGTTGTCCAGCTGCGCCAGGTGGATGGTCTGGCCCAGATCGACCGCCAGGCGGTCCAGGACCTGCTGCGCCAAGGGCGCCAGGCTGGACTGCGCCCAGGCCGAATGGGCCAGCCGCACCAGCCGCATGCCGGGCGCATAGGTCTGGCGGTCCTCGTCATAGGCCAGCATGTCCTGATGGGTCAGCGCCTGCAGGAACCGGTACAGCGTCGCCTTGGGAAGGCCCGCGACGGGCAGGATCTCGGCAAAGCGGACGGGGCGGCCGAAGGCGGCGACCAGGTCCAGCACGGCCAGCGTGCGGCCCACCGTGCCATCCGTCGTTTCGCGTCCCTGCACCGTCACATCACCCTCCCCCGTTGTTGACAGGCTATGCGATTCGCAGCATAGTTTCAATATTCAAAACTAAGTTTCAATATATGGAACCAAAATGGGAGGGAGACCATGGTCCATCTGAGAAAAGGGCTGGTGCTGGCGATGCTGCTTGCCACCACCGCCCCCGCCTTCGCGCAAAGCCGGGTGCTGGTGTTCAATACCGATGCGTCCGATCCCGCGCCCAAGGCGGCGTTCGACCAGCTGATCGCGGATTTCGAGGCCGAGTACCCGGAGATCGACGTGCAGGTGAACACGTTCGACCACGAAGGCTATAAGACCGCGATCCGGAACTTCATGACCGCCGACGCGCCGGACCTGGCGAACTGGTACGCGGGCAACCGGATGGGCCCCTTCGTCGAGGCGGGCCAGTTCATGGACGTGTCCGACATCTGGGCCGAGAACAACCTGACCGAGAGCCTGGGATCCGCGCTGTCGTCGATGACCATCGACGGCAAGCAGTGGGGCATCCCCTACACCTATTACCAATGGGGCATCTACACCAACAAGGACGTCTATGCGCAGGTCGGCGTCGAGCCCGCCGCGACCTGGGATGAGTTCATCGCCAATTGCGAGAAGTTCAAGGCCGCGGGCATCGACTGCCTGACCACCGGATCCAAGGCGCTGTGGCCGGTCGCGGGGCTGTTCGACTATCTGTCGCTGCGCACCAACGGCTATGACTGGCACATGCAGCTGACCAACGGGGAAATCCCCTGGACGGATGACAGCGTGCGCGCGGTCTTTGCCGAATTCGCCAAGGTGCTGCCCTATGTCTCGGCCAACCACGCCGCGATCGACTGGCAGGACGCCGTGTCGAACCTGGTCCAGGGCAAGGCCGCGAACTATGTCATGGGCAACTTTGCCGTGGCGGCCTTCAAGGACGGCGGCATGACGGACGAGACCCTGGGCTTCATGCCCTTCCCGACCATCAACCCCGACATCCCGCGCGCCGAGGAGGCGCCGACCGACACGGTCCACATCCCCGCCGCGGCCAAGAACCCCGAGGATGCCAAGCTGTTCCTGGCCTTCATGGCGCGCCCCGACGTGCAGACCAAGATGAACGCCACGCTTGGCCAGCTGCCGATCAACGCCGAAAGCAACGTGGGCGACGACCCGTTCCTGCAGGCGGGCTTCGAGCTGCTGTCCACCGCCGAGGGCGGCATCGCGCAGTTCTTTGACCGCGACGCGCCGCCGGAGATGGCCAAGGCCGGGATGGAGGGGTTCCAGGAATTCATGGTCCGCCCCGAACGCCTGGACGCCATCCTCGAACGGCTGGAGCGTCAGCGCCAGCGCGTCTACGCCCAGTGATCCCGTCGCGGGCGGGGACCTCCCCGCCCGCGCGTTTCCCCGCAAGATGAAGGTGGCACCATGACCGCCCTGCCCGACACCCCCCCGCCGCGCCGCCGGTCCCGGCGTCAGCTGACGCCCTGGCTGTTCCTGGCGCCGGGCCTGCTGATGTTTTCGGTCTACGTGATCATCCCGATCTTCCAGTCGGTCTGGGTCAGCTTCCACGATTGGGACGGGCTGGGCCCGATGACCTGGGTCGGCCTGGCCAATTACGACGAGCTTTGGTGGGACGAGGCCTTCTACACCAGCCTGAAGAACAACGTGATCTGGCTGGCGCTGTATCTGCTGGCGGTGCCCCTGGGGCTGATGATCGCGCTGTTCCTGAACCAGACGATCCGCGGCATCCGCGTCTACAAGTCGCTGTTCTTCTTTCCCTTCGTCATCAGCCAGGTGGTCGTGGGGCTGATCTTTTCGTGGTTCTATGCGCCTGGCTTCGGGCTGCTCTATGCGCTGATCGAATGGGCCACGGGCACGGGCGTCGCGATCCTGGCCGACGAACGCTTCGTCACCTATGGCATCATCGCGGCGGGCCTGTGGCCGCAGATCGCCTATTGCATGATCCTGTACCTGACCGGCCTGAACGCCGTCGCCCCCGACCAGATCGAGGCCGCGCGCCTGGACGGCGCCAAGGGCTGGCGAATGCTGTGGCATGTCGTGCTGCCGCAACTGCGCCCGGCGACCTTCATCGCCGCGGTCGTGACCGTCATCGGTGCGCTGCGCAGCTTCGATCTGGTCAGCATCATGACCTCGGGCGGACCCTTCGGGTCGTCGCGCGTGCTGTCCTATTACATGTACGAACAGGCGCTGTCGGAATACGGCTATCGCATGGGCTACGGCGCGGCCATCGCGGTCGTCCTGTTCGCGATCATGATGATCTTCATCTCGGGCTTCATCTGGAAGATGTGGCGCGACGAGAAAGGGGTCTGACCCATGTTTCCCCGTCCCATCCAGTCGATGTCCCCCGCGGCACAGCGCACCTATAAGATCGTGCTGCCGATCATGCTGGTCCTGTGGCTGCTGCCCCTCTTGGGGGTCGCGATGACCTCGGTCCGCCCGTCGGGCGACCTGGCCGCGGGCAACTACTTCGGCATCCCGTCCCGCTTCGCGTGGGAGAACTATGCCGACGTGTTCCGCAACTCGCCCCTGGCGCAGTACCTGTGGAACAGCTTCCGCATCACCATTCCGGTGATGATCGGCGCGGTAGGGCTGTCCTGCCTGACCGGATTCGCGCTGGCGGTCTACAAGTTCCGCCTGTCGCTGGTGGTGTTCTTCATGTTCGTCGCTGGCAATTTCGTGCCGTTCCAGATCCTGATGGTGCCGGTGCGCGACCTGACGGTGGACATGGGACTGTACAACACCATCACCGGCCTGGCGCTGTTCCACATCGCCTTCCAGACCGGGTTCTGCACGCTGTTCATGCGCAACTTCATCAAGGCGCTGCCACGCGAACTGATCGAGGCCGCCCGTGTCGAAGGCGTCACCGAATGGCAGATCTTCTGGCATATCGTGCTGCCGCTGGTGCGGCCCGCCATCGCGGCGCTGTCGGTCCTGGTCTTCACCTTCATCTGGAACGACTATTTCTGGGCGATGGTGCTGACCACGGGTGCGGACACGCAGCCGGTGACGGCGGGGCTTAACAGCCTGAACGGCCAGTGGATCGCCGCATGGCACCTGGTCAGCGCAGGCTCGATCCTGGCCGCCCTGCCGCCCGTGCTGATGTTCTTCCTGATGCAGCGGCATTTCATTGCCGGACTGACCCTGGGCGCGGTGAAATGAGGCTCTGGCGCATCGACACGACCGCCCAGACCATGGTCCTGGGCAGCGACGGCGGCATAGCCTGCTGCCACTACTGGGGCGCGCCCCTGCCCGGCGACACCGACCTGGACGCGCTGGTCGCGGCGGCGGCGGGCGGCATCACCGGCGGCATGCTGGACGCCCTGCCGCCCCTGTCGCTGGTCCCCGAGGCGCGGCGCAGCTTTCCGGGCCAGCCGGGGCTGGTCGCGTTCCAGAACGGCCTGCCGCTGGAGCCGGACTGGCGCCTCGACAGCGCGGATCAGGGCGACGCGCTGACCCTGCGCCATGTCGCGCCCGGCCTGCGGCTGGACATCACCATCCGTGCGATGGATCACGGGCTGATCGGCCTGCGCGCGCGGCTGTCGTCCGACGCCGCGGTGACGCTGCACCATCTGGCGCTGGCCCTGCCGGTCCCCGCCCATCTGTCCGACCTGACCGAACTGGCGGGGCGCTGGACGCGGGAGTTCCAGCCGGTGACGACCGCGCTGGACCACGGCGCGCGCCTGCGCGACGCGCGAACCGGCCGGTCTGGGCACGAACATCCGCCGCATCTGTGGCTGACCGCCCCCGGCACCACCAACACCGGCGGAGAGGTAGTGGCCCTGCATTACGGCTGGTCCGGCGGCCACCGGATGCTGGTCGAGGCCCTGCCCGACGGCCGCCGCCAGATCCAGCTGGGCCATTGCTCGGGGTCGGAACGCGCACCCGGCATGGTCTTCGAGACGGCCGAGATCTGGCTGGCGCGCGGCGATCGGGGCCTGAACAGCGTGGCGGTCCCCTTTCAGCGCACCATCCGCGATGCCCTGCCCCCCGCGCGCCGGCCCCGCCCCGTGCATTACAACGGGTGGGAGGCGATCTATTTCCGCCACGACGCCACCGAACTGGCCCAGATCGCCGAACGCGCCGCGGCCCTTGGCGCGGAACGGTTCGTGCTGGACGACGGCTGGTTCGGGCGGCGCGACGACGACAGCTCGTCCCTGGGCGACTGGACCATCGACCCGCGCAAGCATCCCCAGGGGTTCAAGCCGCTGATCGACAAGCTCCGTGCGCTGAAGATGTGCTTTGGCCTGTGGTTCGAGCCCGAGATGATCAACGAGGACAGCGACCTCTATCGCGCCCATCCGGACTGGGTGCTGGGCCCCGCGGACCAGATCCGCGGGCGCAGCCAGCTGCACCTGGACATGGCCCGCGACGACGTGCGCGACCATCTGTTCGACCGCATCGGCGGCATCCTGGGCGCTTGGGACATCGACTATGTCAAATGGGATCACAATCGGCTGACGCCCTTTCCCGATGCCGCGCAGACGCGCGGCGTCTATGCGCTGTTCGACCGGCTGCGCGCGGCCCATCCCCAGGTGGAATTCGAAAGCTGCGCGTCGGGCGGGGGCCGCATCGACGCGGGCATCCTGACCCGCTGCGGTCGGGTCTGGCTGTCCGACAGCAACGACGCGATCGAACGCCTGCGCATCCAGCATCACGCGGCGATGCTGCTGCCCGCCTGCGTCACGGGCAGCCATGTCGGCCCGCGCGAGTGCCACACCTCGGGGCGCGTCCTGCCCATGGCCCTGCGCGCCTGGACCGCGGCACAGCGGCACATGGGGTTCGAGATGGACCCGCGTGAACTGACCACCGCCGAGGCCAGGACGCTGACCTGCGTCACCACCTGGTGGAAGGCCAACCGCGACTGGATGATGGCAGGCGACATCTGGCGGCTGGACCGCCCTGCGGGCAGCCTGGCCGAGATGCAGCTGGCCGCCGACGGCAGCCGCATGGTGGTCTTTGCCGCACAGATCGACGCCCCCGTCGCGTTGCAGCCGCCGCTGCTGCGTCTGACCGGGTTGGACCCGCAGGCGCGCTATCGTCTGACGATGCTGGAACATCCCGTGGGTCACCACAGTTCCTCTGTTGCGCTGTCGCGGGGTGCGGTGACCCTGAACGGTGCGGCGCTGATGGCGCAGGGCGTGGCCCTGCCCCCCGCCTTTCCGCAAACCATCGCCGTGATCGAAGGGACGCGCCTGTGACGATAGACTGGATTGCCGCCGATTGGGGCACCACCAACCTGCGGCTGTGGGCCATGTCCGGCCGCACCGTGGTCGAGGCCCGCGACAGCGATCAGGGCATGGGCGGCTTGACCCCTGACCGCTTTGCGGGCGTGCTGGCGCAGGCGACCCAAGGGTGGCCCGCCGTGCCGGTCATCGCCTGCGGCATGGTCGGATCGCGCCAGGGCTGGGTCGAGGCGCCCTATGCGCCCGTCCCCTGCCCCGCCACCCCGCGCATGGTCGCGGTGCCCGGCGATCCGGGCGGCCGGCCCGTGCGGGTCATCTGCGGTGTCCGTCAGGACGACCCTGCAGATGTCATGCGCGGAGAGGAGACCCAGATCGCGGGCCTTCTGGCGCTGGACCCGGACTTTGACGGGATCGCCTGCCTGCCGGGCACGCATACGAAATGGGTCCGCATCTCGGCCGGTGAGATCTGCAACTTCAAAAGCTTCATGACCGGTGAACTGTTCGGCCTGATCGCCAACCAGTCGGTCCTGCGCCATTCGGTGGGCGAGGGCGACTGCGATCCCGCACTGTTCCGCAACGCGGTGTCGGATGCGATGAGCCGCCCAGAGCGCGGCTATGCGGGCTTGTTCCAGCTGCGCGCGGAATCGCTTCTGTCCGGGCTGGACCCGGCCGCGGCACGCGCACGCCTGTCGGGTACGCTGATCGGGTGGGAGATGGCCGCGGCCCGGCCCTGGTGGCTGGGATCGCAGGTCACCATCATCGGCGCCCCCGCCCTGTCGGCGCTTTACGCCGATGCGCTGGCCGCGCAGGGCGTCCCCGCCGCGCGCATGTCGGTCCAGGACGCCACACTGGCTGGCCTGTCCGCGGCCCATCGTCAATTTCTGCAAGGATAATCCATGTCCCGTCCCCTGATCGCCATCCTTCGCGGCCTGACGCCGCAGGACGCCCGCGCCGTCGGCCATGCCCTGATCCAGGCCGGCATCACCCGGCTGGAGGTGCCGCTGAACTCTCCGGACCCGCTGGACAGCATCCGCATCCTGTCGCGCGAATTCGGTGATGCCGCACAGATCGGCGCGGGCACCGTGCTGACGCCCGACCAGGTGCAGGCGGTCCGCGATGCGGGCGGGCGGATGGTCCTGTCGCCCAATTGCGACACGGGCGTGATCCGCGCCACCGTGGAGGCGGGCATGGCCAGCTATCCCGGTGTCATGACCCCGACCGAGGCCTTTGCCGCGCTGGCGGCGGGCGCCACCGGCCTGAAGCTGTTTCCCGGAGAGCTGATCGGTCCCACGGGCCTGCGTGCCATGCGCGCGGTCCTGCCCGCGGGAACCGACTGCTGGGCCGTGGGCGGCGTGTCGGTGGACAACATGGCCGAATGGCGCCGTGCCGGGGCCGCGGGCTTCGGGATCGGATCCAGCCTGTACAAGCCCGGCGACAGTGCCGACACCGTGGCCGCCAAGGCCGCTGCCATCGTCGCCGCATGGGAGGCCAGCGCATGATCTTTGACGACACCCCCTGCACCCTGGGCGAAGGCGCCCTGTGGCATCCCGACCGCCAATCGCTGATCTGGTTCGACATCATCGGTCGCCGCATGTTCGAAAAGCCGATGGACGGCGCGCGGCGTTACTGGGACTTTGCCGATCCCGTCTCGGCCGCGGGGATCGTCGATGCAGACCGGATCATCGTGGCGTCCAGCCGGGCGCTGTCGCTGGTGGATCTGCGCGACGGTGCGGCACAGGTCCTGGTGCCGCTGGAGGCCGACAACGCCGTGACGCGCAGCAACGATGGCCGTGCCGACCCGCAGGGCGGGTTCTGGATCGGGACGATGGGGCTGAACGCGGAACCCGATGCCGGGTCGATCTGGCGGTTCCACCGCGGAGAGCTGCGCCGCCTGTTCCCCGACATCACCATCACCAACGCGATCTGCTTTTCGCCCGAAGGCGATCTGGCGCATTTCGCCGATACCGACCGCTCGACCATCTGGCAGGTTCGGCTGGACCGCGACGGCTGGCCCGCGGGCGATCCGCAGGTGTTCATCGACCTGAACGCCGAAGGGCTGAACCCCGACGGCGCGGTCATCGACGCCCAAGGCGGGCTGTGGTCGGCGCAATGGGGCGCGGGGCGTGTCGCGCGCTATGACCGGCAGGGCCGCTTTGACCGGGCGATCGATCTGCCCGCGCCGCACGTCTCCTGCCCGGCCTTCGGCGGCGCGGACATGACGACGCTGTTCGCGACGACCGCACGGCAGGGGCTGGACGATCCGCGCGACGCGGACGGCTGCACCTATGCGGTTCCCGCAGGCGTCACGGGCCAGCAGGAGCATCGGGTCATCCTGGGCTAGACCTCGACGGTGATCCGCCCCATCGGGTTCGAACAGCAGGCCAGGATCCAGCCCTCGGCGATGTCCTCATCGCTGATGCCGCCGTTATGGACCATGTGGACCTCTCCGGCGGTCTTGCGGATCTTGCAGGTGCCGCACAGGCCGAAGGTGCAGCCGGACGGAATGTTCAGCCCCGCCCGCTTGGCCACCGCCAGAACCGTGTCGGTTTCCGCGCAGGATGCCGTCACGCCGCTGGAGGCGAAGGTCACCTGGGCGCTGGCATCGTCGGCCGGGGTGACATCCTCAATGACCGGGGCCTCGGCCTCGGTGGCGACGGGGGCGCCGAAGCTTTCCTGGTGATAGCGCTCCATGTCGTAACCAAGCGAGATCAGCATCTCGCGAACGGCCTGCATGAACGGCTCGGGGCCGCAGCAGAACACTTCGCGGTCCAGATAGTCGGGGGCCATCAGGCCCAGCATCAGGCTGTTCAACCGCCCCTGATAGCCGTGCCAGACGCGGAACGGTTCGGGCTGTTCGACGGTCAGGCGCAGCTGCAGGCCGGGCACGCGGGCGACGTAATGTTCCAGCTGGTCGCGGAAGATGATGTCGGACGGACGCTGCGCGGCATGGACGAAGACGATGTCGGTGTCCTGCGCCCGGTCCCAGGCCCAGGTGGTCATGGACATCATCGGCGTGATCCCCGACCCGGCCGAGATGAACAGGTATTTCGCCGCCGGATGGCGGTGAAAGCTGAAGATGCCGTTCGGGCCGAAGGCGCGGATCCGCATGCCGGGCTTGAGGTGGTCCAGCATCCAGCGCGTGCCGATCGAGGTCGACTGCGCCTTGACCGTGACCGAGATCGACAGCGGCCGCGACGGCGACGAGCTGATCGTGTAGGTCCGCTGGACGTTGCCGGCCGCCCCCTTGGCGGGATCGACGGGCAGGTCCAACGTCACGAACTGGCCGGGCTGATAGTCGAACCATGCGCCAGACGGCGCCCGGAAGATAAAGGTCGAGGTGTCGCGCGTCTCGGGCACGACCATGACGCATTCCAGCGGCTCGTCATCGGACCACGGCTCGGCGGCCCAGTTCACGCGGGGCTTGGCCATCTATTCGGCCGCCTGCCGCATCCCGAGGCGTGATGCCATCAACCCGCAATACCAGTCGATCAGGTGGATCACACCAGCCTCCTGCGTGGGGGAATAGGGGCCGGGCTCGTAGGCGGGGGACAGGATGCCGGCCTGGTTTTCCTCGACCACCTGGCGGTCCTCGTCATTGGTGTTCAGCCAGACGCGGGTCAGGGTCTCGAGGTCGTAATCGACGCCTTCGACCGCGTCCTTGTGGACCAGCCAATTGGTCGTGACCTCGGTCTCGGTCGGGCTGATCGGCAGGATGCGGAAGACGATGGCGTGATCGGGCAGGAAGTGGTTCCAGGACGAGGGGAAGTGATAGAACATCAGGCTGCCCGCGTCATTCCAGGGCATCGTGCCCATGCGCCGCGCCACCGCGGCCTTGCCGGACATGGTGAAGCTTTCCTGATGGTCCATCAGTGGCACCCGCGCCATGCGCCACTGCATGTCGGGCGCGTTGACGAAGCGGGCGGGCAGACCGGCGGCGTCGCAGCGGTCCCAATGGGCCAGGATCTCGGGCGAGGCCGCGTTCGGCCCTTCCATCACCGTCATCAGCGGATCGTCGGAATAGGTCCGGCACAGCGACGGATGGCTGCCGCTGCAGTGATAGCATTCCCGGTTGTTCTCCATCACCAGCTTCCAGTTGCCCTTCTCGACGATGGTCGAGCTGAAGGCGATCTTGGCATCGGCCAGCCCCGAGGGCGCGGCATAGCGGGTCAGGTTGGCGGCCAGTTCGTTGATGGCGGGGGGCACCTGGGCCAGGCAGATGAAGATCATGCCGTTCAGGTCCACGCAATGAACCGGCTTGAGGCTGTATTTCGAGGGGTCGAACTCGGGGCCCATGTCGCGCGCGAACAGCAGCTTGCCGTTCAGGTCGTAGGTCCACTGGTGATACGGACAGACCAGCTTGGGATTGGTCCCGTTCGATTTGGCGCACAGACGCTGGCCGCGGTGGCGGCAGACGTTGTGGAAGGCACGGATGCGGCCGTCTGCGCCGCGGGTGACGATGACCGGATACTGGCCGACCTGCATGGTGATGTAGCTGCCGGTCTTGGGCAGCTCGCAACTGGGACCGGCGAACAGCCATTCCCGGTACCAGATCTGCTCCAGGTCGTCTTGGAAGGCCTGTTCGCCGCAATACAGGTCGCGGGGAAGCGCGTGGCCGGGAAGACGGGCGGCGATCAGCTGGGCTGTGGTCAAGTCGGAGGTCTGGGTCATGGCGCTGCTCGGGGGTCCGGGGTGGCTTTCGCCCCAAACTAGTCGCAGGCAAACGACGGCGCGGCAGAATTGCGACATTCTGCCAGCGGAAACGGACATCGTGATCATGTGCGCGCCTATGAAGGAAGGAAGCCTCGCCACCCCCCATCGAGGGGGGCGGCAAGGCTGCGGGGCCCCCGGACCCCCGCGACACCAGGCCGCGACACCCTGTTTGCGGACACAATGGAAAATCGTTCCAAAACCCTTGGCAAACTTGCTGGGGTGACGTATCCCACCCTTGGGGTATGGCCCGATGCCGAATCCCCGCCATCCGAGGAGAGCCCCATGACCCGTTCCGCCACCCCCCGCCACGGCCTTGAGGTCGATACCGACTTTGCGAAGTTCATCGAGGCGCAGGTGCTGCCGGGAACCGGCGTGACGGCGGATGCCTTCTGGCAGGGCTACGCCGGGCTGCTGGACGGATTCGCGGCCGAGAACGTCGCCCTGCTGGAACGCCGCACCGAGCTGCAGCGCCAGATCGACGCGTGGCACAAGGCTTGCGGAAACCAGCCCTGGGACGCCGCCGCCTATCGCGCCTTCCTGACCGAGATCGGCTATCTGGTCGCCGAACCAGCCCCGTTTGCCGTCGAGAACGGCGACATTGACCCCGAGATCGCCACCCTGGCCGGGCCGCAGCTGGTCGTGCCGGTCAGCAATGCCCGCTTTGCCCTGAACGCGGCGAACGCGCGGTGGGGCTCGCTCTATGACGCGATGTACGGGTCGGACGTGATGGGTCCGGTGCCGTCGGGCGGGTTCGATCCGGCGCGCCGTGACGCAGTCGTGGCCAAGGCGGCCGCGTTCCTGGATCAGGCGCTGCCGCTGGCCCAGGGCAGCCATGCCGACGTCACCGCCTATGACGCCGACGCGCAGGGGCTGGTTGCGACCGTTGGGGGCCAGGCCGCGCGGCTGGCCGATCCGGCAGCCTTTGTCGGCACCCACCGCGACCGCGCCGACACCGGATACGTCCTGCGCCACAACGGGCTGCATGTCGAGCTGGTGATCAACCGCGACCACCCGATCGGGGCGGCATCCGCCAGCGGGCTGCGCGACGTCGTGCTGGAGGCCGCGCTGTCGGCCATTCAGGATTGCGAGGACAGCGTCGCCGCCGTCGATGCCGAGGACAAGATCGGCGTCTATGGCAACTGGCTGGGCCTGATGAAGGGCGATCTGGCCGAGACCTTCGAGAAGGGCGGCACGTCGATGACCCGCCGCCTGGAGGGCGACCGGACCGTGACGCGGCCCGACGGGAGCACCGTGACGCTGCAGGGCCGCGCCCTGCTGCTGGTGCGCAACGTGGGCCATCTGATGACCACCGACGTGATCCGCAAGGACGGCCAGTCCACGCCCGAGGGGCTGATGGATGCGATGGTCACCGTCGCCTGCGCCATCCATGACCTGAAGAAGACCGAAGGCCCCCGCAACAGTCGTGCCGGCGCCATCTATGTCGTCAAGCCCAAGATGCATGGCCCCGAAGAGGCGGCATTCGCGGACCGCGTCTTTGCTCATGTCGAGACCGCCCTGGGACTGGCCCCCAACACCGTCAAGCTGGGGCTGATGGACGAGGAGCGCCGCACCAGCGCCAACCTGGCCGCCTGCATCCACGCGATCCGCAACCGGATCTTCTTCATCAACACCGGCTTCCTGGATCGCACCGGCGACGAGATCCACACCTCGATGCAGGCGGGTGCCTTCGTGGGTCGCGACGGGATGAAAACCGCCACCTGGCTGAAGGCCTATGAGGATCGCAACGTGCTGATCGGCCTGGCGTCGGGCATGCGGGGCCGCGCGCAGATCGGCAAGGGCATGTGGGCCAAGCCCGACGCCCTGGCCGAGATGCTGGAGGTCAAGGTCGGCCACCCGAAATCGGGCGCCAGCACGGCCTGGGTTCCCTCGCCCACCGCGGCGACGCTGCACGCGCTGCACTATCACCAGATCGACGTGGCCGCCCGCCAGGACGAGCTGCAGGGTCAGCCGATCCCCGACCTGGACCTGCTGCTGACCCCGGCTTTGGCCGACGGCCCGATCCCGCAGGATCAGGTCCTGCGCGAGCTAGACAACAGCGCGCAGGGCATCCTGGGCTATGTCGTGCGGTGGGTCGATCAGGGCATCGGCTGTTCCAAGGTGCCCGACATCGATGACGTGCAGCTGATGGAAGACCGCGCCACCTGCCGCATCAGCGCGCAGTACCTGGCCAACTGGCTGGAGCACGGGCTGATCACCGAAGCCCAGGTCGAGGACGCGCTGCGCCGTATGGCCGCCAAGGTCGACGGCCAGAACGCGGGCGATCCCGCCTATCGCCCGATGGCACCCGATTTTGACGGGCCGGCCTTCCTGGCCGCCCGTGACCTGGTGCTGACCGGAACGCAGCAGCCGTCCGGCTATACCGAACCGGCGCTGCATGCGCGCCGGGCCGAAGCCAAGGCGATCTAGCACTCCACGCGGCGGCGGTTGCAACGCCGCCGCCGCACGCTATTGTGCCGGCCACATCATCAAGGGGCCAACCATGTCCGGGAAAACAATCGCCGTCGCGGGCATTGGCTATGTCGGCCTGTCCAATGCCGTCCTGCTGGCCGCGCGCAACACCGTTCGCGCGCTGGACGTGGACGCGGGGCGCGTGGCCATGCTGAACGACCGGCGCTGTCCGATCATCGACGAGGACATCGCCCATCACCTGGCCACCCAGAACCTGGACCTGACCGCGACGACCGACCCGGCGGCGGCCTATGCGGGGGCCGACTTCGTGATCGTGGCGACGCCCACCGATTATGATCCGGTCACCAACTACTTCAACACCTCCAGCGTCGAGGACGTGATCCGGGATGTCACGCGGCTGGCGCCGCAGGCGGTGATCGTGGTCAAGTCGACGGTCCCGGTGGGCTTTACCCGCGACGTTCGCGCCCGGCTTGGCACGGAGCAGGTGATCTTCAGCCCCGAATTCCTGCGCGAAGGGCGCGCGTTGCACGACAACCTGCACCCCTCGCGCATCGTGGTGGGCGAGGACAGCGCCCGCGGCCGGACCTTTGCCGACCTGCTGGTCGAGGCGGCGCTGGAGGACGACGTGCCGGTCCTGCTGACCGGCTCGACCGAAGCAGAGGCGATCAAGCTGTTCGCGAACACCTATCTTGCCCTGCGCGTGGCCTATTTCAACGAGTTGGACAGCTATGCCCTGTCGCTTGGCCTGGACAGCCGCCAGATCATCCAGGGTGTCGGGCTGGATCCGCGCATCGGCGCCCATTACAACAACCCGTCCTTCGGCTATGGCGGCTACTGCCTGCCCAAGGACAGCAAGCAGCTGCTGGCGAACTACAACGACGTGCCCCAGAACCTGATCGCCGCGGTGGTCGAGGCGAACCGGACCCGCAAGGACGTGATCGCCGACGCCATCCTGGCGCGCAGGCCGCAGGTGGTGGGCATCCATCGCCTGGTGATGAAGGCCGGGTCCGACAATTTCCGCCAATCCGCCGTCCAAGGCATCATGAAGCGATTGAAGGCAAAGGGGCTTGAGGTCGTTGTGTTCGAACCCGCCCTTCCCGACGCGCGGTTCTTCGGGTCAGAGGTGATCCGCGACCTAGCCGCGTTCAAGGCGCGTGCCGACCTGATCGTGGCGAACCGCCTGACCCCGGACCTGCAGGATGTGGCCGACCGCGTGTTCACCCGCGATCTGTTCGGCGGGGACTGATCACAGACGCTCGCGCAGCTTGGCCTCGATCTGGCGGCGGCGCCAGCGCGACCGGATCTGGCGTGCATAGAGGTTCTGCGGACACAGCGACATGTCGTCGCCCTCTCCCTTCATCGCGAAACGGCGGGCGGCGGCGGCGATGCGGCTGTCGGCGGCGGTGATGGCTGCCACCGTCACCTCGACCTCGCGGATGTCGCCGGGCTCGAGCGCGTCGAAGCTGCGGTGGCGGGCGCGGTCCAGCAGGTCCAGCACGCTGCCGATATCGACGTGATCGCCGCTTTTCAGCGGTCCCTGCAGCGTCGCCTCGCGCGGGGTTGCGTGCTGGCCCTGCGCGATCTCGGTTCGGTCGGCGACCGAGGACATGCGCTCTCCGCTGGCGGTCCAGACGGTCAGCATGATCTCCAGCACATAGATCGGCTCGAACCCAAGGTTGCTGACCAGGATGCGTGCGGACAGGTTCCGCGCGCCGCCCAGCTGGATCAGGATCTCGGTCCGGCGCTGGCGGCGCAGGCCCGACACGATGATGTGCAGATACACCATCCAGACCAGCGCCGTGACCGCCGCCATTCCGGCCTGAACCAGCCCGCTGTTCTCAGATATCCAGTCCCACATGCCCCACCCGGCCTTTCCTCAAGGCCCCCCAACACGACCCGCGGGCCGGATGTTCCATGGCGGGATCAGTCAGACAGGGCGGCAGCCTCGGCCGCGGGGTCCAGCGCAGGCCCCGCCCCCAGATCGTCCAGCGCGGTGTCGATCAGGCCGGTTCCCAGGTCCGACGCGGGCAGATAGGCGTCCTGCCCCGCGCCCGGGACCGCCAGCGCCACCGACCAGCCGCCCTGGTCGCGGCACATCAGCGCGCGTTCCGCGCCCGCCTCGATCAGACGGCACAGACCCAGGTCGGTGTCATAGCTGGCCAGCGCCCGCGCCACCGCCCCGCCCGGCAGGGCAGCCTCACCCCCCGTCGGCACCTGGGCCAAGGCGGCCGCCGCCTGCTGCAGGGTGGCGCCCGCAGGGGGCGTCGCCCGGCCGGCCAGGAACCCGCCCAGGCCCACTGCCAGGACCAGCGACGCGGCCATTGCCCAGGCCGCCATCGGCCGCGCAGACACCCTGCGCCTGAATGGCACGACGACCGGATCGGAAGCAGGCGTGCCCGCCATGACGGTCGCGATCAGCCGGTCGGGCACGGGTTCCGGAGGATAGGCCGCCTGCAGGCCATGACGGGTATCGGCGAACAGCGCGAAGCGGTCAGCCAAGGCGGGGTCGGTCTCGATCCGCCGCCACAGGCGTTCGGCGGTGGCCTCGTCCAGTTCGCCATCCGCCAGGGCCATCAGCATCTCGTCGCTCTCGTCGTTGGGATCAATCGGGGGGTCGATACGGGTCATCGGATCATGCCTTTGCGGATTGCTTCAGCCCAGCCTGGCCGACAGCAGGGCGGGATCGTCCTGCAGCGCCTGCGCCAGGGCCGCGCGGGCGCGGCCGAGGCGGCTCATTACCGTGCCCAACGGCACGTCCAGCGCCAGCGCGGCCTCGCGATAGCGCATGCCCTCGACGCAGACCAGCATCAGCACGACGCGCTGATCCTCGGGCAGGCGGCTCATGGCGCGACGCACATCGGCCAGATGCAGGCGGGTCTCGGTCACCTCGCGGCCGTCCTGGCCCACAAGAGGCATGGCGTCGTCATCGTCCAGGCTGTCGGTGTCCCGCCGGGCGCGTACATGGTCGATGAAGCTGTTGCGCAGGATGCGGAACAGCCAGCTGTCCATCCGCGTCCCCGGCACGAAGGCGTCCAGGTTTCGCAGCGCCTTCTCGACGGTGATCTGCACCAGGTCGTCGGCCAGCGCGTGCTGGCCCGACAGGCCGCGGGCAAAGGACCGCAGGCGGGGCAGCAGCGCGATCATCTGGGCGCGCAGGTCATCGGTCACGGACAGGGTCCCCCCTTGCGATCTTGGTTGACCTTGAAACGTGGCCCCTTCGCTTTTATTCCATCGCACGCGAAAGAAAAGTGCGCGCAGCGGACCGATGGGAATAGACTGGCCCCGCCGACCGTTTCCATGACCCGACCCGATCGCATCAAGGACCCGCCGATGACCCAGGACGCCCCGACCACTCGCCGCGCGCTGCTGACCCGGATGGGACTGGCGGCCGGGCTGGCCTATGCGACACCGACGCTGATCGGGACCGGCACGGCCCGCGCGTCCGATGCCAGCGCGCCGTCGGGGCGGGCATCGGTGTCGCGCCCGGTGCGCCAGCGACGGCGCCGCGCGCCTGCCCGTCCCGAGATGGTCGTGATCCTGGCGCCGGGACAAAGCCTGCAGCCGCTGCAGGCGGCAGGCTATGACGTGCTGTCGCAGCGCGACAACGCGACGTTGGCGCGCCGCGCCGCCCGGCTGCGCCTGCCGCCGGGCCGCAACGCTGCCCAGGCCCGGGCAGAGATCGCCCGCCTGCTGCCCGGATCGACGGCGGCGCTGAATTCCCTTTATCGCCCCGACGACCTGACCTGCGACGGCGCGGACTGCGCGGCCCAGCAGATGATCGGCTGGCGCCCTGCCGATCTGCAGGCCCGGCCGCGGATCGGCATGATCGACACGGGTGTCAATCCCGACCATCCCGCGTTGCGCGGTCAGTCGCTGCGCGTGAACCAGGTCGACCTGGACGGGCGGAACGCGGCGGGGCGCCGGCATGGCACCGCCGTCGCTGCCCTTCTGATCGGCAACGCGCAGGGTCGCGCCCCCGGCCTGCTGCCGCGTGCCGACCTGATCGCGGTCGAGGCGTTCCACAGCCGCGCCGATGGGGCGGCGGCGGATGCGTTCTCGTTGCTGAACGCGCTGGACGTGCTGATCCAGGCGCGGGTGCAGGTCATCAACATGTCCTTTTCCGGCCCTGCGAACCCCGTGCTGCGCCAGGTCGTCGTCGAGGCGCGCGATGCGGGCATCGGCCTTGTCGCGGCCGCGGGGAATGGCGGGCCGGGCGCCGCCCCCGCCTTTCCCGCCGCCTGGCCCGAGGTGATCGCTGTCACCGCCGTCGATGCCGACCGTGCCCCCTATCGCCAGGCGGCGCGGGGTCCGCATGTCGCGCTGGCCGCGCCGGGGGTGAACCTGTGGACCGCCGCCTCAATCGAGGGGGGGCGGCTGCGGTCGGGGACATCGTATGCCGCGCCCTTCGTGTCGGCGGCGCTGGCGCTTGGCATGGCGCGCGACGGGCTGAGCGCGACGGATGCGCGCGACCGGTTGTTCCGCTGCGCCGCCGATCTGGGGGCACCGGGCCGCGACCCGGTGTTCGGCCACGGCATGGTCGCGTCGCCGTCGGCCTGCCCCGAGGCAGAATCGCAGATACTTTCCGTCAGCGGGGAATAAGCCGCCCCGCCGGCCCGTTGCATCCATGAACCGGACAGGACCGGTTCCGGCAACACAAAGGAAGAAGCCCATGTCCGATACGTCCGATATCCGCCTCTCGCGTCGCGGCCTTCTGGCCAAGCTGGGCCTGGCCGCAGGGGCCGCCGGCGCGATCTATGCCGCCCCCACCCTAGTCGGGTTCGGGGCGGCCCATGCCAGCGGCGCCAGCGGTCGCGGCGGCGGCAGCGGCAGTGGCGGCCGTTCCGGCAGCGGCCGGGGTGGCAGCGGTCGCGGCAACAGCGGCCGGGGTGGCAGTGGTCGGGGCGGCAGCGGTCGCGGGGGAAGCGGGCGGGGCAATGGCGGCCGCGGTCGCGCCAGCCGGGCCAGCCGCGCGTCGCGTCCCGACAACCGTGGCGTTCGCGGCCAGCGCGGCAGCCGTCCCTCGCGGCCGGGCACGCGCCGCGACTGGTCCAAGCCGTCGCGCTGATCCACAATGGCGCCCCCGTCCCGAACCCGCCCCGTCCGCGCCGCGCGCCAGTCGCCCGGCGCGGACTGCCATATGCATTTTCCCGGCACTGGCCTGTCACTGCGATTGCAGGGTGCGGGGCCGGTCCGCAGGGCGCTGATGGGCGCGATCCGCGGATGGCAGCCGCAGACCTTGTCCGCGCCACGACCGGGCCACCGCCAGACGCTGGTGACGCAAGGGCCGGGCGGGTTCGTGGCGCGTTCCCCGTTCTTTCAGGGCGATCTTGGGGGGCTGGATGCGGCCAGCGCCGCCTGCGCCCTGATCGCCGATCTGTCCGAGGGGTTTCTAGCAAACCGTCCGGGCTGCATGGCGCTGCATTGCGGGGCGTTCCGTTTCGCGGGCGATCTGATCCTGCTGACGGGTCCGACGCGGGCCGGAAAAAGCACGCTGATCGGGCGGCTGACGGCGGAACCGGACGTCACGGTGTTCTGCGACGACGTGCTGCCGCTGACCGCCGACCTGAAGGCCGTAGCCTTGGGCATCGCGCCCCGCCTGCGGCTGCCCCTGCCAAAGGGGACGACCGCCGCCTTCCGCCGGCATGTCGCCATGACGCCGGGGCCGCGCGACAGGCGCTATGCCTATCTGGCGGCGCCCAACGTCGCCCCACACGGCACCCAGGCCCGGCCCGGCACGCTGATCGTGCTGGACCGGCGCCAGATCGGCCCCGCCACGCTGCACCGCATGGATCGCGATCAGGCGATGCACCACCTGCTGGCGCAGAACATGGGCGATCTGGGCAGCGCCGACCAGGCCTTTGCCAAGACCCGCGACATGGCCGCCGCGATGACCTGCCTGAGACTGGTCTATGCCGATCTGGAGGACGCGGTCGCCCTGCTGCGCCGGGCCTTCGCCCCCGACGCGCCATTCCAGACCAACGTGCCGCTGGCCGGTCCGCTGCCCGATCCGCTGCATGCGCCGGAAAGGCGGTCCGTTCCGGTGCATCCCGACCGGGTACTGCGGCAGGCTCCGGGGATCGTGCTGCGGCGCATGGGGTCGGGGGCATTCCTGTGGACGCCCGCCGACCCTGTTGTCTGGCACCTGAACCCGGTCGGCCACGCGGTCTGGGCGCTGCTGGAGATCCCCGGCAGCGCCGCCGATCTGGCCGACACCCTGGCCGAGGTCTTTGCCGACGTTCCCCGCGACCGCCTGACCCGCGACATCGCGGCCCTGATGGGCGACCTGCTAGAGGAGGGGTTCGTCACCGGATGAACCCCGCGCCCCGCACCGGCGTTGCCCCTGCTGCATGTCCGCCCCGGGAGGCCTTGATGACCGACACCGCCCTTGCCACGCTGGAAGCCCGTCTTGTCGCGCAACGCCGCCTGCTGGCGCGGCTGGTCGCGGCGCTGGAACCGCAGGCCCGACAACCCGTCCTGGACTGGCTGGACCAGCGCGAAACGCTGCGCGACGGGCAGGAGGATCCCGGTGCCGTCCCGGCCGAGGGCGTGGGCCAGGCCCTGACCGTCACGGACGAATTCCGCATGATCCTGCGCCTGGCCCAGGACCGCCTGCACGAGATGGACCAGCCCTAGCGCCGCGCCTGCAGCATCTGCGCCAGATCATCGGGCCGGATCAGCGCATCCAGGTCGACCCGCGCGCGCAGCCGCGACAGCAGCAGGTACAGCCCGCCGATCTTGCGGTGCAGGAACAGGATCTCGGGCGGGGGCATCTCGGCCCGGGTGCGGGTGCGGGCCACCTGCATCGCCAGATCGGCGACCTGGCGGGGAATGTCGCTGTGCGTCAGGTCCATGATGCCGCCCGCACGCAGCGGATCGAACGCCAGGTCCATGATCTGCAGCAGCACGTCCTGATGCGCGGCATCGGTCTGGTCGCGGAAATAGCCGATGTCGATGGCGGCGCGGCGCACCCCCTCGCGGTCATCGGCCAGCGCGGCACGCAGCAGCGCCAGATAGCGCGGAGCCACCGGCGCCGAAAAGCCGCGCGTCGCCCCGAAATCCAGCAGCACGATGCGCCCGCCATCCGGATGCGTCTCGTCAGGCTGCCAGCGATAGTTGGCAAAGTTCGGGTCGGTCTGCATCAGGTCGAACCGGAACAGCTCCTCGATGACCAGGCGGGCCAGGTGATGGGCGGCACGGTCGCGGGTGGCCTGGGGGGCGTCGGACAGCGCCTCGATCGGGCGGCTGTCGATGAAATCCATCGCCAGAACGTCGGCCGTGCTGAACTGATCGTCGGGCACCGGCAGGCGGAATTCGTCGCGCCCCGCCAGATTGGCGGCATAGAGGCGCATCTGTGCGGCCTCGCGCAGATAATCGGCCTCGGCATGCAGCTGGCTGCGCGCCTCGTCCATCAGGGCAGGCAGGTCGACCCCCTGCGGCATCAGGCCGGGGATGCGCAGCAGAAGGCCCATATTGTCGATGTCGCTGTCGATGCTGTCGCGCACACCGGGATACTGGACCTTGATCGCCAGGTCGCGCCCGTCGCGGGTCTGCGCGCGGTGCACCTGCCCGATCGATGCCGCCGCGATCGGCCTGACCTGAAAGCGGGCGAAATGGCGCAACCAACCCGGCCCCCAGGCCCGGTCCAGCACCGCCTGCAGCTGCTTGGGCGGCATCGGATCGGCGTCGGCGCGCAGCCGCGCCATGATCTGCGTCAGTTCGGGGGGCAGAAAGTCACCGGCCTCCATCGACACCAACTGGCCCATCTTCATCGCGGCGCCGCGCATCTGGGCCAGCTGCCCGGCCAAGCGGGCAGCATTCGCAGGGGTCAGGAACAGGTCCTGGGCGGAAGGCCGCTGCCCCGTCGCCAGTTGGCGTGCGCCCTGCGCCAGGGCGCGGCCGCCCATCCCGCCCGCCAGCCCCCCAAGGCGCAGCATCCGCGTCAGGCGGCCCTGCGGCACGGGGCGGGGGGTGCGGTCTTCCGTCATGATCGGGCCAGCAGATGCACAGCCATCGCGCGGCCGCTGGCCCAGCCATGTTCCGCATGGGGTCCCAACGCCCAATCCCCGCCGACGATCAGCCCCGCCGCGTCATCCGCCAGAAACGGTCGGCCAAGCACCGCATCGGTCTGCGCGTACAGCCAGCGATGCGCGACAGCGTGGCGCAGGTGATCCGGCTTGGCCCCCAACAGGTCCAGCAGCTGTGGTGCGATCAGATCCGCCAGTTCGGCAAAGGGCAGGTCGATATGGGCCATGCTGAAGTCCGGGTCGGCCTGAACGACCCAGGTGGTTAGCGGCTGTCCCTGCCGACCGGGCTTTGCGCCGTCCTGCGCGACCCAAGCCAACGGTCCGGTGCCGCGATGCGTGACGAAGGGGCGCGGAGCGGCGGGGTCCAGCCCCGCCATGACCGTGACGCTGGCCTGATAGCGGACCTGCGCCAGCGGCGTGGCAAAGGCGTGGGCCACGCCCAGCAGATCACGCGCCTGCGGGGCGGGAATGGCCAGAACGACGATGTCGGCGCGGTGGTCGATCCCCTCTCCGCGCAGGTGCCAGCCGTCGGGGTCCCGGTCCAGCGCGGTGACCATCAGGCCGGACCGGACGTCCAGTCCCTGCGCCAGCGAGCGGGGGATCTGGGCCATGCCGGGCGTGCCGATGATGCCGCCGTCCCACGGCGCGGCGTGGCCGTCGCGGACCATCGCCTGCAGCAGCGCGGCGAAATCGGGATCGATGGCTGGCAGCACCTGCGCACCGTGGTCGAACCGCAACCCGTCGTCGGTGCAGCGCGTGGCCAGCCTGCCGCCGATGCCGCGACCCTTGTCAAACACCGTGACGGCATGCCCCGCATCCGCCAGCGCCCGCGCGCAGGTCAGCCCGGTGATGCCCCCTCCCATGACCGCCACCCTGACCTGTCCGCCCATGCCGCCCGCCTTTCCTGTCGCGCTCAGCAGGACAGAGTGCGGCGACAGGCGCAAGGCGGCATTCTGTCCGCCCGCAAGATCAGGCCAGATCCAGCCGCCCGACAAAGTCCAGGAATGCCGCAAGGGCCGCCGTCACCAGCTTGCGGCTGGAATAGACGACATGGATCGGCACCCCCGGCAACGCATGATCGGCCAGGACCGGCACCAGCAGGCCGCGCGCCAGATCATCGGCCACCTGGAATTCGGGCGCCAGCGCGATGCCCTTGCCGCCCACCGCCAGCGCACGCAGCAATTCGCCGTTGTTGCTGGAGAAGGCGGGTGTGATCTTCTGATAGACGACCTCGGTACCGCTGCGCAGCGGCCAGGTGCCCGGCCCCTTGAGGTTGGTGTAATGCAGGCACTGGTGGTCGCGCAGGTCGGCCGGGCGCTGCGGGCTGCCGTGACGGGCGACGTAATCGGGCGATGCGACCAGCATGATGTTGGCGTCGTGCAGGCGGCGGGCGTGCAGGCTGCTGTCCTCCAGCGTGCCGATGCGGATGACCGCGTCGAAACCGTCACGGGTCATGTCCGACCGGCTGTCGTCCAGCACCACGTCCAGCTGGATGTCGGGATGTTCGTCCATGAAGCGCATCAGATGCGGCTGAAAGACCTTCAGCGTGTATTGCACCGGCACGCCCAGCTTCAGCGGGCCCGAGGGGCGGCTGGAGGCGGCGCGGACGTCCTCGAACGCGGCGTCCAGGCGGGACAGGATGTCGGCCACCTGCGCGTGAAAGCCCAGGCCCGCCGCCGTGGGCGTGACGGCGCGCGTCGTGCGGGTCAGCAGGCGCGTACCCAGATCGGCCTCCAGGTCGGCGATCATCTTGCTGCACATGCTTTTGGAGATGCCCATCCGCCGTGCGGCGGCGGCAAAGCTGCCCTCGTCGATGATGGCCA
Source organism: Paracoccus sp. NFXS7 (assembly GCF_040148865.1). Taxonomy (NCBI): domain Bacteria; kingdom Pseudomonadati; phylum Pseudomonadota; class Alphaproteobacteria; order Rhodobacterales; family Paracoccaceae; genus Paracoccus; species Paracoccus sp. NFXS7. The sequence goes on from NZ_JAKEKV010000008.1 coordinate 42,262, forward strand.
CGAAACTGCGCAATGCCTTGAGGTCCGTCATATGTCCCGATCCGCCCGATGGTCCCGCATCAGGATGGGCATACGGCACAAATGACAAGACCGCCACGCATCTGCGTGACGGCCCGTCATCAGTCGTCATCGTCCGGGAACGACGCGGCTCAGCGATCGCTGTTCATTTCGGCGATCTGGCTGTCGCCCGAGATCTTGGTCACGGTCAGCATCTCGTCGCCCGACAGGTTGGCGCGTGCCAGCTCGGTCGAGGTCATCACGGTGCGAGCCGGAACCTGAACGGTCTCGGCGACCTTTTCGACCGACGAGCTGGAATAGGGACGCTCGTTGGTGCCGTTGACGGCAGCCATTGCGCCACCAGCGGTCAGGGACAGGGCGGCCAGGGCGTACACAAAATTTTTCATGATCGTTTTCCTTGTTCTTGCAACATCTTGGAAGCGGTGGCGCGCCGGATGCGCGTCTGGTCCGTTCCGATGACTGTCAGATAAGGGGGGCACAAACGAAAGATTAGGCGCAAAATCGCGCGCTCTGTGTTCGATGGGACGGGACAATCGTGCGGGATCGTCCCGTCCGGTCGGTCAGGCGGTGCAGACCTGGGCGATGCGGGCCAGAATCGCGTCGGGCTGACCGTCCAGCGTGGCCGATTGCCGCGGGCGGCCCTCCCACGCGCCCAGGGGGCCCTGGCGGTCGGCGGGGTTCATCAGCGTCAGGCCCAGGGCGATGCCCTCGGACAGGACGCGGACCTCGCCCTGGGTCAGGGTGAACAGGTCCGGATCGGTCAGATAGACGGCGGCGGTGCAGTCATGGACCAGCATCCCGTCATAGCCCGCTGCCTGATAGAAGCCGACATAGCCCTGCGACAGATCGGCCACCAGCTGCATCCCCGCGCCGCCCCGCGCGCCCAGATCGGCCAGCGTGGCGCTGTCCATGAAGGTGCGCGTGGTCAGGTCCAGCGGCACCGCGATGACCGGCCAGTCGGCGCCAAAGACGACGTCGGCGGCCAGCGGGTCGCCCCAGATGTTCGCCTCGGCCGCGGGGGTGATGTTGCCGGGCACGCGGAAGGCGCCGCCCATGATCACCACGTCACGCACCAGCCCGGCGATGTCGGGCGCCATCTGCACCGCCCGCGCCAGGTTCGTCATGCGCCCCACGGCCAGTACCCGCACCTCGCCCGGATGTGCGCGGATCGTGTCGATCAGGAACTGCGCGGCGGTCTCGGGGCCCTCCACCGGGGCATCGGGGGTCGGGTGGTTGCCCAGCCCGTTGTCGCCATGGATATGGGTCGGCCAGAATTCGGGCGGCATGTCGGGGGTCATCGGCCCCTCGGCCCCGCGATGGACCGGGGCATCATGCCCCCAGGCCTGCAGCAGAAAGCGCGCATTGCGGGTGGTCATCGCCACCGGCGCGTTGCCGAAGACGGTGGTCACGCCCAGCAGGTCGATCTGCGGGTGGCGCACCAGATAATAGAGGGCCAGCGCGTCGTCCACGCCGGGGTCGGTGTCAAAGATCACCTTGTGCTGGGTCATCGTCCTGTCCTGTCTGTGATCGGCCCGATGTAACGTCCCACCGGGCCGCGTCAACAGCCGGTCACAGCGACATGGTGGCCTTGACCGCCCGGCGCCAGGCGTCATAGCGCGCGGCGCGGTCCTCATCTTCCATCGAGGGGGCAAAGCTGCGGTCCAGCGCCCAGTCCTTGGCGAAGCCGGCCATGTCGGGATAGATCCCCGGCCCCTGCCCCGCCAGCCAGGCGGCACCCAGGGCCGTGGTCTCCAGCACCTTGGGCCGGTCGACGGGGGCGCCCAGGATGTCGGACAGGAACTGCATCGCGTAATCGGAGGCGCTCATGCCGCCATCGACGCGCAGCGCGGTCTCGCCCTTCGGCTCCCAATCGGCCTTCATCGCCTCCAGGAGGTCGCGGGTCTGGAAACCCACGGATTCCAGCGCGGCCCGGGCCAGTTCGGCGGGACCGGAATTGCGCGTCAGGCCATAGATCGCGCCGCGGCTGTCGGGCGACCAATAGGGCGCGCCCAGACCGGTGAAGGCCGGAACCAGGATCACCTGCTGGCCGGGATCGGCGCGTTCGGCCAAAGGCTGGGTCTCCTTCGCGTCGCGGATGATCTTCAGCCCGTCGCGCAGCCATTGCACCACCGCGCCCGCGATAAAGATCGAGCCTTCCAGCGCATAGGTCGGCTTGCCGTCCAGCTGATAGGCGATGGTGGTCAGCAGCCGCTGCGTCGATGCCACCGGCTTGTCCCCGGTGTTCAACAGCGCAAAGCAGCCGGTGCCATAGGTCGATTTCATCATGCCGGGCTCGAAACAGGCCTGGCCCACCGTGGCCGCCTGCTGATCGCCCGCGACGCCGGTGATGGGGATGGGGCGGCCGAACAGGTCGGGGCGCGTGGTGCCGAAATCGGCGGCACAGTCCTTGACCTCGGGCAGCATCGCCATGGGGATGTCGAACAGGCCGCAGATGGTCTGCGACCAGCGGCCCTTGTGGATGTCATAGAGCATCGTGCGCGCGGCATTGGTCGCGTCGGTCGCATGGACCGCGCCGCCGGTCAGGTTCCAGATCAGCCAGCTGTCCACCGTGCCGAAGGCCAGATCGCCCGCCTGCGCGCGGTCGCGGGCGCCGTCCACATGGTCCAGAATCCATTTCAGTTTCGTCGCCGAGAAGTAGGGATCGACCAGCAGCCCGGTGCGGGCGGTGATCATGTCGGCATGGCCCGCGGCCTCCAACTCGCGGCAGAAATCGGCGGTGCGGCGGTCCTGCCAGACGATGGCGTTGTGGACGGGCTTGCCCGTTTTGCGGTCCCAGACCACGACGGTCTCGCGCTGGTTGGTGATGCCGATGGCCTCGATGCGGGGGTTGCCGCATTTCTCGATCGCGGCGCGGCAGGTGGCCGCCGTGCTGGCCCAGAGATCCGCGGGATCATGCTCGACCCAGCCCGATTGCGGGAAATGCTGGGGAAACTCCTCCTGCGCGCTGCCGCAGGGCTTCATGGCGCCGTCAAAGACGATGGCGCGGGACGAGGTCGTGCCCTGGTCGATGGCAAGGATATGGGTCATGGGCGGTCCTTTCGTCACGAACGGGGGGCGCGGATCGACCGCGCCCCCCTCAGGTTATCGGGCAGGCATCACTCCTGCCAGCGCTTGATCAGCTCCTCATAGGCGATGGTGACCGGCGCGGGCTTCTCGTTCTCCAGCTTGGCGACGGGGGCGCCGGGCTGGTCGATCCAGTACTGGGGGTCCTGCTCCTCGTTCAGGACCGGGCCCAGATCACCCTGCACGCCCGACCGCTCCAGGCGCGACAGCACGTCCTCCTGCTGCTCGCAGAGCGCGTCCAGCGCCTCCTGCGCGGTCTTGGCGCCCGAGGAGGCATCGCCGATGTTCTGCCACCACAGCTGCGCCAGGCGCGGATAGTCGGGGATGTTCGCCCCGGTATCCGACCAGCGCACCCGGTCGGGCGAGCGATAGAACTCGACCAGGCCGCCCAAGCGCGGCGCGCGCTCGGTGAAGCTTTCATGCCGGATCGAGCTGTCGCGCACGAAGGTCAGGCCGACATGGCTCTTCTTGGTGTCGACGGTCTTGGACACGATGAACTGCGCATAGAGCCACGCCGCCTGCGCGCGGTCCACCGGGGTCGATTTCATCAGCGTGGCCGAACCCACATCCTGATAGCCGACCTTCATGCCCTCCTCCCAATAGGCGCCATAGGGCGAGGGGGCCATGCGCCATTTCGGCGTGCCGTCCTCGTTCATGACGGGCAGGCCCTCCTTGACCATGTCGGCGGTGAAGGCGGTGTACCAGAACATCTGCTGGGCGATGTTGCCCTGCGCGGGGACGGGTCCCGCCTCGCTGAAGGTCATGCCGGCCGCGGCCGGGGGCGTGTAGTTCTGCAGCCAGTCGATGTATTTCTCGATCGCATAGACGGCGGCCGGGCTGTTCGTCGCCCCGCCCCGCGCCATGCACGACCCCACCGGCTGGAAGTTGTCGTTCACGCGGATGCCCCATTCGTCGACCGGGAAGCCGTTGGGCTCGCCCTTGTCGCTGGCCCCCGCCATCGACAGCCACGCATCGGTGAAGCGCCAGCCGAGCGACGGGTCCTTCTTGCCATAGTCCATGTTGCCATAGACCTGCTGGCCGTCGATCTCGCGTCCGGTGAAGAACTTGGCGATGTCCTCATAGGCCGACCAGTTCACCGGCACGCCCAGGTCGTATCCGTATTCGGCGCGGAACTCGGCCATGATCTCGGGGTCAGTGAACCAGTCGTGGCGGAACCAGTAGAGGTTCGCGAACTGCTGGACGGGCAGCTGGTACAGCTTGTCGTCGGGCGCGGTCGCCTGCGCCAGGCCGATGAAATCGTCCAGGTCCAGGCCGGGGTTCGTGAAATCGGCACCCTCGCCGGCCATCCAGTCGGTGATGTTGCGGACCTGCTGATAGCGCCAGTGGGTGCCGTCCAGGTCGGCGTCGTTGATGTAGAGGTCGTACACGTTCTCGCCGGTCTGCATCTGCGTCTGCAGCTTCTCGACGACGTCACCCTCGCCGATCAGGTCATGGGTGACCTGGATGCCGGTAATGGCGGTGAAGGCCGGCGCCAGGACGCGGCTTTCGTATTCGTGGGTGGTGATCGTTTCCGACACCACGTTGATCGACATGCCGGACAGGGGCTGGGCGGCGTCGATGAACCACTGCATCTCGGCCTCCTGCTCCTCGCGGGTCAGGACGGACTGGTCGCCGATCTCGGCATCAAGGAACGCGCGCGCGGCCTCGATGTCGGCGAAGGCGGGGCCGGACAATGCCAGCATCACCGCGGTTGTGGACAGCAATCTCAGGCTCATTGGTCTTTCCCTCCCTGGGATTTTCGAGGTTGGCAGACGGCCGGCGGGACCCTCATCCCCCACAGGCCAATGCGCTGTGTCAGACCCACCGAAAGACGGCGGCGGCCCAGACCAGGCAAACCAGCATCGCCCAGGGCAGTGCCGCCGTCGTCAGACCCAGCCAAGCCAGGGTGATGAAGGCAGAGCCCAGAAGCGTGATGAACAGGCGGTCGCCCCGCGTCGTCTCGATCCCCAGGACGCCGCGGCGCGGCGTTTCGGGAAACCGGACCGCCAGCACCGTGAAGGTGACCAGCAGCAACGCGATGGTGACGAAGAAGATCGCGGTCGGCAGCGTCCAGGCCATCCATGACATGGCGTATCCCCCTTACACGCGGCCCAGGGCAAAGCCCTTGGCGATATAGTTGCGGACGAACCAGATGACCAAGGCACCCGGCACGATGGTCAGCACCCCGGCCGCGGCCAGCACGCCCCAATCGACGCCCGATGCCCCTTGCGTCCGGGTCATGGTCGCCGCGATCGGCTTGGCCGCGACCGAGGTCAGCGTCCGCGACAAGAGCAGTTCGACCCAAGAGAACATGAAGCAGAAGAACGCCGCGACCCCGATTCCCGACGAGATCAGCGGCATGAAGATCCGGGTGAAGAACCGCCCGAAGCTGTAGCCGTCGATATAGGCGGTCTCGTCGATCTCCTTCGGCACGCCGCGCATGAAGCCCTCCAGGATCCACACGGCCAGCGGCACGTTGAACAGGCAATGCGCCAAGGCCACCGCGATATGCGTGTCGAAGAGGCCCACCGACGAATAGAGCTGGAAGAACGGCAGCGCGAAGACGGCGGGCGGCGCCATGCGGTTGGTCAGCAGCCAGAAGAACAGGTGCTTGTCGCCCATGAAGTGATAGCGGCTGAACGCATAGGCCGCCGGCAGCGCCACGGCCACGGAGATCACCGTGTTCATCACCACATAGATCAGGCTGTTCACGTAGCCCATGTACCAGGCCGGATCGGTCAGGATGGTCGCGTAATTGGCAAAGGTCAGGTTCCGGGGCCACAGGCCGAAGGTGCCGGTTATCTCGGCATTGGTCTTCAGGCTCATGTTGATCAGCCAGTAGATCGGCAGCATCAGGAACAGAAGATACAGGATCATGACGACGGCGCTGCCGTTGATGCGCTTGCCCATGCTCTCAGCCCCTTTTGTCCAGATTGGTCATGACCGTGTAGAAGACCCAGGAGATCAGCAGGATCACCAGGAAGTACATCAGCGAGAAGGCCGCCGCCGGACCCAGGTCGAACTGCCCGAGCGCCATCTTGACCAGGTCGATCGACAGGAAGGTCGTCGCGTTGCCCGGCCCGCCCCCGGTGACCACGAAGGGCTCGGTATAGATCATGAAGCTGTCCATGAAGCGCAGCAGGATGGCGATCATCAGGACGCCCGCCATCTTGGGCAGCTCGATATAGCGGAAGACCTTCCAGCGGCTGGCCTGGTCGATCCGCGCCGCCTGGTAATAGGCATCGGGGATCGACTGCAGCCCGGCATAGGCCAGAAGCGCCACCAGCGAGGTCCAGTGCCAGACATCCATCACGATGACCGTGGCCCAGGCATGGATCGGGTTCTGGGTATAGTTGTAGTTGATCCCCAGGGCGTCAAGCGTATAGCCCAGCAGGCCGATGTCGACGCGCCCGAAGATCTGCCAGATTGTGCCGACCACGTTCCACGGGATCAACAGCGGCAGCGACATCAGCACCAGCACGACGCTGGCCCAGACCCCGCGTTTCGGCATGTTCAGCGCGACGAAGATGCCAAGCGGGATCTCGATCGCGATGATGATGGCCGAGAAGATCAGCTGGCGGCCAAGCGCGTTCCACATGCGTTCGGACGACAGCAGGTCCTGGAACCAGCCGGTGCCGTTCCAGAAGAAGACGTTGTTCCCGAACGTGTCCTGGAACGCATAGTTGACCACGGTCATCAGCGGGATCACCGCCGAGAACGCGACCAGCACCAGCACCGGCAGAACCAGGAACCAGGCCTTGTGATTAACGGTCTTTTCCATGGTCCCCCCTTATGCCGCAGCCACGCGCCAGTCGTCGGCATAGATGTTCACGCGGCCCGGATCGAAGACCGCGCGGGTCATGTCCGCGGTGATGGCCTGATCCTCGGGCGCGATGATGTTCAGGTCGTGCCCCATCAGGTCGGCGCGGATGATGCGGTGGCGGCCCACATCCTCGATCCGGCGGATGGTGACGGGCAGGCCCTGATCGGCGGACAGGCGTACATGCTCGGGGCGGATGCCCAGCTGCACCTTGCCCGACAGCGCGCCATAGGACCCGGCCAGCGCGGTCGTGCCGCCCGGAACCTGCGCCTGCGATCCCGCCACGGTGGCGGGCAGCAGGTTCATGCCGGGCGATCCGATGAAATAGCCCACGAAGGTATGTTCCGGCCGGTCGAACAGTTCCTCCGGCGTGCCGATCTGGACCACGCGGCCGTCATACATGACGACAACCTTGTCGGCGAAGGTCAGCGCCTCGGTCTGGTCATGGGTCACATAGATCATCGTGTGGCCGAAATCGTGATGCAGCTTCTTCAGCTGGGTGCGCAGTTCCCATTTCATGTGGGGGTCGATCACGGTCAGCGGCTCGTCGAACAACAGGGCGTTCACGTCCTTCCGGACCATGCCGCGGCCCAGGCTGATCTTCTGTTTCGCATCCGCCGTCAGGCCGCGGGCCTTGCGGTCCAGCATGTGCTCCATCCCGATCATCGCGGCGATCTGGGCCACGCGCTCGGCCACATAGGTCTCGGGGCGGCCGCGGTTCCTCAGGGGAAAGGCCAGGTTGTCGCGCACGGTCATGGTGTCGTAGACGACCGGGAACTGGAACACCTGCGCGATGTTGCGTTCGGCGGTGGGCGCGCGGGTCACGTCCACCCCGTCGAACAGGATGCGTCCCTGCGACGGGATCAGCAGCCCCGAGATGATGTTCAGCAGCGTCGATTTCCCGCAGCCGCTGGACCCCAGCAGCGCATAGGCCGCCCCGTCCTGCCAGTCGTGGTTCAGCTCCTTGAGCGCGTAATCCTCCGGGCCCTTGGGATGGGCCGAATAGGAATGGGCGAGGTTCTCCAGCGTGATCTTGGCCATAACCCCTCCTCAGGCGGCGCTTGCATAGGCGGCGGGGGTGACCATGCGGCCATCCTCGGCAAAGACATAGACGTGGCGCGGGTCCAGCCAGACCGGCAGCACCTGCCCCAAAGGCAGTTCGTGGACACCGTGGATCAGCCCGACCCACCGTTGTCCGTGATGGTCCAGATGGACGAAGGTCTCGGACCCGGTCAGTTCGGTCACGACCAGCTGCGCGTCGAACTGCACCGCGTCGGGGGCATGCCGGGACAGGTGCAGGTGGTTGGGCCGGAACCCCGCCAGATAACGCCCGTCGGGCAGCGCGGGCATGCCCGCGACCGACGCCCGCCCGCCCGCCACCTGGAAGGGCAGGAAATTCATCGGCGGATCGCTGAACACCCGCGCGGTGGTCGCATCCACCGGCTGGCGATAGACCTGCGGCGTGGGCCCGAACTGCGTCACGCGGCCCTCCCACAGGGTCGCGGTGTTGCCACCCAGCAGCAGCGCCTCCTCGGGTTCGGTGGTGGCATAGACGAAGATCGCGCCCGATTCCGCGAAGATGCGCGGGATTTCCACGCGCAGCTCCTCGCGCAGCTTGTAGTCCAGGTTCGCCAGCGGCTCGTCCAACAGCACCAGACCGGCGTTCTTGACCAGCGCGCGCGCCAGCGCGCAGCGCTGTTGCTGGCCGCCCGACAGGTCAAGCGGCTTGCGGTCCAGCATGGGGGTCAGGCGCATCATCGCGGCGGTCTCGCGCACGCGGCGGTCGATCTCGGCGCGGTCGACGCCCATCAGTCGCAGAGGGGATGCGATGTTCTCAAAGACGGTCATCGCCGGATAGTTGACGAACTGCTGATAGACCATCGCGACCTTGCGGTCCTGCACCCGCATGCCGGTGACGTCGTGGCCCTCCCACAGGATGCGCCCCCTGGTCGGACGGTCCAGCCCCGCCATCAGCCGCATCAGCGATGTCTTGCCCGACAGCGTCGGCCCCAACAGCACGTTCATCGTGCCGCGTTCCAGCACCAGATCGGTGGGATGGACATGCACCTGCCCCTCGACCACCTTCGTCACGCCCTGCAATTCTAACGTCATGTCCCCTCCCAAGGCCCTCCTGACGGCGCGTCTATTCCGCGGCCGCCCCCTGCGCCCATCGGGCCTGTATCCACTGGTCCAGGACCTGCACCTGATCGGCGTCCAGGCGCAGCCCCAGCTTGGTCCGCCGCCAGACCACGTCGGTCGCGCGGCGGGCATATTCGTGATCCATCAGCCACACGACCTCCGCCTCGGTCAGGGTGGCGCCGAAGTCGACGCCCAGGTCGGCGGCCTGCTGCGCGCCCGCAAGGATCGTCGCGGCCTCGGTCCCGTAGGCGCGCACAAGGCGGCGGGCCCAACCTTCGGTCAGGAACGGATGATCCGTTCGCAGCCGTGCGACCAGCGCCGGCACCCCGTCGACAGGGAAATCCCCGCCGGGCAGCGCCACGCCCCGCGTCCAGTCGCCGGGCAGGTTCGGAAAGAACGGCGCGATCTTGGCCAACGCCGATTCCGCCAGCCGGCGATAGGTGGTGATCTTGCCGCCGAAGACGTTCAGCACCGGCGCGCCGCCGGTCTGGTCGACCTTCAGCGTATAGTCGCGTGTCGCCGCCGTGGCGCTTTGCGCGCCGTCGTCATACAGCGGCCGCACCCCGGAATAGGACCAGACCACGTCATCCGCAGTCAGCTGGCGGCGGAAATACTGGTTCGCAAAGCCCAGCAGGTAATCGCGCTCCTGCGGCGTGCATTCCGGCTTGACCGACGGGTCCTGGTGGTCGGCATCGGTCGTGCCGATCAGGGTGAAGTCGGTCTCGTAGGGGATCGCAAAGATGATCCGCCCGTCGGTGCCCTGAAAGAAATAGCATTTGCCGTGATCATAAAGGCGCCGCGTCACGATATGGCTGCCCCGCACCAGGCGCACACCCTCGGTCGAATTCAGGCGGATCGTGCCCTGGATCAGGTCGCCGACCCAGGGTCCGCCGGCATTGACCAGCATCCGTGCGAGGTGCTTGGTCGTCCGGCCCGTCGCCATGTCCTGAGTGGTCACGATCCAGTGGTTGGGATGGCGATCGGCGGACAGCACCTTGGTGCCGGTCATCACCGTGGCGCCGCGCGCCTCGGCGTCGCGTGCGTTCAGGACCACCAAGCGCGAATCCTCGACCCAGCAGTCGGAATATTCATAGGCGTGATGAAAGCGTTCCTGCAGCGGCGCGCCTTCGGGGGTGCCGTCCAGCGACAGCGTGCGCGTACCGGGCAGGATCTTGCGGCCGCCAAGCGTGTCATACATGAACAGCCCCAAGCGGATCAGCCAGGCGGGCCGACGGCCCTTCATCCAAGGCATGACCATGCCCAGCAGCTTGGAGGTCGGCGTGTCCGATTCGAACCGCATGTCCGGGTGATAGGGCAGCACGAACCGCATCGGCCAGCTGATATGCGGCATCGCGCGCAGCAGCACCTCGCGTTCGATCAGCGCCTCGCGGACCAGCCGGAACTCGAAATACTCCAGATAGCGCAGGCCACCGTGAAACAGCTTGGTCGAGGCGCTGGACGTCGCTTGCGCCAGGTCGCCCATCTCGGCCAGGGTGACGGACAGGCCGCGCCCGGCCGCATCGCGGGCGATCCCGCAACCATTGATGCCGCCCCCGATCACGAACAGATCGACCGTCTTGCCTGTACCCGTCACGCGCCGCCATCCTTTCATGGACCCTGCCTATGTGTGCCGTCGTTCGCACCAAAAAGAAAGGATTTTATTTTCGTTTCGGTTCATTTGTATTTTTTATATGTTTATTAAGATCTTACAGAGAACACGTCACGGATTATGCCCTGAATTGGCACGGAAATGGCGTGTCTGATGCCGATTCATCGCGCCATTCCTTGCACGATCTGCACAAACCGCAACAAAGCGAACATCTTGCCTGTTCGGCAGGGTCGTGCAAGATCGACGAAACCGCAAGGGGTGCCCCATGTCGCAAAGCTTCCGCCAGCCCGAGATCCTGGAGATCGCCCGCCGCGACGGCAAGGTCACGGTCGAGGGGTTGGCCGGGCATTTCGGCGTCACGCTGCAAACGATCCGACGCGACCTGACCGACCTCGCCGAGGCCGGCCGGCTGGAGCGTGTTCACGGCGGCGCGATCCTGCCCTCGGGCGTGGCCAATATCGGCTATGAGGAACGCCGCGCCCTGCACCACGACGCCAAGACCGCCATCGCCCGCGCCTGCGCCGCCGAAGTGCCCGAAAAGATTAGCCTGTTCCTGAACATCGGCACCAGCACCGAGGCCGTGGCCCGCGAGCTGCTGGGCCATCGCGACCTGCTGGTGGTGACGAACAACATGAACGTGGCGAACATCCTGGCGGCCAACACTGATTGCGACGTGATCGTCACCGGGGGCAGCCTGCGCCGCGCGGACGGGGGCCTGGTCGGCACGCTGGCGGCCGAGACCATCCGCCAGTTCAAGTTCGACCTGGCCGTGATCGGCTGCTCCGCGCTGGACCGCGACGGCGACCTTCTTGATTTCGACATCCAGGAGGTCGGCGTCAGCCAGACCATCCTGCGCCAGTCGCGCCGCACCTTCCTGGTGGCGGACCATTCCAAGCTGTCGCGCAGCGCGCCCGCGCGCATCGGATCGCTGTCGCAGCTGGACGCGATCTTCACCGACCGCCCCTTGCCCGGCGATCTGGCCCGCGCCTGCGAAGGGTGGCAGACCCGCGTGATGCTGCCCTGATCGCCGGCTACAGCGCCGCCAGCAGGGCGGCGGTCTGGGGCATGCGCGACAGGCTGGCCGCGATGCGGTCGCGCCACCGCGCGCCGCGCGACAGGGCGTCCTCATGCGCCTCGGCCAGATCGTCGGGGCGGTCGCGGGCCAGCGCGTCGATCAGGAACGCGGCCTGCGCCCGGTCCTTGGCGGATTTCAGCCGATCCTCGGCGCGACGGCGGTCTGCCACGATCAGCTTGTGGATGGCGAACCGTTCCGGGCGCGGCACCTGGACCAGCACGCCGCTGCGATAGGGGATGGCCGCGGGGATCGGATCCGCGATCAGATAGTTCAGATGGTGCAGCGCCTGCGCCTGCACCCCAAGCGCGGGCAGGTCGCGCAGCCCCTCCTCGCCAAAGGCCGGGGTCAGGAATTCGACCAGCGCATTGCCCTGCGTCTGCCGCCAGCGCCAGGCGCGGCCCGGCTGCAGGCTTGGCGCCGGGGCAAAGTCGAAATCGGCCAGGACCTGCGTGACCGGGGGCGCCGCCGCATCCTCCAGCGCCAGGGACAGGCGCTCAAAGCTGGCGATGTCCAGATCGTCGGTCTGCGCGGTCTGTTCCAGCGACAGGGCCAAGTTCAGTTCCCCCTCGTACAGGCGAAAGGCATGGGTGCCGACGACCGTGCCGCCAAGGCGGAACACCCCCGCCCCCGACAGCGCCGCCATCAGGCTTCCGCTGGTCGGGTCCAGGCCCAGAAACCCCTCGGCCCGCAGCAGGCGCACCAGCCGGGCGCGATCGCGACGGCGCTGTTCGGCGGGCACCCGATCGTCGCGCAGCGCCTGCATGCGGGCGGCCATGTCTGGGCCATCCTCTCCCAGATAGCGCTTGCGGACCTGGGTGCCGACGCGAAAGCTGTCGTACCAGTAGCCCCGCCCGTTGCGTTCGACCAGGGTAGGCGCGCCACGCAGATCACGCAGCCCCTCGTCGCGCAAGGCGCGCAGCAGGTCGTGATAGGCGGCATGGGCCAAGGCGGAATGGGATCGGGGCATCATGTACAACAGTTGTGACATCTGTTGAATACAATCATGTTCAACAGTCGGCAAGACCGTTGAACATGATCAGCCCTGGGTCATGACCCGGTTGACCGCATGGCGGCGGGCCAGCTGGCGCCCCTCGGCCCCGTTCAGCATCCGACGCGCCGCCGGGCGGGTCGGACCGTCGGCGGCACCCGTCATCAGCCCCAGATCGGGGAACAGGGCCAGCACCTCGCGCCGGGCGGTCTCGGACAGGGTCTTAAGCGCGTCGGGACTGGTGTGCAGCGTCTCTGCGCAGGCGCCTTCGGCCAGGACAAGCTGGTGCTCCTCGCAGACGAAATGCAGATAGGTCACGCCCCCCTGCCACGGCGCCGGACCCACCCCGGGGATAGAGGTCAGGTGCTGTGCCGCAACCAGCACCTCGGGTTCGTCGAACATCCGCCGGGCGATGCGCGACCCGACCAGAAGGCGGTGCTGCGGAGACACGACCAGGTCGCGGGCCGGGATGCCGGGGCCAAGCGCATCGCGCCGGATCAGGATCGGACGCCGTTCGGGTTCCGCGTGCAGCCGGGCGGGGCCAAGGGTACGGGTGCCAATCCATGCGATCCGCTGCCGGCCCGCATCGCGGGTCTGGACCGCCATGCCGGGGCGCAGCATCTGGACCGGCATGTCGCCCCCGGCGGTGCGGATCATCGTGTCGCGGGCAAAGCACATCACCCCCGCGGCAAAGGCGTGGGGCAGGCGCCGCACCTCTGCGATCAGCCGCGTGGCACCCGGCAGGTCCGGCGCACCGTCGGGATAGAGGAACACCAGGCCCCCGCCCCCGTCCTGCAACAGGACCACCGTGCGCGGGCTGCCCAACGGGACCACGGCGGTTCCGGCCGCGAAGGCCGGCGTGACCGTGCCCGACCCCAGAACCACGGCCGGACGGTCAGGTTCGGGATGCGCGATCCGCCCGATGTCCAGCGGCCGCCCGTCGTCCAGCGCCGCCCCGGACCGCCGCGGGCCGAACGCGTCCAGCCGCAGGACCTGTCGCCCGTCCAACAGCTGTCCCGCCAGGACCGGCCCGGCATAGTCGTGCAAGCAGACGTCCTGGGCGTGCGACATGACAAGGCTCCGGCGCATGGGTCGTACATCCGGAAGATACGCACTCACAGTACCGTTTGTTTCACCTTGGATGGGAATATTTGCGCGTTATGCACATGGCCGTGCGATGGCCTGTCATCCCAGCAGCATCCACAGCACCAGCGCCTTGGCGGCCAGCACCACACCGACGATCACAGGGACCGGCACGCCGGACAGGGGCGACCGGCGGACCGGCGGTCCGAACAGCCGCCGCTGGATCAGGGGCAGCACGTCGGGCGCCGGCACCGATCCGAACTGCCCGTTCATTGGCGACAGGCGCATCTGCCAGGCGGCGACCAGTCCCGCCCAGACCGGGTCGCGGGCCAGACGCCGATCCGCCAAAGCCCGCTGTTCCGGGTCCAGCAGGCCGATGGCGTATTCCGCAGCCATGATGTCGTCGGTCGAGGGGTCGGTCATTCGGGGTCCGTAAATTGATCCATGCAGGCGCGCAGACGCTGCAGCGACCGCCGCAGCCAGGTCTTCATCGTGTTCAGGGGAACGTCCGCATCGCGGGCCAGCTCCTCATAGCTCCAGCCGTCAAGATAGGCCCGGCGCACGGCCTGCGCCTTGTCTGCGTCCAGTTCATCCAGGCAACCGTCCAGCCGCGTCCGCTGATCGGCGGCGATCGCCTGCGCCTCGGGGCCCGGGCCGGGACCGGGCAGGCCCGGATCGACGGGCTGGGTGACCGGGCACACCTGCCGCGAGCGCAGCCGGTCGATGGCCGCGTTGCGGGTGATCGCCACAAGCCAGGTCCGCGGATTCGACAGCCGCGGGTCATAGCGGCCGGCCCGCGTCCAGACCCGCACGAACACCTCCTGCAGCAGATCCTCGGCATCGGTGCGGTCGCGCAGCATCCGCAGCAGAATTGCGAACACCATGTCGCAATTCGTGCGATAGAAGTCGGCGAAGTCCGCCCGCGATCCGGCCGCGATGGCCACAAGCATCCGAACGTTGTCGTCGTGATCCGTCATGAACCGTACAGTCTTGATTTCTCATGGTCGTGCTGCATAGTTCCAGACTGGACCACAATTTCAAGTTGTCGATCATTTGATTCAAAACAGCCGGAGGGTATTGCCAAGATGAGCATCAGGACCAAGATCATGCTGATCGTCTTTGCCGGAATCCATATCCCCCTGATCGCGGCGGTGGCGGCGGTATCATTGCTGCACGTCACGGCGGTGCAGGCGCTGCTGATGATCCTTCTGCTGTCCACGCTGGCCGGCGCGGTGACGTCGATGCTGGCCGTCGCCCGCGTCATGCGTCCCCGATCCGCCATCGCGGCCTGACCCGAACCGTCCGGGCCCTGCAGAAAGATACGGGCCGCGGCGCCGAAGGTTTCAGCGCCGCGGCCCTATTTTCACGTCATGCCTGCGGCGGTCAGCGGGCCGCGCGACGACGCGCCGCGGGTCCGGCGACGGCCGAGGGGACGTTGCCCTCCTCCTCGGCGCGCTCACCGGCATCGGCTGCGGATTGCGCGGCGTCAGGCTGTCCTGCACCGGCCTCGATCTCGGCGGTGGCGCGGGCCCAGTGGTCGGCCTCCTGGCCCTCGGGGCAGCCCTCGTTTTCCCAGATCTGATGGGCGCGGGCGCGGATCAGGTCGTCTTTGTCCAGATCGGTCATCATGTCCTCCATTGATGAGACTTCGGGTCGCGGCGGCCCTCACGCACGGGTCAGGGCCACCACGCTTTGCCATCCCAAGGGCAGAACCCCCGAAACGGTATCCATGCAGGCGATGTCGTCGCGCGCCGTATCGATGCGCAGCGTCCAGTCGCCTTCGGGCAGGGCGAATTCGCCGTCGTCGCCCGCATTCACGATGATCAGGATCTCGGGCGCGTCAGTGGGCTGCAGCATCAGGCCCAGGATCCGCAACTCTCCATCCGACCAGTCCGCGTCGGTCATCGCATCGCCGCGCGGGTGGAACCAGCGGGCGACGGGCTGACCTTCGGGTCCGCTGAAATGCGTCTGTGCCAGACCGCTGTCCTTGCGGAACGCGGTCAGCGCCGCCACGGCGTCGCGGATGTCGGCGCGCGCGCCGTCCCAATCCAGCCAACTGATCTCGTTGTCCTGGCAATAGGCATTGTTGTTGCCGTCCTGGGAATTGCCCATCTCGTCCCCGGCCAGGATCATCGGCACGCCCTGCGACAGGAAGATGGTGGCCAGCATGCCGCGCACACGGCGAACGCGGGCGGTGTCGATGCCCGCATCGTCCGTCGGCCCCTCGGCGCCCAGGTTGTCGGACAGGTTGTGGTCGTGCCCGTCGCGCCCGTCCTCGCCATTGGCGTCATTGTGCTTGTCGGAATAGCTGACCGTGTCCCACAGGGTGAACCCGTCATGCGCCGCGACGAAGTTCACCGAACTGGTGGCCGGACGATGGCTGTGGTTGAACTGCACCGGCGATCCGACCAGACGCTCGGCGATGACGCCCAGCTGGCCGGAATCGCGGCGCCAGAAGGCGCGGGTGTCGTCACGGAACTTGTCGTTCCATTCGCGGAACGGCCAGCGGTATCCGCCGACCTGATAGCCGCCCTCGCCGATGTCCCAGGGTTCGGCGATCAGCTTGATGCCGGACAGGACCGGGTCCTGGCGGATGGCATTGAAGAACGACCCGTCACGCTCGAACCCTTCGGATTCGCGGCCCAGGGTCGATGCCAGGTCGAACCGGAACCCGTCAACATGCATCACCTGCACCCAGTAGCGCAGCGAATCCATCACCATGCGCAGCACCATCGGATGCGCGACGTTCAGCGTGTTGCCCGTGCCCGTGGTGTCGAAGCTGTGGCGCTTGTCCTCGGACAGCAGATAGTAGCTGGCATTGTCGATGCCGCGGAAGGACAGCGTCTGGCCCAGCTCGGACCCTTCGCAGGTGTGGTTGAAGACCACGTCCAGGATGACCTCTATCCCGGCCTTGTGGAACTTGCGGATCGCCTCCTTGACCTCGCGGATCTGGCCCGTCTTCAGATAAGGCGTATGAGGCGCGAAGAATGACAGGGTCGAATAGCCCCAGTAGTTCGACAGGTCCTTCTCGACCAGATAGCGGTCGTTGGCGAACGCATGAATCGGCAGCAGCTCGATCGCAGTGACGCCGATCTTCTGCAGGTGGCTGATCACCGGCTCGGTCGCCAGGCCGCGGAACGTGCCCTGCAGGTCCTCGGGGACGTCGGGATGGCGCTTGGTCACGCCCTTGACATGGGCCTCGTAGATGACCGTGTCCGCCCAAGGCGTGCGCAGCGCGCGTTCGGTGTCCCAGTCAAACCGGCTGTCCACGACCACGCCCTTGGGCATGAAGGGCGCGCTGTCGCGTTCGTCAAAGGACAGGTCGTCCTCGCCGATCGTATAGCCATGCAGCGCATCGTCCCAGATGATCTCACCCCGCAACTCGCGGGCATAGGGGTCCAAGAGCAGCTTGTTGGGGTTGAAGCGGTGGCCGTTCTCGGGCTCGTAGGGGCCGTGCACGCGATAGCCATAGACCTGGCCCGGCATGATGTCGGGCAGGTATCCGAACCAGATGCCCCCCTCCATGTCCGGCAAGGGCAGGCGGTACAGTTCCTCCTGGCCCTCGTCGTCGAACAGGCACAGCTCGACCTTGGTCGCGTGGTCGGAATACAGCGCGAAATTCGTCCCCTCGCCCATGAATTCGGCGCCCAGGATGTCGGAACGGGCCTGGGTGGCATCAAAGATAGGAGGGGTGGTCAGATCACGCATGAAGTCCTCGGCGGTTGGAAGGGGGTGGGGTGACGGAACGACGGATATGCGCGTGCGCGGCACGGCGGTCCAGCATCGTTTGCGTGATCAGGACGGTTCCCGCAGGGGTGCGAGTGAACCAGCGGGCGTCCTCGGTCGCGTTCTCTCCGGTGACCAGTCCCGGGGGGACCTGCGTTCCGGGGGCGACCAGCGTGCAGGTCAGGCGGGCGCTTTCGGGCACGACGGCGCCTGGCATGGCGATGCTGCCGCGTCCCAGGTACCAGTCGGATGCCGGGCTGGCAAAAGGCAGGCGCGCGGGCTCGGCCGACACGAAATCCAGCTGCGCGCGGCGCAGCGCGTCCAGCGTGCCCACGTCGCGCCAATAGCCGCGGCCCGACGGCCCGGCGGGCATCCGCCACACGCCGGCCACGCCCTGCGCCACCGCATCGGGGATCACGTCATGGCCGAAATCCATCGCCTCGACCGGACGGTCGAACAGCGCCTCCTGCAGCCAGCGGCGGTCGAAGACATAGATGCCCATCGACACCATCGCCCGATCGGGCTGATCGATCATGCCGGGGGGGTCGGCGGGCTTTTCCAGGAATGACAGGATGCGACCCTGCGCGTCGGCCTGCATGACGCCAAAGCCGCGCGCCTCGGCCCGGGGTACCGTGTCGACGGCCACGGTCACCGCCGCCCCCGACACGCGATGCGCCGCCAGCAGATCGGCATAGTTCATGTCATAGACATGGTCGGCCGCCAGGATCAGGACCTGATCGCCGCCCATCGCCTCCAGCGCATCCCAGGTCTGGCGCGCGGCGTCGGCGGTGCCCATGAACCGGTCCTGACCATCGCGCAGGGCCAAGCCGGCCTGGGGGAAACGGTGGCCCCACCGTGTCGGCAGGTGGTGATGCAGGCTGTGCGGCGCGTATTGCGTGGCGACCAGCATCCGCGGCAGGCCGGACCGCACGGCATTCGCCATCGCAAAGTCGATGATGCGGTTCGCGCCCGCAAAGGGCACGGCGGGCTTGCTGTCGCGGGCGGTCAGTTCATGCAGGCGCGTGCCCTTTCCCCCCGCCAGCAGAAGGGTCGCGACCCCGGTGACGGGGACGGGCGCAGGACGGGTGATGGGGGTGGCCAGGCGCGGCACGGCGGGCATGTATTCTGACATGGCGACATCTCTTGCAGGCTAGGGTTTCATCCCGCCATGCTGCCCAATGGAGAAGGGCTTGTGGCGCGTCACCTGTCGAACCGCCATGCCCTCCGGTTGTTCCCACGCGCGTCAAATATCAATCGGGCGAAAGGGGATCATGCCTCTCTCAGATGCACCCGGCAGCCGTCGGGCCCATGCCAGTCCAGAATTGCGGCACCGGCGTCGGCCGCTGCCGCCCCGCCGGGCAGATCCAGGCGGGCGATCAGCTGACGCTTGCCCGCGCGGCGGGTCAGGCCGATGCCCGCATCGTCGATCTGGACCCGCGTATCGGCATCATGCAGCAGATCGGCCATCTGCGCCCGCAACGCCAGCAGGCGATGGGTCCAGCGGGCCTTGACCGCGCCGATGTCGTCTCCCTGATCGCCTGCGGCCAGTGCATCCCACGGCACGGGGCGGCGGTTGTCCGGGTCGGTCAGTGCCAGGAACAGGCCCTGCGTGCCCTGATAGACGTCGGGAAAGCCCGGCATGACCATCTTGAACATCAGCTGCGCCAAGATCAGCGCCTGTCCCCGTTCCAGCAGCCGCGTCAGGGCAGCGGGGGCATCGCGGTCCCACTCCTCCAGCAGGGCGCGGCCCAGATCGGCGATGCGCCCCTCGACCGCCTCGTCGGGGTTGGTCCAATAGCTTTCCTGCTTGGCCTCGCGCAGGGCCTTCTCGACATGGGTGTTGACGCGTTCGCCCGCATCCTCGGCCCCGTGCAGGGCCAGGGCGGTCTGCACCATGTACCACCGCCAGCGCGGGTCCACGCCCTTCGCCTGCGGCATCCGGGCCGCGGCCTCATCCAGCGCCGTCAGATCCTCCGGCAGGTGGCTTGCGGCGACCAGGCGCGCACGGGCATCCTCGGACCGTTTGCTGTCATGGGACGAGGTCAGCACCATGTCGCCCACGCGGCGGCGGGCCATGGCCTCGGTCGCCTCGGGCCCGGTGATGGTCGCCTCGTCGGGTTCGGCGCCGACCTCGTTCGCAGGCAGATAGCGGGTCCAGCGAAAGCCGGCCGTGTCCTCCTGCGCCTTGGCCAGCAGCGCGCCCGAAACCTGCTGCAGCCGCGTGACGAAAGCCTGCTGCGCGGGCGTGGACGGCTCGGCCCAGACCTCGGCCAGCTGTCGCACCACAAGATCACTGCGCAACCCCTTTGCGGCCTCTTCGGCCACCTGCTCGATCAGCACGCGATCATCGGCGTCTGCGCCGCGTGCGGTGACATAGGTGCGATAGCGCGGCGTGGCGATCAGCAGCGCGGTCACCGCCTCGCGCAGGGCCTCGGGGCCGGGTTCGACCTCCGAGACCGGCGCCAGCGCATGGGCCGCCATGCGCGACAGCTGCATCCGCTCGGCGGCCAGCTCGTTGTCCAGGATCTCGTGCTTGGCCTGCGTCAGAGTGTCGGCAAAGGACGGCGTCGGGCCGATGGCGTCATGCCAGGCATCATCCAGACGCTCCAGCCCCGCGGCGGGGGTCAGCATGCGGGTGATCAGGCGCCCGGCTTCATAGCCGGTCGTGCCCTCGGTCGCCCAGGCATCAGGCAGCGGTTCGTCGCCCGTCAGGATCTTCTCGATCCAGATCGGCGTGTCGGGCAACGCCGCCGCCAGCCTGTCCAGATAGTCCGCAGGATCGGCCAGCCCGTCGACATGGTCCACCCGCAGTCCCTGAACCTGACCGCTGCGCACCAGCTCCAGGATCAGCGCGTGGGTGTCCTCGAACACCGACGGGTCCTCGACCCGCATGCCGATCAGGTCGGTGACGTTGAAGAACCGCCGATGCGTGATGCCGTCCCGCTCCAGCACGTGATGGACCAGCCGCCAGTGCTGCGCCTCGTGCAGGGCCCGCAGATCGTCGGTGGCATTCGTGCCGGGCGCCAGCGGCAGTGCCAAATCGCCGAACATCCACTGGCCATCGCGGACGCGGAACGCGCCCTCGGTCAGCATCTGCTCGAACGGGGCGGGCAGCCAAGGCAGGACCAGCGGCCCTGCCTGCCAGTCGATGTCGAAATGCCGGGCGCGCGGGCTGGACCGGCCATGGGTCAGCACGTCGGCCAGCCACGGGTTCTGCACGGAAAACGCGGTGTGGTTCGGCACGATGTCCAGGATGATCCCCAGGTCGCGCGCCTTGGCCTGTTCGGCCAGCGCGGCAAATCCCTCTGCCCCGCCCAGGCTGTCCTCGATCCGGGTCGGATCGGTGATGTCATAGCCGTGGGTCGACCCCTCGGTCGCGGCGAAGATCGGCGACAGGTACAGGTGGGACACGCCCAGACCGGCGATCTGGTCCAGGCGTGCGGTCAGGGCCGCGAAATCCACCCCCTCGCGCAGCTGGATGCGGCAGGTGGCAGTCGGAATACGCGGAATCATGACAAGGCTTTCACGGTGAGGGAAAAGAGATCGCCGGGCTGTCCCACGGACAGGTCGGCATCGGGCAACGGTGTCGGGTCAGGCTGGCCCAGGGCCAGCGACAGCGCAAGGCCGCCGCCGGGGAACTGCCACAGGGCGCGGATCAGGCCCGGCCCCTCGCGGGTGACGCTGGCTTCGGGCTTGCCGCTGTTCAGCAGCGGCACGACATGGGCCGCGCGGAACGCCAGCGCCCGGCGGGTCAGGTCCATCCAGTCGCGGGCGTCGGCATCGTCGCGCCAGCCAAGGCGCGACCGCTCCATCGTCGCGGGGTCGATCGGGTCCGGCACGCCGTCGCCCAGGCTGGCGATGCCCGGAAACTCGGATGCGCGGCCCTTGCGGACGGCCTCTCCCAGATCGCCCGAATAATCGGCAAAGAACTGAAACGGCGCGGTCTCTCCGCGCTCCTCTCCCATGAAGACCATCGGCATATAGGGCGCGACCAGCAGCAGCGCATAGGCGACGCGGACGGCCTCGGGCTTGGCCAGGGTCAGCAGGCGCTCTCCCAGGGCGCGGTTGCCGATCTGGTCATGCGTCTGGATCGCGTTCACGAAGGCCGTCGGCGGCAGGTGACCGCAGGGCGCGCCGCGCGGATGGTCCAGGCCTTCCCGCGGCTGGCCCTCCTCGATATGGCCGCGCGACAGGGCCAGCGTCAGGTCGGCGATCGGGTCGACCGCAAAGCTGGCGTAATAGCTGTCCGATTCCCCAGTCAGCGCGACATGGACCGCGTGATGGAAATCGTCGTTCCAACTGGCGTCATAGCCCACCTCGCGCAGGTCGGGGATGTTGCGCTCGTCCTCGGTGATCAGGTGGCGGCGGGGGGTCAGGGTGGCGATCTCGGCGGCCAGGTCCTTCATGAACTGGGCCGAACCCGGCCCGGTGATCTGGTGCACCGCGTCCAGCCGGAACCCGTCGAAGCCATAATCCCGCAGCCAGTGCATCGCGCAACCGATCCAGAAATCGCAGACCTGCGGACGCGAGAAATCGATCGCCGCGCCCCAGGGCGTGTGCCTGTCTGGGTCGAAGAAGTCCGGCGCCGCGTGGTGGATCCACGCACCGTCCGGGCCGAAATGGTTCATCACCAAGTCCAGGATCACCATCATCCCGCAAGCATGCGCGGCCCGGATCAGCCGGCGCAGATCGCCCGGACTGCCATAGGCCGGATGCGGGGCATAGGGCAGCACGCCGTCATAGCCCCAGCCCCGGTTGCCGGGAAACTGGCCCACGGGCAGCAGCTGGATCGCGGTGAAGCCAAGCGCCGCCAGCCCCGGCAGCCGGTCGACGGCGGCAGAGAACGTGCCCTCGGGGGTGAAGCAGCCGACATGCAGCTGATAGATGACCGCCTCGGACCAGGGGCGTCCTGCCCATTCCTGCGGCATCGGCGGGTCGGTCACCACGGATGCGTCGTTCACACCCCCCGCCTGCAAGCGGCTGGCGGGGTCGGGCATGTCGGTGCCGTCCACGCGGAACAGATAGCGGGCGCCGGGGGTGGCATGGCTGCGGGCCTGCCAGATGTCCAGATCGCCCTTGTGCATGGGCTGCGCCTGCCCGTCGACCAGCAGGTCGACCTGTTGCGCCCGCGGCGCCCACAGGCGGAAGGTCAGGCCGTCGTCATCCCGCACCGGTCCCCAAAGGTGTCGCATCGTCCCGGTCCCTCCGACAGTGGCTGCGGGGGTCAATGACCGGGATGCAAAGGCGTTCCCGCATTCTGACAAAAAGCAATCGGATCAGGCATCCAGCGGCGGTGGCGCGGCCGTCTGACCAATGAACAGGCGGTGCCCGTCATGGGTGACGGCCCAGACCCCGCGGTCTCCCATCTCGACCAGCACGCTGCGGTCCTCGGCGGCGGCCTCGAAGACCACGACAAGGTTGCGCAGCATGTCCAACGTGAATTCGGCCCGTGCCTGGACGGCCAAGGGGCCCGGCCGGGCATGGGCGGTCGGCTCTTTCATCGGGACCTCGGACAAGGGTGACATTCACAACGTGCAGAATATCACAGATACCCACCCCGGGAATAGCCCTATGGGGTCATCCCTCGCCGGGGTCGATCCGGGCCAGCGGCGCCCCATGCGCCAGGGTCGCGCCCTCTGCCGCAAGGCGGGTCAGGCGACCGGCATGCGGGGCCTCGATGCTGGTCTCCATCTTCATGGCCTCGATCACCGCGATCACCTCTCCGGCCTGGACATGCGCCCCGTCGGCCGCCTGCCACAAGGACAGCGTGCCCGCAACCGGCGCGCCGATGCAGCCGGGATCGGCCACGGCCTCCTGCGGCGCCGCAGGGGCGGCTGCGGCCAGCACCCCCTGGGGCAGCGCCAGGTCATGACGCCTGCCGTCGATCTCGATCGACAGGCGCAGCATGGGCTGGTCCGGGACGGGGGTCACACGGTCGGCGGGCTGGACCGCGGCGGCCAGGCGGTCGGCGAAATCCGTCTCGATCCAGCGCGTGTGGACCGCGAAATCATCCGTGAACTCCGGCGCCTCCAGCACAGCGCAGTGGAAGGGCAGGACGGACGCCACGCCCTCGATGCGGAACTCGCGCAGCGCGCGGCGGGCGCGGGCGATGGCGGTCGCGCGGTCGGGGCCGGTGACGATCAGCTTGGCCATCATCGAATCGAACTGGCCCGCGACCTGGCCGCCCTGTTCGACGCCGCTGTCCAGCCGGATGCCGATGCCGCCGGGCGCGGACCACAGCGTGATCGGGCCGGGCGTGGGCAGAAAGCCCCGGCCCGGGTCCTCGGCATTGATGCGGAACTCGATCGCGTGGCCGATGGGCTCGGGCACGCCGTCGTCGGTCAGGCGCGCGCCTTGCGCCACGCGGATCATCGCGCGGACGATGTCGATGCCGGTCGTCTCCTCGGTCACCGGATGTTCGACCTGCAGGCGAGTGTTCACCTCCAGGAAGCTGATCGTGCCATTGGCCGACAGCAGGAACTCGACCGTGCCCGCGCCGCTATAGCCCGCATGGGCGCAGATCGCGCGGGCGCTGTCATGGATGCGGGCGCGCTGGTCGTCGGTCAGGAAAGGGGCGGGCGCCTCCTCGACCAGCTTCTGGTTGCGGCGTTGCAGCGAACAGTCGCGGGTCCCCAGCACCTTGACCGTGCCGTGCCGGTCGGCCAGCACCTGCGCCTCGATATGGCGGGGGCGGTCCAGGAACTGTTCGACATAGCATTCGCCGCGGCCGAATGCCGTGACCGCCTCGCGCGTGGCGGCGTCGAACAGCTCCTCGACCTCGTCCAGATCGCGGGCCACGCGCATGCCGCGCCCGCCGCCGCCGAAGGCCGCCTTGATCGCCAGGGGCAGCCCGTGTTCGCGGGCAAAGGCCAGCGCCTCGGCGCCGCTGGCGATGGGGCCGGGGCTGCCCGCGACCAGGGGCGCGCCCACGGCCTGGGCGATCTCTCGCGCGCGGATCTTGTCGCCAAGCGCGTCGATCACGTCCGGGTCGGGCCCGATCCACAGGATGCCCGCATCCTGCACCGCCCGGGCGAAATCGGCGTTCTCCGACAGGAAGCCATAGCCGGGATGGATCGCGTCGACCTTGGCGCGGGCGGCGATGGCCAGCACCTTGGCCGCGTCCAGATAGGTGTCGGCGGGGCGGTGCCCCTCCAGCGCCCAGGCCTGATCGGCCGCCCGCACGAAGGGCGCGTCGCGGTCCGGATCGGCATAGATCGCCACCGATTCGATGCCCTCGTCGGCGCAGGCGCGGATGACGCGCAGGGCGATCTCTCCGCGGTTCGCGATCAGGATGCGGCGGATCGGGGTCAGGGGGGTGTCACGAAACATCGGAGGCCTCCGGGTCGATATCGGCAAAAGGGGCGTCGGCGGCAAAGCGGATGCGCGTGCCGGGCGGCAGCTGTCCCGCCAGATCCAGCGCCGAGGGGTGCAGCGTCGCGATGACCGGATAGCCGCCGGTCAGGGGGTGGTCGGCCAGAAACAGCACGGGCTGGCCGGAATGGGGCACCTGGATCGCGCCGGTCGCGGTGCCCTCGCTTGGCAATTCGCAGGCGTCCTCGCGGGTCAGCGCCTCGCCCGACAGACGGATGCCCACGCGCGAGGATTGCGGCGTGACCGTCCACTCCTGCGCCAGGAACCGCTGGACGGTCGCGTCATCGAACCAGTCGGTGCGCGGGCCCAACGTCACGGGCAGGGCGACGACCGCCCCCGCCTGCGGCAGGTCCGGACCGGGGCCGGGATCGGTCACCGCCCCCGCCGCGCGGCGCGCCGGGGCCAGCGCATCGCCGGCCATCAGCGGCGCGGGGCCGATCTGCGCCAGCGTATCCGTGGCACAGGAGCCCAGCACCGGGGCCACGTCGAACCCGCCCCGGATCGCCAGATAGCTGCGCATGCCGCGGGCGGGCGGGTCGATGGTGACCTCGTCCCCCGCATCCAGCGCGAAGGCCACGGGCTGCGCCCGCCCACCCACACGGGCCGTCGCGGCACCCGTCAGGGCCAGGGTCATCGCCACCTCCGCCCGCAGGCGGACGGGGCCAAGCGTGATCTCCAGCGCGGCCTCCCCCGCGGGATTGCCCACCGCGCGGTTCGCGCGGCGCAGCGCGCCGAGGTCCAGCGCGCCGGAGGCACTGACCCCCTGCCCCGCCTGCCCCATGCGCCCGGCATCCTGCACCAGGATCGGGAACGCGGTCTGGACCACGCGCAGTCCGGTCACAGGCGCGGGCTCCGGGACCGCGACCGCATGCACCCGCGCGGACCCGGTCACGAAGCGCGCCCTGACGCCCGGGCGCAGCAGCGCGGGCACGTCGCGGGTCAGGTCGAACATCGGCACCTCGGTCCGGCCGATCAGCTGCCAGCCGCCGGGGCTGGCCTGCGGATAGATGCCGCAGAACCGGCCCGCCAGCGCGACCGACCCCGCCGGGATCCTGGTGCGCGGCGCGGGGCGGCGCGGCAGGTCAAAGCGCGCATCGGCGCAGGTCATGTAGGCGAAGCCGGGCGCAAAACCGCAGAAGGCCACCTGCCAGGTCGCGGCCTGATGGGCGGCGATGACTTCGTCCGTGGTCAGGCCCATCAGGGTCGCGACCTCTGCCAGGTCCTCGCCGTCATAGGTCACGGGGATCTCGACCGTCTCGGTCGCACGGGGCGCGGGCGCGGTGCCCGGCGCGGGCTGGCGGACCAGCACGGCGCGGGCCAGCGCGGCATCGGCCGGGACGCCGGGATCGGTGGTCACCATCAGCGTGCGGGCGGCGGGCACGATCTCGGAGACACCGGCGACGGGATCGGCCGCCAGCGCGTCGAACAGCGCCAGCGTCGCGTCCAGATCGGCCAGCTCGACCAGGAAGGCGCGCGGCCCGATGGGCAGGATGCGGGTCATGCCTGCCACCGCGTTTCGGGCACGTCGGTGACGAACATGTGCCCGGGCGCATGAGTGATGGCAAAGGGCGGACGCGAGGCCATGACCGCCGCCTGCGGCGTCACCCCGCAGGCCCAGAAGACCGGCACCTGGCCCGGACCGACCGGCACCGGATCGCCGAAATCGGGCCGCTGCAGGTCCGCGATGCCCAGGGCCTCGGGCGCGCCCACATGCACCGGCGCGCCATGGACGGCGGGGGTGCGGCCAGAGATCATCGCGGCCTCGGCCACGCGGTCGGCGGGGATGGGGCGCATCGACACGACCAGCCGCCCCGACATCCGCCCCGCCGGGCGGCAGTCGCGGTCGGTCAGGAACATCGGCACATTGCAGCCCCGCTCGACATGGGCGACCGGGATGCCCGCCGCCATCAGCGCCCCTTCGAAGGTGAAGGAACAGCCGATCAGGAAGGTCACCAGATCGGGATGCTCGGCCCAATGGGCGGTGGCGTCGGTGACCTCCTCGGTCAGCACGCCGTCGCGCCAGATGCGATAAAGGGGGATGTCGGTGCGCAGGTCGGCGTCAGGCGCCATGACCGTGCGATGGCTGCCCGGATCGGTCACGTCCAGCACCGGGCAGGGTTTCGGGTTCCGCTGCGCGAAGAGCAGGAAATCCCAGGCCCAATCGCGGGGCAGCGAAATCATGTTGCACTGGGTAAAGCCCGGCGCCTGACCCGAGGTCGGGCGCGCAGGTCCCTGCCGCGCGGCCAGCCGCGCCTGATGCGGGGTCATGCCCCACCCCCGGCGAAGGGCGCAATGCTGACCCCGCCCGCGACCAGCGCGTCGCGGACCCGGGCCGCGATGGCCACCGCGCCGGGGCTGTCGCCATGCACGCAGATGCTGTCGGCCTCAAGGCGCAGGATGCTGCCATCCTCGGCCTCCAGCACGCCCTCCGTCGCCAAGCGCAGCATGCGCGCGGCGATCAGGTCGGGGTCGTGCAGGACCGCGCCCGGCTGTTTGCGCGAGACCAGCGCGCCCGTGGCGGTATAGGCGCGGTCGGCGAAGGCCTCGGCCACGACCGGCAGACCCGCGGCGCGCGCACGCTTCAGCACGGGCGCGCCGGCCAGACCCATCAGCACCAGCGACGGGTCCACGGCCATCACCCCCGCGATGACCGCATCGGCCTGGCGCGCATCCTCCGCGATGGTGTTGTACAGCGCGCCATGCGGCTTCACATAGCTGACCCGCGCGCCCGCCGCCTGCGCCAGCCCCTGCAACGCGCCGATCTGATAGATCACGTCGGCGGTCAGGTCGTCGGGCGCCACATCCATGGTGCGCCGCCCGAAGCCCACGCGGTCGGGATAGCTGACATGGGCCCCCACCGCGACGCCCCGCGCCGCCGCCTGACGCAGCACCGCCAGCAGGCCCGCCGGATCGCCCGCGTGAAAGCCGCAGGCGATGTTGGCGGAACTGACGATGTCCAGCATCGCGGCGTCGTCCCCCATGGTCCAGGGGCCATAGCCCTCGCCCAGGTCGCTGTTCAGGTCGATTGGCATGGATCCTCCTTACACGCCCAGGAAGGCAAAGATGGTGGTGACCGACCGCGCGCCCATGTACCAGGTCAGCGCGCAAACGATGGCCCCAAGTGCCAGCAGCACCCGGTTGTAGCGATGCCCACCCATCAGGTCGGACCGCGCATAGCCGATATAGGTGAAGATCGTCAGGCCGATGGGCAGGATCAACCCGTTGAAGCCGCCCACGAAGACCAGGATCGCCGCCGGCGCCGTACCAAGCGCCAGATACACCGCCAGCGAGAAGGCGATGAACCCCACCGTCGCCTTGGACCGCGCCGCATCGCTGCGCACGCCCACCACGTCCAGGAAGCTGACCGAGGTGTAGGCCGCCCCGATGACCGAGGTCAGCGCCGCCGCCCACAGGACCACGCCGAACACGCGCATCCCCCAATCGCCCGCTGCCGCCTGGAAGGCCTGCGCTGCGGGGTTCGCTGCCTGCGACGACAGGTCCAGCGTCACGCCCGACGCGACGACGCCCAGGATCGCCAGGAACAGAACGAAACGCATGACGCCCGTGACCGCGATCCCGGTCAGCGCCGCGCGGGTGACGGCGGTCAGATTGTGCGGGCCGGTCAGGCCCTTGTCCAGCAGGCGGTGCGCGCCGGAATAGGTGATGTATCCGCCGACCGTGCCGCCGACGATCGTGGTGATGGTGGCGAAATCAATGCTGTCGGGCCAGATCGTCTGGCGCAGCGCCTCGCCCACGGGCGGGTTCGACTGCACGGCCACGAACAGGACCAGCAGGATCATGACGATGCCCAGCCCGATGATCGCCCGGTCCAGCAGGATCCCCGCCTGCCGCGACAGGAAGATCGCGATGGCCAGCACCGCGGTGATCGCGCCGCCGATCTTGGGGTCCAGGCCCAGCATGGCGTTCAGGCCCAGCCCACCGCCCGCGATGTTGCCCACGTTGAAGGCCAGCCCGCCGATGACGACCAGCGCCGTCAGCAGATAGCCCGCGCCGGGAATGGCCGCGTTCGCGGTCTCTGACGCGCGCTTGCCGGTCAGGGCGGTGATGCGCCAGATGTTCAGCTGGACCACGAAATCGATCAGGATCGAGGCCAGGATCGCGAAGGCGAAGGCCGATCCCATCCGGGCGGTGAAGGTCGCGGTCTGGGTGATGAAGCCCGGGCCGATGGCCGATGTCGCCATCAGGAAGATCGCCGCCAGAAGGCCTCCGCGAAGGCTGGCGGCCGCAACGCTGCGGTCGGTGGTCATGGATGTTTCCCCGTGTCGGACTGTTGTTGATTGCCTCCAGCCTGCCACGATTCCGTGATCCGTCAACGATTATCTGACAGTCGTGTGTCTTTTGTTGAACAATCCCGGATGACCTGCGCGGCAATCTGCCCGAAATCAGGGCAACCGCCCGCTTGCCCTGTCCTTGCCGCCCCGCCATGATCGACCCGACATCACAGGACGACCCATGACCGACACGAATCCTGCAGACCCCATCGCGACCGGACAGGGCCCGGCGGGCCTGGCCGAAGACACCGCGGCCCGGTTGCGCGCACAGGTGATCGCGGGGCACCTGCGCCCCGGACAACGGCTGTCGGAGACGCGGCTGGCCGGCGATCTGTCCGTGTCGCGCAACACGCTGCGCGAGGTGTTCCGCCTGCTGACGCGAGAGGGCCTGCTGACCCATGCGCCCAATCGCGGCGTCTCGGTCGCGGTGCCGACGATGGCGGGGGTGCTGGACATCTATCGCGTCCGCCGCCTGATCGAGGTGCCGGCCCTGGCCCAGGCCTGGCCCCGCCACGCGGCGGTGCTGCGCATGGCCGAATGCGTGGCCCAGGCCCGCATCGCGCGCGAGGCCGGCGACTGGCGCGGGGTGGGCAGCGCGAACATGGCATTTCACGCGGCCATCGTGGCGCTGACCGACAGCCCGCGGCTGACGGCCTTCTTCGCGCAGGCGATGGCGGAGCTGCGGCTGGCCTTCGGGCTGCTGGACAGTCCCGAACAGCTGCACGCGCCGTTCCTGCAGGAGAACGGCGCGATCCTGGAGCTGGTCCAGCAGGGCGACATGGAGGCCGCCGCCACCCGGCTGGCCGATTATCTGGACCGGTCGGAACGCGTCGTGATGACGGCCTTTGCCCGGTTGGAGAACGGCGTCACCCGCGGGTGACGCCGCGCCGCCTCAGCCGCCGGTGACGGCCAACAGCATCAGATAGATGACCGACGGCCCCATCAGGCAGCCCAGCCCCGTATAGAACGTGGCCGTCATCGCGCCGTAAGGCACCAGGCGCTTGTCGGTGGCGGCGAGGCCGCCCGCGACGCCGCTGGTCGTGCCCATCAGCCCGCCATAGGCCATCGCCGATTTCGGGTTGTTCAGCCCGATCAGCGGCGCGACGAAGGGCGTGCCGATCATCACCAGGACCGCCTTCAGCAGACCCGCGGCGACGGACAGGGCGATGACCTCGGAACTGGCGCCCAGGGCGGTGCCGGTCACCGGACCCACGATATAGGTCGCCGCCCCGCCGCCGATCGTGGCCATGCTGACCGCATCGGTATAGCCGAAGGCCGCCGCGACCAGCGCCCCTACCGCAAAGGACACGAATATTCCCAGGGCCAGCGACACGACGCCCGCGGCCCCGGCCTTGCGGATCTCGCGGATGTCGACGCCATAGGCGGTCGATACGATGGCCAGGTCGCGCAGCATGGCCCCGCCCATCAGCCCGATGCCCGCGAACAGCGGCACGTCGGCCAGGCCCTTGGACCCGCCGGTGGCAAGCCCGCCCAGCCAGGCCAGCACCAGGCCGATGATGATGGCCACGGCCGAACCGTGCAGCCGTCCCGCCGACAGCCGGTCGGACAGCTGATAGGACACCCACATCACGACGCCCACGACGACGAAGGCAAAGACCAGCCCGTTCTTGGACAGGATTTCAGTGATCATCTCCATGGTCTCACGCCTCCTGCGCCATCAGGGGCGGCAGCGGCGCATCCTGCCCGCCGATCCGCGCCACCACGGGCACCAGCGACACGCAGGCGATCGTCGCGCCGACGCCCGCGATGATCGCGATGGGACCGCCCGCCAGGGCCGCCACGACGTTCTGCTGGGCGGCCATCGCCACGACGATGGGGATGTACATGGCGGACCAGAACAGGATGCCCTGTTCGGACAGCTGCGGCAGGCGCCCGGTGCGGCGCATCCAGTCGGTCGACAGGATCAGCAGCAGCATGGCAAAGCCCACGCCGCCCACATTGGACTGGACGCCCAGGATGACGCCCAGCAGATCGCCCAGGATGACGCCCGCCAGATGGCAGGCGGCCAGGGCCGCGACTCCATAGATTATCATGATTTCCTCCCGTTGAAGGGCCGTTGCCCCGGGCCGCGTCCTCCTCGACGCGGGCCCGGGCGGCCGGATGTCAGGCCATGGCCTGCGAATACAGTCCCGCATGGGCCTTGCGCAGTTCGGCCTTCTGCACCTTGCCCATGACGTTGCGCGGCAGGGCATCGACGACGATCACCTGCCGGGGTTGCTTGAAGCGCGCCAGATCCGACAGCGCGGCGCGGATTTCATCCGCGTCCAGCGTCCCCGATCTCGGCACGACGATGGCGGTCACCGCCTCGCCCAGGTCGGGATGGGGCAGGCCGATCACGGCGCTTTCCAGAACCCCCGGCAGCGCGTCGATGGCCTCCTCGACCTCCTTGGGATAGACGTTGTAGCCGCCCGAGATCACCAGGTCCTTGTCGCGGCCGACGATGCGCAGGTATCCGTCCTCCTGGATCGTGCCCAGATCCCCGGTGATGAAGAACCCGTCGGGGCGGAACTCGGCTGCGGTCTTTTCGGGCATGTTCCAGTAGCCCTCGAAGACGTTCGGTCCCTTGACCTCGATCAGGCCGATCTCTCCGGGCGCGACGGGCGCGCCGGTCTCGCGCTCGGTGATGCGCACGGTGATGCCGGGCAGCGCCATGCCCACCGCCCCCGCGATGCGATCGCCATCATAGGGGTTCGAGGTGATCATGCAGGTCTCGGTCATGCCGTACCGCTCCAGAATGCGGTGCCCGGTCCGTTCGGTGAAGGCACGGTGATCCTCGGCCAGAAGCGGCGCGGACCCGGACACGAACAGCCGCATGTTCGCGGTCGTCTCGCGGTCCAGGCGCGGCGATTTCAGCAGGCGGGTGTAGAAGGTCGGCACACCCATCAGCACGGTGGCGCGGTCCATCAGGTCGATCGCCTGTTCGGCGTCGAACTTGGTCAGGAAGATCATCGTGGCGCCGGCGACCAGCGCCATGTTGGCGGCCACGAACAGGCCGTGCGTGTGAAAGATCGGCAGCGCGTGGATCAGCCGGTCATTCGCGTCGAACCGCCAATGCTCCAGCAGCGCCTCGGTGTTGGACGCCAGGTTCCCGTGCGTCAGCACCGCCCCCTTGGACCGCCCCGTCGTCCCCGAGGTGTAGAGGATCGCGGCCCGGTCGTCCGGCCCGCAGGGATGCGCGTCCTCGCGAGGGGTGGCCGCATTGGCACGCTCGGCCAGTGTCCCCTGCCCGTCCGCGCCAAGCGTCAGCACCGTCAGCGCGTCCCCGGCCCGATGCGCGTGCGACGCCTGCTGCGCGGGGTCGCAGACGAACAGCCGCGGTGCCGCGTCGCCGATGAAATAGTCGATCTCGGCCCCGGTATAGGCGGTGTTCAGCGGCAGGAAGATCCCGCCCACCTGCAGCGTCGCCAGATACAGCGCGATGGCCTCGGGCGACTTCTCGACCTGGACGGCCACGCGGTCGCCGGGCGCCACGCCCGCCGCGGTCAGCGCGCCCGCCAGCGCCTCGACTATGCCGCGCATCCGGGCAAAGCTGATGTCGGGCTGGCCGGGGCGTTCGAACAGGGTCTTGCCCTGCATCACCTCGGCGGTCTGGATGAAATGGTCGTGGATGGTCTGCATGCTCGTCTCCTCCCTCAATGTCGTCACGCCTTCAGCGCCTCGGCGATCTGGGCGCCAAGCGCCACCTCGCCGTCGCGCACGAAGGCCTCGTGCCGGTCCTCGATCCGGTCCAGTTCGTACAGATAGTTGATCATCAGCCCATGCGCCGATTTCAGCGCCGAAGGTGCCAGGTCGGCGGGCCAGTTCAGCCGATGCGCGCAGGCCCCGTTGCCCAGGTGGAACCGCGCCACCGGATCGGCGGGCAGCCCGCCCCGCGCCTTGGCCTGGGCGATATAGCGCGCGCCCCACGCCAGGACCTGCGGGCGCAGCGCGTCCACCGCGTCATCGTCCCAGCCCCCGGCCAGCGCGCCGCGCAATTCGGCCGCGTCGTCCTGCGTGGCCAGCCACGCGGCAAAGCCCGGCACCGGCGACAGCGTCACATAGCAGCGCAACTCGGGCAGGTCCGCCGACAGCTGCGCCACCACCTGCTTGATCAAGAAGTTACCGAAGCTGACACCCTTCAATCCGGGCAGGCTGTTGTTGATCGAATAGAAGACGGCCGTGTCCGCCGCCGCCGGTTCGCGCGCATCCGGCGCGGTCAGGATCGGGCCGATCGCGTCGGGCATGCCCTGAGTCAACGCGACCTCGACGAAGATCAGCGGCTCGTCCCCGGTGGCGGGATGGAAGAACGCATACAG
Source organism: Paracoccus sp. NFXS7 (assembly GCF_040148865.1). Classification (NCBI taxonomy): domain Bacteria; kingdom Pseudomonadati; phylum Pseudomonadota; class Alphaproteobacteria; order Rhodobacterales; family Paracoccaceae; genus Paracoccus; species Paracoccus sp. NFXS7. Next base: position 75,783 of record NZ_JAKEKV010000008.1, read on the forward strand.
ACGGCGGTCATTGTCGGCCAGCCTGCGCTTCAGGTCCGGCCAGCCCTGCATCTGGTGGACGCTTTCGTATTCCATCAGCTTTTCCAGGATCGCGGCAGGCGCGTTCCAGTCGATCCGCCGCATGGTCAGGAAACCGCGGTTGAACCAGCTGGCCAGCAGATGCGCGAAATCCTGGTCGATCGGCGCAAGGTCCGGGTCGGCGCGCATCGCGGCCAGCAGGTCCTGGCGCATCCGCACCAGCCGCAGCGTGGCCCCCGGCGCCATGTTTAACCGGCGCAGCAGGGTCTGACGGGCAGGCTCGACCACTTCGAACAGGCGCGCCACGCCTGCCGCATCGGGCTGCAGGTCCCACGCGGCATAGGCCGTCCGGATCGCCTCCGCATCCACCCCGTGATCGTCGCGCAGGCTGCGAAAGAACGCCAGCCGCTCCTCGGCGTCCAGCTCGGCATAGGCCGACAGCGCCTGCTCGGCCACCGCGACCCGCGCCGCATCCCCGATCCGCCCCATCAGCACCGCACAGGCCACCCGCGCGCGTTCGGATGCGGGGCGCGCCAGCGCCTTCAGCGTCTCGGCCTCGCCGCCGCGCTTGCGCCGCGTGATCGCCTCGACGAAGTCCGACAGGAATCCCAGTCTCTGCTTGCCCATGATGATCCTCCCCCGCAGTGATATACACTAATTCACTTCTGTTGTATACAACAACGGCGATGATGGACTTTTTGCAACCGCTGCGGTGAAATGCAGGACAGAACAGGTGCCGACATGACCCTTCCCACCGCACAGCGCATCCGCCTTGCCCTGGAAAACGCCATTGTGGACGGCCGCCTGACCCCCGGCCAGCAGATCGACCCCGACCAGGTCGCGCGCGACTATGGCTGCTCGCGCACCCCCGTGCGCGAGGCGCTGCAGGCGCTAGAGGCGTCGGGCCTGCTGATCGTGCAGCCCAAACGCGGGACCTTCGTGGCCAAGCTGGGCGTGCCCGAGCTGATGGACCGGTTCGAGCTGATGGCCGAGCTGGAATCCTTCTGCGCGCGGCTGGCCTGCAGGCGCGCCGATGCGCAGGACCTGGCCCGCATCGACACCGCCCTGACCGCCTGCGAAGGCGCGCGCCACGACCCCGACCGGTACTATGCCGAAAACACCGCCTTCCATCAGGCGATCTATCGCGCCGCCCACAACGCCTTTCTGGAAACCGAGACCCTGCGCCTGCAGGCGGTGCTGCAACCCTATCGCCGCCGGCAGCTGCAATCGCCGGGGCGCGTCGCCAATTCGCTGGCCGAACACCGCCAGATCGCCGCGGCCATCGCGGCGGGCGACGCCTGCGGCGCGGCACAGGCGATGACCGATCACGTGCTGGTCCAGGGCGAACGCTTCCGCGACCTGGTCGCCGTGGTGGGCAGCCTGTCGGCGCCTCAGGCCGGGGGCGTGGCCTTGCGCTGACGGCGGCGTTCCAGCCCCAGGCTGTGTTCGCGCCAGATGATCAGGATGCCCGCCAGGATCACCAGGCCGGACCCGCCGATCACCACCGCGCTTGGCACCTCGCCGAACACGTACCAGCCCAGGGCCACCGCCCAGATCATCGCGACATAGTCGAACGGCGCCACCACCGACGCATCGGCATGACGATAGGCCGAGGTCAGCAGGATCTGCCCCAGCCCGCCCAGCAGTCCCGTGGTGACCAGCTGCGCCAGCACCCAGGCCCCCGGCATCACCCACCCGAAGGGCAGCGTCAGCAGCGACAGCCCCGTCGAGGTGACCGAAAACCAGAAGACGATCGCCGATGTCCGCTCCACCTGGACCAGCTGGCGGACAAAGATCTGCGCCAGTGCCGCGGCCCCTGCCCCGCCAAGCGCCACGACCGCGCCCAGCATCCGCAAGGGGTCGCCCGCCGTCCCCGCCTGCAGCTGCGGCGACAGCACGATCAGCACCCCGGCCAGCCCCAGCCCGACCATGCCAAGCCGAAAGGCCCGGACGTTCTCTCCCAGAAACATTCCGGCCAGCACCACGACCAGCAGGGGCGCGGCAAAGCCGATGGCCGTCACCTCGGGCAAAGGCAGCAGGCCAAGCGCCCAGAAGTTCAGCGCCATCGCCGTCGTCCCGACCAGCCCGCGATACAGGTGCCCCATCGGGTTCGCGGTCAGCAGGCCGACCCGCAGTTCCGACCGCAGCACCAGCCAGCCCAGGATGACCGGCAGGGCGAAGAACGACCGAAAGAACACCTGCTGCCCCGGCGGGATCTGGGCGCTGTCGGCGGTCGCCTTGATCAGCGCGGCCATCAGGGTGAACACGGTCACGCTGATGCATTTCAACGCGATGCCGCGCATCGGGGAATCACTGGGGGGCATGCCGGGCGCCTTGGTACCGTTGGGGGTCGGCCTTGGTGCTACGACGGGATTGCACGATCTGCAACAGACATCGACACAGGGTCAGGTAGATGTGCTATAGGTATATATATCAATGGTTTGTGTCGCACCTTCCCCGCGGGGAAGGTGCTGGCCGCGGGAAAGGGCCCCCGCCCTTCCCCGCGGGGAAGGTCACTCGATCTGGTCCAGCATGGCGGCCACGGCCGCCTCCAGCTTGCGCCGGTCGATGGTCGAGAAGTCCCGCGGCAGGCGGATCTCAAGGCGACCATTGGCGGCGGTGCATTTCGCGCTGCCCTGCGGGCGCGCAAGCTGGAAGGTCGTCTTGGCTTTGGCGGTCGACGGCGGTGCGGGTGGGGCGGTCCGCGGTGCGGGTCCCTCGGGCAGCGCCTCACCCCCCTGCCCCGCATAGCGGCGCAGCACGGCCAGCTCGTCGGTGATCGACCGCGTGTCCCAGTCCTTCAGCTCGGTCCGGATGGCCGTGACCAGGCCCGGCACCTCCTCCAACCGCTGCGACAGCGACAGGCCCAGGGCGCGCGGGATCTCCTGCGGATACATCAGCACCTCGCCCAAGCGCTCGACCAGCGGGATGAAGTTCCGGATATAGCTGCGCTTCTGATAGCCCGCCGACCGGAACAGGATCGCCACGGCCTTTTCCGCATCGTTCTCCGCGGTCAGCGGGTCCATCGCGTAATGCACCGCCAGCTGCGCCATCTCGGCAAAAGAGATGTCCTTGCGTACAAGGTTCTCGTCCACCATGCGGCGGTACAGCGCCTCCAGCTGGTCCCCGCGCGCGGCGATGCCCGCGGGGATCCGGCCCCAGGCCTCGGCATCGCCCGTCTCCTCCAGCAGCTGGCGATAGGCCGACAGCCGCCGCCACCCCTGGATCAGCTCGTAACGCCCACCCTCGGACGGCTCCAGCCGGATCGGGTTCGACAGGCCGATGTCGCGGATCGAGGCGACCAGCTCCGCCATGTCGAAATCGGCGACCGGCTTGCGGTCGCGGATCAGCTTGGTCGTGTCGATCATGTCCAGCGGGATCAGGTCGGTGATCAGCCCTGCCCGCTTCAGCCGCACATGCTCCTGCGCCAGGGCATCGTTCTCGGCGCGGATCTGCGCCTCGATGACCGCGCGGTCGCGGGTCGATTCCGCGGTCTCGCTGATGGCGGCAGCCATGGGGCCGCGACGGCCGTCGGGCTGGACCTTCCCCGCGGGGAAGCCGGTTTCGGCGTCGTCCTCGGGAATGTCGATGTCGAACATCCGGCGCTTGCGGCTCATTGCGCGTCCTCCAGCTCGGTCCAGGCGGTCAGCACGTGGCCGCGGAATTCCTCATAGGCCTGATCGAAGGTCGCCCGTGCCCGGCGCCACGTCCCCCGCGTCATCTCTCGGTAATCGATCTCATAGATCGACGACAGGAACCGGCCCGACTGCTCGACCGCGCGGGTCAGTTCGATCGGGTTCTGCGCCAGCCGATCCCCGAAGACCTGCCGAAAGGCCGCGAACATCGCCTGGTGCAGCTCGTTCGACGGCTCGTATCGCGTCATCAGGAACCGGATGTCGGCGAATGCCTTGGGCAACCTGATCTTCCCCGTGGGGAAGTTCTCGAACCCGTGGGACAGATCCTCCAGCGCCTCGGCCAACTGACCGATGAAGCTGGTCGTGCTGTCATACTCCCAATAGCCGGGGCCGGACGGGATATACAGCATGTCTGCGGCAAAGACCGCGTTCATCGACTGGTACCCGATGGCCGGAGGACAGTCGAAGAGGATCAGGTCATAGGCATCGTCCGCCAGGCTGTCCAGGAAACGCGATACGGCCCCGAAGAAGGTCCATTCCGGGTTCAGGTGCCGGTACTGGGCGCTGGCGAACTCGACAAAGGCCGCGTTCGCGCAGCTGGGGACGATGTCGATCGTGGGCCAGGCGGTCGGCTTGATGAAGTCCGCGGGCCGCAGCGTGCCCAGACCCATGTCGCGGATCGACGCGGGCAGCTTGCGATGGGGCAGGGCGGTCCCTGTCTCGGCCCCGGCGCTGGCGGTGTTCATGCGGTCTGTCTCGCGCTCAAGGTCGCGCGCCATGATGCCCCAGACCGTGTGATCCTCGCCCACGTCGTTCAGGCCCATCGAATGAGACAGGGTCGCCTGCGGGTCGAAGTCGACGACCAGGACCCGGTACCCGTCCAGCGCCGCCGCATGGGCAAAGTGCAGCGCCACGGTCGACTTGCCCGCACCGCCCTTGAAGTTGGCGATGGCCGCGCGGAAGGCGCGCTTGCCGGCGGGGCGGGGCGGCATCAGGGACTTCTTGCCCACGCGGATGCGGCGACGCAGCTCGTTCACCTCCTCCAGGCTGAACCAGCGCTGGCGCCCGTCCTCCTCGACTTCCCCGAGGGGAAGGTTCGGGTCCGCCGCCAGCTTGCCGCGGAAGGTCGACTGGTTGATGCGGAAGATCAGCTCGGCCACCTCCCAAGAGGAGAAGCGGCGCAGCGTCTTCTCGTTGGCGGGGCTGAAGGTCTGGCGGCGAATCCAGCCCTGCATCTTGAGGGACTGGGCCTGCAGACGGGCAAGGTCGTCGTGCGTATACATGTTGTGTCGGTTTCCAAGGACGCTGATTGCTTCTGTTCCTGCTTTTACGCCGGATTTGCGCTTTTGGCAAAAGCCTTGTTCACTGATAGCACGAAATGCGGAAATCCAGCCCCTGCTGGCGAATCGCCGCGCGCCAAGGTGGCACGGAGGCCACGACCTGGCGGGGCAGGGGGCGGATATTGGGGGACATGATCCGTCGAACCCCCGCCAATTGGGGGACACGGGCGCCTGAATAGGGGACGCATAGGATGTCCCGATATACCATTGATACCCTGATTCAAGATTGCCTTTGGATCCTTCCGCCCGAGGGCGGGCGATCTGCTTGACAGAATCGTATTTCAGGACGCTAATGCCTGCAGAGTGGCGAAAGGCGTTTGGGACGGCACAAGATCTCGGCGCGGCCGGGGCAGGGTGCCGGGCGACCGGCGGGCAGGAACGATGATACAGGTGATGCGACCCGTCGGCAGGCAAGCCGCGGCACGGAAATACGACCTGCTGTCCGCGATGATGGCGCATGCGCTGGCGGGCGATCCGCAGCGCCAGCGCCTGGTGCTGCGCCTGATGGCGCTGATCACCACCCGCTACAACTGGCAGCGCGACGAGCTGACCATGGGTCAGCGCGAGATCGCGCGGCTGTGGTGCGTGGACGAACGCACCGTCAAGCGCGACATGGCGCGGCTGCGGGAAGCGGGCTGGATCGTGGTCAAGCGCCAGGGCGCGCGGGGCCGCGTGTCCGTGCTGGGCCTGGGCCTGGAACGCATCATGCTAGACACGCGAGCGGACTGGTCCAACATCGGCGAGGATTTCACCGCCCGCATGGGAGAGGAGGCGCAGGAGGCGGGCGACCCGCCGAACGTCGTGCCGTTCCCCCGCCCCGACGGCACATCCGCGGAGGAGGGCGGTCAGGACGGGGCCTGGCCGCTGATCCGCGCGCGGCTGCGCGACGAGGACCCGGCGCTATTCGACGCCTGGTTCGCGCCGCTGTCATCAGCGGAAGGGCAGGGGGGCGTCCTGCATCTGGTCGCGCCGTCGCGGTTCCACGCCACCTATGTGCGCACGCATCTGCTGGCCCGCTTGCAGATGGCCGCGCGGCGCAGCGACCCGACCCTGGGAGAGGTGCGCGTCACCCCGGGATGATCGGTCCGCCCGCCGGGGCGCTGTCGCAGAACTGTCACACGGATTGCGTATGACCGTCACAAAACTGCTGTAGGCACACCGGGCAACGATCACCTCCTGAGGAGAAGACGCATGAAGACCTTTGGCCTAACCGCTTCGGCCCTGTCCGTCCTGGCCTTGACCGCCACCGCAGCCGCCGCGCGCGAACAGGTGCAGGTCGCGGGTTCGTCGACCGTGCTGCCCTACGCCACGATCGTCGCCGAGCTCTTCGGTGAGAATTTCGATTTCGGAAGCCCGGTCATCGAATCGGGCGGATCCTCCACCGGTCTGCGCCGCTTCTGCGAGGGCGTGGGCGAGAACACCATCGACATCGCCAATTCCAGCCGCGAGATCCGCGACAGCGAGGTCGAGGAATGTGCCGCCAACGGCGTGACCGACATCATGGAGGTGCGCATCGGCTATGACGGGATCGTCTTCGCCAGCGCGCAGTCGGGCAACAGTTTTGCCTTCACCCCCGCCGACTGGTTCAATGCGCTGTCGGCCAAGGTCGTGCGCGACGGTGCGATCGTCGACAACACCGCCGCCAACTGGAACGAGGTGAACCCCGAGTTGCCCGACCAGGAGATCCTGGCCTTCGTACCGGGCACCCGTCACGGGACGCGCGAAGTCTTCGACGAGAAGGTGATCGCGCAGGGCTGCGAGGACAGCGGCGCGCTGGAGGTGTTCACCGCCGAGCTGGGCGAGGAGGAGGCCGAGGCCGCCTGCATGACGCTGCGCACCGACGGCCGGTCGGTCGACATCGACGGCGACTATACCGAGACGCTGGCCCGCATCGGGTCGTCGCCGAACGGCATCGGCGTCTTCGGCCTGTCCTTCTACGAGAACAACACGGACACGCTGCAGGTCGCGACCATGTCCGGCGTCACCCCCTCAACCGAGACGATCGCCTCGGGCGAGTACCCGGTGTCGCGGCCGCTGTTCATCTATGTGAAGAAGGCGCATATCGGCGTCATCCCGGGCGTCAAGGAATTCGCCGAATTCTTCGTCTCGGACGCGATCGCGGGACCGGACGGGCCGCTGGCCGCCTATGGCCTGGTCTCGGACCCCGAGCTGGCATCGGTCCAGCAGGCCGTGGCCGACGAGACCACCATGCAGTGATCGCCACGTGCACCGGCGCATGGAAATGCGCCGGTGCAACCTTGGGCTTCGCTTTCCAAGACATCTGTCATTTTTTCCGTCGCCATTCCTGAGGTTTCCCGATGCCTATGTCCTGGGCTCTAGTGGCCGCAATCCTGCTGGCGACGGCCGGATTTTATATCGGACGCAGTCGCGCCCTGTCGGCCAGTGGCAGCGATGTCCGAACCCTCCACAGCCGCCCGACATATCATGGCTACAACGTGGCACTTTCCGTGATGCTTCCCACGTTGGTCGTTATGGTTCTGGCGTCCGGACTACGCATGTCCGGGGTAATCCCTGCAGGATCCAACGCTGTCGCCGGTCTGCTTGCGCTTGGCGCATCCGTTGCGGGCCTGGGCTGGGGCATGACGCGGATTGATAGCGGGTTTCGCGCGCGCAATTCGGTCGAGCGGATGGTGCTGGGCCTGATGATCTTCTGTTCGATGATCGCCATCGCCACCACCGCCGGCATCGTCCTGTCGCTGATCTTCGAGACGATCAGCTTCTTCCGCCAGTACAGTGTAACGGAGTTCTTCTTCGGCACGACATGGTCGCCGCGCTTCGAGGGCAATTCGCGCCTCGGCATGCTGCCGCTGCTGTGGGGGACGCTGTACATCAGCTTCATCGCGCTGCTGGTGGCGGTGCCCATCGGCCTGTTGGCGGCGATCTACCTGTCGGAATATGCCAGCCCCCGCCTGCGCAGCATCGCCAAGCCCGCGGTCGAGGTGCTGGCCGGCATCCCGACCATCGTCTATGGCCTGTTCGCGCTGGTGACGGTCGGGCCGATGCTGCGCGACTGGATCGCGCAGCCCCTGGGCCTGGGCAATTCCGGGTCGTCGGTGATGACCGCGGGGCTGGTCATGGGGATCATGCTGATCCCCTTCGTCAGCTCGCTCTCCGACGACATCATCAACGCTGTGCCCCAGAGCCTGCGTGACGGCGCCCTGGGCCTGGGCTCGACCCCGTCCGAGACCGTGCGCAGCGTCGTGCTGCCCGCCGCCCTGCCGGGCATCGTGGGCGCCATCCTGCTGGCCGCCAGCCGCGCCATCGGAGAGACGATGATCGTGGTCCTGGGCGCCGGCGCCGCCGCCACGATCAGCGCCAACCCGTTCGAGGCGATGACCACCATCACGGTCAAGATCGTCAGCCAGCTGACGGGCGACAACGACTTCTCCTCGCCCGAGACGCTGGTGGCCTTTGCCCTGGGGCTGACGCTGTTCGTCATCACCCTAGGCCTGAACGTCATCGCGCTTATCATCGTGCGCAAGTATCGCGAGCAGTACGAATGACCGATCATCCCCGCGCCACCGGCGCCAAGTCGCTCTATGTCCAGGACGCGCGCACCCGCCGCCGCAACGCCGCCGAGAAACGGTTCCGCGCCTACGGGCTGACGGCCATCGTCATCGCCTGCACGATGCTGGCAGTGCTGGTCTTCACGATTGTGCGCAATGGCACAGGAGCCTTTTATCAGACCTATCTATCTCTCCCCGTGGCGCTGGATGCGCAGGTGCTGGACCCCAAGGGCAACCGCGACCCGGCCGAGATGGCGGGCGTGCTGACCCTGTCCTATGGCCAGGTGCTGGACCGCGCGCTGGATACCGAGATCGAAACGCTCGGATTGGAGATCGAGGGTTTGGGCTCCGGAGATGCAAATCAGCTGATCTCGCGCGATGCCTCGGCGCAGCTGCGCAATCGGGTGCTGGCCGATCCCGAGTTGGTCGGGCAGACGGTGGACGTGAACGTCCTGGTGAACGGCCGCATCGACGGCTATTTCAAGGGCCGCGTCACTGCCGAGACGGCAGAACGGGATTCCAATGTCTCCCCCCAGCAATTGTTGCTGGCCCAAGCCTTGGCCGACAACGGCACCTTGGTCACGCGGTTCAACTGGGCCTTCATGACCCTGCCCGACGCCTCCGATCAGCGTCCGGAATCGGCCGGCGTGGGCGTGGCGATCCTGGGCTCGCTCTACATGATGCTGGTGGTGCTGGTGCTGGCGGTGCCCATCGGGGTCGCGGCCTCGATCTATCTGGAGGAGTTCGCGCCCAGGAACCGCTGGACCGACCTGATCGAGGTTAACATCGCCAATCTGGCCGCGGTACCGTCGATCGTGTTCGGAATCCTGGGCCTGGCCGTCTTCATCAACTTTGCGGGGCTGCCCGCATCGGCACCCATCGTGGGCGGGCTGGTGCTGACGCTGATGACCCTGCCCACCATCATCATCGCCACCCGCGCGGCGTTGAAGGCGGTGCCGCCCTCGATCCGCGACGCGGCCCTGGGCGTCGGCGCCAGCCGCATGCAGACGGTGTTCCACCACGTCCTGCCGCTGGCCGCGCCCGGAATCCTGACCGGTACGATCATCGGCCTGGCCCAGGCCCTGGGAGAGACCGCGCCGCTGCTGCTGATCGGCATGGTGGCCTTCGTGCGCGAGTTTCCCGCCGCCCCGCCCGAGGGTCTGTTCGATCCCGCATCCGCCCTGCCGGTCCAGGTCTACAACTGGACGCAGCGCAGCGATCCGGCCTTTGTCGAGCGCGCCTCGGGCGCCATCATCGTCCTGCTGATCTTCCTTCTGTGCATGAACCTGCTGGCGATCTTTCTGCGCCGCAAGTTCGAGCGCCGCTGGTGATCGGCCCACAGGAGAGCCACCATGTATGACACCATCCGATCGGAGAGCGCCGTGAGCCAGCAGGACATCAAGATTTCCGCACGCGACGTGCAGGTCTTCTATGGCGAGAAGCAGGCGATCAAAGACCTGAACGTCGAGATCCTGGACAAGACCGTCACCGCCTTCATCGGCCCGTCGGGCTGCGGCAAGTCCACCTTCCTGCGCTGCATCAACCGCATGAACGACACGATCGACAGTGCCCGGATCGCGGGCCGGATCACCATCGACGGCGAGGACATCTATGACCGCAGGATCGACCCGGTGCAGCTGCGCGCCAAGGTCGGCATGGTCTTCCAGAAGCCGAACCCGTTCCCCAAGTCGATCTATGACAACGTGGCATACGGCCCGCGCATCCATGGCCTGGCCCGCGGCAAGGCCGAGCTGGACGAGATCGTCGAACGCTCGCTGCGCGGCGCGGCCCTGTGGAACGAGGTCAAGGACCGCCTGTCCGAGCCAGGCACGGGCCTGTCGGGCGGCCAGCAGCAGCGCCTGTGCATCGCGCGCGCGGTGGCCACGTCCCCCGAGGTGCTGCTGATGGACGAGCCCTGCAGCGCGCTGGACCCCATCGCCACCAGCCAGGTCGAGGAGCTGATCGAGCAGCTGCGCACGCAGTTTTCCGTGGTCATCGTGACCCATTCGATGCAGCAGGCTGCCCGCGTCAGCCAGAAGACTGCCTTCTTCCATCTGGGCAACCTGGTCGAATACGGTGATACCGACGACATCTTCACGAAGCCCCGGGACAGCCGGACCGAGGCCTATATCTCGGGCCGGATCGGCTGATCGAAAGGACCTGACATGAACCGCGACAAGCATATCTCCTCGGTCTTCGACCGCGACCTGGAGACGATCCAGGCGATGGTCGTCAAGATGGGCGGCATGGTCGAGGCCGCGATCACCGACGCCTCGACCGCGCTGGACACGCGCGACCAGGAGCTGGCCGACCAGGTCCGCCGCCGCGACAAGGCCATCGACGCGATGGAGATCCAGATCAACGAGGACGCCGCCCGCCTGATCGCGCTGCGCGCGCCCACCGCAACCGACCTGCGGATGGTGCTGGCGGTGATGAAGATCTCGGCCTCGCTGGAACGGGTGGGCGATTACGCCAAGAACATGGCCAAGCGCACCGAGGTGCTGTCCCAGATGCCCGCCATCGCCGGATCGGGCATGGCGCTGCGCCGGATGAGCCAGGCGGTGAACCGGATGCTGCAGGACGCGCTGGACAGCTATATCCGCCGCGACGCCGACCTGGCCCATGACGTGCGTCAGCGCGACCTGGAGGTGGACCAGATGTACAACGCGCTGTTCCGCGAGTTCCTGACCCACATGATGGAGGACCCGCGCAACATCACCCCCTGCATGCACCTGCACTTCATCGCCAAGAACGTCGAGCGGATGGGCGACCATGCGACGTCCATCGCCGAGCAGGTGGTCTATCTGGTCACGGGCGACCTGCCCGACGAGGCGCGCCCGAAAAGCAGCAGCGTCGTGGCCCCCGCGGCGGAGGTCTGAGGGATGGCGCGCCAGGCCCCCTGCGTGTTGGTCGTCGAGGACGAGGGCGCACAGCGCGAAGTCCTGCATTACAACCTCGAGGCCGAGGGTTTCGACGTGGTCATGGCCGACAACGGCGAGGACGCGCTGCTGCTGGTGGCAGAGGAGCAGCCGGACCTGATCGTGCTGGACTGGATGCTGCCGCGCGTGTCGGGCATCGAGGTCTGCCGCCAGGTCAAGGCCGATCCCGCGACCCGCAACATCCCGATCATCATGCTGTCCGCGCGCAGCGAGGAGGTCGACCGCGTCCGCGGCCTGGAGACAGGGGCCGACGATTACGTGGTCAAACCCTATTCCGTCGTCGAGCTGCTGGCCCGCCTGCGCACCCAGCTGCGCCGCACCCGCCCCGCCACGATGGGCGAGCGGCTGACCTTTGCGGACATCATCCTGGACGCCGCCGAACACCGGGTGTTCCGCGCCGGCCAGACGCTGCATCTGGGCCCGACGGAGTTCCGGCTGCTGTCCACGATGATGGAGAAGCCGGGCCGCGTCTGGACGCGCGAACAGCTGCTGGACCGGGTCTGGGGGCGCGACATCTATGTCGACACGCGCACCATTGACGTGCATGTGGGCCGCCTGCGCAAGGCGCTGATGAAGAACGGCGGCGACGACCCGCTGCGCACCGTGCGCGGCGTGGGCTATGCCCTGGGCTAAGGCCCGGACCTAGGCCGCCAGCCCCGCATAGATGCCGCCCTGCGACAGCAGGTCGGCATGGCTGCCCATCTCGACCACGCGGCCCCGGTCCATGACCACGATGCGGTCGGCGTTCCGGATCGTGCCCAGCCTGTGGGCGATCACCAGCGTCGTGCGCCCGACCGACAGGGCGTCCAGCGCCGACTGGATCTCGCGTTCGGTCTGGCTGTCCAGGGCGCTGGTCGCCTCGTCCAGGATCAGGATCGGCGGGTTCTTCAGGAAGGCCCGCGCGATGGCCACGCGCTGCTTCTGCCCGCCCGACAGCATCACCCCGCGTTCGCCCACGACCGTGTCCAGGCCCTGCGGCAGGCCTTCGATCATCTGCGCCAGCTGCGCCTTGGCGGCGGCCTGCGCGATCTCCATGTCCGAGGCGTCCAGGCGGCCATAGGCGATGTTCTCGCGCAGCGTGCCGCCGAACAGGAACACGTCCTGGCTGACCAGGCCGATCTGGCGGCGCAGGCTGTGCAGGCGCATCGCGGGCAGGTCCATCCCGTCGACGACGATGCGCCCCTGGCTGGGTTCGTAGAACCGCGGCAGCAGCGCCAGCAGCGTGGTCTTGCCCGCGCCCGAGGGGCCGACGAAGGCCACCGTCTCTCCGGCGCGGATGTCCAGGTCGATCCCCGACAGGATCGGGCGGTCGGGGTCATAGGCAAAGCCCACCCCCTCGAACCGGATGTCGCCGCGCAGGGCGGGGGCGTCGATCGCGTCGGGTGCGTCGGCGATCTCGGGGTCGGTGGCCAGCAGCTCCTGATAGCGGCGGAATCCGGCGATGCCGCGGGGATAGGTCTCGATCACCGCGGCGATCTTCTCCAGCGGGCGATAGAAGACGCCCACCAGCAACAGAAAGCCCACGAAGCCGCCGGTGGTCAGTTCGCCCGACAGCACGAAGCCCGCGCCCATGACCATGACGATGACCTGCACAAGCCGCAGGCCCATGTACTGCAGCGCGCTGGACGCCGCCATCACGCGGTACGCGTCCAGCTTGGCCTGGCGATAGCGAGCGTTGTCGGCGGCGAAGAGATGGCTCTCATGCGCCTCGTTGCCGAAGGCCTGCACTACGCGGACGCCGCCCAGGGTCTCCTCCAGGCGCACGTTGAAATCGCCGACGCGGGAATAGATCGCGCGCCAGGTCGCCGTCATCCGCCCGCCATAGACGATCACCAGGGCCAGCATGGCCGGCACGATCAGCGCCACGATGACCGCCAGCTGCGGGTTGATCCAGAACATCAGCAGGAACGCGCCGACGAAGGTCATCAGCGCGATGAAGGCGTCCTCGGGGCCGTGATGGGCGACCTCTCCGATCTCCTCCAGGTCACGGGTGACGCGGGCGACCAGCTTGCCGGTGCGCGCACGGTCGTACCAGCGCCAGGACAGCCGCGTCAGATGGTCGAAGGCGCGGGCCCGCATCGCGGTCTCGATGTTGATGCCCAGCTTGTGCCCCCAGTAGATCACCACCGTCAGCAGCCCGGCATTGACCGCATAAAGCGCCAGCAGCCCCCCCGCCGCGGCCAGGGTCAGCGTCCAGTCGCCCTGCGGCAGCAGGTGGTCGATGAAGGCGGTGACGGCCAGCGGAAAGGCCAGCTCCAGCAGACCCGAGACGACCGCGCAGCCGAAATCCAGCCAGAACAGGCCCAGATGCGGACGATAGTAGGAAAAGAACTGTTTCAGCATGCGGCCTCTCAGGCGGGGATGGCGACGGGGCGTCCGTCGGGGCGGGTCAGGACCTGCATCGGCAGGCCATAGATGTCGTGCAGCGTGTCGGGGCGCATCAGGGCGTCCGGGCCGCCCTGCCAGACCAGCCGCCCGGCCTTCAGCGCCACGACATGGTCGCAGAACCGCGCGGCCATGTTGACGTCGTGCAGCACGATGACGGCACTGCGCCCCTGGTCGTGGCACATCGCGGCGACCAGGGCCAGCACCTCGACCTGGTGGGCGATGTCCAGCGCGCTGATCGGTTCGTCCAGCAGCAGCGTGCCCGCCTGCTGCGCGACCATCATGGCCAGCCAGACGCGCTGGCGTTCGCCGCCCGACAGGGTGTCGACCAGCCGATCGGCAAAGCCCGCAACCCCGCATTCGTCCAGAGCGCGGGCGACGGCGGCATGATCGGCGGGGCCGAAGCGGCCCAGGGCGCCGTGCCAGGGATAGCGGCCAAGGGCCACCAGTTCGCGCACCAGCATGCCATCGGCCGGGGGCGTGGTCTGGGGCAGGAAGGCCATGCGGCGGGCCAGGTCGCGGGCGGGCCAGTCGGCCAGGGCGCGCCCCTCGAACCGGGCGGTGCCGCCTGCCGGGACCTGTCGGGCCAGCGCGCGCAGCAGCGTGGATTTGCCCGACCCGTTATGGCCGATCAGCGCGGTCGCCCGGCCCGCGGGCAGGTCCAGCGTGATGTCGTCCAGCAGCCGGCGACTTGGGACGTCGACCGACAGGCCGGACAGGTGAAAGAGCGTCATCGATGCCTCGTCATCAGCCAGATCAGCCAGGGCGCCCCGATCAGCGAGGCGAACAGCCCAAGCGGCAGTTCATAGGGAAAGCCCGCCATGCGCGCGCCGAAATCGGCGGCCAGCATCAGCCCCGCCCCGATCAGCGCCGATCCCGTCAGGTGGTCGGCCGGGCGGGCCAGGCCGATGCGGCGGGCCAGATGCGGGGCCATCAGCCCGACGAAGGACAAAGGTCCCGTGACCATCGTCGCGGCCCCCGTGGCCAGCCCCGCCAGCACGATCAGCGCCAGCCGCGCGGGCGGCAGGCCCAGCCCCAGGCCGCGCGCGACCCCCGCCCCAAGCGGCAGCAGCGCCAGCCAGCGGCGCAGGGCCAGCGTGGCCAGCCAGACGGCCACGGCCAGGGCCGCCAGCGCGACGGCCCCCGCCATCGGCACGGCGGCCGCAGACCCCGACAGCCAGGACAGGATCGCCCAGGCCCGCGCATCGCCCACGGCCATCATCGCCGACAGCACGGCCGAGGCCAGGGCCGACACCGCGATGCCCGCCAGCAGCACGCGTTCCGCCGGCATGTCGCGGCGCGCGGTGAAGGCCACCAGCACCGCCAGCGCCAGCGCACCCCCCGCCATCGTCCCAAGCGCCAGCGCCAGCGCGCTAGGGGCGGCCAGGCCAAAGACCACCGCCGCATAGCCAAGCGAGGCGCCGCCCGACACGCCCAGCACCTCGGGCGAGGCCAGGGGGTTCGCGGTCAGCCGCTGCAGGATCGCCCCGGCCAGTGCCAGCGCCGCCCCCGACGCCGCCGCCGCCAGCAGGCGGGGCAGGCGCATGGGCACAAACGCCGCCAGGTTCGCGCGGTCCAGTACCGCCCAGCCACCCGGCACCCGCCCGATCCACAACAGGACCAGCCCCGCCAGGACCAGGGCCGCCGCCATCGCCGCCAGCAGCGGCCCCGGACGGGCCAGCCGCGGGGCAGGGCGGTCGCCCGATTCCGCGCCGGGCGGGGATGTGCCCCGCAGTCGCGGCAGCAGCCAGATCAGCAGCGGCCCGCCGACCAGCCCGGTCAGCGCGCCGGTGGGAAACATCTCGGCCCCCAGGCCCGCCAGGGCCAGCACCAGCCCGTCGCAGATCGACAGGATCAGTGCGCCCAGGACCGGCGACCAGGCCAGCAGGCCGGGGATGGTCCGCACCCCCAGGCTGCGCGCCATGGCAGGCGCCGCCAGCCCGACAAAGCCGATCAGCCCCAGTTCCGCCGACACGGCCGCGGCCAGCACGACCGCGACGGCCACCGCCGCCAGCCGCATCGCGGCGACGTTCAGGCCGAGGCCCTGCGCGCCCTCGGCGCCCAGGGACAGCAGGCGCAGCGGACGGGCCAGCACTGCTGCGGCCAGGCCACCCAGGGCCAGCACCCCGGCCAGCGCGGCGACCCCCGACCAGTCCTGCTGGACCAGCGAGCCGCCGTTCCAGATGACCAGCGACAGCAGGTACTGTCCCTGCGCCAGCGTGACCGCCCCCGCAACCGCACTGGCGGTCAGCCCGACCAGCATGCCCGCGATGACCATCGTCACCGGCTGAAAGCCGCGCCGCGCGCCGATGGCCAGCACCAGCGCCGCCGCGGCACCCGCGCCCGTCATGGCGACGGGCCAGCGCCCGCCCTCTAGCAAGGTCGGGGACAGGATCGTGGCCAGGACCAGTGCCAGCTGCGCGCCCGCGCTGATGCCAAGCGTCGTGGGATCGGCCACCGGGTTGCGCAGCACCACCTGCAGGATCGCGCCCGACAGGCCCAGCATCGCCCCCGCCAGCAGCGCGATGACCCCGCGCGGCATCAGGCCATAGGCCATGCGGATCTGATCCAGGCTCATCGCCTGCGGATCCCAGGGCAGGGCGGGCAGGGGCAGCGTGCGCGCGGCCATCAGCCACAGCGCAAGGGCGATTAGCGCCGCGCAGGGCGCAAGGGTCCGGGTCGTCATCGCCTCAGGCCTCCAGCGCGCGGGCCAGCAGGTCGCCAAAGCGCAGCGCGGCGGGCACCCCGCCAAAGGCGTTCATCCGCGGCAGGTGATGCACGCGGCCCTGCGCCACCTGCGGCAGGGCCTGCCACAGCCGGCTGCGGGACAGCGCGCCCTGCGCCTGCGGCGGGATGGGGCCGGCGATGACCAGCCGCGCGTCGGGCATGTCGGCCAGGCGTTCAAGGGGAACCGGGGCCAGGAAGCTGAAGGCCGTCGCCTCGGACCAGGCGTTGCGCAGGCCGATGCGGGTCAGGGTGCTGCCGAAGAGGCTGTCAAAGCCGAAGGCGCGCAGGTGGCGCGCATCGCCGATATCGACCAGCGCCAGCGGCCGGTCGGCATGGTGCGCGACCCGCGCGGCCAGCCGGTCCAGATGCGCGTCGGCCCGTGCCCGCGCCCGACCGCCCGCGGCAGGATCGCCGATCTGCCGCGCAAGCGCGTCCAGCGCGTCCATCGCCTTGGGCAGCGGCGCCGCGCCCGGCTGATAGAAGGGCAGGGACAGGACCGGGGCGATCGCCTCCATCCGCGCCTGATAGCGGGTGTAATAGGGAGAGCTGAGGATCAGCGTGGGGCGGACCAGCTGAAGCAGTTCAAAGTTCGGCGCGCCGCGCAGGCCAAGGTCGGTGACCGTGTCGGGGATGGCGGGGACGCCCACATCGGCGCGAAAGCGGATCAGCTCGGCCGCGGCGACCGGCATGTGGCCCAGGGCGGTCGCGGTCTCCAGCATCGCCCAGTCAATCGCAGCCAGGCGCGGGCCCGCCCCTGCGCGCAAAGGCAGGCCCGCCGCCAGCAGGATGCCGGCGGCGGTCAGAAAGGCGCGGCGGTCGGGCCGGGGCGATATGGCCCCGCGCCCTACCACGTGTAGGCGACCTTGGCGGCGACGCTGCGCCCTTCGCCGTAGTAGCAGCCGAAGGAGCCGCAATTGGCGAGATAGACCTCGTCGGTGACGTTGTTCAGGGTCACGCTGGCCTCGATGTTGCCGCGGGTATAGGTCGCGGCCACATCGACCAGGGTGACGCTGTCCAGGTCGAACGTGTTCCCGAAATCGCCCTTGCGTTCGCCGATATGGCGGATGCCGCCCCCGGCGCGCAGCCCGTTCCCGAAATCGCGGTCCAGCCACAGGCTGGCCAGATGGCGCGGCGCGTTGGGCATTTCCAGCCCGTCCTCTGGGCCGCCCTTCTGTTCGGTCTCGTTGAAGGCATAGCTGGCGCGCAGGTCCCATGCGGCGCTCAGCGCGGCGGTGGCCTCTAGCTCCAACCCCTTGGAGCGAACCTCGCCCACCTGGCGGCGGCGCCCCTGGCCCAGGTTGCGCACCAGGTTCTGTTGGGTCAGGTCATAGACGGCGGCGCTGAACAGCCCGTCAAAGCCCGCGGGCTGATACTTGACCCCAACTTCCCACTGCTTGCCCTCGGTCGGGTCCAGCGTCTCTCCGGTGGTGTCGTCGATGCCAATGGTCGGGTCGAACGAGGTCGAATAACTGGCATAGGGCATCACGCCGTTCGCCAGGACATAGCCCAGGCCAACCCGGCCCGTGGTCGCGCTGTCGGACTGGTCGATGGGGGTGTCGCCGTCAAAGTTTGTGAACTTCGTCCCCGTCTGTTCGGTCCAATCCTGACGGATGGCCAGGCTGCCGCGCCAGTTGCCGACGGTGATCTCGTCCTGGGCATAGAGGCCGACCTGCTTTTGGCTGATGTCGGAGATGCTGGTGTACCAGGCCGACGTCGCAGGCAGCCCGCCATAGACCGGGTCGGAAGCGTCGATGGGCTGGCCGAAGAAGAACTGCGTTGTCGTGTCGGCATCGTACTGCCGGATGTCCAACCCCAAGAGCAGGTCATGGGTCACGCTGCCGGTGGTGATGCTGTTCGACAGGCGGGTGTCCAGGTTCAGGCCTGTCGTGGATTCGTCCTGAAAGTTCGCGCCCCGCGTGACCGACAGGCCGTCGTCGGTCAGGCCGCTGACATAATGTCCGGTATAGGTCCAGTCGAACCGTTCGGCCCGGAAGCCCTGCGACAGGGTCCAGCCGTTGTCCATCTGGTGACTGATCTCGATGCCCAGGTTCGCCATATCGCGGTCGCTGTCGTCGAAGCCCGGTTCTCCGAAATAGGTGTCGCGCAGGGCCTTGCCGTCGCCGGTCTGCGTCAGCGCAAAGGGTACGCCGGGGGGCGAGATGGGCGCGTCCTTGGTATAGGACGCGATCACGTCCACGGTCGTCGCGTCGTCGGGCGCATAACGCAGCGCCGCGCCCAGATAGCCGCGTTCGTTGGTCAGTTCGCGGATCTGCGTCTTGCTGTCGCGCAGGATGCCGGTCAGGCGCCAGGACAGGGTCGGGCTTGCCACGCGGTTCAGGTCGAAGAAGGTCTGCGCGCTGTCATTGCTGTCATATCCCAGACCCGCTTCCGAAAAATCGAAATCCTGTGCGCGCTTCTGAACCTGGTTGATGATCCCGGCGGGCGACCCGGCCCCGTAAAGGGACGAATTCGGGCCCTTAAGAACCTCGACCTGCTGCAGGCCATAGACCTCGAAGGCAGGCGATCCGAAATCGCGCAACTGGCGCAGGCCGTTGACGTATTGCGAACCGCGCGCTTCGAAGCCGCGCACGGTGGGGCTGTCGAAACGGGGGTCCGCGCCGAAGGGCTGGCCCACGACGCCCGCGGTGTAGTTCAGCGCCTGGCCCAAGGTCTGCGCGCCCTGATCCTCGATCTGCTGGCTGGTCACGACCGAGATCGACTGCTGCGTCTCGGCCACGGGGGTGTTCGATTTCGTGGCGACCTGCGCCTGTCCGCCGACATAGCCGTCCGCCTGGACGGACGCGTCCGAGGACGCTGTCAGCACGATCTCGTCTAGCAGGATCGGCTCCGCGGCCTGCTGGGACCAGGCCACGCCGGACGACAGGGCAAGAAGGCTGGCACCGGCCAGAAGGAAGATACGGGGCTCTACGGACATGATGGCCTGCTGGATTGACACGTTTGGGCGTATCTGATCTTTTCTGTCAGATTCGTCAATCTGCCAATCCGGCTGTCGAATTCATATTTCCGACTTTTTGACTTTCCAGCCACGGACCCTGCCCATGTCGCATCTGCGTAGTCATCACGGAACAGGCCTGATCCCCCGTGCCAGCGGGGCCGCGGTCGCGGCGCTGAAGGCGCGGGCCGCGATGTGGGAGGCCCCGCTGGTCGAGGACGAGGCGGGTCTCAGCCTGCTGATCTGGGGGTCCGAGCTGCGCCTGACGCGCCAGGCCGACGCGTTGCGCATCGACCTTCTGGCGCCCGAGGACCGGCTGGTCGGCATCCTGCGCGACAGCGCGACCGAGATCCTGGCCGAGGCGGGGGTCGAGGTCGCGTGGGACGATGTTGATGCGGGCGCGCTGGCACCGGGGCTTGCGCTGCTGCGGGTGGCGGGGGTGTCGCGCCCCGTGCCGGGGTTCCTGCGCGTGCGGCTGGCGGGACCGCAGGCCGGGCAGTTCGCGCAGGGCGGTTATCACTTTCGCCTGCTGCTGCCGCCGGCGGGGCGGGCGGCCATCTGGCCGCGCGTGGCCGCCAGCGGACGCACCGTCTGGCCCGACGGGGCGGACGCGCTGCACCGGCCGGTCTATACCGTGGTGGATCACGGGGCGGGCTGGCTGGATTTCGACATCTTTTGTCATCCGGGCAGCCCGACCCGTGACTGGGCGCAGGGCGCGCCCCTGGGCCAGCAGGTCGGTGCCATCGGCCCCGGCGGCGGCAGCTGTCCCGACACCGATCGGCTGTGGCTGTTCGGCGACCAGACCGCGATGCCCGCCATCACCCGCATGCTGGCCGAGACGCGCGGCACGGCCAGCGCCGTCCTGTGCTGTGACGCGGCCGACCTGGGCGCGCTGGCGGATGATCCGCGGGTCACGCGCTGCGACGACCTGATGGCCGCGCTTGTGGCGATGCCGGACCCCGTGGGCGGGCATGTCTGGTTCGCGGCCGACGCGGCGCGCACCCGTGCCGCGCGCAGCCACCTGCTGGCCCGCGGCCTGACCAAGACCCAGTTCACCGCCGCCGCCTATTGGTCGCGCGCAGAGGCTTGAAAAAGAACGCAGGTCTGCCCGGACGGGCGCGGTGCGGAACGCTGTCGCGTCGTCCGGCGCGACCCGCGACCGGGCGTTTCGCAGGTGGCGCACCGGGCGGAACGGCGGCCCGCATCGGTGCCCCGCGGGCGGGGCCGCGGCCCCTTGCCCGGTGCCCCGCCGCGGCCTAGCTGGCAGGGACAGCCAGGGGGTGCGCCGATGTCGATCGAGATTGCAGGACTGACCAAGCGGTTCGACCGGACCGATGTCCTGCGCGGCATCGATCTGTCGGTCGAACCCGGAGAGCTTCTGGCCCTGCTGGGCCCGTCCGGGTCGGGCAAGACCACGCTTCTGAAGATCATCGCCGGGCTGGAATGGCCCGATGCCGGGCAGCTGCGGGTCGAGGGGCAGGATTGGCTGGCGCTGGCCGCCCGCGACAGACGCATCGGCTTCGTCTTTCAGCATTACGCCCTGTTCCCCCACATGACGGTGCGCGACAATATCGGCTTTGGCCTGTCCGTCCTGCCGCGCGGTCAGCGCCCGACCCGCGCCCAGAACGCCGCCCGCGCGGACGAGCTGATGGCGTTTCTGCAGATCGACCACCTGGCCGACCGCTTTCCGGGGCAGCTGTCGGGCGGTCAGCGTCAGCGGGTGGCGCTTGGCCGCGCGCTGGCGATCAAGCCGCGGGTGCTGCTTCTGGACGAGCCCTTCGGCGCGCTGGACGCCGCGATCCGTCGCGACCTGCGCCGCTGGCTGCGCGGCGTGCACGAGGCGACCGGATCGACGACCATCTTCGTGACCCACGACCAGGAGGAGGCCTTCGAGCTGGCCGACCGCGTGGTGGTCATGGGCGAGGGCCGGATCGAGCAGATCGGCCATGCCGACGCCATCCACGACGCCCCGGCCACCCCCTTCGTTGCGCGCTTCATGGGGGCCACGGTCCAGCTGCCTGTCACCGTCACGGCGGGCCGCGCGAAGGGGCCGGGGCTGGATCTGTCCGCGCTGCCGCTGGTCGCGTTGCGCGACGGCGCGGCGCAGCTGTTCGCGCGCCCGGCCGATCTGCGCGTCGCGCCGGACGGGGACGGGCGGTGGCGCGTCCAGACCCTGGCCAGCACCGGTGCCGAGCTGCGCCTGACCGTCGCCCATGCGGACGGGACCGAGGCCGAAATCCAGATGCCCCGCCGCGGCGCCCCGACGCTGAGCCGCGGCGCCGCCGTCACTCTGGCCGTCCACGCCGCCACGATCTTTGCCGATGCCCCGATGCAGAAGGAAACCGCCTGATGAGACTGCCCCTGATCGCCACCGCCCTGGCCCTGACCCTGTCCGGCCCCGCCCTTGCGCAGGACAAGCTGCTGAACGTCAGCTATGACATCGCGCGCGAGCTGTTCGAGGCGCTGAACCCTGTCTTTGCCAAGAAGTGGCAGGCCGATACCGGGCGCAGCCTGACCATCGACATGTCGCATGGCGGATCGTCGCGCCAGGCCCGCGCCATCCTGGAGGGGCTGCCGGCCGATGTCGTGACCTTCAACCAAGAGACCGACGTGGACGTGCTGGCCGAGGGCGGCCTGCTGTCCGAGGACTGGCGCGACGCGCTGCCGAACGGGGCGTCGCCCTATTACTCGCTGCCCGCCTTCCTGGTGCGCGAGGGCAACCCCAAGGGGATCGAGGATTGGGACGACCTGGCCCGCGACGACGTGGCGCCCGTCTTCCCCAACCCCAAGACCAGCGGCAATGCGCGCTATACCTATCTGGCGGCCTATGCCTATGCGCTGGCGCAGAACGGCGGCGACCAGGCGGCGGCGCAGGAATTCGTGCGCGCCGTCTTTGACAACGTGCCGGTCTTTGACACGGGCGGGCGCGCGGCCACCCAGACCTTCGCCGAACGCGGCATCGGCGACGTGCTGGTGACCTTCGAAGCCGAGACCGGCCAGATCGCCAAGCAGTACGAGGCGCAGGGATTCGAACGCGTGACGCCATCGATCAGCCTGTTCGCGGCCTTCCCGGTGGCCGTGGTGGCCGAGAATGCCGAGGACAACGGCACGACCGATCTGGCCACCGCCTATCTGGACTGGCTGTACACCCCCGAGGCACAGCGCATCCTGGCCGACAACTACTACCGCGTCACCGACGAGACGGTCGCCGCGGAATTCGCCGACGCCCAGGCCCCGGTCGAGCTGGTCACCGTGGACGACGTCTTTGGCGGATGGGACCGCGTGCGCGAGGAGCATCTGGCCGACGGCGCGATCCTGGACCAGGTCTTCGTGAACCGATGACCACTGCCACGGCCCCGATCCGCGCCAAGCGCGTCCTGCCCGGCTTCACGCTCAGCTTGGGCACGACGCTGCTGTATCTGGTGCTGATCGTCCTGATCCCCATCGCGGCGCTGATCCTGAAGGGCGCGCAAATCGGGCCCGCGGGTTTCTGGGCCATCGTCAGCAGCGACCGGGCGCTGGCCGCGTTCCGCGTCACGCTGACGGCGGCGGCCATCGCCACGGCCTTCAACGCGGTCTATGGCCTGCTGATGGCCTGGGTGCTGGTGCGCCACGACTTTCCGGGCAAGCGCATCCTGGACGCGCTGATGGATGTGCCCTTCGCGCTGCCCACCGCGGTGGCGGGGCTGTCGCTGACGGCGCTGTTTTCTGCCAACGGCTGGTTCGGGCAGGTGCTGCACCCCCTGGGCGTGCCGGTGGTCTATACGGTGCTGGGCATCGCGCTGGCGATGGCCTTCACCTCGATCCCCTTCGTGGTGCGCACGGTCCAGCCGGTGCTGGAGGATCTGGACCCCGCGCTGGAACAGGCGGCCGAGACCCTGGGCGCCACGCCCTGGCAATCCTTCGCCCGCGTGGTGTTTCCGGCGATCTTGCCCGCCTGGCTGGCCGGCTGCACGACGGCCTTCGCGCGGTCCCTGGGCGAGTTCGGCGCGATCGTCTTCATCGCCGGCAACCTGCCCGGAGAGACGGAGATCGCGGCGCTCTTGGCCTTCATCCGGCTGGAGGAGTTCGACTATAACGGCGCGGCGGCCATCGCGCTGGTCCTGCTGGGCTTTGCGCTGGTGCTGCTGGTCGTGTCGAACATCCTGCAATCCTGGGCCGCCCGCCACCGCGAGGCCACCCGATGACGCCGCGTCGTCCCGCCCGATCGGGCCGCCTGCTGGTCGCGCTGGCCGTGGTGCTGACGCTGCTGATCGTGGTGGCGCCGCTGGTCTTCATCTTCGCCCGCGCCTTTTCCGAAGGCTGGCGGGTCTATGCCGACACCATCCTGCATCCCGATACGCTGCACGCCATCTGGCTGACCAGCCTGGTCGCGCTGATCGTGGTGCCGATCAACATCGCCTTCGGCATCGCCGCCGCATGGGCGGTGGCCAAGCACCGCTTCTGGGGGCGCGGCATCCTGGTCACCATGATCGAGATCCCGTTCTCAATCTCTCCGATCATCGCGGGGATCTGCTATCTGCTGCTCTATGGCCGCCAGGGGCTGCTGGGGCCGTGGCTGCGCGAGGTCGACCTGCAGGTCATGTTCGCGCTGCCGGGCATCGTGCTGGTGACGCTGTTCGTGACCGCACCCTTTGTCGCGCGCGAGGTGCTGCCCCTGATGCAGGCGCAGGGAACCGATCAGGAACAGGCCGCGGTGACGCTTGGCGCGTCGGGCTGGCAGGTGTTCCGCCGCGTGACCCTGCCCAACATCAAGTGGGCGCTGCTGTACGGTGCGGTCCTGTGCACGGCGCGCGCGGTCGGCGAATTCGGGGGCGTGTCCGTGGTGTCTGGCAACATCCGCGGCCAGACCAACACGCTGCCCCTGCATATCGAGCTGCTGTTCAACGACCTGAACGCGGTGGGCGCCTTTGCGGCGGCCTCGACCCTGACCCTGCTGGCGCTGGTCGCGCTGGTCCTCAAGGCGGTCCTGGAGGGGCGGCGCGGCTGAGGGCCCCGCTTGCCCCCGCGGGGCGCCGGGCATAGCGTGGGGTCCAACGCATCAGCCGAGGACATCATGACCCATCACGGCCAGGAACTGAGATCGACGATCACGCCGGACGGAACGCTGCGGGTGCATCTGGAGCCCGTCACCCATCCCGACCCCGGTCCCGGCCAGCTGCTGGTGCGGATCGAGGCGGCGCCGATCAACCCGTCGGACCTGGGGCTGCTGTTTGGGCCCGCCGACATGGACAGCCTGACCGCAGAGGGCACCCCCGACGCCCCGGTCCTGACCGCCACGGTTCCCCCCGCCGCGATGCCCGCGATGAAGGCCCGCATCGGCCAGTCGCTGCCCGTGGGCAACGAAGGCGCGGGCACCGTCATCGCCGCCGGCCCCGACCTGTCCCATCTGGTGGGCAAGCGCGTGGCGATGATCGGGGGGGCGATGTATGCGGACCTGCGCCTGATCGGGCTGGAGGCCTGCATCGTGCTGCCCGACGGCGCGACCGCGGAACAGGGCGCGTCGCTGTTCGTGAACCCGCTGACCGCGCTCGGCTTTGTCGAGACGATGCGAGCCGAGGGGCACAGCGCCATCGTCCATGCGCCTGCCGCGTCGAACCTGGGCCAGATGCTGGTGCGCATCTGCAAGGATGACGGGATCGGCCTGGTCAACATCGTGCGCAGCCAGGACCAGGTCCGGCTGCTGCGCGATCTGGGCGCGGTCCATGTCGTCGACAGCAGCAGCGACAGCTTTCGCGCCGATCTGGAACAGGCGATCGAGGCCACCGGCGCGACGCTGGCCTTCGACGCCATCGGCGGCGGAGAGATGACCAGCATCATCCTGAACGCGATGGAGGCTGTGGCCGCGCGCAAGATGGACAGCTATGACCGGTACGGGTCGGACGTGATGAAGCAGGTCTATGTCTATGGCGCGCTGGACACGGGGCCGACGGTGCTGCGCCGCGGATTCGGGTTCAGCTGGCGCATCGGCGGCTGGCTGCTGTTCCACATGCTGCGCCGCACCGACAAGGCGATCACCCAGAGGATGCGCGAGCGAGTCGCGGCGGAAATGACCACGACCTTTGCCAGCCATTATTCCGAACGCCTGACCCTGCGTGAGGCACTGTCGCCGGATGCGGCCCGTGCCTATGTCCGCAAGGCCACGGGGGCCAAGTACCTGATCACCGGCCCGCGCCCCTAGGCGCAGGTCGAGGTCGCGATCACCGGGAACAGCGTCACCAGGGTCGAGACGAACCCGATCCAGGCCCCCATGGTGATCAGCTGTCGCGGGCGTCCCCGGCCCGCGGGCATGACCCGGATCAGCACCAGGTGCAGGATCAACCCCGCCCCCCATGCCAGCCACATCGCCATGTGGTGCCAGTCGGCGATGGGGGCGGGGCGGTCGGTCCAGCCCAGGTTGCAGCCCGCGCCGTGCAGCGCATAGACCAGCAGGAACATCGCCGCCCACAGGATCGGCCCGGCCAGGGCGCGCCACAGCCAGCTCATGACAGCACCTCCTGCGCGGCGACCAGGGTCAGCGACACGGCCGAGGTGCCCAGCCAGAAGGACTGGAACAGCTGCCAGATCGGGGCGGCGCCTCGGCGCGCCCAGCTGGTGCGGCCACCGCGGGCATCGGCCAGGCTGCGCAGGGCCAGCATCGCCGTGACGACGCCGTGGAACACCGCAAAGCCCAGGATCACCGCACGCAACGCGTCGCGCGCGTGACGGCGCGGGTCATCCAGCCCCAGGGCCAGCCCCGCCAATGCCACCAGCGCGACCAGGCAGGCGGCCAGTCCGATCCCGGACCATGTGGTGCCCGCCGCCCGGTCGCGCAGCGCCTCGGCCCGGTGGGCGGCGACCAGGCCGACCGCCATCGCCGCCAGGGCCAGCGCCGCCGTGACCGCCATCGGCAGGGTCGACAGGCCACTGGCCGGGGCCGGCCATGCGGGGGCCACGACCGACAGGAAGCCCACCCCGAACAGCAGCGATGCGTACAGCGTCCCGTCCGCCAGAAGCAGCGCCACCGTCCCCGTTCGGGCCAGCGTGTTGCGGGTCTGCCAATGCAGCGGCAGGGTCAGGCCCGGTGCCACCCGAACGTCGGGATGATCGGTCGTCGATCCCATGATGTCGCCCCATTTCCATCCCGCGATCAGGGTCAGCACGATGCCCACGGGCGCCAGCCAGTAGAGCCCGGCCAGCACCGCCCCGAAGAAGCTGCCGATGGCGGCAGAGGTGAACAGCGGCAGCATGGTGCTTTTGGCCAGGACGGCGACGTGGTCGGGCCGACCGCTGCCCGCGTCCAGGGCCAGTGTCTCTCGCAGGTCGCGCGGCGCGCCGGGCAGCAACCCCTCGCCCCGCGCCAGGGGCAGCAGGGCCGAGGAATCGGGCTGGCGCGGGCCGGGCAGCGAGGCGAAGTTGTAGGACGGGGCGGGCACGGGCATCGCCCAGTCCAGCGTGGGCGCGCCCCAGGGGTTGCGCCAGCTGCGCCGCCCGAACAGCCACTGCATCACCACGTCGAAGGCGAACAGCGCAAAGCCCGCCGACATGATCATGCCGAAGATCGAAGAGATCAGGTTCAGCCATTCCCATTCCGGGTTGTTGGGATAGACCGCGACGCGGCGCGGCATGCCCAGAAGGCCTGTCAGGTGCATCAGGAAGAAGGTGCCGTGAAATCCGATGAGGATCAGCCAGAACGCTGATTCCCCCAGGCCCCGCACCCGCCAGCGCCCGCAGATCAGCGGCATCCAGTAGCTGACCGCGGCCAGCATCGGAAAGACGAAGCCGCCGACCAGCACGTAATGAAGGTGCGCGGTAACGAAGGCGGTGTCATGCGCCTGCCAGTTGAACGGCACCATGGCCAGCATCACGCCGGTCAGCCCGCCCAAGACGAAGGTCAAGAAGAACCCCATGACGTACAGCATGGGCAGGCGGAAGCTGACCTTGCCGTCCCACAGCGTGCCGATCCAGGCAAAGACCTGGATCGCCGTGGGGACCGCCACCAGCGCCGATGCCGCGCTGAAGAAGGCCAGCGCCATGTGCGGGATGCCCACCGTGAACATGTGGTGGACCCACAGGCCGAAGGACAGGAACACCAGCCCCGCGATGGCCGCGACGATCGCGCCGTATCCCAGGATCGTGGTGCGCGACATGATCGGGATGATCGTGGACAGCGCGCCCGCGGCGGGCAGGAAGATGATATAGACCTCGGGGTGGCCGAACAGCCAGAACAGGTGCTGCCACAGCAGAGGGTCGCCGCCCCGCGCGATGTCGAAGAACGGCCAGTCGAAGGCGCGCTGCACCTCCAGCAGGATCGATCCCAGGATCAGCGGCGGAAAGCCCACCAGCATCATCACAGCCGTGCCCAGCAGGTACCAGCCCATCAGCGGCATCCGGGTCAGCGGCATATGCGCCGCGCGGCAGCGCAGGATGGTCACGGTGATCTCCACCGCGGCGGCCATGGCGCTGATCTCGACGAAGGTTACGCCCAACAGCCAGACATCGGCGTTGATGCCCGGGGTGTGGGTGCTGTCGGCCAGCGGCACGTACATGAACCACCCGCCATCGGGGGCCACGCCCGCCACCAGCGACAGCACGATCACCGTCCCCCCGAACAGATAGCACCAGTAGCCCAGGGCCGACAGGCGCGGGAACGCCATGTCCCGCGCGCCCAGGATCTTGGGCAGCAGCCACAGGGCCAGCCCCTCCAGCATGGGGATGGCGAACAGGAACATCATAATGCTGCCGTGCATCGTGAAGATCTGGTTGTACAGCTCGACATCCAGGAAGGCGCCGTCGCGGGTCGCCAGCTGCGCGCGGATCAGCATCGCCAGCACGCCGCCGATGGCGAAGAACACGAAGGACGTCGCCATGAAGCGCAGGCCGATCGTGCCGTGGTTGACCGAGGTGAAGAACCCCCGCCATCCTGGCTCGTCCGACCAGGTGCGGTCCAGCTGGCGGTGCAGGGCCAGCGCGCGCTGTGGCGCGTTGGGGGCCACGTCGCTGGCGGGGTCGAACATCGGGTCCATCGGGGCGATGGTCCGGCCGCCCTGCGGCTGCGGATCGGTCATGGGCGGGTCTCCGGGATCAGGGCGCCCGACATGTCGGGCATCGGGCCGTTCGGGTCATAGGCCACGACGGTGAAACGCATGAAGCTGTGCCCGGTGCCGCAGAATTCGGCGCACAGGCCCTCGTAGGTGCCGGGCTGATCGGCGCGCAGGCGGTGGATGTTCTGGTGGCCCGGGATGGCGTCCATCTTGCCGCCCAGTTGCGGCACCCAGAAGCTGTGGATGACGTCCTGGGCGGTGATGACCACGTCGAAATCCTGTCCCGCCGGCACATAGAGCGTATCCCGGGTCTGCACGATGGCGCCGTCGGGGCCGGGCTGGTCGAACCGCCATTCCCATTGCGCGGCATGGGCTTGGACGCGGGGGACGTTGTCGGCGCGCGCCAGCATCCCCTCTCCCAGCCACAGCGAAAACCCCAGGAGGACGACCAGCACCGACATCGAGAACCCGAGGCCCCAGCCCCAGATCCACGTCCGTTCCGACCGCCGCGCGCCATTGTTGCGCACCGCCAGGACCAGCAGCCCGAAGACCAGGACGCAGATCAGCGCCGAACCCGCCAGCATGATCCACCACAACAGCGCGATGTCGCGCGCCGCGGGGCCCGCGGGGCTCAGCGTGCTGTGCCCGCCGCCACATGCGGCCAGCAGCGGAACCACGGCCACCGCCAATGCCTTGTGCCAGAAGCCCCTGACCCAACGAGAGTGCCCATGCGCCAGAGACGCACCTGGAAACAGCGACGCCGCCTTGCCGACCCGATCGAGGAACATGTCGCCTTCAACGACACCGAGACCAAGATCGCCCTGTCCGGCCATCCGCTGCACGCGATGATGGTGGCCTTTCCCATCGCACTGGCCTTCTCCACCTTCGGGGCCGACGCGATGTACTGGCTGACCGCCGACGAATTCTGGCCGCGGGTCGCGCTGTGGGCGACCGGCGCGGCCTTTGGCCTGGGGGTCCTGGCCGGGATCACCGGCACGATCGAGTTGCTGATGGTGCCCGGCATCCGCATCCGGGCGGCAAGCTGGACGCATTTCATCCTCGCGGTGATGCTGTTGTCCCTGCTGGGACTGAACTGGGGGTTCCGCCTGCCCGATCCGCAGGACGTGGTGCTGCCCTGGGGCATCCTGCTGTCGGCGCTGACGGCGGCCATGACCGGGATCACCGGCTGGCATGGGGGCAAGCTGGTCTTCGACTATCAGATTGGCACGAAAAGCGACGGGGCGGGCGGCTAGGCGGGCCGTCATGGCTGGTTCACCGACTGACCGCGGGGGGCCAGCATGAAATCGGGCATCCAGTCCGCGACCCAGGCCAGGTCCGGCTTGGCCAGCACCAGCCACAGCACGCCCATCATCAAGGGCAGCCCCAACACCAGCGCCCACAGGGCCGACGGCATGCTCTGCAGCCCGCGATGTTCCCCCGATGTCAGGATCAGGTGACCGATCCACGCATGGACCAGCGCCATGCCCGCCACCAGCGTCAGCTTGGCCACGAACCACAGGTCAAACACCTGATCGGCAAAGATCAGGCCGGTCCCGGCCGCGATGGCGATGACAGCCGCCGGCGTCGCAAACCCGACATAGCCGAAATGCGTGATCAGCCGGAATTCGGCATAGCGGGCCTGGGTCTGGCTGCTGTCGGCCTTGCCGCGCCAGATCTGGCCATAGAAATGCAGAAGCAGCGGCAGCGCCACCAGCGATGCGCACCAGCACAGCATGGCCGCCAGATGCAGGTACTTCAGCCCCGCGACCATCATGCGGCGAACCCCCGCCGCCAGGCATGCCAGACCATGCGACCCGCGATGGCCGCCACGGGGACAAAGCCCGGCACCCACATGATCAGGCCTGCCAACTGCTGGTCTGCCAGGGGCGACATGCCCCAGGCCATCGCGCCGCCCACATGCGGGAAATACAGGATGTCGGGGGCAAAGGTCAGGATCGCGCCCAGAAAGCCCATGATGCCGGCCAGCCCGCCGATCAGCACGGCGCGGCGCATCGCCTCCTCGGCTCCGAAACCGGGGGCCAGGACCGCCGACCAGAATGCCCAGGCCGGAAGCAGCATTGCCGCCTGCATCACCCAATACAGCGTGTCCGACGCCCAGATGGCGTCATAGACCCCGGGCAGGTGCCACGCGATCATCGCCGCGCTGACCACGGCCAGCGACAGCCCGGCCGGCAGTCGCGGCAGCAGCGGCAGTGCCACGGCCAGCGCCGGCGCGGCCAGCGTGATCAGCACCAGGTGATGCGCCGCCCGCGCCGAGAACAGCGCCACCGTCAGCGCACACAGGGGCGACACGAAGGCCACGACCAGCGCCCCCACCGCCAGGGCCGCGGGGCCGCGACGGTCAGGCACCGCCTTGCGCGCCAGGACCAGCGCCAGTGCCGCGATGCCGATGAGCACCCAAGGGTCGAGGTTCCAGCTGGACCACAACTGGTCCGGCGCCGGTGCCGGGCCGCAATAGGGCATCAGCGCCTGTGTCATCGTCTCTCCTTGGTTGCGGATCGCGGGCGGGCGCGCGCAATGTCGTTCCCCAACAATGGCCTGCGCCCCGGGTTCCATGCAAGCATTCGGAACTGCGTGCAAGCGGTCGCGTTGGCCCCCCATGACCATCGCCCCAAGCCAGAATCCCGACGCCCATATCCGCCCGGGCGACCGCACATGGGCCGTGCGGTTGCAGGCCGCGGGCTGGGTCCTCTTGGCGTTGGCGGCCCTGATCCTGCCCTTTGCGGTGATCCTGGCCGGCGATCCGCCGCGGAATGCGGCCTTCACGCAGACGATGGCCTTTGGGCTTGGCTTCGGGGCGCTGGCGCTGGTCGGACTGCAATTCGCGTTGACTGGACGGCTGAAGCCGCTGCTGCGTCCGTTCGGTGCCGACATCATCCCGGTCTTTCACCGGTTCCTCAGCTGGGGGGCGGTGGCGCTGATGCTGGGGCATTTCGCGATGATGTACATCTGGCACAAGGACGACATGGGCGTCCTGAATCCGCTGAAGGCCGATCCCTACATGACGGCGGGTCGGGTTGCGCTGGTGTGCTTCGGGGCGATGGTGATCACGTCGGAATTCCGCAAGTGGCTGCGGCTGGACTATCTGTGGTGGCGGTACCTGCATGTCGGTCTGGCGCTGACCGGCTTTGCGGCGGCGATCTGGCATGTGCTGGGGGCGGGGCATTTCACCGGGGCCGACGGGACGCGGGGGCTGTGGCTGGCGATCACGCTGGCTTGGGTCGGGCTGATCGCCTACACCCGCCTGCTGCGCCCCTGGCGACAGTCGCGCAACCCGTGGCGCGTGATCGAGAACCGCGACGAGGGCGACGGCATACGCACCCTGATCCTGCGCCCCGAGGGGCGTGCGCTGCGCAACTGGCGGCCGGGACAGTTCGCATGGCTGGCCGTCGGCGGCACGCCCTATTCGCTGCGCGAACATCCGTTCTCGATCTCGACAGCGCCGGACAAGGGGCCGGACATCAGCTTTTCCATCAAGCCCCTGGGGGACGACAGCCGTCGCCTGTCGCAGACGCAGGTGGGCAGCGTGGCTTGGATCGACGGGCCCTATGGCGTCTTCACCATCGACCGCGAGGCCCATGCCCAAGGGTTCGTGATGATCGCGGGCGGCGTGGGCATCACGCCCATCCTGGCCAACCTTCACGCGCTGCAAGCCCGCCGCGATCCGCGCACCATCCATCTGCTTTATGCGAACAAGGACTGGGACGACGTGCCGTTCCGCGATCAGCTTTCCCGCATCGCCCGGGACATCGACCTGCGCGTGACCCATGTGATCGAGGAGCCGCCTGAACCCTGGGACACGGGCGGCCACGTGGCGGTCAAGGGGCGGATCGACGCCGCGATGCTGGACCAGGTTCTGCCCGACCGGACGCGTCACTGGCCGCACATGATGTGCGGGCCTGCGCCGATGCTTGCGGCAATTCGTGCGGGGCTGGCGGGCAGAGGCACGCCCCTGTCCGCGATCCACGCCGAAATCTTCGAGATGGTGTGACCGATGCGCCCGCGTCTTGCCTTGGCCTTGGCCATCCTGCTGATCGCCGTGACGGTGGCTTGCGCCATCGTCATGGCCAGCTTGACGTCAGGCGGCGGTGACGCGCCAGATGATGTCGCCCACGTCGTCGGCCACCAGAAGCGACTTTCCGTCGGCGCCGATGGCGACGCCCACGGGACGGCCAAAGGCGGTCTTTTCGTCATCCGACAGGAAGCCTGACAGGATGTCGCGCGGCGGGCCCGACGGCTTGCCTCCTGCGAACGGCATGAAGATCACCCGGTACCCGCTGAGGGTCGAGCGGTTCCACGACCCGTGCTGGCCGATGACCATTCCGTCGGGAAAGCCGGGCAGGGTGCCTGCGGGCATCCAGCACAGACCCAGGGAGGCGGTATGCCCGCCCAGGGCATAGTCCGGCGTGATGGCGCGGGCGACCAGCGCCGGATCCTGCGGCACGCGGTCGTCGACGGTCTGGCCCCAATAGCAGTAGGGCCAGCCATAGAACCCGCCCTCGCGCACGGATGTCAGGTAATCGGGCGGCGTCTCGTCGCCCAGGCCGTCGCGTTCGTTGACCACCGTCCACAGGGTGCCTGTCGACGGCTCCCACGCCATGCCGACCGCGTTTCGCAGCCCCGAGGCGAAGATGCCGGCCTGTTCGGTCTCCAGGTCCAGACGCCAGATGGCGGCGCGGCCCTTCTCGGCTTCCATGCCCTGATCGCCGATGTTGCTCAGCGATCCGACGCCGGCATAGAGGCTGGTACCGTCAGGCGACACGATCAGGCTGCGCGTCCAGTGGCCGTTCGGCTTGAACGTGACCAGCCTGCGTCCCGCCGCGGTGATCGTCGTCTGGCCCTCCTGATAGGGGAAGGCCACGATTCCGTCCGTGTTGCCGACATAGAAGGTGTCACCCACCAGTGCCATGCCGAAGGGCTGGTTCTGCCGCTCCAGGAACACTTCGCGTGTCTCGGCCACGCCGTCGCCGTCGGTGTCGCGCCACAGGGTGATGCGGTTCGCGCTGGTGCCGATGGCGCGGGCGCGGCGCATGGTGGCCTGGGCCGCGTGGTCCATCAGCGTCTTGGGCGGATTGGGCTGCTCCTTGGATTCGGCCACCAGCACGTCGCCGTTCGGCAGCACCTCGATCCAGCGGGGATGCTCCAGCCCCGAGGCGAAGGCGTTGACCGCCAGACCCGGTGCCGTGTCGGGGACATGGCCCGGCGCCCAGCCCTTGGCGGTCGGCATCTTCAGCGTCATGATACCCTGGCGCTTGGCGTCGGGAATGGTCGGTGCAGTTCCGACCGCCTGAACCTTTGGCGCGCCGAACCGCCTGATTGCCACCATCGTGCCGCCCACGACCGCCGTCGCCCGTGCCAGAAAATCCATCATCCGCCCCCTTGCTGTCGAAGCCGCACCTTAGCGACCCCTGCCGGGGCGTCAAACGCTGATGGTGTCGCAACCCCGGCGGCGATGCCCTACCAGCCCGCGGCGCGCCGGGGTTCGACGGCTGCGGGACGCAGGGCCTGCTGAGGCGTGGTGCGGAACTGGCGCGCCTTGCTTGCCAGCTGATCGGTCTGTTCCTCCAGCGCGCGGGCGGCGGCGGTCGTCTCCTCGACCATGGCGGCGTTCTGCTGGGTGACCTTGTCCATCTGGTCGGCCCCTGCCGACAGCGCGCGCAGGCTTTGCGACTGTTCGCGCGCGCTGGAGGCGATCATGGTGATGATCGTGCGCACCGCCGACACCTCCTCGACGATCGTGACCAGCGATGCGCCCGAACTGCGCACCAGGCCCGCCCCCTCGCGGACATGGACGGTCGAGGCGCCGATCAGGTCCTTGATCTGATGCGCGGCCTCGGCGGTCTTGTGGGCCAGGGCGCGGACCTCGTGGGCGACGACCGCAAAACCGCGCCCGGCCTCTCCGGCGCGGGCGGCCTCGATGCCCGCGTTCAACGCCAGCAGGTTGGTCTGGAACGCGATCTCGTCGATGACGGTGATGATGGTGCCGATCTGGCGGGTCGATTCTTCGATCTCGCCCACGGCACCCACGGCCTTCTGGACGATCTCTCCGCCGCCTTGCGCGTTGCGCTGCGCGGTCTCGGCGCTGGTCTGGGCGGTGGACACGCCCTCGGCCGCCTGATCGACGCCGCGCGACACCTCGTTCAGGGCGGCCACGGTCTCCTCAAGGTTGGCGGCCTGCTGTTCGGTGCGGTGCGCCAGGTCGTGGGCGGCGGCGCTGATCTCGGCCAGGCCGCCGCGGATGACGGCCACACCGTCGACCACCAGCCCCAGGGCCTCGTCCAGCTGACCGAGTGAGGTGTTGAACTGATCCTTGACTGCATCGAACTCGGGCGCGACCGGGTCGGTGATGCGCACCGTCAGATCGCCTCGGCTGAGCCGGTCGAAGCCGGTGCTGATCGCCCCCACGAAATGCTGCAGCTGGGCGGCGCGCAGGTTGGTCTGTTCGACCATTTCGGCCTGCCGCGCGTTCACGGCATCGGCGTCGCGCGCCAGGCGGTCGCGGTCGATGGTGGCGGCGCGGAACGTCTCGACCGCGCGGGCCATGGCGCCGATCTCGTCCCTGCGGGCGGCGCCGGGGACGGTGTCGTCGGTCTGGCCCTGGGCCAGGCGCCCCATCATCGCGGTCAGCGCCTTGATGGGCTTGCTGATGCTGCGCGACAGCGGGATGGCGCAGGCGATCAGCGCCAGAAGCAGCAGCCCCGACCACAGCCCGCTGCGCCGCATCTCGGCCATGAAGTCGGCAGTGATGTCGTCCACGTAAAGACCCGCGCCGACCGTCCAGCCCCAAGGCGCGAACAGCGCGGAATAGGACAGCTTGGGCAGCGGATCGCCCCCCGACAGGCGCGCGACGAAATACTCGGTAAAGCCGCCCCCCTCGCGCGCGGTCACGATCATCTCGCGGATGTGCAGCTTGCCGTTGGCATCGGTGGCCTCCCACGCATTCGTGCCCTCGCGTTCGGTATCGGGGTGCATGACCCGCAGACCCTGTGGGTCGTAGATGAAGACATAGTCGTCGTCGCCATAGCGGATGGCGCGGGCGGCCTCCTTGGCGCGGTGCTGGGCCTCGTCCAGGGTCATCGCGCCGGACTGGGCCTGGGCTGCGAAATGGGTCAGTATGCTGACCGTGCTTTCGACCTGGGTCGCGATCAGCTCCTTGCGGTCCTTCCACAGAAGGTGATGCAGCGAGGACAGCTGCAGCGACATCGCAAGGATGCTGAGCGCGACGGCAACCCCGGTCAGCAGGGTCAGTTTACGTGAGATTCCAAAGGTCATGCAGCGGCCTTCCCGGTATGATCCGACAAGACATAGCGGCGACACATGAACGGATCGTTGACGCCGGCAGGGAATTGCACGTCGTGCGAATTACGCCGACAGTGGCGGTAGACCGACACGGGGGACCAGACGATGTGCAGACAGTGCAACTATACCATCCATGCGGCGCAGCATCACCTGGGCTGGGACAACGCGATCGCCCCGGTCCAGACCGTGGCGCCGGGATCGACGATCCGCTTTGCCTGCATGGAGGCGTCGGGCGGGCAGCTGAACCTGTCCAGCACCGCGGACGACATCGCCACGCTGGATTTCGGGCGCATCAACCCGGTCAACGGGCCGATCCATGTCGACGGGGCCGAACCCGGCGACGCGCTGAAGATCACGCTGGTCGATTTCGCCCCGCAGGCGCAGGACGGGCAGGGTTGGGGCTGGACCGCGAACATTCCGGGGTTCGGTCTGCTGGCGGACCAGTTCCCCGACCCCGCCCTGACGCTGTGGCGCTATGATGCGACGACGCTGGCGCCGGCGCTGTGGGGCAGTCACGGCCGGGTCGGGCTGAAGCCTTTTGCCGGCACCATCGGCGTGGCCCTGGCAGAGCCGGGTACCCATTCCATCGTCCCGCCGCGGCGCACAGGCGGCAATCTGGACATCCGCGACCTGTCGCGCGGGGCCGAGCTGTATCTGCCGGTCGAGGTGGCGGGCGCGCTGTTCTCGGTGGGCGACACCCATGCCGCGCAGGGCGACGGAGAGGTCTGCGGCACCGCCATCGAGAGCCCGATGGACGTCACGCTGACGCTCGACTTGGTCAAGGACGCGAACCTGGCGATGCCGCGGTTCACCACGCCAGGACCGGTGACGCCGCACCTGGACGCCAAGGGGTACGAGGTCACGACCGGCATCGGCCCCGACCTGATGACCGGCGCGCGGCAGGCGGTCGAACAGATGGTCGATCTGCTGTGCGCGCGCCACGGCATGCCCGCGGTCGAGGCCTACATGCTGGTGTCCACCTGCGGCGATCTGCGGATCTCGGAGATCGTCGACATGCCGAACTGGGTCGTGTCGTTCTATTTCCCGCGCTCGGTCTTCGAATGAGCGATCCGCATCCCTGGGCCGTGGGGCTGGACAGCCTGCACGACCAGGTCTGGCTGCGATTGCAACGCGGCGTGGCCGACCGCCATGCGCCCGCCCGCCACCCGGTGCTGGCCACCGTCACGCCGGGCGGCATGCCGCAGGCGCGCACGGTCGTGCTGCGCGGGGCCGACCCCGACGAAGCCGTGCTGGAGGTTCACACCGACCTTCTGTCCGCGAAGGTGGGCGATCTGCGCGTCAACCCGATGGCGGCACTGCATGTCTGGGACGCTGGCACGCATCTGCAGACGCGGATCGAAGCCCGGGCCATGATCCTGACGGGCGCGGCGGTCGCGCAGGACTGGGCGCGCGTGCCCGACCCGTCGCGACAGAGCTATGGCTCTCAGCCGCCGCCCGGCACGCCCATCGATGATGCGCTGGCCTATGCGAAACGCCCGGACGCCGCCTGCTTCGCGGTGCTGCGCCTGACGGTGATGGCCATCGACGCGGTGCATCTGGGCCCGCAGCACCGCCGCGCGCGATACACGCGCGAGACGGGCTGGCGCGGACAGTGGCTGGCGCCCTAGACCATCACGAAATGGCGATCCGCCACCTGACGCCAGTCGCGCTTGGGCGGTTCGAACCCCATCGGGCGGACGGGGCTTTTCAGCTCATCGACCTGCATGGCGCGGCGCAGGCCCCGGCGCGCGGGGTCCGGGACCGGCACGGCCGCGATCAGCTTCTTCGTGTAGGGATGCTGCGGGTCGGCAAAGATCGCCTCGCGCGGACCGATCTCGACGATCTCGCCCAGATACATCACCGCGACGCGGTGGCTGACGCGTTCGACCACCGCCATGTCGTGGCTGATGAACAGATAGGCGATGCTCAGACGCTCCTGCAGGTCCATCAGCAGGTTGCAGACCTGCGCCTTGATCGACACGTCCAGCGCGGACACGCTTTCATCGGCCACGATCACCTTGGGGTTCAGGCCCAGCACGCGCGCGATCGCCACGCGCTGACGCTGCCCGCCGCTGAATTCATGCGGATAGCGGTCAAGCATGGACCCGTCCAGGCCGACCTGGGCCAGCAGTTCGGCGGCGCGGTCGCGCGCCTCGGCCCGGCCGGCCAGCTTGTGCGCCAGGATCGGTTCGGCCACGGTCTGGCCCACCGTCATGCGCGGGTTCAGGCTGGAGAACGGATCCTGAAAGATCATCTGCCCCGACCGACGCATCCGGCGCAGATCGGCCGGGCCGGCCTTCAGCACATCGAACCCGTCCAGCGTCACCTGACCCGATTCCGGCTGGACCAGCCGCAGGATCGACCGCCCCGTCGTCGATTTCCCACAGCCGGATTCGCCCACCAGCGACAGCGTCTCTCCCTGCCACAGATCAAAGCTCAGATTTTCGACCGCGTGGACCTTGCCCGTCGGGCGGCCCAGAAGGTCCGACCCCGCGGCAAAGCGCGTCACCAGGTTCCTGACCGCCAGGACCGGGGTCGCGCTGCGGTCCACGGTGTCGACCACCGCGGGCTGGGCCGCGATCGCGCCGCTGGCCATGTCGACCTTGGGAAAGCGCAGCGGCCAGGGCTGGCCCGCCATCTGCCCAAGCCGCGGCACCGCGGCCAGCAGCGCGCGGGTATAGGGGTGGCCCGCATCCTGGAACAGGCCCGCGGTGGTGCCGGTCTCGACGTGATCGCCGCGGAACATGACCACGGTGCGGTCGGCGATCTCGGCGACCACGCCCATGTCATGGGTGATGAACAGGACGGCCATGCCCTGCTCCTCCTGGATCTCCTTGATCAGGTCCAGGATCTGGCCCTGGATGGTCACGTCCAGCGCCGTCGTCGGCTCATCGGCGATCAGCAGGCGCGGGCGCGCGGCCAGGGCCATCGCGATCATCACCCGCTGGCGCATGCCGCCGGAAAACTGGTGCGGATAGTCCCTGATGCGCGCCGCCGCATTGGGGATGCGCACGCGGTCCATCAGGCGCAGCACCTCGGCCCCGACCTGGTCGCGGGGCACCTGGCCATGGCGGATCAGCAATTCCGCGATCTGGTCGCCCACCGGAAAGACCGGGTTCAGCGAGGACATCGGTTCCTGAAAGATCATCGCGATGTCGTTGCCGCGAACCCGGCGCATCTCCTGTTCAGAGAGGCGCGTCAGGTCGCGCCCGCCCAGCAGGACCTGTCCGGTGACGCGCGCGCGCTTGTCCAGCAGGCCCATGATCGCCAGCGACGTGACGCTTTTGCCCGATCCGCTTTCGCCGACAATGGCCACGGTCTCTCCGGGTGCCACGTCGAAGCTGATGTTGCGCACGACCTCCTTCATCCCGTCGTCGGTGGGGAAGGAGACCGACAGGCCGCGCAGGCTGAGGATGGGATCCGTCATCCTACCGCCCCGCCGCATAGGCCTGCATCAGCCGCGGCGTCGCGGCCGCGCGCAAAAGGCCCTGCGCATCGCGGCTGGCCGCGGTCAGGCGGCCGATGTCCCAGGGGCCGGTGACGGTCACGTCATGGCCGCGACGGCGCAGCTCGTCGATGGTGGCCTGGCCCACGCGATCCTCGATCAGCATGCCGCCCGGTGCCGCGGTGCGCGGGTGGAACGAGGCCGGGAAATGCGTCGAATGGAACAGCGGCGCGTCGATGGCCGCCTGCAGGTTCGGCTCGAAATGAACATGGCGCAGGAAGAAGACCAGCTGCCACTGGTCCTGCTGATCGCCGCCGGGCGTGCCGAAGGACAGATGCGGCACCCCGTCGCGCAGCGCCAGCGAGGGCGTCAGCGTGGTGCGCGGCCGCCGTCCCGGTTCCAGCGACGTGGGCAGGCCCGGCTGCAGCCAGAACATCTGCGCGCGGCTGTTCAGGCAGAAGCCCAGCTCCGGGATGATTGGCGACGATTGCAGCCAGCCGCCCGAGGGCGTGGTGGACACCATGTTCCCCCACCGGTCGATCACGTCGATATGCACGGTATCGCCGCGCTTTTCCGACAGATGCGCCATGGTCGGCTCATAGACCGCGCCCTTGCCCAGGCCGTCCAGCAGCGACAGGGTGCGGGCGCGCTGATCCTCGAACCCCGGCACGGTGCCGGGGCGCAGGTCCAGCGACGCGGTGTCCCCGATCAGCGCGCGGCGGTCTGCTGCATAGGCGTCCGACAGCAGCGCCTCCATCGGCACGTCGTGCATCAGGGGGTCGCCGTAATAGACCTCGCGGTCGGCATAGGAGAGCTTCATCGTCTCGATGACGGTATGGACGAAATCGGGACCGTTCGGGTCCATCGCGGCGATGTCGATGCCCTCCAGGATCTTCAGCCCCTGCAGCAGCACCGGCCCCTGGCCCCAGGGTCCGGTCTTGGCGATGGACCAGCCGTGATAGTCGGCCCAGGTCGGCTCCTCGGTCGTGGCGGCATAGCCGGCCATGTCGTCGGCGCTGAGGACGCCGCGATGTTTCGCGCCGCTGCCGTCCATCACCTCGGTCGTGCGGCAGAAGCGGTCGATCGCCTCGGCCACGAAGCCGCGATAGAAGGCGTCGCGGGCGGCCTGCACCCCCGCCTCGCGCGTGGGCGCGCCCTCGGAGGCTTCGACGATGCGGCTGTAGGTGTCCGCCAGCACCTCGTTCCTGAACAGCGCGCCCGCCTGCGGGGCCTGCCCGCCGGGCAGCCAGGTCGCGTGCGATGTGGGCCATTCGGCGGCGAAGAAATCGGCCAGGCCGGCGATGCTGTCCGCCACGCGGGGCAGCATCGGATGGCCGTGGCGGGCATAGTGGATGGCGGGGGCCAAAACCTCGGCCACGCTCATCGTGCCGTGGTCCTGCAGCATCAGCATCCAGCCGTCGAAGGCGCCGGGGATGACGGTGGCCAGCAGACCGTTGCCGGGGATCAGGTCGATCCCCTCGGCGCGGTAATGCTCGATGGTGGCACCGGCCGGGGCGGGGCCCTGGGCGCAGATCACCTGGGTCTTTCCGGTCTTGGCCGAATGGATGATCGCGGGCAGATCACCCGCCGGGCCGTTCAGATGCGGCTCGACGATCTGGAGGACAAAGCCCGTCGCGACGGCGGCGTCGAACGCATTGCCGCCCTTTTCCAGGATCGCCATGCCCACGGCGGTCGCGATCCAATGGGTCGAGGTGACGACGCCGAACGTGCCGGTGATCTCGGGGCGGGTGGTGAATTGGGTCATGACGACTCCTTGCAATGTCAGTGTTCGCGCGGGTCCAGCGCATCGCGCAGCCCGTCGCCGATCAGGTTGAAGCCGATCACGACCAGAAAGATCGCGGCCCCCGGCCACCAGGCCATCCAGGGCGCCTGCGTCAGGAAGTTCTTGGCCACGTTCAGCATCGACCCCCAGCTTGGCGCGGGGGCCTGCTGGCCCAGGCCCAGGAAGGACAGCGACGCCTCGGCGATGATGGCGGTGGCGATGGTTAGCGTGGCCTGCACGATGATCGGCGGCACAATGTTCGGCAGGATGTAGCGGCCCATGATCGCCATGTGACCCAGGCCGATGGCGCGGGCGCCCTCGACGTAATCCTCGGTCTTGACGGACATGACCTGGGCGCGGGTCAGGCGGATGAAAATCGGCATGGCCGACAGGCCGATGGCGATCATCGCGTTGGTCAGGCTTGGCCCCAAAAATGCGGCCAGGGCGATCGCCATGATCAGGAAGGGCATCGCCAACAGCGCATCGGTGAAGCGAGAGATGATCGTGTCGGTCCAGCCGCCGAAATAGCCCGCGATCAGCCCGATGGGCACGCCGGTGACGACGGCGATCGCCACAGAGATCACCCCCGCCATCAGCGACGCCTGCGCGCCCCAGATCATCCGGGACAGGATGTCGCGGCCGATCTCGTCCGAGCCCAGCCAGTATTCGGCCGAGGGCGGCAGCCGGATCGCAGTCCAGCTGGTGGCCAGCGGGTCGGCGATGGGCAGGATCGGCGCGGCCAAGGCCAGAAGGACGAAGAAGGCCACGATGATGCCGCCGACCAGGGCCGCGCGGTTGCGCCGGAACTTGCGCCAGAATCGGCTTTTGGCGCGGGGGGCGGGCATGTCGATGGCGGTCATAGGGCGGCCCTCATCCGGGGGTTCAGCATCACGGACAGCACGTCCGCGACCAGGTTCATCAGCAGGAAACCGACGGCGGTGCACAGCACGACCCCCTGCACCACGGCATAGTCGCGGTTGAACACCGCATCGACGATCAACTTGCCGAAACCCGGAATGGTGAAGATCTGTTCGGTCAGCACCGCGCCCGCCAGCAATTCGCCGAACAGCAGCGCGGTCAGCGTGATGACCGGCAAAAGCGCGTTCCTGAAGCTGTGCTTCAGCACCACCTGGCGACCGGTCAGGCCCTTGGCCCGCGCCGTGCGGATATAGTCCGCCGACAGCACGCCCAGCATGGATGACCGGGTGTGGCGCATCAGCGTCGCGGCCAGCCCCGTACCCAGCACGAAGGCCGGCATGATCATCGTCTGCAGCGAGCGGACCGGATCGACGAAGATCGATTCATATCCCGATGCCGGCAGCCAGCCCAGGTTCACCGACACCAGCAGGATCAGCATGATCCCCAGCCAGAAGTTCGGGATGGACAGACCCGACAACGCCACGAAATTGGCCAGCCAGTCGGTCACGCTGCCCTTGCGCACCGCCGCGATGATGCCTGCGGGAATGCCGATCAGCATCGCGAAGATCATCGACATTACCGCCAGTTGGATGGTCACGGGCAGCTTCTGCACGATCAGCTGCGACACGGGTTCCCCGGTCCGCAGCGAGGTGCCCAGATCGCCCGTCACCACGCCCCCCAGCCAGCGCAGGTACTGGACCGGCACGGGGTCGTCCAGGTGCAGCTGTTCGCGGATGCGGGCCAGGGTCTCGGGGTCGCGCTCCTCTCCGGCCATGGCCAGGACGGGATCGCCGGGCAGCAGCATCTGCAGCCCGAAGACCAGCATCGACACGATCAGCAGCGTCGGCAGGGCGACCATCAGCCGCTTGGCGATATAGATCAGCATGGGGGTCCTTTCACCATTGGTGCGGGGGCGCGGCTGGCGCGCCCCCGGTCATGGTCACTCGGCCAGGGTGACGTCCTGCAGGCGGATCATCCCGTCGGGCAGCGCCTTGAAGCCTTGGACCTTGTCGTCCAGCGCAAAGATGTAGGTCTGGTGGCCCAGATAGATCACCGGCAGGTCCTGGTTCAGGATCACGCCGGCCTCGTCGTACAGCGCCTTGCGGGCGGCGGGGTCGGTGACGGCGCGCGCCTCGTTCAACAGGCGGTCGACCTCGGGGTTGCAGTATTTCGGGTCGTTGATCCCGCCCTCGCAGGTGACGAACTGGTGCAGGTTGCCGTCCGGGTCGGGACGCCCCGACCAGTCCGACCGCGACAGCTGGAAGTTGCCCGCCGTCTGCTCCGACAGAAGCGTCGCGAATTCGGTCGCGCGCAGGGTGACGTCAAAGCCCGCCTCGGCCACCATCGCCTGGACGACCTGCATCATCTGGGTGACGACGGGGTTGTTGGCATGCTGGATCTCGACCGCGACGCGCTCCTGTCCGGCCTCGGCCAGCAGGGCCTTGGCGGCCTCGACGTCGCGGGCGGGGACGGGCAGATCCTGGTTGTACCATTGCGAGGTCGGCGGGAAGGGCTGGTTGCCCGCGCGCGCCGTGCCGTCGAACACGACCTGGTTCAGCGCCTCGCGGTCGATGGCCAGCGAGAAGGCCTGGCGGACGCGCGCGTCCTCTCCCATCGGGGTCAGGGCGCGGTCGCCGTTGCCGATGTTGGCATAGATCGCCATGTAGCCCAGGCCCACGACCTCCTGCAGGCTCAGCCCGTCGGTCTGGTTGACGGTGCCCACGTCTGTGGCGGCGATCCGTTCGACCATGTCCAGCTCTCCAGACTGCAGGTTGGCCAGGCGCACGGTGGTGTCTGGAATCGGGCGATAGGTCACGCGTTCGATCTTGATGCGGTCCGCGTCATAGTAATCCTCGAACTTCTCCAGCACGATGCGGTCCTGCTGGATGCGTTCGACGAACTTGAAAGGACCCGAACAGACCGGGTTCTGGCCGAAATCGGCGCCTGCCGCCTTGGCCGCGGTCGGAGAGATCATCATTCCCGCCCGGTCCGACAGCTGCGCGATCAGCGACGCGTCCGGCGCGGTCAGCGTGAAGGTCACCTGCAGCGGCCCCGTCGCCTCGACCGAGGCGACCGAAGACAGCTCGGACTTGCGCCGCGATTCCGGCAGGGTCATCGACCGGGTGATGTTGGCCACCACCGCATCGGCATCGAACGCCGTTCCGTCGTGGAACACCACGTCGTCGCGCAGGTTCATCACCAGCTGCAGCCCGTCGTCGGAATAGGTCCAGTCCGTCGCCAGCATCGGGATGATCTGCGCGTCGGCGTCCAGGTCGACCAGCTTGTCGCACAGGCCCGCATAGACGATGCGGCCCACGAAGGTGCGCGACTGGTCGGGGTCCAGGATGTCCGCGTCGTCGCCCAGGCCGATGCGCATCTCCTGTGCAGCGGCGGGCAGGGCGGTCAGCAGCGCGGCAAGCGCGGTGGCGGTCAGCAGATGGCGGGTCATGGGATGTCCTTCCTGATGGGGGTCAAGCATGGGCCGGTTGGTCCGGCCTTCCGGTATCGGTTGCGGGCAGGTCGGCCGATCCAAGGCGGATCAGCTTTTCCTGAAGCATCAGCAGATGCAGACGCATCTGTTCGGCGGCCGCCTGCGGGTCGCGGGCGGCGATGG
The DNA here is from genome assembly GCF_040148865.1 of Paracoccus sp. NFXS7. NCBI lineage: Bacteria > Pseudomonadati > Pseudomonadota > Alphaproteobacteria > Rhodobacterales > Paracoccaceae > Paracoccus > Paracoccus sp. NFXS7. The sequence continues at coordinate 120,410 of NZ_JAKEKV010000008.1, forward strand.
CGTCGACGATGGCGCGGTGCTGGGCCACGGGCAGCGCGTGACCGGCCAGGCCACCCCGCGCGCGTTCTCGCACCGCCTGCCAGGCGGGGTCCTGGCGGATGCGGTTGACCACGTCGAACAGCGACAGGAACAGCGCGTTGCCGGCGGCCTCGGCGATCTGGCGGTGCAGGGTGCCGTCCCACAGCTCTCCCTCGTCGGCGTCGACGCATTGCGCGATGCGGTCCGACAATTCGTGCATGCGGGCGATCTGGACCGGCTTGGCGCGCAGCGCGGCAAGGGCCGCCAGTTGCGGCTCCAGGCGCAGGCGCACCTCCATGATCTCGAAGAAATCGGTTGCGGGGGCGGCGCTGTCGATCTGACCACCGACGAAGGTTCCGGCGCCCTGGCGGCGGGTGATGCGGCCCTCGGCCTCCAGCACCTCCAGCGCGCGGCGGATCGCGCGGCGGCCGATGCCCATCTGCTCGGACAGCTGCCGTTCGGTCGGCAGGCGGGTGCCGTTCGGATGACCCGGATCGTCCACCCAAGCGCGCAGCTGTTCCAGCGCATAGGCAGAGGTCATGTTTCCCTGACCCTTGGCAGGGCCGTCATCGGCAAAGGGAAGATCAGGCATGTCCATGAAGCGAACCAATCCGTTATTGGTTCATGCTGTCACAAATCTGCAGTCACGCAAGCGCGATAACGCGTGATAGACTGTGATTCAGCGGCTGCAAAGCGGATACCTGTCCCCGCGCCTTTGTTCGGTGGGTCAGAAATGCGAACCATTACAGTGCAATGGTTTGCCCGTGCTCCATCAATGACGTCGACTGCCCGAAGTTTAAGCGTTCGGTTAAAATGCAACCTTATTATGAGGCAAATCCGCCGACCTGCCTGTCTGGAAGGCCTGACGTCCGGGAATCAGGTGCGATGGGCCTCTCCCCACGGATAGGGCGTGGCGTCGTTACGACTTGTCCCCGCGCGGTCACGTTAACCAAGACGTTGACCCTAAATGTTCGGCATGCAGGCTTCCTGTGCTGGATGATCTCCCACGGCCGCGCGGATGAATATGCCCTACTGACATCGTCCGACCAACCCTGGCGTCGATCCCCGGCGGCCAAGCGATTAATTTGCGTCAGAGGTCGCGCAGGAGGCGTGCGAAAAGCGCCAGCCTGCCGAGTGACAATCGCAGCGCAATGCGAATTACGGAGGAACGCTGTGTTACGTCATCAGCAGGCCGGGGACGGTGTCTGGCCGCCGCATTCGGTTCGCCAAACGGTTCAAACAGGCATCACGACGGCCCGCGGCGAAGCCGTGCAGTCCACTAGGCAACCATCGGATGTTTGGGTTCACTGATCTCACCCCCTCAAAGACGATGGTCATGAAAAGCCGCGGCGCAACCGTTATTGGCCATTCTGCTGCGGCACTCTCACCTTCGGACTTGCGACCATGAACGCGGCGATTGGTAGGCAACGTCGGCGCGCAGCGTTGGGTGCGAACGGAGATTCCTCAGGGCGCCTACATAGGTTGGTACCACTGTGCCGCTACTTGGTGGCGTGACAGGTGCAGCGGTCAAGGTCCTGCCACAACGAGATTTTCTACGGTTACCCCCGGAACTGTCCCCGGAAATTGTGGATAACCTGGATCACCAGCGCAGCAGCTTGTGACCCGCCACGGCCCCGGCCACGGATGCCAGCACGATCGCCGCGCCGTACCAGAACACATAGAACAGCGGCGAATCCTCGGTGCAGGACAGGGCATAGCCGGTCGCCGCACCGGCGCCTGCCGCAAGTCCGATCAGCGCGCCGGCCAGGACGGGATGCGTGCTGGCGCCGCGACGCATCAGCCGCACGCCTGCAAACAGGGGTGCTGCCGACAGGGCCAGCACCGCGGGCACGCAGGTATCGGCCGAATGGCCCAGCCAGTCATGGGCCAGCCGATCGACGGGCGTCGCGACCAGTGCCCAGACCGCCAGGGCCAGCGCCAAGGCCGCGGGCACCGCCAGGGGCCACAGCCCGATACGCGCGCCGGGCCGTGCCAGCCGCACCGCCATGGGCCAGGCCAGCATCAGCACCATCAGCGGCAGCAGCGGCTTGGCCAGGGTTACCGGCGCGGCCAGCGATGCGGCCAGATCGGGGCGCGGCCCGGACAGCGCCATCTGCAGCGCAAGGCCCAGCAGCGCCGTCCCGGCCATCGTGGCGATCATCCGCGCCGGAGAGAACCGGGTCGAGGGCAGGGGTTCGGCCGCCAGTCGCGCAATCAGCGCCTCGGTCGAGGAGGGTTGTGTCATTCGCGTGTTCCCAGTCCGATGGCGGACAGCTTCTTCATGGCGCGGTGCAGGGCGACCCGGACTGCGCTGTCGGTCATGCCAAGGCGGGCAGCGACGTCGTCGGCACTGTCCCCCTCGATGCCCATGGCGCGGACGATGCCCGCGGACCGCGCGTCGATGCGCGCCAGCAGCACCCCCAGGTCGCGGGCGGCGGTGGGGTCGTCGGTGCGGCTGTCGGCCATGATCTCGGCAAAGTCGTGGATGGGCAGGTGGACGCGGCTGCCCCGCCTGCGGAACGCGTCGATCACCTTGTAGCGGGTGACCGCGTACAGCCAGGGACGCAGAGGTGTGTCCGGCTGCCAGCTGTCGCGTTTCAGGTGGATGGCCAGCAGCACCTCTTGGACGACATCCTCGTGCAGGTCGCGGGGCAGGCTGCGCCCGCGGGCCCGCACCACGGCGCGGATCAGCGGCGTGACCTGGGTCAGGAACCGGGCCATGGCGCGGCTGTCGCCGGCCTGCGCCGCCGCCAGAAGTGCCGCCCATTCGGTGCCATCCTGCTGCATGCCCCGCCTCCGCGCGCCTGTCCTCAGGCTAGCCGCAGGGATGCCCACCCCGCAAGGCACGATGGCGGGAACGGCGATCACGCCGGCACCCGGCGGGTCTGCAGGACGTGGTCCAGCGACCACCGCCCCGGCCCATGCGCGATCAGCGCCAGGAAGGCGGCGGCCCACAGCCCATGCGTCATCCACGCCGAGGGATAGACGAAGATCTGGATCGTCGCCGTCATCGCCAGAAGCGCCAGCGCCGACAGCCGCGTCATCAGCCCCAGGATCAGCAGCACCGGCAGCAGGTGTTCGGCCAGGGTCGCGGCCACCGCTGCCCAGTCCGACGGGATCACGGGCAGGGCGTATTCGTGTTCGAACAGGAACCAGGTGCTGTCCTTGATGGACAGGCCGTCGACCTTGGTGCGGCCCGACTGCCAGAAGACCGCCGCCGGAAACACGCGCAGGGCCAGCCCGGCAAGGTCGGTCAGGATGGGGGTCATGGCACGGTCTCCTGGTCGGTCAGGCTGCCGGACCGCATCAGGTGCAGCAGCAGCGGTTGGGGGTCGTGGTCGGCCTGCACCGCCCGGGCGGCCCGGGCGGCCTGCGTCAGCGTTCCCGCAGGCAGGGCCGCGATCATCGCGGCGTCGGCGGGGCTGATCGCGGTGACCGGAACGCCCCAGGACGGATCGCGCAGGATCAGCGCGATCTGGGGTCCCGCGGGGACAGGGCCGGGGGTGGCGCCGGGCTGGTTCATCGCCCAGACCGCGACGCCCGCATGGTGCAGCGGCAGCACGATGACCGACGGGTGCAGGCCCAGCCTCAGCAAGGCCGGGTCTGCGCGGGTCAGGCGGTCCGGGCGGACCGGGACGGCGTCGGCCGCGTGAAAGGCCAGCCCACGAGCATGTTCGATCCGCGCGACGTCGGCCATCCAGGGCCAGGCGGCCAGCGGCGGGAAATCGGCCAGAAAGGCCGCGAACCCCGCGCCCCATTCGGCCATCGCCGGCGACCGGGGGCGGTCGGTCGCGACGAAGCTTGCGGCCAGCGCGGCGAAATAGTCGGCCCCAACCAGCCGGCGGATGACGGGAAAACGCTGTGCCAGCGCGGCGGACAGGCCTACCGCCACATTGTTGCGATAGACGGCGAAACGGCGCTCGGCCTCGGGGCCGGTCACGCCGGGGGGCAGCGGCCCGCCGCGCAGCGCGACGTCGAAGGCCGTGATGAAACGGGCGTGTTCAGACGGCATGGGCCAGCCCCGCATGCCGCAGGATGGCGTCCGCCCGCGCAGCCTCGGCCGCGAGGATGGGCCAGTCGGGCAGGTCGTTGTCCCATTCGACCAGCGTCGCCAGCGGGCCCTGGCGCGCGATGGCCTCTGCATAAAGCGCCCAGACCGGGTCGGCGACGGCACTGCCGTGATCGTCGATCAGCAGCGGGCCCGAGGGCAGGTCCTCGGTCGCATGGCCGCCCAGGTGGATCTCCTGCACCAGGTCCAGAGGAAAGGCGTCCAGCCATGCCCAGGGATCGCGCCGATGGTTCACCGCCGAGACATAGAGGTTGTTGACGTCCAGCAGCAGCCCGCAGCCGGTGGCCTGGGCGATGGCCTGCAGGAACTGGGTTTCGGGGATCTCGGATTGCTGGAACAGCAGGTAGGTGGCGGGGTTCTCCAGCAGGATGGGACGCGCCAGCGCGGTCTGGACCTGATCGACATGATCGATGATCAGCGCAAGGGTCTGGGGCGTATAGGGCAGGGGCAGCAGGTCGTTCAGGTATTCGGCCCCGTGGCTGGACCATGCCAGGTGTTCGGAAAAGCTGTCCGGCTGATACCGGTCGCACAGCGCGCGCAGCCGCGCCAGGTGATCCCGGTCCAGCCCATGCGGGCTGCCGATCGACAGGCCCACGCCGTGCAGCGACAGCGGGAAATCGGCACGCAGCGCGGTCAGCTGCGCGTGGGGCAGGCCGCCCGCGCCCAGATAATTCTCGGCATGGACCTCGAAGAAGCCGACGGGGCGGGCATCCTGGCGGATCGCCGCGAAATGCTGGGGCTTGAAACCGACGCCGGGGGTGGCGGGAAGGCGGGACATGGCATCACCCTTTGGGAATGGCCGCGCGGGACGATCCCCGCGCGGTCCGTGTCGGATCAGGCGGGCAGGTCGCGCATCTGTTCCTCCAGCATGCCCATGCGGGCGGTGCCGTCGGCCTGCGCGGGCAGCTCCATCGTGGTGCAGGTGCCGGCGGGGACCAGCGTCCAGGCGTTCCCCTGATAGTCGACCGTCGAGGTGCCCGCGCAGGTCGTGCCCGGCCCCGCGGCGCAGTCGTTCTGCCCGGCCAAGGCGACGCCGAAGCATTTCTCCATCTCCTGCGCCATGACGGGGGTGGCGGCCATCGCACCAAGCGCGCAGGCCAGCGAGGCGCCAAGCGAAAGGCGGGTCGTGAATGCGGTCATGATCATCTCCGTTCTGATGTCGAAGGCGCGTCAGCCCGCCTTCATGCAGATCAGATCGCGGCGGGTGGGGCGCGCGTTACAGCGCCACGGTGCTTTTTTCGTACCGACATGCTGCCCATCGGCAAGGCACCACCGGGGAGGGGAGAGTTCATCTTTCTTTACTTGGTCGCTTTCCGGTGAACCCGCGGCGGCGTGACGTTGTTCGCTGTGCAACGGCCGCATTGCACGGTCTGCAGTCAGTTTGCCGAAAGGTGCAATCATGCACATTCTTCACCTTGCCTTGGGCGGCTGCCTGAAGGCTGCCCCCGTGCGCTATGGCGTGACCGAGGATACCGGCGGCCACATCGCCTATGTCCTGGGTGCTGCCATGGCACAGGCGGCGCTGCCGCAGGTGGCATCGGTCGACATCGTCACCCGTGCGTTCGACGGCATGGATCCCATCCACGCGCAGGCGGTGGAGGAGGTCACGCCCGGCTGCCGCATCCTGCGCCTGTCGACTGCCAATCGCGCCTATCTGGCCAAGGAGGCCTTGGAGGCGGAGCTGCCCGCCCTGGCCGAGGCATTCTGCGGGATGCTTGGCGGGATGTCGCAGAAGCCCGACGTGATTCACGCGCATTTCGCCGACGCCGCGCGCCTGGCCCGGACGGCGCAGAAACGGTTCGGCATTCCCTGGATCTATACCCCCCATTCGCTGGCCCTGCAAAAGGACCCTGCCGCCGCCAGCCGTCCCGATCTGCGCGACCGGATCGCGGCCGAGCGGTCGGCCGTCGAGGGCGCCGCCGCGATCATCGTGTCCTCGCGCGACGAGGCCGAGCGCCAGCTGCGCCCCTATGGCAAGGCGGCCGAGGGGCGCAGCCATTGCGTGTCTCCCGGCGTGACGCTGCTGCCGTATGCGGGCACCGCGGCGGCCGATGCGCTGCTGGCGCCGTTCCTGCGCAGGCCGGATCGTCCCATCGTTCTGGCGGTGGCCCGTCCTGTGGCTAAGAAGAACCTGGCCGGGCTGGTCGATGCCTACGCCGCATCGCCCGAGCTGCAGGACCGCGCCAACCTGGTGATCCTGGCCGGGCTGCGCGACGGCATCGATGGCGGGCCCGCCGAACAGGCGCAGGTGCTGCGCGGACTGTTCGACCGGATCGACCGCCATGGCCTATGGGGCAAGGTCGCCCTGCCGCCGCGCCATGATGCGGGTCAGCTGCGGGCGCTGTACGCGCGGGCAGCGCAGGGAGGCGTCTTCGTGAACCCGGCGCTGCACGAACCCTTTGGATTGACCCTGGTCGAGGCGGCGCAGGCTGGCGTTCCTGTGGTTGCGACCCGGAACGGCGGCCCCGTGGACATCGTGGCACAGCTGGGCCACGGCGCGCTGGTCGATCCCGGCGACGCGGGGCAGGTCGCCGCGGCCTGCCTGCGCATGATGGACGACCCGCAGGGCGCGATCCGCGCGCAGGCCCGCGCGCTGGAGGCCTTTGACTGGCGGGACTGGGCGCGACGGTCGGTGGCGATCTGCCGAAACCTGCAGCGCGCCGCCCCCCTGCCGCGTCGCGCGGTGCGCCGCATCTTGGCCAGCGACATCGACGGCACGCTGACCGGCTGCCCTGTGGCCGCCGCACGGTTCGTCGATTGGCACGCGCAGCGCGACGAAGGGTTGCTGTTCGCCGTCGCCACCGGGCGGTCCGTGTCGCAGGCGCGCCGGGTGCTGGCCGATTGGGCCCTGCCGCGGCCCGACCTGTTCATCACCTCGGTCGGGTCCGAGATCTGGCGGTGGGGCGCGGGCGACCGCCTGCACCCCTGCACCGACTATGCCGCGCTGCTGGATGCGGACTGGGACCGCGATGCGGTGCGGGCCGTGCTGCAGGCCCGCACCCCCGTTTTGCAGGCAGGCTATGAACAGCGGCGGTGGAAGCTGTCGCTGCTGGGTACCGCCGCGCAGGCCGCGGGGATCGAACGCGATCTGGCGCGCGCCGGGTTGGCAGCACGCGTCATCGCCTCGCACGGCGAGTTCATCGACGTGCTGCCGCAGGCGGCCGGCAAGGCCGCCGCCCTGCGATTCGAGGCCACGCGCCGGGGCCTTGACCTGCGCCACTGCATCGCTGCGGGAGACAGCGGCAACGATGCAGACATGCTGGCGGCCAGCGGGGCGTCGATCCTGCCATCGAATGCCTATGCCGAACTGGCCCATCTGCGCGGTCGGGGCATCTATCAAAGCCGCTATCACCACGCCGCCGGGGTCATCGACGGTCTGGCGCAGCTTGGGTTGGCACGGCAGGCGCAGCATGCGTGACCTGGTCCCCGACGACACGGCAAAGCGGCCCTTCGGCTATTTCGTCCACCACCAGGGACGGGGCCACGCGGAACGCTGCGCGGCCATCGTCAATGCGCTTCCCACCGATCGGCCGGTCACGATTTTCTGCGCCCGGGACGACATCTTTCCGCCGCTGACGGCACGGGCGCGCATCGTCACCATCCCGTCGCTGTTCGAACGGACCGGCGCCGAATGCGACATGGACCACGTTCCGACACCCGACACGCTGCACTGCGCGCCTCTGGGCTGGCCGGGCATCCGTCAGGCGATGGGCCGGATCGCTGGCTGGTTTGCCAGCGATGATCCCGCGCTGATGATCTGCGATGTCAGCGCCGAGATCGCACAGCTGTCGCGCATCTGTTCGGTCCCCCATGTGAAGATCCTGCAGCATGGCGACCGCGGCGACCAGGGACACCAAGCCGCCTATGCGGGGGCTGTGGGCCTTCTGGCGCCGTTCTCTGCCGCCTTGGCGCAGCCGGATTGGCAGCCACTTGCAGACCGCATCCATTATGCCCCCGGCCTGGGCATTCCCGCGATCACGCCTCCGGACCGGGCGGCGGCCCGGCGGGCCTTGGGGCTGGACCCCGACCGCCCCGTAGCGCTGTTGGTGTCGGGTGCGGGCGGCACCGGTTTTGCACAGGCGCCAATGGGCGTGGCCGCGCGGGCCTTTCCCGATTGGCACTGGATGACCATCGGCGCAACCCAGCCCGACTGGCATGCGACGCAGGGCGGCAACCTGACCCACCGGGGCTGGGTCGACGACCCGGCGACCCATGTGGCGGCGGCGGATCTGGTGATCTCGTCAACGGGCAACACCACCTGCGCGCAGGTTCTGGCCGCCGGGCGGCCGTGGATCGTGGTGCCGGAATGGCGCTATTTCGACGAACAGCGCCTGAAGGCCGAAGCCCTGGCCCGCGCGGGCGTCGCGCTGCACCTGCCGCATCTGCCGTCCAGCGCACACGCCTGGCGCGCTGCAGTCGCACGGGCGATGGACGCTCACGACCCCTCTGCACAGGCGCGCCTCGTCACCGCCGATCCCGCGGCCGACACGGCCCGATGGCTGGAAACCCTGGCGCGCGACCTGTGGTCCGCCGCCCCCCCGACACGCACCCCCGAAGGAGCCCCTGCATGATCCACGTTTCCGCCCTGACCATCGCTGCGGGCCGTGAGGCCCATTTGCGCAATGTCGTCGCGGGCTTTCAGGCCCAGCATCACAAGCCGTCGGAACTGATCATCGGCGTGATGCAGGACGCCGACTATACCGACCTGCCGCGGACCGACTTTCCCATCCGCCAGATCCGCGTGACGGCGCCCGAACTGCCGCTGTCGGCGGCCCGCAATGCGGTGGCCGACGCGGCGACGGGCGACATGCTGGTCTTTGTCGATGTCGACTGCATCCCGGCGCCCGATTTCATCAGCGGCTATCTGGACCGCATGGCGGACCGTCGCGGCCTGTTCATGGGCGAGGTGATGTACCTGCCCCAAGGCGGCACCGACGGGGGGCTGGATTTCGACCGCTTCGCCGACATCGCCGTCAAGCATTCCGACCGCCAGGGCCCCCCGGCCTCCGGGGTGGCGGCCTGTGCCGACTACCGGTGCTTCTGGTCGCTGAACTTTGCGATGTGGCGCCAGGATTGGCTGGACGGCCCGCGTTTCGACGAAAGCTTTTCCGGATATGGCGGCGAGGATACCGATTTTGGCCGCGCTTGGTCGGACGGCGGCGCCCCGATCTGGTGGATCGCGGGGGGCCGCGTCTATCATCAGTACCATCCGCATTGCATGCCCCCGGTTCATCACCTGCACTCTGTCCTGCGCAACACCGAGGTCTTTGCCCGCAAATGGGGTCACCGCACGATGGAACATTGGCTGTACGCGTTCCAGCTGATGGGCCTGATCCGCAACGCACCCGAGGGGTTACAGCTGCTGCGCGAACCCGGCCCGACGGAATTCGCCCTGTGCGAACAGCAGGGGCACATGCCCTATGCCAATTCCCGCCGTGTCATCGACCACCTGCATCAGCTGGCCGAAGACGACCGCATGACGACCGAACGGGTCGCCCGCGAACAAAGCGCCCTGTTGATGCCCGCCGCCGAATGACCGGCCGCGCGTTGCGGATCGCGGTGATGGCACATTGCCGTCACCCCATCGCGGCCCCGTTCATGGGCGGGATGGAGGGTCATGCCCACCACCTTGTCCACGCCCTGCGGGCGCGGGGGCATGAGGCGACCTTGGTCGCGGCGGGCGACAGCCGGGTGGACGTGCCGTTGCTGCCACTGATGGCGCAGCATTACGACCTTGATTTTCCGTGGCACCAATATCACGGCACCGAACCGCTGAATGCTCATCTGGACAGTCACCATGCAGCCAGCCTGGCCACGCTGGCGGACATGGATTTCGACATCATCCACAATAACACGCTTCATCGGTTTCCACCGCGCTTTGCGCGGGCGGTGCGCGTGCCGATGGTCACCTCGCTGCACGTGCCGCCCTTTGACGCGCTGCGCCGGGCCGTGCGCGACAGCGTGGCCCCGTGGCATATGACGACAGGATGTTCGCGCAGGCATCTGGCGGCCTATTTCCCCGAAGGTCCGCCCGCATCGGCGCGGGTGCTGCCGAACGGCATCGATCTGGCGCAGTGGCCCTATTCGCCGCGGGGTAACGGGCAGGCGGTCTGGGCGGGACGCATCACGCCGAACAAGGCACCCCATCTGGCGATCACCGCCGCACGTCGCGCGGGCGTCGCCCTGACGATCTTTGGCAGCATCGAGGATGGCGATTACTTTGACGCGCAGGTCCGTCCGCAACTGTCGGGGGACATCCGTTTTGGCGGGCACTTGGCGGGACCGGATCTGGCCGCGGAATACGGTCGTGCATCGGCCCTGCTGTTCACGCCGCAATGGGACGAGCCCTTCGGCCTGACCGCGATCGAGGCGATGGCCTGCGGAACGCCCGTGGCCGCCGTCGCGATGGGCGCGGTCCATGAGGTGCTGGGCCCGGCCGGGCGGTTCGCCGCCCCCGATGGAGCCGGGCTGGACCGCGCGCTGATCGAGGCGATGCAGATCCCTCGCGACGTGCCGCGCCGGCATGTGGCCGGCCACTTTGGGTTGGACCGCATGATCGACACGCTGCAGGCGTTGTATGTCGAGGCGATCGACCGGCGGCACGATCCCGCGCCACCGGTCGATTTTCTGCCCATCGAACTGCCGCCGTCGCTGGCGGCGCGCGGGGTCGAACCGGCGCTTCAGTCCGGGATGCGCTGACCTAGGACGCCGCGGGGGGCGGGCGGTTCCTCGCGCCGCGGTTCGGTCGGAACGGCATCCTGGTCGGTCATCACCGCCACGACATCGGCGGCGATCTTGTCCAGCAGGTCCAGTTCCGCATCCTCGATCTGGCGCGGTTCGCGGTCCATCAGGCACAGGGCGCCCAGCACGTGGCCGTCAGCCGTGCGCAGCGGCGTTCCGACATAGAACCGCCCCTGCCACTGGCGCACCGCCGGGTTGTCCGAAAACCGCACATCGCGGTCGGTGTCGGGCACGACCAGCGTGTCGTCGGCGGCGATGACGTGATTGCACATCGCCTCGGCCCGCGGCATCCAGTTCATGCGCGGCTCGGTCTCCGTGCGGCGGCCGGGCAGGTCCGCGCTTTGCCCGACGATGTATTCCGCATCGGCATCGATCGCGGAGATGAAGGCCAGGCTGACATCGAACACATCCGCCGCACGTTTCGCCAGATCGTCCAGATCCTCGCGCGCGCGGCCGTCCAGGACCGCGGTCTGGGCAAGGGCGTCCAGGCGCGCGGCCTCGTCCGCGGGGGGCGGGGGGGCCTGCATCGCGGCGCGGTCTGCGTGGGCCGGGGTCAGCCACTGGACGGCCTCGTCCATGGACAGCACGATCTGATCGACGCCAAGCGCCTCGGCCCGGTCGGGGCCCGCCTGATCCTCGGGGGCGTTCCACAGGGCCAGGACGATCCGAAGGTCGGGCCAGCGACGGCGCAGACGCCGGACGAAACCGCGCACGGCCGCGTCCGGATCGCGGCTGAAATAGCCGATGCAGACGGTGTCGATCCCCTCCAGGTCCAGACCGTCAACATAGCGCGCGGTGACCGTGCCGGTCGCGCGCTGAACGGCGGAAATGTCGGCCAGCGCCAGCGCGTGGACCAGCATCTCGGCCGAAATGGCATCGACCTGCCACTTGCCGCCGATGCAGGCGACGCGCGGGGTGCCGGCGGGGGTGGCCGGGTGATCCTCGCGCAGGTCTTCCAGCAGCTGGTCCATGCCGTCGACCACGCGCAGCCGATGCTCGACCCGCGCATTGGCGTGGTAATCGTCGCTGGCCTGGCGCAGGACCTCCATCCCCGTCGTGTTGTAGAACGCGGCGATCCCGGTCGTGCGGATGGCGTCGGACGCGATCTCGTAGGCCTCGTCGGGATCGTTTGCGATCAGGCGCTGATAGATGCGCGTGGGCAGGTCCAGCGCCGGGGTCGATCCCAGCAGCGTGTCGAAGAAGGCCAGCTGCGGCAGGTTGCGGCCCACGACCAGCAGGCAGACCGTCAGGGGCGTCGACAGGATCAGGCCAAGCGGCCCCCACAGCGCCGTCCAGAAGGTCGCGGCCGCGATCAGCGACAGCGCCGACAGGCCGGTCGAGGTGCCGTACAGCATCGGCTCGACGATGTTGTTGCTGACCAGTTCCAGGAACACGATCAGCGCCAGCGCCATCAGCACCATCTGCCATCCAGGATCGACGGCGAAGGCCAGGGCCAGCGGAAAGATCGCCGACAGCATCGGCCCGACATAGGGAATGAACCGCATGATCGCAGCCAGCGTGCCCCACAGGATCCAGCCCGGGACCCCGATGGCCCACAGGCCAAGCGCCATCGGAATGCCATATGTGACGTTCACCACCAGCTGCATCAGCAGGTACTTGGAGATCCGCTTGCCCGCCTCCTCCAGCGCGTCGGTCGAGCGGTGCAGGTTGCCGCCCAGCAGGCGGATCAGACGGTCGCGCAGATCGCCCCGGTCCAGAAGGACAAGGAACACGAAGACGACCACGATGCCCAGGGTCGCCAGCGGCGCCAGGGCGGGGGCCAGCCAGGCGCTGGCGGTGGCAAAGGGGGACGGGCCGTCGCCCACGACCGTCACGGCCAGCGGGTCGGCCACGGCGCCGGGGGCGTCCTGCAGGGCGGTGGCCAGCTGTTCCTGGACGGTGGCGATGGTCTGGAACACGCCGTCGAACAGGCCCGGCCCCTCCATCTGCTGGCCCAGCCCCTGGATCTTGGCGCGGATCGTGGACTGATAGGCGGGCAGTTCGGCGCTGAGCACGCTGACCTGCGACGTGATCAGCAGGCCCAACCCCAGCAGCATCGCAATGACCGTCAGCATGACCACCGACACCGCCGCCACCTGCGGAATGCCGCGGCGGACCAGAACCTTGACCAGCGGTCCCAGGGCAAAGCTGATCAGGAAGGCGATCGCCAACGGGATCAGCACCTCCTGTCCGTAATACAGCAGGCCGATGATGACCGTGCCCACGACCAGCCACGCGGCCATGCGCACGATGTCGACCCCACCCTCGGGCGCGGCGACTGCGGCATTGGCATCCGGCCCCAGCAGGTCGTGCGGGGCCTGACGCGGCCCCGAAGTGTTCAGTGTCATGATGGTCCCCCGACATGCCCCCTGCACGGGGGCGCTGGTCAACACGGCACGAAGGCCCCGGTTCCGTCGCTGCGGGCGGATGCCCGCCGACGGCCATCCGTCCTGCCGCACGCATCATATGATACCGGAACCGGGCGCGTCACGCGCCGTTGCGCTGCCGACCGGCCCAAGGGTGGGCCGGTCCCGAACAGACGAGAGTTTTTCCCGATGAACACCACGATCCGCACCCCCGGCGCCGATGATGCGGGCCCGCTGGAACAGGCCGACAAGGAGGCCGCCGCCCAAGCCGCGCGCCACCGCCACCATCCGGTCGTCAAGGCCGTCGGCACGCTGAGCGAGGTGGCCGACCAGGTGCCCCTCTCCCTGGTTTGCGGCGGCGTGATCCTGGGCGGCGCGTTGTCCGGGCAGGATCATGTCGCGCGCACCGGCCTGCGGATGATGGCGGCGCATGTCCTGGCCAATTCGGTCAAGCGGGTGATCAAGAACCGCTTTCGCCGCACCCGCCCGGTCGAGATGATCAAGCGGCAGGACTATCGCTGCGAGCCCGGCGAAAGCCGGGGCGGGCACGAGACGTCCTTTCCTTCGGGGCACACGGCGGGCGCGGTGGCGGTGGCCGTCGTCGTCGCGCGCGATCTGCCGCACATGGCCGGGCCCGCCCTGGGGGTCGCGGCGATGATCGCGGGAATCCAGGTGCCGCGGGGCAAGCACTATCCGGGCGATGTCGCGGCCGGTGCGGTTCTGGGCCTGGTCTCGGCGCTGGTCGTGCGCCGGCTGTGGGACAGGGCCGCGCGCGACTGAACTTATGTCAACGGAACGTCGAGTCACGACCGCCCGTTTCATCGACAGGATACGGCCCCGCGATCCTGCCGGGCCAGGGAGAGACATCATGGCGACCGCCTCCGACGACACCAAGACCAAGACCGCAACCAAGAAATCCGCCCGCGCGGCAGGGCAGAAGACCGCAAAACCCACCGCCGAGGCCCGCACCAAGCGGTCGCAGGCCGTGGCTGCGAAGTCCAAGGCCAAGGCCGCCAAGCCCGCGGCGACGGACAAGGGCCTTGCGGATCTGTTCGAGCACGCCTTGGCGGACATGTATTATGCCGAGAAGAAAATCTACAAGACGCTGCCCAAGATGATCAAGGCGGCAGACCATCCCGACCTGATCGCCGCCCTGACCGCGCATCGCGAGGAGACCGCAGGCCAGATCGAAACCTTGGAGGCGATTTTCGAGCTGCTGGGCAAGCGTGCCAAGGCCGTCAAGTGCGACGCCATCGACGGCATCCTGGAAGAGGGTGAAAGCCTGCTGGAGGATTTCGGTGACAGCGTTGCCGCCGATGCCGCGATCATCTTCAGCTGTCAGGCGGTCGAGCATTACGAGATCACCCGTTACGGCTCGATGCGCGCCTTTGCCGAGGCCTTGGGAATGGATGAGGCGAAGACCCACCTGGAGGGGATCCTGGCCCAGGAAAGCGCGGCCGACACCAAGCTGACCGAACTGGCCGAGGATTCGGTGAACGACGCGGCCGCCGAATACGACGACCACGACGCCTGACCACATAGGATGGCCCCCGGTGATCCGGGGGCCGTTTTCGTCACGCCAGAAAGAACCCCATCATCGCATCAGTGGCCAAGGGTCCCGGAGCGGTGTGGCTGCCGGTAGGTTGACCACCGGACCAGGCGTGACCCAGTCCCTGAACCCGCCATGTCTCAATCCGCAACGTGCCCGCGTCATCGCGGTATCGGCCGATATGCACGGCACGGTCATTCAGCCGTGCATCCGCCGCGCGTCGGGTCAGGCCGGGTTGCCGCCGCAGCGCCTGCGCCACTACGGCATCGGCATTGCGCGGCGACACGGTCTTGTCGGTCGCGCCATGCACGACGAACAGCCGGCAGCCCACGCCCTCACCTCGATCGGATCCGCCCTGCGACATCGCTTGGAACGCGCCCGCCATGTCCGTAGCCGCGCCGTTGGGAAGGCCCGAATGACAGGCCACGGCACCGAAATCGTCGGCAAAGACCGCGCCCAGGATCACCGCCATCGCCCCGCCGGCCGACAGTCCCGCGGCAAAGCGCCGGTCGGGGGCCACAGCGTGGTCGTGGGCGACGCTGCGGGTCAGGTCGACCAGAAAGGCGGCCTCTCCGCCGTCGCGGGCGGCATGACGGGCCTCGAACCAGTTCCAGCAGCGGTTCATGTTGGCCTGTGACGTCTGTGCGGGGGCCACGACGATCATCCGATGGCGCTCTGCCGCCGCCATGATGCCGGTGCCGCGGGCGAAATCATCCGGGTCCTGTGTGCAGCCGTGCAGCAGAAGCAACAGCCCTGCAGCCGGGCGTCCCTCCAGCGACGCGGGCAGGTACAGGCGATAGTCGCGTGACTGCGCTGCCGCCTGATGCTGGTGTGTGGTCCAGCTGGCCCCCTGGGGGATGTCCATCGGCGTGCTGTCGCGCATGGCCGCACCTGCGGGAAAGCCGGCCGACATCCGGGGCATCTGCGGCATCGACAGGCCGCCACCCGGCATGCGCGGCATCGCGCCCCCGCCCAATCCCGACTGGATCATCTGCGTGGCTTGCGCCAGATCGCCCGACCGCATCAGCTCGGTGATGCGGGCCATGTTCATCGGCATCTGTTCGGTCATCATCGTGTTCCCTTGTTCGTTCGGCAGGCGTCCAGCGCCGCCTTGACCCCGGCATCCGCCTGGATGGTGCCCAGAACCTCGATCGAGCGGATCGTGGCGGTGATCAGGTCCGGGGGAATGTCGCGGGCAAAGCGGGCAAGCCCGATCACCCGCAGGTCCAGCATCTGGTTCGCGGCGTGCAGGGCCTCCAGTTCGGCCCGGGACAGATCGCGCAGACCCATCACGAAATCGTCGCGCACGATGGCCGGGGCCACCGAGGCGTCGTGTCGGTCCAGCTGCGCCCGTATCGCGGTGCGGATCAGGTCGCTGCGACTGGCATAGAAGCCTTCGCGCACCAGCAGGTCGATCCGTCCCAAATCGACGAAGCCCAGATTGATGGTGATCTTTTCGGTATCGGCCGTCCGGGCCGGAGAGGCGGTCGCCATGATTGCTATCCCTTCCTTGTACCATCCATATGGATGTTTAATGGAAGGATTGCGACCTGATCTTTGTCAGTCGGTCCTACGACACCAGCCTGCGACGGCGTCCGGTCGCCATGCCCCGCGCGATGGCCTCTGCGATGTCGGCACAGGCCGTGATCCCCTGAACGAACGGGCGGTCGTGCATCAGGTAGGGGATCGCCGCCAAGCACAGCCTGCCACTGAACGGATCCGCGCCCAGTAGGCTGTAATCCTGCGCGACATCGGGAATTTCGTGATCCGCATCCAGCAGCGCGCGCCGCAACGTCGGGAAGGGCAGGTCTTCGGTGCTGAGGGGCTTTTGCCCCCGTGCATCGATGAACACGGCAAAGCGTTCGGTGCGGTCGTCATGGACGATGGCGGTCTCTGCGCCATCGCGGGTCATGTCGTAATCCTCGCCCAGGGGCATGATCGACAAGATGCCGGCATCGCGCAGCGCCAGCACGCGCCGGATCGATTCCGACGGGACTGCGGCATAGTTGTCGACAAACACCTTCTTCAGACCCCTGTCGAACCGGTCGCGGTCGTCGTCGGACAGGTCCGGCACGATCTCCTCGACCTGTTCATGCATGCGCAGCAGGGCATAGCGCCAAGCGACGGTGATCTTGTGCGCCTTGTTGTGTTCGACCTCGTCCAGGTTGGCGCGGGCCCATTTGAACGGATCGGCGGCCTCGCGCGCGGCGAAATAGGCATCGGCAAAGCTGTCCGCGTCCAACCCGCCCAACCCGATCCTCAGCGCAAAGGCCGGGTCGGCCTGCATGATCTCGGCCCGGACCAGATCGAAGGCCGCATCCAAGGGCGCCGGGGTCGACAGGCAGGCGGCCAGCGCCGGGGCGGTGGCGATGGTCAGGGGTTCATAGGGGATGGGGCAATAGAAGTCGGCCTCGGGCAGGACGCCCGACCGCGACATCATCACGATCCGCAGATCCGCCGATACCGGGTCCAGATCAAAGCGCAGGTCATCACCCTTGCGGCGGAAACGACCGTGCTGGTTCACCACCGCCATCGCCGCGTCGATCGAACTGAGAGAGGTGCCCATGATGCCGACCCGCACGGCAGGAATGTCGGCCTCGATCAGTCCGGACCAGGGACTGGGGAAATAGCTGCGGGTGGCCTCGTCCTCATCGGGAAAGGCGTGGCCTGTGGCGACGATCACGCGGTCGAAGGGACCGTCGCACCCATCCGCCGTCATCACGCTCAGGCCTGCATCGTCGGACTGGATGTCCAGAACCTCGGTCGCCTCGCAGATGTCGATCCGGTGGCCCCGTGACCGCGCCCGATCGACCAGCGCCATCAGCTGATCGCGGAAATATTCGCCCAGCAGCAGGCGCGGCGTGAACTGACGCTCGTCCAGGTCCTGGGGGTCCAGGCCGTAGGATCTCAGCCGCGCATCCGGCTGATCCTGCAGCCAGTCCAGATAGGTGGTCGCAATCGGCGGTATCTCGATGCTGGCGATGTTGGCCAGCATCGCGCGGTTCGACATCTCGGGTGAATAGGGCATGCCGATCCCGGCACGCGGTCCCTTTTCGTACAGCGTGACCGCCAGCGGCAGGCCCGTGTCCAGAAGGTGCAGCAGCGTATAGATGCCGGTCGGGCCGGTGCCGACGATCGCGATGGTCCTGGCGGTCATATGTGTGTCCATGGGTTCGAAACGCCGCCCGTGGGCGTCCGTTCCGGCATCAAATGCTGGTCGGGTCGATCACGAAGTCCAGCCGCGCCACCGTGCCGCCGTCCTTGCCTTTCGCCAGCGTCAGTTGGCCGTTCAGCGCCGTCGCGAACTGGCGTGCGACGATCAGTCCCAAGCTGTCCGACGTCTCCAGATCGAAGCCTTCGGGCAGGCCAGGGCCTTGGTCCACGATGCGCAGCGTCGCGGGGATGCGTCCGTCAGGGGTGGCCGCGTCGACGTTCAGCCTGACGGTGATCTCCGTGTCGCGGCCTTCGGGGGCGCCGTGTTCGATGGCGTTCATCACCAGTTCGCTGGCAATCAGACCCAAAGGGACGGCCGTGTCATGCGGCAGCGGCAGGCTGTCGGCGCTGAAGTCCAGATCGACGTCGCCTGCGCCCGTGACCTCCACCACGTCATGCAGCACCTCGCGCAGGTATTCGGCCGCGTCCAGCGTTTGCAGGTCCGGTGAATGCAGCCGCCGCTGCAACAGCGATATCGACCGGATGCGGGTCTGCGACGCGACCAGCGCCTGGCGCGCGGTCTCGTCCGCGACCAGCTGGGACTGCAGCCGCAGCAGCGCCGCGACCGTGGACAGGTTGTTCGAGATCCGGTGCTGCAGTTCAGAGAACATCAGGCTGCGCGATGTCGCCAACGCGTTGGCCCGTTTTTCGGCGGCCATGCGCTGTTCCAGGGCCCGACCTGCGGCGGTGATGAACACCACGTCCGTGGCGATGATCAGCGCATAGAGCAGCAGGGCGACGATGGCTCCCGGCGTGATGGCCAGGCTGCGCACCGGTTCGATGAAGAAATACCACGCGATGACCCCGCAGGCCACGCCCACGGCCAATCCGGACCGCAGCGACGAGAAGACCAGCGTCAGCATGACGGCGGGAAAGAAGGTCAGGAACGGAAATCCGGGCGGCAGCGCATCGTTCAACGCAAAGCGCAGCGCGGTCGACAGCACGATCGCCGACAGGGCGAACACCACCTGATGGCGCAGAGACCTGCGGGCCAGAAGCGCCGCGCCCAGCCCCTGCATCAGCTTGTCGGACAGCGTCCGGCGGTCAGGCGCTGCAGCGTTCGTCACGTCATCTCCCGTCTTGTCCCCGCGGTTGGCCAATGCCGGAGCATCCGCACCTTAGCAAGAATAATGCGGTGGAAAATGGCAGAAATGACTGATGTTTGACGGACCTTTTGGATTGTTGGTACGGCAGCCGATGTAAGGATGGTCAGCGCGGAGAGGCCGTGGTTCAACGGCGTGGGGTGAACGTGTCGATGAGATCCGCCATAGGGTAGTGCTTTGCGGCATTTTTCATGAGCAGAGCGATTTCTCTAATATCTGTTAAGGTGATGTATCCAAGGGGTAATCCGCCACATCATCTCGACGCTGCAGGGTTTGAGGAGCGCCAGCCGCCACGGCTTCGTCAACACGTAAGGCCAGTCTTCGCAGACGCGTCAGACCTTACGGGCCGACTGCGCGGGCCAGACCTGATCATCACAAATCGACAGCACCGACGAGACCAACAGCCGATTTTTGGGTGGCCGCGATGTCAGTAGACGTAACGGTGTCCACGTGCCCAAGCGCCGTAAAACAAATTAGTCCTCAGCGCGATAAAATAGCGGTTTGAAATTGCGTAGCGTGGCTTCCTCAATGAAGTCAGCATCACGCAAAGAGTTTTTTGGCAATTTAGAAATTTGAATTTTAATATTTTGAAGATGACAATTTATTAATTGTCAACAAAAAATGATATAAGATCGCGAATATTTTTCATGGGCAGATAGCACTACTGGATCACACTCTCCCCTCAATGTCATAGAACAATATTGGAGTTTCAGACTGCGCGTCAGACACTCCAAACGCCTCCGCCTAGCCGCAATGCGTCGGCATGCTCCTTCCCTATCAGGACCGTTGTTGCAAACAGTCCGCCTGCACGTCGCCAGCGACCGCTCAGAGGGACGCCTTGCACGCTGAGGGTGAAACCGTCGGCCGTGATGGTCAGCGGCACCTGGCAATAGTCGATCCACAACCCGGTCAGTGGAAACTGGGCCTTGAACGCAGCTTCCTTGGCACTGAACAGCAGTGTCGCTGCCATTGGTTCGGAAAGCACTGGATCAACACTGTCCAACGGGTGGCGGATCAGTTCCGCCATGTCGTCCGACATCGGCTCCGCCCGCTCCAGATCCAGGCCGATCGCCGGCCAATCCGCTTGCCGCGACACGACGGCCGCGGCGATCCGCGCTGTGTGGGTGATGCTGCCCGACAGGCCCGGCGGCCAGGCCGGGGCCCGCGCCGCGGTCGTGGTGACGGCGCCAGGTATCAGGCCGATATCGGTTATGGCCAGCCGTGCGGCCGCGCGGCCCGCAGTGAATTCGCGGATGCGCGAGGGGACCGCGCGCCGTACCGCCGCCGCCTCTTCCGGCCAGAGAGGCGGCTGCGGGACGTCGATATCGCACACGGCCAGTCCGACGCCCTGCGGCAGCATCGCCCGGATCGCCTGCGCGACACTGGTTTTTTCCTCCATCTTCATGGTCCGATCTAAGCCCGCGGCGGGGTTCGCGGCAATGGGATACGGCCGCATCGTCGGCATTGCCAGAGCGCAACCCACGGGCGATAAGGCGAAGGCACGGGGCATGGGTAGGGATCACTGCGATGGATAATGATGGTATCAGCGTCATCCTGCCCGCCCATCAGGAGGAAGCCGGGATCGGCGCCTGTCTGCGCGGGCTGTGTGCGCAACGTCTTGTGCCCGGCGTGTCGCATCAGATCGTCTTGATCGCGAATGGCTGTACAGATGCCACTGCACAACTGGCCCGCGATGCCGCGCCCGCCCTGACGACGGCGGGCTGGCAGGTCCTGGTGCTGGAAACCGCCATCGGGAACAAGATCGCCGCACTGAACATGGGCGACGCCGCGGCGACCGGTGGAATGCGCATCTATCTGGATGCCGATGTGGTGATCGGACCGGGCATGATCGAGGCGCTGCATACCGCCCTGTCGGGGCCGGGTGCGCGCTATGCGGGGGCCAGGCTGACCGTGCCGCCGGCCCGGAACCTGCTGTCGCGGGCCTATGCGGGGTTTTGGCAAAAGCTTCCTTTCGTGGTCACCGGCGTGACGGGGGCCGGCCTGTTCGCAATCAACGCAGAAGGGCGCGCGCGGTGGGACCAGTTTCCGCCTGTGATCGCTGACGACGGGTTCGCACGGCTGAACTTTTCCCCGGCCGAACGGACGCGGGTCGAGGTTCCGTACGCTTGGCCCATCACGGAAGGGTTTCGCCGCCTGATCCGCGTTCGCCGGCGCCAGGATGCGGGGACCGCGCAGCTGGCGGAGCGCTATCCCGACTTGCAGCAGAACGCATCGGGCGACCGCCCGTCCCTGGGTCGTATGCTGCGGCTCGGCCTGACCGATCCGGTCGGGTTCGCAGTTTACGCGACGGTCACCGTCGCGGTCCGCCTTGGCCGCCCATCGCAGGGTTGGGATCGCGGCCGCTAACGCGGCCCTGCGCATCTTCCGGTTGCAGCAGTGCGATGGCCGCCAGAGCACACCCGCAGGGAGTGTGCCCCAAGGCCGATCTTATATGTTGGTTAATAGATCAAATTGAATTGATCCAGGATTTGACTTTCCGGACAACATTCGGGCCGTTTTAAGGGAACCCGTGAAAACTTGGGCGTCAAATGCTGTCATGCGAGTGAAAACACCCGTGATTCACAACCTTCGCGTGCAAAATCGCACCGGCCCTTAAATCAAAAGGTGAAACCGCAGCGGCGGACCATCTTTTTGTACAACTTGTATCTATATTGGTGCGTTGGATAGAAGCGGCCCATGGGCCTTCGCGACGGTTCGCCGGGACCTTTAGTTAAAAGTTTATCGATTTCTTTGTCACGAGTGCGGAGATACGCAGATGCTACAGTCGAATGACGGCCACGAGCTCGGCTCCTCGCAGGCCACCAACCCGGTCGCCGGGATCGAACTTCCCAAAGTGTATGATAACGGTGGCAAGCGTCTGCTTGACCTGTCCTTAATCCTGCTTGCGCTGCCGTTCCTGATCCCGGTCATGGTCCTGGTCGCGCTGGCGGTCATGCTGGACGGCGGGTCGCCGATCTACACGCAGAACCGTCTTGGCCGCGGGTGGAGATCGTTCCGCCTGTACAAGTTCCGCACCATGAAGCCCCAGGCAGATCAACTGCTGGAGGCCCATCTGGCGGCGAACCCCGCCGCCCGCGCAGAGTGGGATGCCGATCAGAAACTGCGAAACGATCCGCGCGTCACCAAGATCGGTGCGTTCCTGCGCAAGAGCTCGCTGGACGAGCTGCCGCAGCTGATCAACGTGGTCCTGGGCCACATGAGCCTGGTCGGTCCCCGTCCGATGATGCCTGAACAGCGCGTCCTGTACCCGGGCGTCTACTACGCGGCGCACCGCCCCGGCCTGACCGGCCTGTGGCAGGTCTCGGTCCGCAACGGCTCGACCTTCGCGACCCGTGCGGTGTTCGACGAACGCTACTCTCGGGAAATCAGCCTGGCGCTGGACGTGTCCACGATCATCCGCACCTTCCAGGTCGTTGCCCGCTGCACCGGCTGCTGATCTCCGCCCCGTCGTGACAAGAAGGTCCACCATCCTTCCGGATGGTGGGCGCTTTCGTCAGGGTTTCAGCACATCGCGGTACATCGCGATGATCTGTGCGGCCTTGGCATCCCAGGTATAGTGATCCTGCACCATCCGCCGGGCGGCCGTGACCATCGTGGTCAGTCGCGTCGGGTCGCGCAACACGTCCGCCAGCGCCTGTTCCATCCGCGCCGCGATCTGCTGGCGGGTCCCGAGGGGGATGGCGAAACCCGTCTCGGCCGTCACCAGCTCTCCGGGTCCGGCATAGTCGACGACCATCGGAACGACGCCCAGGGCCATCGCCTCCAGCACCACTCCGCCGCCGAATTCGCGGATCGAGGGGAAAGTCAGCAAGTTTGCGGCGGCCAGGATCTGCTGCACCTGCGGGTGGGGAAGGTGGCCGTGGAATGTCACCGTGTCGGCAATGCCAAGGCTGTCGGCCTGCGCCGTCAGCTCGGGCAGCATCGGCCCCTCTCCGATGATATCAAGCACCATCTGACCTGACCGCGCAAAGGGTGCGATCGCGTCCAGCAGGATGTGCGGGCCCTTGTACGGCACCAGCCGACCGACAAAGCAGGCGCGCAGGGGCAACGTCGTGTCCTGTGGCGCGACCAGGTTGAAGCGCGTCGGATCAATGGCGTTTTCGGGCAGCCATACGACCTTGTCCTGAAAGCGCTTGGGGATCTCGCTGGCGGTGTGGCGCGATCCGGCAATGATCAGTGCCGCGGCTGCATGGGTGCGGCACAGCTGCGGGTTCAGCTTGTAGATGCCGCGGACATAGGACAGCCATTCGCGTTCGCGCCGCCGTTCCGCATCGAAGCCCCTGGGCCAAGGCACGCCGCCGTTCAGCGGCCCCAGCACGAAGGGCACGCCCGCCGCCGCGACCTTGGGCGCCAGGGTCGAGGCCGTCGTTGGCGACAGCGGCGTGACGCGATGCACGATGTCGAACCGCTTGGCACGGATGTCATCGCCGAAACGCTTCCAGACAAGGCGTTCGAAATAGGGATAGCTCAGCGCGGCGATGGCGGTGACGGTAGTCCAGCCGCGGCCCTTGCCCATGCGCAGAACCTCGGCGGCGCGGTACATGGGGGCAGCGACGGCCTCGCTGTCGATGGCGGTAAAGTCGCGACCCTCGACCATGCCGGCGCGCAGGAAAGCGTCGCGATTGCGGATCTGGGTGACGATATGCACGTCGGTCTGGCGATGCAGCGCCGCGGCCAGCGACCAGCCGACCAGCGGGACCGAGACCCATTCCGGGTTGGCCGCTTCGGCGATCACCAGGACCCGTGGTCGAGACAGGGACATCCAGAGGCCTCTTCGCTAGATCTTGAACGCGCCGGGGCGATGGCCGACAACAGGGAAACATTAGCCGACTCGGACGGTCTAGGCCATCGGCCTGATCGAAAGATTGCACCGATTTTTACAGTCCCGCGCTGTGGATAGCGGCAACGGACTTCGCGCGGGCAGCAGGGAGACGCGATCTTGGCACTGGGCTATGTTGTTCCCGAATTTCCGTCGCAGACCCATGCGTTCTTCTGGAGAGAGATCGGCGCGATCGAGGATGCTGGCACGCCCGTCCGCCTGTATTCGACGCGCCGCCCGCCCGCGGGGTCGTGCCCTCATGCCTTTGCCGAACAGGCCGCGGCGCGCACGACCTACCTGTTTCCACCCCGCATCGGTGCGGTGCTGCGTCTGCTGGCGCATCCGGTCCGTACCGCGCGTGCGGTGGCCTATCTGGCGGGCCTGTCGCAGACGTCGATCGCCGGCAGGCTGCGGCTGCTGGCGCTGCTTCCCTCGGCGGCAGATCTGGTCCAGGATGCGCGACGCCACGATGTGCGGCACCTGCACATTCATTCCTGCGCCAATGCCGCGCATCTGGGTGCACTGGCTGCGATCCTGGGCGACCTGACCTACAGCCTGACGCTGCATGGGGATCTGCCGGTCTATGGTGTGGACCACGCCGCCAAGATGGCACGTGCCAGCTTTGTCGCCGCGGTGACCCGGCCCTTGGCGCAGCAGATTGCGGAGGTCAGCACCGCGACCCCGAACCCGGTGATCTGGATGGGCGTCGATTGTGCGCGCTTCACCCCGTCGCATCGTGCGCCGGGGCAGGATTTCACCGTCGCAACGGTGGCCCGTCTGAACCACATGAAGGGCCACCGGTTCTTCCTGCAGGCAATGGCCCAGCTGCGGCAGCAGGGCATTTCCATCGCCTATCGCATCGCAGGTGAAGGCCCTGAACGGGACGCGATCCTGGCCGAAATCGACAGGCTCGGCCTGCAGGACCAGGTCCAGATGATGGGGTCGCTGGACGAATCACGCGTGCTGGATCTGCTGCGCAGCGTCGACGCGCTGGCCTTGTCATCCATCGGACAGGGCGAAGCGGCCCCGGTCACGGTGATGGAGGCGATGGCCTGCGGCCTGCCGGTGATCTGTTCGCGAATCGGCGGAACGGGCGACATGATTCGCGACGGCGTCGACGGGTTTCTGGTCCCTCAAGGCGATGTTGCGGCCATCGCCGACCGGCTGCGCCGGCTGCAGTCGGACCCGGAATTTGCTGGCGCAATGGGCCAAGCGGCCCGCCAGTCCGCCCTGGTTTCATTCGATCATCAAACAAACGCGCGGCTGCTTCTGAGTCGGATTGCAGAAGCGCAGAAATAGCATTGTCAGAAAGACAAGCGGAAAATCGCTGCCAACCCCAAAAATTACGTGATAAGCCTGCACAAATGCGGGGATCCGCTCAAGGTAATACGGCAATTGCAAAATCTTGCTGCTGATAGGGAACCTTTTCAGTTGGGGATAATAAAGCCTTAATCTTGATCGCATAATGCTGCCGTACATCGGGCAACATGAATGGGATCAAGGGATGCCGACAATCAGAGGATCGAATGGCGACGACGCCATGCGTGGCAGCGGGCAGTCAGACGAAGTCTGGGGTCTTGGAGGATTAGATACGTTCTACTGGCGGCCGGGAATGGGCAATGACCGTTATCACGGCGGTACCGGCAGCGAACGCTTTGATGCTAACCCCTATACGCCCGGCAATCCCGGCGGCGACAGGCTATTTCTGGAAGGCAGCGCGGGTGCCCGCATCTCCCTTCGGTCGACCGAGGACGGCGTGGCCCGGATCGGGAACGAACGGGTGGAGTTCACCGGCATAGAGCGCATCCATGGCACTGCCGGCAACGACATCGTCTCCGCGGCGAATGCATCCATGAACACCGTCGGCGGCGGCAAGCCAGGCCATGGCGTATCGATCTTCACCGGGGCGGGGAACGACCGCATCGCCGGATCGCGCTATGACGACGTGCTGGACGGCGGGTCGGGCAACGACACGATCAACGGCGGCGCCGGCAACGACTTCATCCATTCCAGCACGGGCAACGACCGGATCAACGGTGGCGCGGGCCAGGACAACATCCGGTGGGGCAATGGCGATGCCAATCACAACCCCGGCCATGACACGATCAACGGCGGGGCAGGCGACGACCTGATCAACATCTGGATCAAGCGCGGCGACATCTGGGGACATAACGAGGATGTCGGCATCGAAGGCGTTACCGTCACCGTTGACCGCGTGCTGTCGAACGGCGCGTTCTCGGGCAATGCCAGCACCACTATCGGCGGTGACGCCAGCCTGCGCTTCGTCAATTTCGAACTGGGCTGGACCCATTCGGGCAATGACGTCATCGATGCATCGCGGGCGCGAGTGTCCGACAGCGGCGACGGCGTGAACTTCAACACCCGGTGGGGCCATGACCGTCTGACCGGCAGCAGCGGTGACGACACGCTGGACGGATCGATGGGCAAGGACACGGTCCGGGGCGGTCAGGGCGATGATAGCATCTGGATCGGCGACGGCAACAATGGCGATGGCGATCGTGACGTGCTGATCTTCCGCGCGGGTGACGATGCCGATACCGTCTACGGGTTTGAGACGGGTCGTGACGTCCTGGATCTGGGCGGTCGCAGCTATTCCGCGACGGAGGTCCGCGATGGCACGCTGCTGAACTTTGGCGGCGGCGACTCTGTCCTGCTGCACGACGTTTTCGATTTCATCTGACGTCATGACACGATCTGCGCGCATCGGCCCCGATCGGGGCCGATGCGCGCAGAACACTAGCGGTTCAGCACCAGGATGACCCCGACCACGACACCGGCGATCAGGATCACGAAGCTGGCGGCATTTCGCGTCCTTTGAACCACCTGTTCCCGAGCCGTCGGCCGGAACGGGATAGACGCGATCGGGGCCACGCCCAGATATTTCGTCACCATGGCCTGCGTCCGCAGCACAGGGCGTCGCACCTCCAGCAGGAAGCCGGACAACAGCGCCAGACCCAACCCCAGGACGACACCCAGCATCGCCAGACGCTTGCGGCCCGAACTGAGCGGGTATTCCGCCTCGGTCGCGCTTTCCAGCAGGATCATCTGCTGACCATAGTCGCTGGTCACAAGGCTCTGATCCAGGCGCGCCTGCGACAGGCGTTCGGCGATGGCCATGCGCGGTACCTCCAGCGCAGCAAGCCGGCGGGTATAGTCCGCCATCGTCTCCGACACCTCGGGAATGCCGGCGACATTCGCGGCGATCATCGGCAGGCGGCGGTCGATCGCCGCCAGTTCCAGCTGCAGCGACTCCTCCTGCTGCCGGATCAGGTCGATCTGGCGGCTTTGGCCGACCGACATCTGCTGTCCGTCGCCTTCGCGCAGGGCGTCGATCTGCGCCTCCAAGCGCTGCACTTCGGGATGGTTCGGGGCCAGCGTACGCCGGGCTTGGGCCAGATCGACCTCCAGGATGCGCAGCTGCTGGGCAAGCGGCTCCTGGCGGCCCAGTTCGGATGTCCCCACCTCCAGCGCCAGGCGCTCGCGTTCCAACGCCTGCAGGGAGCGGATCAGTTCGGTCCGCTGGCCTTCCAGGCGGGTCTGCTCTGCGGCCAAAAACTCCAGGTTCTCAGGCATCCGGTCAGTGTTTTCCGTGCGGAAGGCCGCCAGGTCGGCCTCGATCGCGGCAATCGCCTCAAGCGCGCGGCGGTCCTGCGTCTCCAGCGTACCGATCAGCTCGCTCAATCGCTGGTCGCGCTCTCTCAGGTTGCCGGTCTGGATCTGGTCGACGATGTCATTGGCCAGATTGGCGGAACCGGCGGCGGTGCCGGTCTGCGCCGTCACCTGGATTGCGGACACCTCCTCCATCGCGCCGGCAGAGGCGGTGACGCCCGCGACGAAGTTGATGCGCACATCCTGGCGGAACTGCGCGACCTTTTCATCCTCGCTCAGCGGCGTGTCGTCGTAGAGGTTGAAACGGTCGATCATGTCCAGCACGTTGTTGCGGGCCATGATCCGCTGTTCGATGGTGCGCAGGCGGGTGGCGGTGTCGCCGCTGTCGACGCCGCCGGTCAGGACGGTCGGCTGGACCTGCAGCACGGCGATCGATTCAAACGCCCGGGGCAGCGCCAACGCCTGTGCCAGCGCGACCAGCACGCAAACGACCAGAAGCGCGGCCATCACCGGTCCCCGGCGCGACAGCATCCCGATGAATTCGCGTATTCCGACAATCGGTCCCATTCAAGCCTCGGCGTTATGAAGAAACAGCCCCAGCACGGGGCAATGACGGGTGACATGCGCCTCGCAGCGGCGCAGATCCGCCGCCGTGTCGCGGCGTCCGTCGATCGTCAGCAAGACCGTGTCGACCAGCGGCAGCGCCGCCAGACCGGCATCGTCGGACAGGCAAGGGGGCAGGTGCAGGATGGTGACATCCGCGGCCATCCCCATGATCATCTCGGACA
Organism: Paracoccus sp. NFXS7; assembly: GCF_040148865.1. Lineage (NCBI taxonomy): Bacteria > Pseudomonadati > Pseudomonadota > Alphaproteobacteria > Rhodobacterales > Paracoccaceae > Paracoccus > Paracoccus sp. NFXS7. Next base: position 148,727 of record NZ_JAKEKV010000008.1, read on the forward strand.
GGGCCTGCTGGAACTGCGGCGACAGCAGCGTGATCGCGGCCAGGTCGGGTGCGGCCTGCACGGTGGCAAAGGCAAGCCGCGGCGTCACCGTGCAGGCGCGAAATAGCGGACCGGCGGGCATCCCGGCTTGGCCGAACCGGGCCAGCACCGGTTGATGCGCGATGTCCAGATCGATCAACAGGACGTGGCGGTCCGGTCGGCGCGCCTCGGACAAGGCCAGGTTCAGCGCGGTCAGCGACGATGCCGGGCCCGGACTGGCCTGGCTGACGCCGATGCGCGTCCAGCCGCGTTCGGTCACCTCGGGCAGCATCCGCGTCCGCAGCAGGTCGTAGGATCTGCTGCGTTCAGACCCGTGATCGTCCGCGATCAATGCACGAAGTGCGGCCTTTTGCGGCATCTCGATCTGGGGCAATGCCGACCATGCCTTCAGATGGTCGTGCCTGCGGGCGCTGGTACCGTCCATTCTCAAATTCTTTCTTCCGTCTCGACGCCGTTTCGTATCATATCATCGGGCACATTGCATGAAGCAGATCGACTTGTCCGCACATTCCGACAACTCCCTTCCGCACTATCCCGTCACCGCGATCGTCATCGGACGGAACGAGGGGGCGCGCCTTCAGGCCTGTCTGCGCGCCTTGTCGCAGCAGCTGTCCCGGATTGTCTATGTCGATTCGGGATCGACCGATGGCAGCGCGGATTTTGCGCAGGCGATGGGCGTTCAGGTCGTGCATCTGGATATGGGCCTGCCATTCACCGCGGCGCGGGCCCGCAATGCAGGGTTGAAAGCCATTGCCGCCGACCCGACCGAATTCGTCCAGTTCATCGACGGCGATTGCATGCTGCAGCCGGAATGGCTGCCTGCCGCCGTCCCGGCCCTGCAGGCAGATCCCCAACTGGCGGTTGTCGCCGGACGGCGCAGGGAGCTTTATCCCGAACGATCGGTCTATAACTGGCTGTGCGACCTGGAATGGGACACGCCGGTCGGCGACGCCCGCGCCGTGGGCGGCGACATGCTGATTCGCCATGAAGCGATCGCCGCCGTCGGGGGTTTCCGCGAATCGCTGATTGCCGGAGAGGAGCCCGAGATGTGCGTCCGCCTGCGGGCGGCCAGGTGGCGCATTCGCCGGCTGCCGGTGGAAATGACGCTGCATGACGCGGACATCATGCGGTTCGGGCAATGGTGGCGGCGCAGCAAGCGCGCGGGGCATGCCTTTGCCGAAGGTGCGGCCCTGCATGGCGCGCCCCCCGAGCGACACTGGACCTCCGAGACCCGACGCGCCCTGATCTGGGGCCTGATCCTGCCGGTAGTGGCGGTTCTTGGCGCGCTGCTGGTGCATCCGGTGGTGTTGGCGCTGCTGCTGGTCTATCCGCTGCAGGCGATACGCCTGTCGCGGCGCTTGGGACGCAAGCGGGCGGTCTATACCCTGATGGGCAAGTTCCCCGAGGCGATGGGCGTGGCGCAGTTCCACCTGAACCGGCTGCGCAACCGCCGGGGCGCGCTGATCGAATACAAGTAGGTCGTCGGCCGGTCCCCCGGCCGACATATGCCGCGTCAGTTTTGGCCCGTGGGCCGCATGCGCGCGCGCAGAGCGCGGCGTGCGGCCATCATGTCGCCCGCGGCGGCGGGCTGGACCGCATCCGGGGTGGGAGAGGGGGCGGCGGCCACCGGTGCAGGGGTCGCGGGCGTGGCCCGTGTTCCGCCCAGATGCGCGGCCAGATCACGCAGCACCGGGAACCGGAAGATGTCCGTGATCGAACTCCGCGTTACTGCCAGCTCGTCCCGGATCGTCCGGTGCAGCTGCACCGCCAGCAGCGAGTGCCCACCCAGCTGGAAGAAGTTGTCATCCGCGCGAACCTCGGGCAGGCCCAGGATGCGGGCCATGATCTGGCCGATCCGCGATTGCAGGTCGTTGACCTCGGGCGCCGGGGCGGGGACCGGCGCGGCAGCCGCAACGGGCGGTGGTGCCGGCGGTGCGACCCTGGCCGCGGGCGGCGCGGCATCGGCCGCCGCCAGCGCCTTGCGGTCGATCTTGCGGTTGGGGGTTAGCGGCATCTCCGGCAGGACGTGGATCTGCAGCGGCACCATGAAATCTGGCAGCTCGCGCGACAGCGCCGCGCGCAGCGCCGCGCCGTTCAGCCCTTCTCCGGTGGCATAGCCGATCAGTTGCCGATCGCCCGGACCCTGGCCCTTGGCGACGACCGCCACGTCGCGGACGCCGGGCAGGCGGGCCAACCGGGTCTCGATCTCTCCCAGTTCGATGCGATAGCCGCGCAGCTTGACCTGCTGGTCGATGCGACCCAGGAACCGCAGGCGCCCGGTGCTGTCGCGACGGCACAGGTCGCCGGTCCGGTACAGACGTCCCTGGTCGGTCTGCGGAAACGCCGCATCGGTCTGCGCCTGACGGTTCCAGTAGCCGCGGGTGACGCCCGCCCCGCCGATCCACAATTCTCCCGCCACGCCGTCGGCGACCGCCTCTCCCTGCGGGTCGCGCAGGTGCAGGCTGGTGGCGGCGATGGGGTCACCCAACCAGACATCGTCGGCCTGCGTGCCCAGATCGGCGACCGCCGACCAGATCGTCGTTTCGGTCGGGCCGTACATGTTCAGGACGCGCGCAGATCCGTTCCGTCGCAGATCGGCCAGCAGGCCCTGGCTCAGGGCCTCTCCGCCCAAGGCGATGGTCTTCAGTGCCGCCATCGCGGCACGCGACGGTGCGTCCTCCAGCAGCAGGCGCGCCATCGATGGGGTGGCCTGCAGGTGCGTGACCTTGTGCCGCGTGATCTGGGCCGCGATGCCGTAATCGGCGACCTCGGTCGTGACCGGGTTCACGCGGTCATGCAGCACCGCCAGATGCCGCAGGCTGTCCAGCACCATCGACGGGGCGATGCCATAGTCGATCAGGCACGCGATCTCGGTCACGCCGATCTTGCGCAGGGCTGCGATCCGCGCCTCGGCATCGTCGACGGTCCCGAACAGGCCGCTGTCGTTGAAATAGCGCAGGAAGGCGAAATCGAGGATGCCCTCCATCTCGTCCGGGTCCAGGTTCGACAGGTCCAGCGACATCGCGTCGGTGACGCCCGCGGGCTTCTTGAAGGCCGGGAAGGCCCAGGCATATTGCTTGACCAGCGCGGCGGCGGCGCGAAGGTATTCCTTCATCGGCTCGCGCGCGGTCTCCATCGCGGCCTCGCGCGTGTCGGCCAGATAACTGTGCAGCATCAGCGTGACGGTGAAATCCGCCGGATCGTGACCCGCCTCACGCAGGGCTGCGTGATATTCCGGGATGCGGGCGGCGATGTCGTCCATGCTCTGACCCAGAAGATGGGTCAGCACATTCGCGCCAAGCCGCCCGGCCTCGCGCCAGGTCTCGGGGTTGCCTGCGGTGGTCACCCAGATGGGCAGTTCCGCCGAAACCGGTCGGGGCTGGGTCACGACGGCAAAGGGGGTGCCGTCGGCGCGCGGAAACTCGACCGCCTCGCCGCGCCACAGTCGGCGGACCTGGTCGATGGTCTGCAGCATCGCAGGTTTATTCGCGGGCGGCGTGTTCTGCGGGCGCAGCACGAAATCGTCCGGCTGCCAGCCGGAGGCCACGGCGATGCCGCAGCGCCCATTGGTCAGGTTGTCGATGACCGCCCATTCCTCGGCGATGCGGGCAGGGTGGTGGAGGGGGCCGACGCACGACCCTGCGCGGACCGCGATGTTCTGCGTGACCGCCGCCACCGCCGCCCCGGTGACCGAGGGGTTCGGATAGGGGCCGCCGAAGGCGTGGAAGTGCCGCTCGGGCGTCCAGACGGCGACGAAGCCGTGGCGGTCGGCGAATTTCGCGCCCTCCAGCAGCAGTTCGTATTTCTTGGGGCCCGCTCCGTCGTCATTGCCCCAGTAGTACAGCGACATCTGCATGCCCTTGCGGCTGCCGGTGGCAGGCTCCGCCGTGGCACCCCCCAGAAGATCGCCTGCGATGACGACCTTCCAGCCACGGGTCAGCGTCCAGAAGATCTCCAGCACGGAAATGTCGAAGGACAGGCTGGTGACCGCCAGCCAGGTGCCCGGTTCGGGGGCATCCAGCGACCGGTCCATGCCGGCGAAGAAGTTCACCACGTTGCGGTGTTCGACCATCACCCCCTTGGGCGTCCCGGTCGAGCCGGAGGTATAGATCAGATAGGCCAGGTCCTGGCCCGATGCGGGACGGGGGTCCGCCTCCGGTCCGTTGGCGTCCAGCGGCAGCACGCGCGCCTGATGCGCTGGCAGGCGCGACAGGATCGCCGGGTCGGCCAGGACCACCGGCGCACCGCTGTCGGCGATGTAATGCTGCAGCCGGTCGGCCGGATAGTCCGGATCCAGCGGCACATAGGCGCCGCCCGCCTTCAGGATCGCCAGCGCACCGACGACCAGTCCCAGCCCGCGCGGGGCGAAGAGGCCCACGGGCACGCCGGGCCCGACACCCATCGCGGCCAGCTGTCGCGCCAGACGGGACGCGCGTTGGTCCAGCTGGGCATAGCTCAGCCGCTCTCCGCGAAAGATCAGCGCGTCGGCATCGGGGCGTTGGGCGACCTGTGCGGCGAACGCGTCCTGGATCGTCGCAGGCGCGTCCGGGCCCGCATCGCGGTCGTCGCGGGCCACGGTCGCCGTGGCATGGGCCGGCAGAGTCGGGGCCTTGTCCAGCGGCAGGGACGGATCGGCCGCGGCCAGGGCCTCGGTCACGTTGGCGATGGCGCGCCATGCGGCCTGCGACAGGCGCGCGCGGTCCCACCAGACCTGCACGCGCGACTGCTCGCCCTCCTCAAGCGCCACGCAGATCGCGGCGCCGGTCGGCGCGTCCTGCGGTCCCGCGGCTAGGATCAGGCCGGGTGTCCCTGGACGCCCCAGTTCCGGCGCGCGGGCGATTAGGTCGGCCAGCACCGGCGCCCGGTCCAGCAGCGCGCGGCGATCGCGGTCAAGGGCTGCGGCCAGCGCCTGCAGCGTTTCGCCATCGGCATCGACGGGCAGCGGGCGGAACCCCAGCATGTGGTCGCGCACGGCGTCCGGCAGATGCGGCGCAAGCCCGATGTCGAAGGCCGACGATCCCGTCATCCGGACCAGCGCGCCCACCAGCGCGGCCAGAACCGCCGCGGCGGGAAGCGGGCGGGGCAGCGTCAGACCGTCGGCCTGCCAATCCGCGGGCGCGTCCGACAGCGCGGCTTCGGGAACGACCACGGGGGCAAGACGCGCCATGCGCTTGCGCCAGAACGGCTCGTCCCGGGCGGCGTCGCGGATGGCCGCATCCAGGGCCGGATCGGCGGGGCCGGTCGGCAGCCGGTCGCCCACGGACAGCCCAAGCGCCACGGCCTGCCCGTCCGTGCCGTGCATGCCCGACAGGCGCAGCGCGCCGCCCTGTGCCATGGCGACCAGAATATCGTGGTCGCGGACCTCCAGCACCTGTCCGGGCTGGGCCGACGGGTTGCCCCGCGCGGGTTCCGCCCCGCCCACCAGCAGGATGCCACGACCGGTCCGCAGGCGCGGGCGCAGCATCGGGTTCCAATAGGGACCATGGTCCAGCGCACGGACCAGCCGCGCCTGGCTGTCGGCATCCTGCGCCGGGTCCAGCGTCGCCGCATGCGCAGGGCGGTCGATCCGCATGTGGCGTTTCACCGGCGCATGGGGCTGAGCCGAGCCCTGATCGTCGCCCCGTTCCAGCATGTCGATCAACTGGGGCAGGCTGCTCAGCGCTGCTTCCCAGCAGCGGGCGTTCAGGGTCAGGGCGGTGTCGTCGGGTGCGATCTGGACCGGCACGCGCAGCAGGACCGGACCTTCGTCCACGCCGCCGCTGATGCGGTGCCAGGTGATCGCGTGGCTTTGCGCCCCCTCCAGCAGCGCCCAGATCGGGGCGTTCAGCCCCGCCCGTTCGGGCAGCGGACCGTCATGGAAATTGACCGCCCCCCGCCGCGCCAGGGCCAGCGTCTGCGCTGGAATGACGGTCAGGTTCGCCACGCTGAGGATATAATTGCATTCCGCCACAGGACCCACCGGCAGGCGCTGCGCCCGCGCCGCCGCAGCCAGAGCCGGATCCTCGACCGTGAACGAGCGCAGGACATGGCCGCGCCCGGTCAGGATCCGCGCCGCCTCCAGCGCAAGCGAGGCGTTGCCGATCAATGCGAAATCAAGCTGGGTCACGGTCTGTCTCCGGGTCGGAAAATCTGTCGGGGTCGGCTTGGGGCCAGCGCGTGGCGGATCAGCGCGCGCGCCTGCCCCTTGGGCATGGTCTGGTCTTCGCGGCGGATCGCGCGCAGGCGCCGCACGGTCAGGCCGGCCAGATGGGCCAGCACCGCCGCGACGGCATAGGCGCGGCCGTGGTTCTTGCGGAAGTAATGCTCGCGCGAAGCGAACCAGTAATCGGGCGGCAGGGTCCATTCCCGCATGCCCGTGCTGACCGACCCGATATGCATCACGCGGGCATCCGGCAGGTAATGCGTGGGCCACCCCGCCTTTGCGGCGCGCAGGCACAGGTCGGTTTCCTCGAAATAGAGGAAATACGCCTCGTCAAAGCCGCCGATCGCGTCCAGGACGTCGCGGCGGATCATCAGCGCCGCCCCGGCGGCCCAGTCCACCGGCTCGGCGACGGGCGGCATCGGCATGGTGACGACATGGCGTGCCAGCAAGCGTGAGATCGGCCCGGTGCGGGCCGCGTCCTCCAGCTCGCTGGCGGCGGTCGGGAAGCGGAAATGCGTGGTGTGGTGGTTGCCGTGCTCGCCCACGACCCGGCACCCCAGCAGGCCGATGGCCGGATGCGTCAGCATGTGCGCCCGCATCCGCGCGATCGTGTCGGGTTCCAGGAATGCATCCGAGTTCACGATCAGCACCAGATCGCAGGGTCGATCCGTCGGCACGCGCAGCGCGGCATTGTTGCCCGCACCGAAGCCGCCGTTATGGCCCGACTGCAGCACCCGCAGGCGGCCGCCTGCGGTCCAGCCGCGGTCGGCGGCTTCCCGGCTCATCTCCTCGAAGCTGCCATCGCCGGAATCGTTGTCGATCAGCGAGATGACGCCCTCGATCCCCTCCATCGCGATGACGGCAGCCTCGGCCGAGCGCAGAGACATCTGCGCGCTGCGCCAGTTCAGGATGATCACATGCACGGCGCCCACGCTCATTCCGCGGCCCTCCGGAGGTCAGCCTTGTCGCCCTCTGCCAGATCCTTGCGCATCCGGTCTGCCAGCACCCTGACGCAGGGCTCCAGCACCATCGAATCGTGGTCCCCGGGTACCTCGACGACGGTCAGCTCCGGCATCCAGGGCGACCATAGGTTGTCCTCGAAGACGTATTCGCGCGCGGTGCTGACATGCATTCCGCCCGACACCTTGAACTGCCGGTCCAGCCGCGGCCGGTACAGGGTCACCGGACCGTCCCAGACCCGCATCTCGAACTGCGGCAGCGCGCCCAGGAAGGCAGCATGGATAGCGGCGTTGTGGAAGCCCGCGGAATCCGCCTGCGGCAGCTGCTGGCGACGCGACCGTTCATAGGCCAGCCGTTCCCGCAGCCAGCGTGACAGGAAGCCCGGCCCCTCGCGGCGGATCTCGGCGGCTCGGATCATCAGGCGGTCCTTGCGCGTCAGTGTCGGGCGCATGGGCACGGGCGTGTCCAGCATGACCAGACGCGCCACGCTCTCTCCGTCGGCCTGCAGCTGACGCGCGATCTCCAACGCGGTCAGGCCGCCGCCAGAAAAGCCCGCGACCAGATAGGGGCCCTGCGGCTGGATCTGGCGGATCTCCTCGATGCAGCTGGTGGCGGCCTCGGCCAAGGTCGCATGCGGGGCGGCATCGCCGAACAGGCCGCGCGCCTGCAGGCCCCAGACCGGACGGTCGGGTGACAGGCGCTGCGCCAGTGCGCGCAGGTTCAGCACGTTGCCGAACATGCCCGCGACGATGAACAGCGGGGTCCCCCCGCCCGCGGCGCCCTGGCTCATCGGCACCAGATGGGTGAAGCTGGCGGTCTGCGCGTGAGCCAGGGGGACGACCTGACCGGAGCTGCTGTCGGGGCGGGGACCCATCCGCGCCTCGATCAGGGCGGCCAGGGCCGCGACGTTCGGGGCCTCAAACAGCGTCGCCAGCGGCAGGTCGATCGCATAGGCCTTGCGGATCATCGCGAACAGCCGCACCGCGATCAGCGAATGGCCGCCCAAGTCGAAGAACCCGTCATCGACGCCCACCTGCTGCACGCCCAGCAGATCGCGGAAGAACCCCGCGATGCTGCGTTCAAGATCGGTTCGCGGGTCGACATAGTCGCTGTCCAGGTCCGGACGCTCGAAGCTGGTGCTGGCGCCGGCGGCGCGGGCGCGGCTGCTGCGGGTCTCCTGCGCGATCAGCTGCGGCAGGTCCATGCTGGAGATGGCGATCTGCGGCAGCCCGGCCTGCAGCGCCTGTTCCAGAAGCGCGGGCCCGCGACCGGGCGGAATGCCCTGCGCGACCATGCGCGCCAGACGCTCCTGTCCGGGGCGGGTGGGCTGCGCCATTTCGGGACCGCGCGCGGCCAGTCGCACCGCGGGGGCGGCGTCCAGGCGGCGCAGGGTCAAACCCTCGACCTCGACCAGAACGCGTCCCTGCGGATCGGTCAGCGTCACGTCGAAGCTGGCATAACCGTCGGATGCGTTGGCCAGCCTGACAAGGCTGGTGACGGCGGCCGGCAGGGGCGCATGCATGGTCAGCGCCCGATAGGACAGCGGCACCCACAGCTGCGCCCGGTCATAGCCGGGGATGAGGTCCATCGCCCAGCCCGTCGCAATATCCATCAGCGCCGGGTGCAGGATGAACCCACGGTCCAGATCGGCCAGGGCGGCATCGGGCAGGCGCAGCTGCGCCAAGCCCTGGCCGTCGCCCATCCAGGTCGCCTGCAGGACGCGCCACCGCGGACCAAAGGCCATCTGACCCTCTTGCGCGGATTCCAGGGCATGGCCCACGGGCGCACGGTCGACCCGCATGCCCGCCGTCAGCGCCAGAAGGTCCAGCGGCGCGCGTGCAGGTTCGGCGGCGGTGATACCGCCCTCGGCCACGGCGACGGGCCCCTGGCCGAAATCGGCCTCGACCAGGAAGCCGGTGGTCTCCTGTCCCTGGGTCAGCGTCACGCGGAAATCGCGGGTGCCGCCATCCTCGACCGTCAGCGGGTCAAGGAAGGTCAGGTCGCGCAAGGCCCAGGGCGCATGCCGACCCGCCGCCTGCAGCGCCTGCGCCGCCAGTTCGATGGTCCCCGTGCCGGGCAGCAGCGCCACGCCGTCGCGGGTCCGGTGTTCGGCGATGATCCAGTCAGAGGCCGACAGCCTACCGCCGAAGCGGTCGACCGCGCCCTGGCGCGCATGCGTGGACAGCAGGGGCTGATCGACGGGCAACGGCGCCGGGTCGTCGCGGCGCCCCGTCAGCGCGTCGGCGGCCATGCCGATATCGGCCCAGACCCCCCAGTTCAGCGAAACCACCTGCCCAAAGGCCGCGATCCCGGCTCCGGCGACGGCGTTCAGATATTCGTTGGCGGCGACATAGTCGACCTGTCCCGCCGCCGCGATCTCGGTCGAGGTCGACGAGAACAGCACGGTGCGCTGGACCGGATGCGCCGCCAGCACCATCGCCAGGTTGCGCGTGCCGTGGACCTTGGGGGCCAGCACGTCCTCGATCCCGGCGGTGGACTTGGCCAGCATCGGCGCATCGTCGACGACGCCCGCGGCATGGATCAGGTCGGTGATCGGACCCAGCCTGCCGCGCAGCGCGGCCACGGCGCGCGACAACGCCTCGGCATCGGTGACGTCCGCGGCCTCGACCGCGATGGTCGCCCCGGCCGCGCGCAGGTCGCGCAGGGCGGCCATCTGGCGGGCCTGACGGTGGTCGGGATCGGCGGCGATGCGGGCGTCCCACTCCTCCTCGGGCGGCAGGGGCCGCCGCGTCAGCAGCGCCACTGCCGCGCCCTGCGCGCTGATGTGGCGCGCCAGGGTCAGGGCGATGCCGCCCAGGCCGCCGGTGATAAGCACCGTCCGCCCCGGACCGAATGTCGGCGCGGCGTCCGGCGCGGGCAGCGCGGCCGGCACCAGATGGCGCGCCAGGCGGCGACCGTCGCGCCATGCGGCGCGGGCCGGGGGGGCAGGGTCCAGCAGATCCTCGACCAGGCGTTGGGCCAGTGCGGTCTGGTCGCCGCGCGTCTGCACGTCGATGCTGCGCGCCGACAGCCACGGGAATTCGCGCATGCCCACGGCCAGGGGTCCCAGGATGGTGGCCTTTTCGGGGGCCTCGATCTTTTCGGCCCCCACCCGCACGGCGTCCGAGGTGATGGCGACAAAGTCGATCTCTTGCCCGCCGCCCTCGTTCGCCAAAGCCCGGATCAGGTGCAGCGCAGTGTTGAAGCCTTGTTCCAGATGGCGATGGAAGGCGCTGAAGCCAGCCCGCGCGCCTTGCCGCCCGGCATCGGGCACCAGCCAGAAGCTGACGATCCGCTGCGGCAGCCGGTTCTGCGCCACCAGCGCGGCGATCAGCAGCTCGAAATCGGATGCGCCATTCTCTGGCGCGACGATGAAGTCGGATTCTTCCGTCTGCGCGAAACAGTCGCCCGGGCGCAGCCAGATCACCTCATGCCCGGCATCGCGCAGTTGCGTGCCCACGCGGGTCGCCAATCCGGTCTCGTCTGCCAGGATCAGCCAACGTTCCGCCGCGGCGTGCGGACAGCCATCGGCGCCCAGTTCGATGTCGGGGGCCGACAGCCTCCAGGACGGCCGCCATGCCCAGCCCTGCGATTCCGGGATGGCCAGCGGCGCGTCGTCGGTCGTGGCATAGGAGGCGTCGGACGATGCCGGTTCGATGAAGTAACGCTTGCTTTGGAACACATAGCCCGGCAGCGGCACCCGGCGGCGACCCTCGCCCCAGATCGGCGACCAGTCCAGCGCCAGCCCGGTGGCCGAAAGCCGCGCGAACGCGTTCAGGAAGAAGGCGTCATCCTCGATTGCGTGGTCGGGATGGCGCAGGGTGCTGATCACCCGGTCGGGTGCTGCGCCATTGGCCTGCGCTAGGGCAGACATGGCGCGGCCGGGGCCGACCTCGACGAACAGGCGCGCGGGATCCTCGCGCAGCGTGGCAATGCAGCCCGCGAAATCAACATGGTGGCGCAGGTGATCGACCCAATAGCGCGGGTCGGTGGCCTGAGCGTCCGTCATCCAGGTGCCGGTGCGGTTCGACAAGATCGGGATGCTTGGCGCGGACAGCGGGATGCTGCGCAGGAAGGCCTCGAATTCCGGCAGGATCGGTTCCAGCATCCGCGAATGGGCGGCGATGTCGATCGCCACGCGCTGACAATCGATGCCGCGCGCGACCAGCGTCGCCTGTAGCGCGTCGATCCGGTCGCGGGGGCCGGACACCACTGACAGGCCGGGGGCGTTGTCGCAGGCCAGATCCAGATCGTCGCCCGCCTCGGCCATCAGCTCTGCAGCGGGCAGCGGCACGCTCAGCATGCCCCCCGGCGCGATGCGGTCGAACAGCCGCCCGCGCAGTTCCACCAGCGCGATGCAATCCTCGAACCCGATCACCCCCGACAGGCAGGCGGCGGTGTTCTCGCCCATCGAATGACCGGCCAGCGCCTGCGGGACGACACCCCAGCTGATCCACAGCTGCGCCAGCGCGTATTCGACGATCATGATCAGCGGCAGCTGGACCGACGGGCGGTTCAGCGCCTCGGTCGCGGCCTGTTCCTGGCCCGGCTCGGGCAGCCACAGCGCCCGGGGGTCGCGGTCGGTCAGGCGTTCCAGCACGGCAAGGCCGCGGTCCATCCAGTCGCGGAAGACCGGCTCGGTCTCGTACAGGCCGCGCGCCATGTGGATCGATTGCGCGCCGCCGCCGGGGAACAGGAAGGCGGGCTTGGGCGCCGCCGTCATCCGGTCGTGGTTGAAGACCCGGCGGGTGTTGCCGGTCTCCAGCAGCTCGGCCGCCTCGGTCGCATCGGCGGCGACCAGCACGCGGCGCTTGTCGAACAGCTTGCGCCCCTGCTGCAGGGTGAACCCCACATCGGCCAGGTTGGCGTCGGGATGGGCGCGCAGCCACGCCGCCAGCGCCGCCGCGTTGGCATCCAGCGCGGCGCGGGTGCGACCCGACACGATCAGCGGCTGGACCGGCCAGTCGGAGGGTTCCGAGGGCGGGGCAGGGGGCGCCTCCTCGACCACGACATGCGCGTTCGTGCCGCCCACGCCAAGCGAGTTCACCGCCGCCCGGCCCGGGCGGTCCGGATGCGCGGGCCAAGGTTCGCGCGTGGCGACGACGTGGAAGGGGGTCGAATCAAAATCGATGACCGGGTTCGGCGCCTCGTATCCCAGGCTGGGCGGGATTTCGCGGTGATGCAGCGACAGGGCGACCTTGATCAGACCGGCAGTGCCTGCGGCGGTGTCGGTATGGCCGATATTCGTCTTGACCGACCCGATGCCGGTCCGACCGCCCCCCTGGCCCAGGGCAAAGGCCTCGGCCAGGGCCGCGACCTCGATCGGGTCGCCCAGGCTGGTGCCCGTTCCGTGGCATTCGACGTAGTCGATGGTCGAGGGGTCGACGCCCGCGATCAGATGCGCCTCGGCCATGGCGGCCGCCTGCCCCTCGACCGAGGGGGCCAGATAGCCGGCCTTGGCCGAACCGTCGTTGTTGATCGCGCTGCCCCGGATCACCGCCCAGATGTGATCGCCATCCGCGATCGCGTCCGAGAGGCGGCGCAGCAGCACGACCGCCGCGCCGCTGCCGAAGACGGTGCCCTGGCTGCGGTGATCGAAGGCGCGGCAATGACCGTCCGGCGACAGGATTTCGTTCGGTTTGTAGATATATCCCCGGCCCTGCGGCAGCTCGATCGTGACGCCGCCGGCAAGCGCCGCGTCGCAATCGCCCGCCAGCAGCGCCTGGCATGCCGAATGGACCGCCACCAGCGAGGTGGAACAGGCCGTCTGCACGGATACGCTTGGCCCGCGCAGGTCGAAGATGTGGCTGACCCGGGTGGACAGGAAATCCTTGTCGTTGCCGGTATGGCGCAGCAGGAACATGCCCGTTTCCTCGACCAGGTCGCGGTTCGAGCAGATGTTGACGGAAAAGTAGCTGCCCATCCCGCAGCCCGCCCAGACCCCGACCATGCCCAGGCTGTCGGGCCGGTGCCCGGCATGGTCCAGCGCATGCCAGCAGGTCTCCAGGAACTTGCGGTGCTGGGGGTCCATCACCGCGGCATCCTTGGGGCTGAGGCCGAAGAACTCGGCATCGAAATGATCGAACCCGTCCAGCCGGGCGGCAAAGGGGACGTAATCGGGATGGCTGATCCGTGATTCCGTCTCTCCGGCCGCGCGCAGCTCCTCCGGCGTCAGATGGATGATCGATTCGACCCCGTCGCGCAGGTTCTGCCAGTACTGCCGGGGGTCGGACGCGCCAGGAAGATCGACACCAAAGCCCACGATGGCGATGTCACGCATGTTGATCGGCGTATCGGTCAAGCCCGTCTTCCTTGTTCTTCCGGATTACAACCCTGCGCTGAGCGCGGTCCGCAATCCACCACTGAAACCTTACAATGGGATGATTATCAAAGCTGACGGAATGTTGCATGGGAATTTACGCTAATTCCTGTGGATTCACGTCATCGTTCCCCTTAAGCGTGACGTTCAAGCTGGGAGAAGACATGGGCAACAGTCTGTCGCTGATCATGTTGGCAGCGTGGCCGGCCGTGGCGGCGATGCTGTTCTCGCGGCTGACGCCCCGACAGGCGCTCATCTGGGTGCCGCTGCTGGGATACCTGCTGCTGCCGCCGGTGGTGGGGATCGACCTGCCGATTCTGCCGACCCTGGACAAACATGCGATCCCGTCCCTGTGCGCGATGCTGGGTGCGGTGATGCTGCGCGATCGCTTTCCGATGCCCTGGATCCGGCTGGAGGGCTGGGTCGTCATCCTGACCGTCCTGGCGATGGTCACCCCGACCCTGACGGTGGCCACCAATCCCGAACCGCTGATCGAGGGGATCACCTATCGTCCCGGCCTGGGTCTGTTCGACGCGCTCAACGGCACGATCAACACCGTGCTGACATTGCTGCCCTTCCTGCTGGGGTATCTGGTCCTGTCGTCAACCGACGGCATCCGGGCCTGGATGGTGGCGCTGACGCTGGCGACCTTGGCCTATTCCCTGCCGATGCTGCTGGAGATTCGGGTCAGCCCGCAGCTGAACGTCTGGATCTACGGCTTCTTCGCGCATGATTTCAGCCAGACGATCCGCTATGGCGGCTTCCGCCCGATGGTCTTTTTGGAACACGGCCTGTGGGTCGCGATCCTGGTCGTGACCGCTGTCATCTGCGCCGCGGTGGCGCTGCGCGACGGGGATGCGCAGGCGCGGACCCGCAACATGGCCGTCCTGGCCTATCTTCTGGTGGTTCTGGTGCTGTGCAAAAGCGCGGCATCGATCATATACGGAATGCTTCTGGTGCCGCTGGTGCTGATGACGCCCCCGCGCCTGCAGGTTAGCATCGCCGCGGCGCTGGCCGCGGTGGTGATGGCCTATCCGCTGGCGCTGTGGCTGGGCGTGATGCCCACCGACGCGATTCGCGACTTTGCCTTGTCGATGGATGCCGAACGGGGCCGGTCGCTGGAGTTCCGTTTCATGAACGAACAGGTGCTGCTGGACCGCGCCTCGCAGAAGCCACTGGCGGGCTGGGGCGGATGGGGCCGCAACCTCGAGATCGATCCGATCTCGGGAGAGTACACCAGCGTCAGCGACGGATACTGGGTTGTGGTGATGACCATCAGCGGCATCCTGGGCTATCTGTCGATCTTCGGCCTGCTGTGCGGTTCGGTGATCCGGCTGTGGCTGGCGACGCGGTCCGGTCCGGTCGACCGCTGGACCGCCGGCCTGGCCCTGATCATGGCGGCAAGCCTGGTGGACCTGATCCCCAATGCGACCGTCACTCCTCTGACCTGGATGAGCGCGGGTGCCCTGGCGGGGCTGGCGGCCCGCGGCATGCCCGTCGGAGCCAGGCAGGCCGCCCCGGCCCCCGCCGCGCGCCGGGCGATGAAGACGGTGATCGGATGACCGGGCGCGCGCACTCCCGGGCCGCCCCGATGCGGGTCGCGGAACCGCGTTGCGCGTCTGCGGCATCCGGCCCCCGGCCATTCAAACCCCTGACAATCGAGGGCACGTGGACGAACTCCTGAACAGATCCTGGGACGTGATCATCGTCGGCGCCGGCCTGGGCGGTGGCCTCTGCGGTCGTGCCTTGGCCGAGGCGGGCCTTTCGGTGCTGTTCGTCGAAAAGGGGTCCACCGGCCCCCGCCTGGCCGAGAACGGCCAGGAATGCGGCTATGACGACCCGTTCGCGCGGCAGATGTTCGGCTGCTGGCCGGTGCCGGTGGAATCGACGGTGGACGGTGCCACGTCGGTTGGCTGGGGCGCGCAGGGTGTGGGCGTCGGCGGCACCTCGGTCTTCTATGCCGCAGCCATGGAACAGCCCGAACGCCACGACATGGAATCCGTCCCCGACCTGCCGCATCCGACGGGCGGCTGGCCGGTGGGCTATGATGAATTCGCGCCTTGGTACGACCGTGCGCGCGACGTGATGGCCGTCAACGGCAGCCAGGACCCGTTGGGCGAACCGGCAGCGCCCCTGGCGGCCCCGCGCCCGCTGGCCGCGCGGGACGAAGCCTTGGGCCAGGCGCTGAAGAGGGCAGGGCTGCACCCCTATCGCGCGCACCTTGGCATCCGCCAGCTGGAGGGGTGTCGCGAGTGCATCGGCCGCAAGTGCCCCCGCGACTGCAAGATGGACGGTCGGTCGGCGGGCGTCCTGCCCGCCCTTGCCACGGGGCGCGCCGCGGTGTTGGACGGCACTGATGCCCTGTCGCTGCAAGGTGATGCCGGGACGGTCACGCATCTGCGCGTGCGCCGCGACGGAGTCGAGCATCTGCTGTCAGCGCGGGCCTTCGTGCTTGCCGGAGGCAGCCTGTCGTCGCCGCGCCTGCTGTTGGCCTCCAGCACCGATTACTGGCCCGACGGCTGCGGCAATGCCAGCGGCCTGGTGGGTCGGGGCCTGATGTTCCACATCAACGAACGCATCGCCATCTGGCCCCCGCGTAACGCGCCCGTCAGCTCGCCCGGACCGCTCAAGACCTTTTCGCTGCGTGACCTGTACCGGGACGGGCCCGATCGGATGGGGCTGTTCCAGTCCCTGGGCCTGCCCGCCGATTACGGAAACATCCTCTACGTGCTGCGCCAGCGCTATCAGGCCTCGCCCTTCAGACACCTGCGCATCGGTCATGAGCTGCTGCGCCTGCCCGCGCTGACCGCGGCCAAGCTTCTGGGAGATGCCCGCGTCTTCGCCGGGATCATCGAGGACCTGCCGGACGAGGACAACCGCGTCCGGCACGACCCCGCGCGGCCCGACACGATCATCTACGAATACCGCATGTCCGGAGAGCTTCTGGCCCGCCGCCTGCGGTTCCGCAAACTGCTCAAGCGGCGCCTGCGCGGGGTCCGATCCCTGTGGCTCAGCCATGCGCCCGAACTGAACATCGCGCATCCCTGCGGCACCCTTCGCTTTTCGGACGATCCACGCCAAGGCGTCCTGGACCGCGACTGCAAGGCGCATGACCTGGACAACCTGTTCGTCGCCGATGCCAGCTTCATGCCCAGTTCGACCGGGGTGAACCCGGGCATGACCATCGTGGCGAACGCCTTGCGGGTGGCCGATGCGATGGCCCGGCGGCTGAAGGCCGCGCCATGAGCGGGGTCGCCGTCATCACCGGCAGCAGCACGGATCTGGGCCACGCCATTGCGCGTCACCTGGCGGCGCATGGGATAACGGTGCGGGGCGTATCCCGCCACCCGCGCCCGGCCGAGGGGCTGTTCCAGACGCTGCAGGGCGACGTCACCGACGCCCAGGCCATGCGCGACCTGGCGCAGAGGATCGAGGGCGAAGTTGGTCCGGTCACCATTCTGATCCATGCCGCGGCGATTCATCGCCGCCAGGATTTCCTGTCCGCCCGGGCCGAGGATGTGTGCCATCAGGTGCAGGTGATCCTGTGCGGGCGCATCAACGTGACGGCCGCGTTCCTGCCCGGCATGGTCGCGCATGGGCGCGGCCGCATCATCAACATTGCCCGCCCGGTGCCGCGTCCCCCGTTGCCCGGCAACCTGGGGTTCGCTGTCGCGCAGGCCGGGGCAGACATCCTGACCCGGACCCTGTCGGTCGAGGTCGGCGGCCGTCTGCCCGGCATCATCGTGACCGAGTGGGTGCCTGACCTTGATCCCGAACATGGCCCCGATCTGGTCGCAGCCCTGGGCGCGGCGTTGGCGTTGAACGATGATCCGGCCCTGCACGGCGCGACCGTCCTGGGGGATCGCCAGATCCTGCCGGGCCGATCGCTGCGGCGCCGTGTCCTGGATCTGCTGTTGCTGAAACCCGCCGCCAGACCAATCGTCCTGGCCCCGGAACCGACCAGCCTGAAAGAGACGACATGAAGCACATCCTGTATTCCGCCCTTGCCGCCCTTGGCCTGTCCGTGCCCTCGCCTGTTACAGCCGAACCCGTGCCCGAACATGACAGCGCCCGCGTGTTCGTCTTCGGCAACAGCCTGATCCATCACCTGACCGACACGGACGAGACGACCGTCCCCCATTGGCTGGCCGTGATGGCCCGGCACGACGGGCGCGATCTGGCGCTGGACGGACGCTTCGGCTTTCCGCGCGAATTCGCGGCGGAACTGCCGCCGGTTCCGAACTGGTCGTTCGATGCGGTCACCCCCGCCTGGAATCCGGATCAGCCCTTTGCCTCGGCGCGGTTCGACACGATCATCCTGAACCCCGAGAATTTCATTCAATACGGCCGTGCGGACAAGCGCTATCCGGGCGACAACCCCGACCGCCAGTCCCCTTATGGCGCAACAGTCACCGTCCTGGACTGGGTCGTGCAGAACACCGACGCGCCGCGCATCCTGATCTACGAAGGGTGGGCCGACCTGCATCCCTTTGCCGATGATTTCCCGCCCGAACCGGCCGAGATGCAGCGGTATTACCGCCACGCGCAGAACGGCTATGCCCGCTGGTACGACGACTATGTCGCACGGCTTGCGGGGGTGCGTCCTGATGCCGACATCAGCCTGCTGCCGGTCGGTCGCGTGATGGCACGCCTGCTGTCCGAGGCGCCGCTGTCGGCCATCGCCCCCGATGCGCTGTTTTCCGACCTGTCCCCCCACGGGACTGAGACGATCTATCTGCTGGCGGCGATGATCACCTATGCCGACCTCTATGGCGCCCGGCCGCCGTCGGGACTGGCGCTGCCCGACACGATCGATCCCGACTTTGCCGCCGCGTATGAGGACACGGCCGACAGGATCTGGGACATCATGCAGACCGGGCGGCACTGACGACCATGCGCGCAATGATCGGATCGCTATTCACGGGGCAGGGGCTTGCCCAACGGGCCTTCCGCGGCTCGGCCCTGACGATGATCAGCTTCGGGGGCATCCAGGCGATCCGCCTGGCCTCGAACCTGGTATTGACCCGTCTCCTGTTCCCCGAGGTGTTCGGCCTGATGACCCTGATCATGGTCATCATCCAGGGCCTGAACAACTTTTCGGACGTGGGCATCACCCCGGCCATCCTGCAAAGCCGTAGGGGCGACGACCGAACCTTCCTGGACACGGCCTTTACCATGCAGGCCATCCGCGGGGTGATCCTGTGGCTGGGCTGCTGCATCCTGGCGGTGCCGGCGGCGTCCTTCTACGGGGTGCCCGAACTGGTCTGGTTCCTGCCCGTCGCGGGAACCACCGCGATGATCTATGGCCTGCTGCCCACGAAGATCGAGACCGCGAACCGTCATCTCCAGATGGGTCGCCTGACCATCGTGGAACTCGCGACCGCGGCGGTGACCACGATCATCACCATCGGGCTGGCCGCCATGCTGGAATCGGCCTGGGCGCTGGTGATCGGGCTGATCCTGGGGTCGGTGGTCAAGGTGCTGATGGTCAGCTACTGGATGCCGGGCCCGGCAAACCGGTTCCGGTGGGACCCGGATTGTGTTGCCGAACTGGTGCGTTTCGGCAAATGGATCATGCCGTCGACCGTGGTGGGCTTCGTGATCTCTCAGGGCGACAAGGCAGTCCTGGCGCGCCTGCTGACGCTGACGCAGCTGGGCATCTACAACATCGCGTTCTTTTTGGCCAGCTTTCCGCTGATGCTGGGAACGACGGTGATATCCCGCGTGATGATCCCGCTTTATCGTACCGCGTTCGAGGATCCCAGTGCCGGGCACATGCGTCGCGTGCGCATCGTGCGCGCCGCGCTGACGGGCAGCTTCATGCTGCTGCTGGCGCTGCTGGCGACATTCGGGGAACATCTCGTCGTGCTGCTCTATGATCCGCGCTATGCCAGTGCGGGGCCGCTGGTGACGCTGATCGCGCTGGCCAGCATTCCGTCGTTGATCGGTCTCAGCTACGACCAGGCCGCCTTGGCCGGAGGGGACTCCCGCGGGTTCTTCTGGGTCACGCTGGTGCGCGCTGTGCTGTTTCTCAGCCTGTTCACCCTTGGTGGCATCCAGGCGGGCATTCCGGGCGCCTTGGCGGGGCAGGCGCTGGCGGCGATTCTGGCCTATCCGATGCTGGTGCGCATCGCCCGCAAGCACGGGGCATGGGATGGTCTGCATGATCTGATCTTCGGCGCGGTCGGGCTGATCTTGGCCGCGGTTCTGCTGGTCTAGGCAGGTTTTGCCGCCACGCGGTGCAAGTGATCCATGCGGCGCCTGAACTCGCTGTGGAAGTCATGGGCCTGCGCAAACTCCAACGCGTGGGCCGAGGCCTTGGCGATCGCCGCCCGGTTCAGCTCCGCGATGATGTCGGCGGCCTTCCTGGGCTGTCCCATCGGCATGACCCAACCGCCGCCGGATTGGCGCGCCAGTTCAGACCACATCCGGTTGTTCGTGCCCAGAACGGGCACACCGCAGCCCATCGCCTCCAGATAGCTGCACGAGGGGTCGGACTGCCTGTGCGGGGCCAAGAACAGATCTGCGTTCCGGCGCATCCACGGCACCAGGCCGGTGGCGAAATCGACCGGCTGATGCAGATGAACCGTCCCGCCCAGATCATGCCGCGCCACGTCGTCCGCGATCGCCTGCCGCATGTCGCCGGCGCCAAAGATGTCCATGCGGAAATCCACGCCCTGCTCGCGCAGCGCGATGGCGGTGGGGATCAGGTCCTGCGTGCCCTTCATCGCGATCAACCGGCCGGCATGGACGATCCGCAGCGGCCCGTTCCACCCCGCGCGGGCCTGCATTTCTGAAGCCGTGGCCATGGTCTCCCGCTCTGACCGATTGTCCAGATAGAGGCATGTGTCGTCGTTCAGCCCCCCATAGGCCGCCATCGCTGGATAACCGTTGGCCTGCACCCCGTCCGCTGACCGCAGCGCACGGCGCAGCCGCAACTCCTGCGTCAGAAGCCACTGTACCGACCGGGCCAGCCGCAACGGGCGGCGCGCCAGGTCCAGCCGCGCGACGGCCAGGCGGGTCTGCAGCGGGTATTCGATCGCATAGACCAGCCGCGCCCCAACCGCGCCGCACAGGCGGGCCAGATCCAGCTGCCGATGGTCGTCGGCCGTGCCCAGCACCACCTGCGCGCCGCGCAGATCCTCGGCTGAGATGGGCGCATCCTGGGCGATCAGGCGCAGCTCTCCGGGCAGGTCCGCGGCCGTCACCGGGCTGGCAAAGGGCAGTTTCGCAGATCCCTGTCGCAGCACGACACGGGTCGGGCCGCCCCATTCGCGCGCAAACAGGTGCAGGCCCGCCACGAACTTGTCGTCCATCCACATCTGCCCGTCACGCATCATCACGTGGACCGAGGGCACCATGACCAGCATGCCGGTCATGACTGCCGGGGTCTTTCACGCAGGGCGCGCAGGGCATGTCCCGGCAGGATCAGCGCGCCGCGGACATAGCGCGGTCCCAACCGCTTGGGGCTCAGCGCGGCGCGCCACAGCCATTCCATGCGGGCCGCCCGAAACAACCGCGGGGCGCGGCGCTGCTTGCCCGTGACGAAATCGATGCCCGCCCCGACCGAGGCAAAGCCCACCTGCGGGCAGATCCTGCGCCCGCGCGCGGCCAGGATCTCCTGGCGCGGGGCGCCAAGGGCCAGCAGGCACAGAGAGGCGCCGCTGGCGTTCAGGCGGTCAAGCAGGGCGTCGGCCTCGGCACCGTGGGGATCGAAAGGAAAGCCGGGAGCAGCGACGAGGCTGACGGTCAGTCCGGGATGTGCGGCGATCAGGCGGCGGGCAGCATCCTGTCCGCCCTCCTCGGTGCCGGCCAGAATGGCCACGCCGCGGTCCAGGCGGGCAGCCAGCGCGCACAATGGCTGCACCAGGTCCGATCCTGGCACCAGCGACACCCGCTGTCCGCCAAGCCGCGCCAGCCAGACGACCGGGTTGCCGTCCGCCACGATCAGGTCATGCTGCGCATAGGCCGTGCGGAAATCGGCGTCGCTGCGCAGCTTTTCCAGATGATCGACATTCATCGTCGCCAAGGCAAAACCCTGACGGGCCGCCAGCCGGGTTTCGACGATCGACAGCAGCGCTTGGCGGTCCGGCACGGTCAGGGCGACGCGGTCGTCGCCGATTGCGAATTGCATCATGGCTCCTTCACGGGGGTGGCGGTCGGCGTCGGCGGCAGAAGTCTGCGCAGATGGTCGGCAAGCACCTCGACATTGCCCGGCTCAAGGATCGACAGATGCGTTCCCGGCAGGTCGTGAAGGGTCCACCCGCCCGCCGCAATCTGCGCCCAGCCCAACCCCTGACGTTTACCCTCCGGGGAATCCCAGAAGCTGGCATCGGCGCGGAAGATCGCGATGGGCCGATCATAGGGCTGGGGGTTGTAATGGATCACGGCCTGCACGTTCGCCTCGATCAGCTGGGCCATGTCGACGGTCGGACCTTCGCCGTCGGTCGGCAGCAGGTCGCGCACCTCGGGCTGTTCGTGGGGTCGGCGGTTGTCCAGCGTTTCGACGATATGGCGCAGGCCGTGGCGGCGCAGCTGGCCCAGATGCGCCCGCAGCTTGGCCCAGCCTCGGACCGAGGGCCGTCCGCCGGGGCCCGCGGCGTCCAGCACCACCAGCAGGGGCACCTCGCGCCCCGCGCGGCGCAACTGCTGCGCCAGTTCCAGCGCGAAATACGACGCCATCGACACCGCGACCAGGCAGACCGGCTGCCCCGGCAGGTGCCGGTCCAGCTCCTCCAGATAGGTACGGGCAACGGCTTCGACGCGGATGTCCAGTCCGCCTTCGGGAACGCCGACCGTCAGGCCAAGCACCGGATAGTCGGGACCAAGCGCGTCCGACAGGGGCCGGAACAGTGCCTGCTTGCGGCCCAGAACATGGACGCCGATGATCGGAACGTTATGTCCCAGGGGCTGGGTCGGGATCAGATAGCGGGGCCGATCCGGGGTCGTGCGGTGCAGGCGGACCAGCCCTTCGGGCGTGGGGGCCTGCATGACATCGGCCGTGTGCAGGCGCAGTCCGGTGCGGCTTCGCACAAGGCTGATCAGGCGCAACGCCAGAAGGGAATCGCCGCCAAGGTCGTAGAAGTCGTCATCCGGTCCGACATGGGCCAGTTCCAGCACATTGGCCATGCAGGCGGCCACGGACAGGACCTGCGGTTCGGCATGGCCGGGTCCGGCCACGGGCCCGGCGGCGGCGGGACGGGGCAGCAGGTCCCGCGCGATCTTGCCGTTCGCGGTGACCGGCAGATCATCGACCGCAATCAGCCGTGGCACCATATAGGCAGGCAGCTGGTCGCGCAGATCGCGCGCGACCTGGTCGATGTCGGTGCCATCCTCGATGACGACCCAGCCCAGCAGGCGTGCCGGCGGTCCCTTGTCCAGGTCCACGAACAGCTGCAGGACGCCGGGTCGTGCCGCCAGGGCGCTTTCGATCTGGCCCAGTTCGATCCGCTGGCCGCGCAGCTTGACCTGCCGATCCTCGCGCCCCAGGAACATCAGCTGCCCATCCGCCGACCAGCGGCCCAGATCGCCGCTGCGATACAGCCGGCCTTCGGCGTCTGCCATGAACGCCCGTGCGGTCGAATCAGGATCGTCCAGATAGCCGCCGCTGACGGCCTGACCGCCGATCACGATCTCTCCCTCGCCACCCACAGGCGTGGGCGTACCGTCCGGCGCCCGCAGCACGACGCGGGCATGGCCAGCGGGACGACCGATCGGAACCTCGGACCCGGCGGACAGGGACGATCCCTGCCACAGGGTACTGGTCACCGTGGCTTCGGCCGGGCCATAGGCGTTGACGAACCGGACGCCAGGGGCCAGGCGCTGCCATTCGCGGAAGGCTGCGGGCGGCACGCGTTCGCTGCCCGTCACCAGCAGGCGCAGGCTGTCTGGTATGGGCCGCGGATGATCGCGCAGGTCCGCGACCATCTGTTGCCAATAGCTGGCGGGCAGGTTCAGAACCGTCAGCCCATGCCGCCGGACCAGATCCAGCAGACCCTGGATCGAGCCGAGCGGCGTGGCGTCGCGCAACACGACATGCGCGCCGGACAGCAGGGTCGGCCAGACCTCCTCCAGTGCGACGTCGAAACTGGGCGTCGCGAATTGCAGGACAGCATCCTGTTCGGTCAGCGCATAGGCGTCGACCATCGCATGGGCATGCGCGCTGAGTGCCGCGTTCAGCCCCCGAACCGCCTTGGGCGTTCCGGTGGAGCCGGAGGTGAAGGTGACATAGGCCAAGCTGTCCGCATCCAGGGGTGGTCGCGGCGGGGCGTGGGCTTGGCAGGCATCGTCGGCCATCACCACGTTCGGTGCGGCGGTCGACAGTGGCATGTCCTGCTGGACCACGATGGCCTTGGCACGGGCCTGGCGGATCAGGCCGGACAGATAGTCGTGGGACTGATCCAGATCCAGCAGCAGAAAGCCGGCGCCAGCCTTGAGCGTGGCCAGCATCGCGGCGATCTGGCGCACGGATCGGGGCAGGGCGATGGCCACGACATCCTGCGGACCGATGCCGCATCCGACAAGCCGCGCCGCAAGGGCATTGGCCTGCTGGTCCAAGGTGCGGAAATCGACGGAATGACCCGTCTGCGCCTCGGTTACGGCGGTCCGGTCGCCGTGACGCGCGACCGTCGCCTCGAAGGCCGATGCCAGGTCGGGCAGCACATCCGGGACGGGCCGGTCTGGGCGCCCCAAGGCGTGCAGGTGTCGCTGCTCCTCTGCATCCAGCATCGTCAGATCGGACAGCGGCGTGTCAGTGTCGGCCCGACCCATCGCCTGCAGCAGGCTGGCCATCTGGTGCAGGATGCGGGTCGCCACCTCGTCGGGCAACCGGGCGGTGTCATGCTCCAGCGACAGCCACAACGCGCCTTCGTCATGGACCGACAGCGACATCAGCGCCGTGCCCTCCTCGATCAGGCGGACGCCGGTCCAGCCGCAGCCGTCCGCCGCAAGCCGCGCGGCAAGCGTGCCGCGCTGATACATCAGGACGGTATCGTAAAGCGCCGCACGGCCCTGCCGACCGGACCACTGCCGGATCAGCGTCTGTCGCGCATGGGAATGCGGCCGCAACTGCAGCGTCTGCGCCCGCAGGCGCGCCAGCAGCTCGCCGAAGGTTCCGATGTCGTCCATCCGCACCTGGAACGGCACCGTCGTGACCAGACAGCCCGCGACCCGATCATTGCGACCACGACCTGATTCCACCAGACCGAAGGCCGCGCCGGACCGCCCGGTCCAGCGCATCAGCAGCATCGACCAAGCCGCCTGCACCACCGTCAGCGTGGTCACCTGCGCCGCATGCGCCAGACGGCGGATGGCGTCGCACGCGTCCATCGACAGAGTCAGGTCGGTCTGGTGCATCGGGCCATGCGTTTTCGCCGGGGCCGCGGGAAAGGCCGACGCGACGGTTTCATCGGACAACGTGGCGGCAAAGGCGGCGCGGGCCTGCGGCTCGTCCAGCTGGCGCTCCCGGATCGCCTGGACGAAGCCGATGCCGGGTGCCATCAGCGGATCGCCGGACAGGATCCGCCACAGTTCGGTCAGAATCAACGCGATGCTGGTCCCGTCGATCAGGGCGTGGTGGATGGTCCAGACCATCCGGGCCTGCCCCCCACCCAGATCGGCCATCGTGACCCGCCATCCGGGCCGTTCGGTGGGGTCCACGCCGGCCGCGCGGTCATCGGCCAGAAAACGGTCCACCATCCCGTCCGACAAATCGGCACTGTCCATATGCACCGGCGCGTGGTCCAGCACGTCCAGGCGCAGGATGCCGGTATCGTCGGTGACCAGGACGGTCCGCAGCGTCTCGTGACGGTCTGCCAACTGCTGCCACGCGGCCAGCAGGGGGCCGGGCGCCAAAATGTCGGACGGAGCGTCCAGAACGATCTGTTCGATATGGGCGCGGTTCGGATCTGCCTGATCGCTGCCCGCCAGAAAGGCCGCCTGGCTGTCGGTGGCGGCGGGCAGATCGCGGACGATCTTTCGATCATCCGTGCTGACAGACGGTCCGTGCAGCATATTCCTAATCCGTTCCGACCAAATAAGATGAAACCAGCGATACCCGTCCAATCACGCTATCGCAAAGAAAGAGTTGCCGCATAGCCGATTGATCGCGATTTTACATAGATGAACCTGCCCGCGACCTTACCGGTTCCGACTGTCCGCGAACAGTGCGGCCAGCTTGCCGGCCTCTGTTGCGATGTCATGGCGCGTCAGCGCACGGGTACGGGCGGCGGCGCCCATCCGTTCCAGCTGGTCTCGTGGGGTCCGGGCGGCGGTGTCCAGCGCCTTGGCCAGGTCGTCTTCGGACCCGGCCGGGATAAGCCAGCCGGTCTGGCCGTCGACCATCAGTTCGGGGATGCCAGCAATCAGGGTGGCGATGCAGGGGCGGCCCGCCGCCATCGCCTCCATCAGGGCCACGGGCAGGCCTTCGGCAAAGCTGGGCATGGCCATGACATGCGCCGCAGACAGCGCGTCGCGCACGCCGGTCTCGTCCAGCCAGCCGGCCAGCGTGACGCGCGTGTCCAGCCCGTGCGCCCTGATCGCCCGCTGGATCTCGGCCCGCAGCGGGCCGTCACCAACCAGCGTCAGGTGCACCGGCGCGGTGCAGCGCGCCATCGCCTCGATCAGCAGGACCTGGCCCTTCTGCTCGGCGAAGCGGCCGATGCAGACCACGCGCAGCGGATCGTGCGCGTCCGGTCCCGGCGGCAGGGGAACCGGCGCCGCGAACAGGGCGGGGTCGATGCCGCAATGCACCACCTTGATGCGGTCCCAGGCATCGAAGGGCGCCCATCGCGCCAGCTGGCTGCGTCCGAAGGCGCTGACTGCCACCGCGAAACGCGCTTCGGCCACCTTGTCACGCAGCAGCAGCGTGTGCGGGCCATCGAACTCCTCGGGGCCGTGAAAGGTCACGCTGTAGCCCGGCCCGCCCAGCATCCGCACATAGCGGACCACATCGGCCGAGTTTGTTCCGAAATGGGCATGCAGATGCGTCAGGCCCAGCTGCCGGCTGCGATCGGCCAGGATGGCGGCCTCTGCCAGATAGATCACCTGGCGCAGCGGGCCGCGCCCGGGCCCGCCCCGCCGCCCTGCCGACAGTGCCCGAAGCAGGCTGCGCGGATGGCGGATCACCGCACGGATCAGCGCCATGCCCAAGGTCAACGCACCCCGGTCCAGCACGTATTCGGTCCGGTCGGCCTCGGTCTGATCCTCGGCAGACAGCACGGGTTGATCGTCTCGCCGCATGGCGAACCGCGCGACGGTCAGACCGGCCGCCTCGAGGGCCCGAATCTCCCTGCGGATGAAGGTCTGGGACGGACGGGGATAGGTGTTGATGACATAGCCGATCCGGTCGGGGGGCAGCGTCGGGTCCATGTCGTCACCGTTCATATTATTCGCCTTAAAGTTTAATTACTTGCGTCTTACACTCGCATGAATGGTGCCCGAAAGACGCCATTCTGTCGATCTTGTTTCGCAAATGAACCGATCGGTGCTATAGTTGTTAGGATCATTTTGAAAGGGTCGGGGCATTTTGCTGGTCGGTATTATCGCAACCTCTGCAGTCATTGGCATCGTCTCAACCATCCTGTTCCTCGTGCTGGGGTTCGGATGGCTGTCGTCGATCCTGTGGGGCTACGTCGGTTGCGGCATGCTCAGCGTGTTCGCATTGTCCCTTCTTGTCAGCCGTTCCCTTCGATACCGCAATTGTCCGGGGCGATCCAACCTGAACGATGCGGCGCCCGTCGGCGGCGCGGACTGCGATTAAACTTGTACGCAAGATAAACTGGCGCGATGAATTGGTGCGGCTATTGCTGAGGCTCCATGATGGAGGCTCAGATGACGAACGCCGTGACCTGGATGTGGATTGGCAACCACCAGCAGATCAACACCACGCCAGGAACGCCCGCGACCGGGACCGAGGCGGACGGGATGAAGGGCTACAAGGTTGTCGGCCAGAATCAGATCAAGCCGGTCGAGTTGGACGGACAGCTGCGCGCGATCAATACCGCCCAGGGCCCGGCCGAGGCTTATGCCACAAGCTACAGCCAGCATCCTGACGGTGCCAGCAAGTTCGCCTATGGTTCGCCCACCGATGGGGGGCAAAGTACCAGCCAGATCACCGGCTTCCTCAAGGTTCAGTACAAGCTGACCTTTCCGGACAACACCACCAGCACCCAGGACGGCGTGCTGATCCAGATGCGCAACGGGGACATGTTCTTCCGCCCCGCCAAGGACAGCGTCGCGGCATGGTCTGACGTCAAGTCGCTGCATTCGGTCGAGATCATCGAGGCGGACCCCCTGCCCAAGGAGGTCTATGTCGCCAAGATCTCGTTCGCGCCTGACATCCACGACATGGAGATCATGTGCTTTGCTTCGGACACGTTGATCCTGACCGCGGACGGGCCGCGCCCGGTCGACAGCCTGCAGCCCGGTGACCTGATCTGGACGCGCGATCACGGATATCAGCCCCTGCGGTGGATCGGCAGGCGCCGTTTCGATGGCGTGGATCTGGCGGCGAACCCCAAGCTTCGTCCGATCCGCATTGCGGCCGGGGCGCTTGGCCTAAACCAGCCGTCGGCGCCCCTGTCCGTGTCGCGCCAGCACCGCATCATGATCCGGTCATCGGTCGCGCGGACCCTGTTCGGGACCGAGGAGATCCTGGCACCGGCTTGCCAGCTGACCGATGTTCCGGGCATCGCGGTGGACATGTCCGTATCGCAGGTGACCTATTGCCATCTGATGTTCGACGCCCACCAGGTGGTCGATTCCAACGGCGCACAGACGGAATCTTTGTATCCCGGCCCCCAGGCCCTGCGCGCGATGGGGTCTGCGGCCCTGTCCGAACTGCAGCAGATCTTTCCCGAATTGTTTGCCGATCAGGCCCACCCGGCCGAGGCCCGCACCTTCGTGCGCGGCCCCCGGCTGCGCCAGCTTGTTCAGCTGCACACCGTCGGACAGGCCGCGCTGGTCAGCTGAACGCTGCCGGCCTCAGCCGGCCGTCGGCGCGCCGTAAAGGCTGCGCGCCTCACGGAAGGACACCAGGCGACGACGATTTTCGTCCCACAGGTGCAGGTTCACCGACCGCAGGCTTTCGCGCAGGGTCAACCGCTGTGCCGATGCCAGTTCGTCATGGTCGCGCAGGATTTCCGGCAGGCGATAGAACGGGATGCGGCTGTACAGGTGGTGGACATGATGCACCCCGATATTGGCGGACAGCCAGCGCAGGGGCTGGGGCAGGATGTAATGCGACGATCCGGCCAGCGCCGCATCGTGCAATTGCCATTCGTCCCCATTGGCCCAGTGTGTTTCCTCGAACTGATGCTGGACATAGAACAGCCATACGCCGACGGTCCCCGCGACGATGGTCGTGGGCAGAAAGATTAGCAGGACGGGCATCGGCCCCGCAAACCAGATCATCGTGCCCAGGATCAGCGCCAGCGCCAGATTGGTACCCAGGGCCGATGCCCAGAACCGCCATCCCGCCCGCATCAGCCCAAGCGGCAGACGATTCTGCAGCAGGAACAGATAGCTTGGCCCCAGCACGAACAGCACCAGGGGGTGGCGATAAAGCCGGTACATCAGCCGTCCGAACCTGCCGCGGCTGCGATACTCGCCCACCGTCAGGGTCATCACGTCGCCGATACCGCGTTCGTCCAGGTTCCCGTGCTGGGCGTGGTGCAGCGAATGGGTCCGGCGCCAGACGTCATAGGGCGTCAGCGTCAGCACGCCCAGACCCCGCCCGATCCAGTCCTGGACCTTGCGATTGCGAAAGAACGACGCGTGGCCGCAATCATGCTGGATGCAGAAGATGCGGACCAGGAACAGCCCGTTCACCAGCGCGATCGGCACGGCCAGCCAATAGCTGACCGACAGCGCCGCCCAGGCCAGCGCCCAGAGCGCCAGGAACGGAACGATCGTGGCCATCAACTCCCACACGCTGCGGCGGGTCGACGGCTCGCGATACTTGGCGAGGACCTGCACCCATTCCTTGGCCTGGCGCGGCGTGCTTGCGTTCGGTGTACCCATAATCAGCGACTCTGCGCCCCCTCAGTTCATTTCAGGCGGCGATAGCACAGAAAGGTCGCCGCCGCCTATGGGCCCCGTGACGTCCCATCGCCGCATCATGGCTGACAAAGGGTTGGAGACCGGATCGGACACGGTTTCGTCACCGGATCGACAGCAGTGGTGATGATGCGCGGAACCGGCGCACGCCGGCCGCGTTTTGCGGTGAACAATTCAGGCGAGGCCACCCGATGATCATCCCGTTCGCACGACTGACGCTGACTGCGGCCGCTCTGGCGCTGGCAGTCCCCATCGGCGGTCTGTCAGGGAGTGCGGCATGGGCGCAGGCCGCACCGACCGAGCGCGTGTCCGAGGCACCGGAATGCGCGGCCGATGCCGGTGTCGCCGAACCGGCAACCCAGCCTGACGCATCCGAGGACAGCACAGCCGCGGAAAACACCGGAACCACCGGCTGGAGCGGTGGAACAGGCGGATCACAGCTGGGCACCAACATTCAGGGCGCCGTCGAATCGTCCCCGACCTGGCAGCCCCCGACGGCGCGGGGTTTGGACCTTGCCGGAACTGCCGAAGACCAGCGGGCCTGCTGACGCCCGCTCTGCAAAATCAGTTGGACCATGCCGCTTGTCGGTGCATCGCTAGCATGTTGTGCATCTTTCACGGGTATCGAAACTTACAATTACAGTCTTATGGATGCCCTTGCAGCACTGTCGTCACTTTATTGAGAGTTACGCGAAAGCCGCTGCCGAACAATCGGCAGCGGCTTATGTTTGTCTGCATTCCAGCGGCCACCTGGCTATGGTGCGCTCAGAATTCCATCATGCGTGCAGTGACTGTCTTGGGCGATCCGACCCTATGGCGCGGCGGGGCGACTTGGACGAACGGATCGTCGCTGGTGTGAAACGGATCATCCCGTGTGCCCCATGTCGAGGCCGGCTGGAAGGTGAAGCTGGTCAGGGCTGAGGCCAGTACGCCTGCCTGATGCTGCAGCGACGCTGCAGCGGCATTCGTTTCCTCGGCCACGGCGGCGTTCTGCTGGGTCACTTGGTCCAAATGGTTGACGCCCGAGTTGATCTCGGACAATGCAGTGGACTGGTCGCTGGCTGCCAGGGCGATGGCTGCGACCTGATCCGACACCTCGCGGGCCTTGGACAGGATCTGCTCGAGGCTGCCCCCGGTGCGGCTGACCAGCGAGGATCCTGACCGAACGTGCTGCGACGAATCCGAGATAAGCCCCTTGATCTCACGCGCGGATTCCGACGCACGCTGCGCTAGCCCGCGCACCTCGGATGCGACCACGGCGAAACCGCGACCCGCCTCTCCAGCACGGGCGGCCTCGACCCCGGCGTTCAGCGCCAGCAGGTTCGTCTGGAACGCGATATCGTCGATGACGGTGATAATGCGGTTGATCTGCTCCGAGGATGTCTCGATCTTTTCCATGGCCTGGATCGCCTCTCCGACGATGCAGCGGCCCTCCTCCGCGATCGAGCGGTTGGTGCGGGACACGCTCTCGGCCGTGCGGGCCAGATCGGCGGTGGAGTGCACGCTGGCGGTCAGTTCGGTCAGCGCCGCCGCCGATTCCTCCAGCGTGGCGGCCTGCGTCTCTGCGCGACCCGCCAGATCCTGGGCGGCAGAGGTGATCTCGTCCGAGCCCGTGCGCACCTGGCGGGCGACCTCGACGATGCGGCCCATCGTGCTGCCCAGATCGGACACGACCTTGTTGAAGCTGGCGCGCAGCGCCTCGTATTCATGGGGAAAGGGATCATGCGCGGGGCTTGCGATCTGCGCGGTCAGGTCGCCCGCCGCCAGCCGCTCCAACCCGGTCGAGATGTCGGTCACGATGCGCGCCTGCTTGCGGGACTGCGCCTGCGCCTCGGCGGCGCCGGCCTCGCGCAGGGCGGCGGCGGCGTGGCGGGCCTCCTGTGCCTGGGCCAGGCCGTCGCGAAACTGTTCCAGATTGCGGGCTATCGAGCCGATCTCGTCGCGCATCGCCGTGCCGGGGATCGGCCGGTCGTAGTTCTGGCGGGCGACATGCTGCATCGCGGCGTCGACGGCCGCCAAGGGCCGCAGGGCACGACGCGTCATCACCTGGTTCAGCGCAAAGGCCAGCAGCAGCGCGGCGGCCGTCAGGGCCACGGCGGTGGTCAGGTTGCGCCACAGTACCGCCTCGATCCCGTCCATCGCCACGCCGGCATAAAGGACGCCGTTCACCTGACCCTGTTGATCGCGGACCGGGACATACAGCGTCAGATAGGGATGATCCAGGATCGTGGTCGTGCCGGAATAGGTCCGCCCCTCCAGCATGGCGGCATGAACCGGGCCCGTCGGGTCCAGCGGCGTGCCGACCGCGCGGGTGCCGTCCGGGCGCTTGACGTTCGTCGTCACGCGCATGAACTGACCCAGTTCGGGGTCAAGCCGGAAGATGGTCGCCGTCTCGCCGGTCTGGCCACCGACATCGTCGATCATGGTGTGATCGTCGAAATCGGGGATCTGCGGCCAGACGACGTCGCCCAGGGTGCCGTCCGGCCTGGTCGTCGCGGAGAAGCCGTCGTGGTCCACGGCAAGATCATAGGACAGGACGCGCAGCGTCACCCGTTGCGCGCTTTGGGCGTTTTCCAGAAGGCTTTGGCGTTGCGCCATGCTGAGCACGGTGACCAGCACAAGCGCCAGGGCCGTCATCAGGCCAAGGCTGGTCAGGGTGATCTTTTGGCGCAGGGACAGGCGCGGGACGAAGGACATCGAAATCTCCGGGACAGGGACCAGGAGCCGACGCTAGCGCACAAATGCTAATGTCCGGTTAGCGTGCCCCCGCTTGACTTGGCCCGGCCCTCCGCCTAGGCACGCGCCCTTCGCAGACACAGGGCAGGGCATCCGATATGGCACCGCGTGGCAAGGGCCTGGGCATCGACTTCGGCACCTCGAACTCGGCAGCAGGACATGCACCGGACGGGACGCCGCGCCTGATCCGGCTGGAACCGGGGCAGACGACCATGCCCACGACCTTTTTCCTGGACGCTGACAGCCGCACCACCCTGATGGGCCAGCCCGCGAACCGCGCCCTGCTGGACGGGCACGAGGGCCGCTTCATGCGGGCGCTGAAGCGCGTCCTGGGCACATCGCTGATGCATGAAAAGCGGATGATCCTGAACGAGAGGGTGACCTTTGTCGACCTGATCGCGCGCTTTCTGAACGGCATCAAGACGCGGGCTGAGGCCGAGACCGGGCAGACCTTCGACCGCGCGCTGTCGGGCCGGCCCGTCGTCTTTCATGGCGATGGCGACCCGCGCGAGGCGCAGGCCGAGGACGATCTGCGCCAATGCTATCTGGCTGCGGGCTTTCGCGACGTGGACTTCATGCCCGAGCCCGAGGCCGCGGCCATCGCCGCCGGTGCCGCGCGGCCCGGCGCCACGGGCCTGATCGTGGACGTGGGCGGCGGCACGTCGGATTTCTCGCTGTTCCAGGGGCAGGGGGCGGGGGTACGGATCCTGGCCAGCCACGGCGTGCGGATCGGCGGCACCGATTTCGACCGCGCGGTCAGCCTGGATCACGTGATGCCGCTGCTGGGCAGGGGATCGGTCCTTCGCAAGGCGATGGGGCCGGGGACGTCGCCCGTACCGAACGCCATCTACAACGACCTTGCCACGTGGGAGAAGATCCCCTTCGTGAATACCCCCCAGAACCGCCGCATGGTCGCCGAAATGGTCCGGCTGGCCGAACAGCCCGACGCCATGGCCCGCCTGTCGCGCGTGCTGGAGGACGATCTGGGCCACGATCTGGCCTTTGCCGTCGAACGCGGCAAGATCGCCGCCAATGACGGTGCCGACGACGCGGCCATCCTGCTGGACGAGGTCGAACGCGGCCTGTCCGCGCCGCTGGCCGGGCAGGCGTTGGCCGACAGCCTGTCGCGCCACGCCAGCCAGCTGCACGAGGGCGCCGTCGAGACGCTGCACCGCGCACAGCTGACCCCCGCACAGGTCGACCGGGTGATCTATGTCGGGGGGTCAAGCCTGATGACGGTCGTAAGCGACACGATGCGCGCGGCCTTTCCCGATGCAGATCATTCGGCACGGGACGTGTTCACGGCCGTGGCCGACGGGCTGGCCATCGCGGCGCGGTAGGGGCGGGGAAGGCTGGCGGAAGGGAATGGGAGTCGAACCCACCCGGGACAGGCTCGCTGCCCCAACCGGATTTGAAGTCCGGCCAAACCACCGGGTCTGATGCCCTTCCGCGGTCCTTCGTCCCTGTCACCTAGGGGCTGGTGGCGGGTCCTGCAATAGAATGTTTCGCAACATGGCGGCTTGGGACGCAAGCTGCGATGCCAGGTCGCGGTGGTCCGGGTCGTCGAACGTCACGGCATTGACGGCCTGACACAGGCTTGCCACGGCCCGGTCGCGGTCCTGCGCGGACACGCGGGCGAATTGTCGCGCCACTGTCGCGACCATCAGGTTGCCCGTCGGGCGCATCGCGTGGAACGCCGCAAGGGTCGCCAGCCGCAGGGGCCCAACCTGATCGACGTGACGCGCCAGGCGGGCATAGACGGCGATGAAATCCGGGGGCAGGGATTCGTTGATCCGCAGGGCGTCCTGCAGGGGCGCGTCGGGGGACAGGCCAAGCAGCCCTGCGAACACGCCGATGAAGTCCGCGTCCAGCCGAGTCAGCACCCGCGCCGAGGCCCCGGTCCTGTCCGCGATCAGATCGGCCATATGGCCAAGGTCCATCATCACGCGGATGGCGGGCATGCGGCAGAAGACCGGAAAATCGGGCAGGCTCAGCGGCCTGCCCGGTGGCACCGGGTTGATCAGCGCCTGTTTCCACAACGACCGCAGCCACCCGTCCAGATCGCGCCCGACCAGGAACAGGGTCGTGTCGAAACCCGTCAGCACCTCTCGGACCTGCTGCCAGGCGCTGTCGGGTATCAGCGCCCGATTGGTCATCACCCCCTCGCAGGACAGGATCAGCGTGTGGGCGCGTCCATCACGCAGGGAGCCGGTCTCGGCCGCAAGCCGCGACAGGTCGCCGCGCTTCAGCCCCTGGACCAGCCATTGATGCTTGGGGTCGCGGGGCGTGTCGACCGAGGCATAGACGATGCCCTGCGCCGCCAGCACCCCGCGGTTCAGATGGCACCACGCCTGCAGGGTGGACGTCCCGGTCTTGGGCGGACCGGGATGCAGGATCACGCGTGGACGGCTGTCGTTCATGCGCGCCATGTCGGCCCGATCCGCCGGCGATGTCAACGCAGGGCGCGCCCTCAGCCCGCCAGCAGCGCGGCGTTCCCCCCCGCGGCGGTGGTGTCGACGCACAGGTGGCGTTCATGCATGACGTGGGCGCGGTCCGGCACCGCCGTGATCAGTGGCACCAGCGGACCTGGCCGCGCGGCCAGGGCCCGGGCCATCGCCCGCCCCGTCGCCGCGTCACCCCACCACAGCACCGCAGTCACATCGGGCAGGTCGCGCAGCGCCTGCGGATCGACATCGCCCTCTGCGACAATTGCCTGACCGCCGGCATCGGTCACGGCACGTGCCTGCGCCGCCGCGGCAGGGGCGCAGGGGCCCAGGCACAGGACGGGGCCGCGGGGCAGGGTGGTCAGGCGGTTCAGCTCTCCGGTCGGGCCGGGCATCAGCCGGTCGGTGGGCGCGGCGCCAGGGGCGGGACGGATCAGCGCCGCAGCCAGCCGGTCGGTGCTGTCGGCCCCGGTCCAGTCCGTCGCCGCGGCGGCGGGGGCTGCGGGCGCGAACAGCCGCGTCAGGTACTGCGGGCCGCCGGCCTTGGGTCCGGTGCCCGACAGGCCCTCTCCGCCAAACGGCTGGCTGCCGACGGTTGCGCCGACCTGGTTGCGGTTGACGTACAGGTTGCCCGCATGGACCGCCTGCGTGACCTCCTGCACCCGGCTGTCGATGCGCGAATGCAGCCCGAAGGTCAGCCCGTACCCCGTCGCGTTGATCGCCGCCACGACCCGGTCCAGGTCACGCGCCTTGAAGGTCGCGACATGCAGGACGGGGCCGAAGATCTCGCGCTCCAGCGCCTGGATGCCGTCGATGCGGATCAGCGTGGGCGGCACGAAATGCCCCGTGGCGGGCGCCGCGATCTGGTGCAGGATCCGGTCGCGGTTCTGGTCCAGATACGCCTGGATCCCGGCCTGCGCCTCGGCGTCGATGACCGGGCCGACATCGGTGGACAGATCCCACGGGTCGCCCACGCGCAGCTGGTCCATCGCCCCCTGGATCATCGCGATCAGGTGCGGGGCCACGTCCTCCTGCACATAGAGGCAGCGCAGCGCCGAACAGCGCTGGCCCGCCGACCGGAAGCTGGAGGCGATGATGTCGCGCACCGCCTGTTCGGGCAGGGCCGTGCTGTCCACGATCATCGCGTTCAGACCACCCGTCTCCGCGATCAGCGGCGTGCCGGGGGCCATGTGGTCCGCCATGCTGGCGGCGATCAGCCGCGCCGTATCGGTGCCGCCGGTAAAGACGACGCCCTTGATGCGCGGATCGCGGGTCAGCGCCGCACCGACCGTCGCGCCGTCGCCCGGCAGCAGCTGCAGCGCGTCGGCGGGAACGCCCGCGCGGTGCATCAGGCGCACGGCAAGGGCGGCGATCAGCGGGGTCTGTTCGGCCGGCTTGGCCAGCACCGGGTTCCCCGCCATCAGTGCCGCCGCGACCTGTCCGGTGAAGATCGCCAACGGAAAGTTCCAGGGGCTGATCGCAGCGATGATCCCGCGCGGGGCATCCGTGCGGCCCTCGCCCTGCTGGGCGTAATAGCGCAGGAAATCCACCGCCTCGCGCAGTTCGGCCACGGCGTCGTTCAGGGTCTTGCCCGCCTCGCGGGCCAGGATGCCGAAGATCGGGCCGAAATCAGCCTCGAACAGGTCCGCGGCGCGGCGCAGGGTCGCGGCCCGTTCCGAGGCAGGGGCCGCCCAGGGGCGGGCCGCATCGATGGCGCGGGTCACCGTGGCCTCGTCCGCCTCGGTGACGGTTGCCAGGATGTCGCCGGTGGCGGGGTTCAGCACCGGGCTGGCCTGTCCGGTCGCCGCCTGCGCGGTCAAGGGGCCGGCATCGGCGATGGACCCGTCACGGGCGGCAAAGATCCGGTCCAGCTGGTCGCGGGCGGCCAGGTCAAAGCCCTGCGCGTTCACGCGGCCCGCGCCATAGATCGCATGGGGCGCCAGCAGGGTCGCGGGGGCCTGGGCCGTCGCCAGCGCGTCAAACGGATCGCGGGCGATCTGTTCGGGCGCCACGTCCAGATCGACGATCTGGTTCACGAAGCTGCTGTTCGCGCCGTTCTCCAGCAGGCGGCGCACCAGATAGGCCAGCAGGTCCTGATGCGCGCCGACCGGGGCATAGATGCGGCAGGCGGTGCGATGATCGCGCAGGACGATGTCGTGCAGCCGCTCTCCCATCCCGTGCAGGCGCTGGAATTCGAAGGGCGCATTGCCCGCCAGTTCCAGGATGGCCGCGACGCTGTGCGCGTTGTGCGTGGCGAATTGCGGATAGATGCGGTCGGTCATGCCCAACAGCCTCTTCGCCAGCGCGACATAGCTGACATCCGTCGCGGTCTTGGAGGTGAACAGCGGGAAATCAGGATGCCCTTCGACCTGGGCGCGCTTCATTTCGGTGTCCCAATAGGCACCCTTGACTAGGCGCAGCATGATGCGGCGGTCGTGGCGGACCGCCAGCGCGTGCAGCGCATCGATCATCGGCCCCGCCCGCTTGCCATAGGCCTGCACGACCACGCCGAACCCGTCCCATCCGGCCAGATCGGGGTCCGGCAGGACGGCCTCGATCACCTGCAGCGACAGGGCCAGGCGGTCCTGCTCCTCGGCGTCGATGTTCAGGCCCATGTTCGCCGCGCGCGCCCGGCGGGCCAGATCGCGGACCACGGGGACCAGTTCGGCCATCACCCGATCCTCCTGCGCGACCTCATAGCGGGGGTGCAGCGCCGACAGCTTGATCGAGATGCCGGGGTTCCGGGCGACGGAACCATGCGTGCAAGCGCCGGCGATGGCCGCGATGGCCTTGCGGTATTCGTCGGCATAGCGGTCGGCGTCGCGGGCGGTCATCGCCGCCTCGCCCAGCATGTCATAGCTATAGGTGTATCCCTTGGCCTCCTGACCCTTCGCCCGGTCCAACGCGGCGTCGATGGTCTGGCCCAGGACGAACTGGCGTCCCATCTCGCGCATCGCGCGGGTGACGGCGGTGCGGATCACCGGCTCTCCAAGGCGGCGTACCGCGCCGCGCAGGGTGCCGGCCAGACCGGGCTTGCTGTCGTCGAGCACCCGCCCCGTCAGCATCAGCGCCCAGGTCGAAGCGTTGACCAGGCTGGAAGAGCTGTCGCCCAGGTGGCGGCCCCAATCGGAGGGGGCGATCTTGTCCTCGATCAGCGCATCGATGGTGGCACGGTCGGGCACGCGCAGCATCGCCTCGGCCAGGCACATCAGGGCCACGCCCTCGCGGGTGGACAGGCCGTATTCGGCCAGCATCAGCTCCATCATCGTGGGCTTGGACTCGGCGCGGATGCGGCGGATCAGGTTAGCCGCGCGGTCGCTGATCCGCGCACGGGTATCAGGCGACAGCGCCGCATCGCGGACCAGTCGGTCCAGCAGGGGCGCTTCTGGTTGGAACTTGGCGGAAAAGGAAAGGTCGGTCATGGCGGCACCCCTGTCTGATATCGGCAGAATATCGCGTGCCGTCTGGACGATGGGACCAATGATGGGCAGGATCGCAGCCATATCGTCCAATCATGGGGCATAAGACGTGACCGACATCCTGGACCCGATCAATCGCCGCATCCTGGCGGAACTGGTGGCCAACGCCCGCATCCCGGTGACCGAACTGGCGCGCAAGGTCGGCCTGTCCAAGACCCCCGTGGCCCTGCGCATCCGCCAGCTGGAGGAGGCGGGGCTGATCACCGGATACCGGGCCATCCTGTCGCCCGTGCGCCTTGGCCTGACCCACGTCACCTATGTCGAGATGCGCCTATCGGACACCCGCCACAAGGCGCTGGAATCGTTCAACGCCGCCATCCGCCTGATCCCCGAGGTCGAGGAATGCTACATGATCGCGGGGGGGTTCGACTATCTGCTCAAGGTGCGGTCGCGCGACATGGCCGATTACCGTCGCATCATGGCGGAAAAGCTCTCCGCCCTGCCGCATGTCGCCTCGACCTCCAGCTATGTCGCGATGGAGGCGGTGATCGAACAGGGCATCGCCCCGATCTAGCCGAACAGGTCCAGCCGGTGCGGGTTCAGGCGGCGCAGATCCCCACGGCGCAGCGTGACACCATGCCGGTCGAAGAAATCCAAGATCTCAATCGCGACCTTGCGACCGTTCTGGACGCGGTCGCGAAACAGGGGGGCGGTGAACCAGCCGTCCGGCGTCGCGGCCGCCACATCGCGCAGGATGGTCAACATGTCGGCGGTCACAGTGCGCGCAAAGAAATGGTCATGCGCGATCTGATCGGTGCGGCCCAGCTTCTGCGTCATGCGCAGCACGCGGCGCACCTCCTTTTCGTCCACCCCGAAGTCGGTCGCGAAATCGCGCACCCGCGGCGGGCGATAGCGCAGATCACCCATCAGGGACGGAAGGATGCGGGCCCACAGCGCCTCGTCCTCGACCGACAGGCGCACCTCGTGGCCGGGCAGGCGCAGAAAGGCGCCGTCGGGGACGATCCGGCCGGCATCCGCTTCGCCCCGCAGCAGCGCCAGATAGGCGTCCTTGGGCAGCCGCGGCGTCAGCGCCAGGCGCAGCCGTTCGCGGCCCATGCCCGGCAGGTCGAGGTTCTCGGCGTGAAAGGCGGACAGCGCGTCGATGATGCCCCGCTGCAGCGCGTCCAGATGCGCGGGCGACAGGGCCAGCCCCGCGACGATCCGTGCTCCGGACAATGCCGCGGCCGCATCGGCGGGCGACAGGGCGCGGTCGCGCACAAAGACCGCCGAATCGACCGGGCCCACCGCCAGCATCGCTTGCAGCGGATCGGGGGCTTGGGCGGCGTCGATCAGCGCCAGCCGTTCAGGGGTGCGCCGTTTGCGGGCGGGAGGGCGCAGGTCCAGGAAATGCCCGCCGCCGATGGTCCGGCTGGCGGACACGTCGCGCAGGATGAACCGGTCGCCGATGGTCGCAGCGATGGGACGGTCCAGCACGATCTGGACCGGGCCGCTGTGACCGGGAGCGATGGGGTCGCCCAAGGGCACGATCCGCGCGCCCAGTTCGGCCGCGTGGCTGTGCAGGCGGGCGGGAAACCATGTGCCGATGGGCTTCGGTTCCGTGTCCAGCACGCTCAGGACGGCGTCGATCCGTTCGGTCGGCGCATGCAGCGCGGGGGCCAGCACGATGTCGCCCCGATGGATCGCGTCCTTGGCGACGGCCTCTCCCGCCAGGTTCAGGGCGCAGCGTTGCCCGGCAAGGCCGCGGGTCGCCTGCCGGTTCTGCGCATGGATGCCGCGGACCCGCGCCGCGATCCCCGACGGGCTGATCGTCACCAGATCGCCGACGGCGACCTGCCCGGACAGCACCGTGCCGGTCACCACCGTCCCTGCGCCCTGCAGGGTGAAGCTGCGATCGACCGCCAGGCGAAAGCCCGCATCGGCGGTGCGATGGGCCACCTGCGCCTCGGCGGCGATTAGGGCGGCGCGCAGGCTGTCCACGCCCTCGCCGGTCAGTGACGACACCGGAATGATCGGCGCATCCGCCAGCCCGCTGTCGGCCAGGGCGTCGCGGATCTGGGCCGTGACTTCGGCGCGGCAGTCGGCATCGGCCAGATCGGCCTTGGTCAGCGCGACCAGGCCCTGCGACAGGCCCAGCAGGTCCAGGATCGCCAGATGCTCTCGCGTCTGCGGCATGATGCCGTCATCGGCGGCCACGACCAGCAGGGCCAGGTCGATCCCGCCCGCGCCGGCCAGCATGGTGTGGATCAGCCGTTCGTGCCCCGGCACGTCGACGAAACCTGTGACGGTGCCGCCGCCAAGATCGGCATAGGCGAATCCCAGGTCGATGGTGATGCCTCGGGCCTTTTCCTCTGCCAGGCGGTCCGCATCGGTGCCGGTCAACGCCTTGACCAGCGCGGTCTTGCCGTGGTCGATATGCCCCGCGGTTCCGACGATCACGTCAGCGCCTCCAGCAGGTCACGGTCGTCGTCCAGACAGCGCAGGTCTAGGATCAGCGCACCGTCGCGGATATGGCCGATGACCGGACGCGGTCGGTCGCGCAGCCACGCCGCCAGGCGGTCCGGCGCGTCGCCGCCCGCCCCGCTGATCCGCAGCCCGGCGGACGGAATCGTGTCCGTCGGCAGCGAGCCCGATCCGATCTGGCTGGCGCAGTCCGTCGGAACGACCTGATGATCGGGCAGCAGCGCCGCGACCTGCGGCGCCAGACGCGCGGCCTGCGCCGCGATGTCGGCCTGCGAACGGGACAGCATGCGCAGCACGGGCAGCCGCTGGTCCAGCCGGTCGGGGTCTCGATAAAGGCGCAGCGTCGCCTGCAGCGCGGCGATGCGGATCTTGTCTAGCCGCACGGCGCGCTTCATGGGGTTCCTGTTGATCCGCGCGATCAGGTCGCGCCGGCCCACGATGAACCCCGCCTGCGGCCCGCCCAGCAGCTTGTCGCCTGAAAAGGTGATCAGGTCCGCGCCTTCGGCCACGGCTTCGGCGACGGTGGGTTCGCGGCGCAGGCCCCAACGGGACAGATCGACCAGCGACCCCGCGCCCAGGTCGTTCAGCATCACCACCCCGGCATCGCGCGCGATGGCGGCCAGGTCCGGGGCCGGAACCTCGGCGGTGAACCCCTCGATACGATAGTTCGATGTGTGGACCTTGAGGATCAGCCCGGTCCGGGCCGTGATCGCGTCGCGATAGTCGCGGGGGTGGGTGCGGTTGGTCGTCCCGACCTCGACCAGCCGGGTGCCGGCGCGGGCCATGATGTCGGGCATGCGGAATGCGCCGCCGATCTCGATCAGCTCGCCGCGCGAGACGATGCTGTCACGGTCCTGGCCGAAGGTGTTCAGCGCGATCAGGACGGCGGCCGCATTGTTGTTGACGATGGTGGCATCCTCGGCCCCGGTCAGCTCGCACAGAAGACCGCGCAGATGGTCGTCACGCTGACCGCGCCCGCCGGTCGCCAGGTCGAATTCCAGTGCCAGCGGCGCGGCCATCGCGGCGGAGGCGGCGGCGATCGCCTCGTCCGCCAGGATCGCGCGGCCGAGGTTGGTGTGCAGAACGGTGCCGGTCAGGTTCAGGATCGGGCGCAGCTGCGTGACCGCCTCCGCCGCCAGATCGGCGGCCAGCAGGTGCGGCAGGCGTGCGGCCTCGGCCGCGCCGTCGGCACCGTCGCGGATGGCCGCGCGGGCCGCGTCAAGGCGCAGACGCGCGGTCCGGGTCACCGCCTGACGGCCATGAGCGTCGATCAGAGACGGCACCGCCAACAGCACCTGATCGACCGATGGCAGCGCCCTGAACCCCGACATCAATAGCCTGCAAGGAACGGGTTGAACCCGCCGCGATGCTTGTCGGTGTCCTTCATCAGCAGGTCCAGCCCCAGGCTGCCGACGTCGTCGGCGATCGCCTCAAGGCTGGGGTTCTTGTTCTGGTACAGGATCTTGACCCAACTGTCGCAATCGCCACAGACCTCGGCCCGGACAGTCGCCTGGTCGGTCTCGACGCTGCGATAGCTGATCTGGCCGGTCTGGCCGCAGCACAGGCAGGTCAGGCGGACCTCGTTCCATTGGGTCTGGCAGCAGGCGCAGGCGGCGTAGCGCACGCCGTCCAGATCGCCTACCCCGATCACGCTGGAGGTCGCGGGCTTGCCGCCGCAGACCGGGCAGACGCCCGTGCGGATCTTGACCAGTTGATCGGCGGGCAGCCCCGCGGCAAGGCGCGACAGATGCAGTTGCACGGCCAGCGACGCGAACAGGTGCGGCGCGATGCTGTCATCGGGAATGCTGTCGGACAGGATGTTCTCCAGCAGCCAGTGACGATCGGCCAGGGGCGCGGCGGTCACGGCGGACAGCGCGATGCGCGCGGGTTCCGGCATGTCCAGCGCCGCTGCATGGGTCAGCACCGCGTCCAGGACGGCATGCAGGTCGGGGTCGGATGCCAGCCGCTGCCGGTCGATCGGCGGCATGCGGTTTTCGCGGGCCAAGCGAATGCGGTCGGCGGGCAGGGGGGCGGGGCGGGGCAGTTCGTCCGCCAGCAGGGCCTGGAGATCCGCAAGCTGACCCAGAAAGGCCAGCCACGGCCCAAGGTTGTCGCTGTGCTGGGCCAGGAAGGCCAGGCGCTTGGCACGGGTCGCGAACAGGCGCATGGGCTTGGGCAAAAACACCAGCGGCGCCGTGGGGACGCCGCCGATGGCCGATGGATCGGGTTGGATGGTGGTGTTCATGTCAGTCTCCGGGCCGAACCGGCCACAGGGGATGCCGGTGATGGTGGCCGGCAGATTACTCTGCCGGGCCCTTGTTGTCGCGGCTGGCGATCTCTCGCAGCCATTTGCGGTGGTGGCGCCAGGCCCATCCGCCGGTGACCGTGCCCCGGGTCATCGCGCGCAGCGTGCCCCGCGTCCAGATCGCGGCATAGACGTGCATGATAAACACCAGGATGATCGCGACCGCGGACAGCGCATGCACCAGGACCGCGATGCGGCGCAGCGGCACGCTGACCAGATGGCCGGCCACCTGCTGCCAGATCATCACGCCGGTGACGATCAGCACGATGATCAGGGCGGACATGCCCCAGAAGACGAACTTCTGGCCCGCGTTGTACTTGCCCAGTTCGGGCAGGTTCTCCTCGCGGCCCTTCACCACGTCGCCGATCTGGGCGACCCAGGTCGTGTCCTCGGGCTTGGGCATGTTCAGGCGCCACAGCTGGATGAACATCAGCGCGAAGCTGAGGAACAGCACCACACCGATGATCGGGTGGATCCAGCGCGTGGTCTGCCCGCCGCCGAACAGTCCGGTTAGGAAGTACAGCGACGGGTCGAACAGCGCCAGGCCGGACAGCGCCAGCGCGATCAGGCTGAACGCGGTCACCCAGTGGTTCGCGCGGGTGAACCCGCGATAGCGGCTGACCTCGACCGGCTGGATGCTTTCCAGCCGGTCACCCCGTTCCGAGTAGTACGGACGATGCGCCATCAGACGTGCCCCCCGCCGGTCGGACCGCCGTCGGGGTCTTCGCCCTTGACCAGCTTGTCGGCGGCCTCGATGTCATGCTCCTCGACCTCGTTGCCGCGGGCGAACAGACCGTGCAGCGTGGCACCCACCGCGGCCAGACCGATGGCCGCCAGGCCAGCGGTCTTGGTCACGCCCTTCCAGCCCTCGACCACCGGAGAGATCCGGGGATTTTCAGGCAGGTCGTTGTAGATGCCGGGCTTGTCCGCGTGATGCAGCACATACATCACGTGGGTGCCGCCCACGCCGGCCGGATCGTACAGGCCCGCGTTTTCATAGCCACGCGATTTCAGGTCCTCGATCCGGGTCTCGGCATGCGCCTGCATGTCGGCCTTGGTGCCGAAGACGATGGCCTGCGTGGGGCAGGCCTTGGCACAGGCGGGACCCTGACCGACGGCCACGCGATCCGAACACAGGGTGCACTTGTAGCTCTTGTGGTCGGTCTGGCTGATGCGCGGGATGTCGAAGGGACAGCCGGTGACGCAATAGCCGCAGCCGATGCAGTTGTCGTGGATGAAATCCACGATGCCGTTGGAATACTGCACGATGGCACCCGGCGCCGGGCAGGCCTTGAGGCAGCCCGGATCCTCGCAATGCATGCAGCCGTCCTTGCGGATCAGCCATTCCAGCTCGTTGGTGGCCGGGTTCTCCCATTCGGCGAAACGCATCAGGGTGAACATGTCGGGGGTCAGGTCGTGGGGGTTCTCATAGACCCCCACGTTCTCTCCCACCGCCGGGGTCGTGTCGTTCCATTCCACGCAGGCGGACTGGCAGGCCTTGCAGCCGATGCACTTGGACACATCGATCAGCTTGGCCAGCTTTTCCAGCTGGCGGTCCGGTTGCGGCACGTTCCGCGTGGCCGAGATGCGCACGACGTCGCGCGCATCGAAATAGGCCTCGGTCGGTTGCAC
Organism: Paracoccus sp. NFXS7; assembly: GCF_040148865.1. Lineage (NCBI taxonomy): Bacteria > Pseudomonadati > Pseudomonadota > Alphaproteobacteria > Rhodobacterales > Paracoccaceae > Paracoccus > Paracoccus sp. NFXS7. The sequence goes on from NZ_JAKEKV010000008.1 coordinate 193,260, forward strand.
GGGCGGGTTCGACGCCGCCGTGGTCGGGCTGTTTGCCATGTCGTTCATGCCACCGGCTCCTCGGTTGCGGGTTCGATGTTGACCAGGAACGCCTTGAATTCGGGCGTGTCCGTGTTCGCATCCCCGATGAACGGCGTCAGGCTGTTCGGCCCCCAGCCCTTCTTGGCAGCCCCCATGAAGCCCCAGTGCAGCGGAATGCCCACCACATGGACGGGCTTGCCGTCACAGATCAGCGGCTGCAGGCGACGGGTGACCACCGCCTTGGCCCAGACCTGTCCGCGCTTGCCGAAGACGCGCACGCGGCTGCCGTTGGTGATGCCGCGCTCCTCGGCCAGCTGGACGCTGATCTCCACGAAGAACTCGGGCTGCAACGCGGCGTTCACCCGGTTGTGCTTGGTCCAGTAGTGGAAATGCTCGGTCAGGCGATAGGAGGTCGCGACGAACGGAAACTCGTCGCTGGTCCCAAGCCGGGCCACGTCGCTTTCGAAGACGCGCGCCACCGGGTTCCCGCGCATCCGCGCGTTGAACACGTTGGCCATCGGGCTTTCGAACGGCTCCATATGCGTCGGGAAGGGCCCGTCGCGCATCATGCCCCGGCTGAACAGGCGCGAGACGCCCTCCTGGTTCATGATGAAGGGTCCGACCGTCGACGGGTCCGCCGTCGGCGCGATGTCAGGCACGTCGTAGCCGCCCCATTTCGCCCCGTCCCACTGGATCAGCGGGCGCGTGGCGTCCCAAGGCTGGCCCGCCATGTCGGCCGAGGCGCGGTTGTACAGCACGCGACGGTTGGCCGGCCAGGCAAAGGCCCAGTTCAGGAACATGCCGGTCTCGTCGGGATCGGAATTGTCCCGCCGCGCCATCATGTTGCCGTCCTCGGTCCAGCTGCCGGCATAGATCCAGCAGCCCGCCATGGTCGTGCCGTCGTCGCGCAGCTGTCCGAAGCCGGACACCTGCTGACCCGCCTGCAGGATCTGCGCGCCCGTGGCCGGGTCCGTCACCGGAGCCAAAGCGCGGCCGTTCATCTCCTTCGCCAGCTCCTCGGGCGTGGGTTCGCCCGGATCGGCATAGTCCCAGGCCAGGTTCACGATCGGATCGGGGAAGGCGCCGCCTTCGGCCCGATACAGGTCGCGCACCCGCGTCCAGATCTGCGCCATGATCCAGGTGTCGTGCTTGGCCTCGCCCGGCGGCGTCGCGCCGGCCCAGTGCCACTGCAGCCAGCGGCCCGAATTGACCAGCGCGCCCTCGTCCTCGGCGAAGCAGGTCGTGGGCAGCTCCAGCACCTCGGTCTGGATCGAGGCCGTGTCCACGTCGTTATGCGCGCCGTGGTTCTCCCAGAATTGCGAGGTCTCGGTGGACAGGGGGTCCATCACGACCAGCATCTTCAGCTTGGACAGGCCCGCCGTCACCTTGCCGCGGTCCGGGATGGACAGCATCGGGTTGAAGCCCTGGCAGAAGTACAGGTTCACCCGGTCGTTGTTCATCAGTTCGAACATGCGCAGGATGTCATAGGCCGGAACGTCCAGCTTGGGCAGGTATTCGTATGCCCAGTCATTCTCGGCCGTGGCGGCATCGCCCCACATCGCCTTGAGGAAGCTGACCATGAACTTGGGATAGTTCTGCCAATAGCTGGTCTGACCCGGCTGCAGCGGCGTGAACTCGCGCGTGGACAGATAGGTCTGCCAGTCGACCTCCTTCTCGGTCGGGATGTTCAGGTATCCCGGGATCAGGTTCGACATCAGGCCGATATCGGTCAGGCCCTGGATGTTGGAGTGACCGCGCAGCGCGTTCATCCCGCCACCGCGGACGCCGATATTGCCCAGGATCAGCTGCAGCATCGCCATGCCGCGGATGTTCTGGGCACCCTTGGAATGCTGGGTCCAGCCAAGCGCGTACATGGACGTCATCGTCCGGTCCACGGCGGAGCATTCGCCGATCATCCCGCAGATATCCAGGAACTTGTCACGCGGCGTGCCGGTGATGTTCTCCACGAATTCCGGCGTGTAGACGTCGACATGCTGCTTGAGCATGTTCCAGACGCAGCGCGGGTCCTGCAGCGTGGGATCGGTCAGCGCAAAGCCGTCCTCGCCCATCTGATAGTCCCAGCTCTCCTTGTTGAAGTCGCGCTTTTCCTCGTCATAGCCGGTAAACAGGCCGTCGGACCAGCCGAAGTCCTCGCGCACCAGGAAGGACGCGTTGGTATAGTTGCGGACATAGTCCCACTGGACCTTGTCGTTCTCGATGCACCAACGGATCACCCCCATCAGGAAGGCGATGTCTGTGCCCGGACGGATCGGCGCATAATAGTCCGCGACCGATGCGGTGCGGGTGTAACGCGGGTCGACCACGATCAGCTTGGCGCCGCGATGCGCCTTGGCCTCGGTCACCCACTTGAAACCGCAGGGATGCGCCTCGGCGGCGTTGCCGCCCATGACGATCGCCAGGTCGGTGTTCTTGATGTCAGTCCATGGATTGGTCATCGCTCCACGGCCAAATGTCGGGCCCAAACTGGACACCGTAGGGCCGTGTCAGACGCGTGCCTGGTTGTCGAATCCCACAATCCCCATGGACCGGACCGTCTTGTAGGTCAGCCATGCGGTTTCGTTGGTCGTGGCCGAAGCCGCCAGGAATCCCGTCGTCGTCCAACGGTTGACGGGGGTGCCGTCATCGTTGGTGGCGATGAAGTTCGCGTCCCGATCATCCTTGAGGGCGCGGGCGATCTTGTCCAGCGCCTCCTCCCAGGTGATCTCCTCGAAGCGGTCCGATCCCGGACGGCGCAGGCGGGGCTGCGTCAGGCGCGTGGGCGCATGGACGAAGTCCTTCAGCGCGGCGCCCTTGGGGCACAGCGTTCCGCGGTTCGTCGGGTGATCGGCATCGCCCTCGATATGCATCAGCTCGGCGGTCTCGCCGGCCTTCACGTCCCCGCGCGAATACATGATGATCCCGCAGGCGACCGAGCAATAGGGACAGGTGTTGCGTGTTTCCGTGGTCGTGGCCAGCTTGAACGCGCGCACATGCGCCGCCTCCGCTGCCTCGGCCCCGCCGAAGCCCATGGCTCCAAGCGACGTTGCCGCAACCCCCGCACCCGCTAGCCGTAAAAAGCCGCGACGCGAAAGGTCGATATTCATGGGACCCTCCCTCTGCCTGTCAAATTCGATAGGTACATCCCAATTCTCTGCCGCGGCCCCGGCCAAGTCAAGGCACGAAGCCTTGCGCGCGACCGAACGGACGGTCTAGAACAGGGCATCAAGCCGATGCGCCGGGGGCGTTCGGGCCGCGTGGCTCCGCCGAAAACGGGGGCTTGGCACATCGGCGCGAGACCCCGCGTTCAGCGGGGTCCGCCGATCCCAGCCCTCACACCCTGACCGGAGCCATCCCATGCCCCTGATGTCACGCCTGCTGGCCACCGTCCTGGCCACCGCCCTGCCGCTTTCCGCCGCGGCCCAGGAAACGCTGTATTTCTCGGCCATTCCCGACGAGGACGAGACCCGCCTGGTCGAACGCTTCACCGCCGTCGCCGACTATCTGTCGGAGGAGCTGGGCGTGCCAGTCGAGTTCGTTCCGGTGAAATCCTATCCCGCCGCGGTCACCGCCTTCCGCAACGATCAGGTCCAGCTGGCCTGGTTCGGGGGCCTGTCGGGGGTGCAGGCGCGGCTGCTGGTCGACGGGGCCCGCGCCATCGCGCAGGGCGACGAGGATACCAGTTTCGTCAGCTACTTCATCGCCCATACCGACACCGGCCTGACCGAGTCCGAGGATTTCCCCGAAGCCGCGCGGGGCATGTCCTTCACCTTCGGCGCCAAGACCTCGACCTCCGGGCGCTTGATGCCGGAATACGCGATCCGCGAGAATACCGGCGAGGCGCCGGAGGAGTTCTTTGACCGCGTGGGCTTCTCGGGCGATCACAGCCAGACCCTGCGGCTGGTCGCATCCGGCGCCTGGCAGGTCGGCGCGCTGAATTATGCCGTTTACGATCAGGCGGTTGCCGATAACGCGCCCGAGGTCGAGACGGCCAAGGTCATCTGGAAGACGCCGCCCTATCCCGACTACAACTGGACCATCCGCGGCGACGTGGACGCCCGGTGGGGCGAGGGTTTCGCCGACAAGGTCCAAGCCGCGCTGGTCGGCATGGACGACCCGGACCTGCTGGCGGCGTTCCCGCGCAACGCCTTCATCCCCGCCGCGAACGAGGACTATGCCCCCATCGAACAGGTCGCCCGCGATCTGGACCTGCTGGAGTAATCCTTGCAACTGCTGGACGGGGTCGATCTGGGCTATGGCGGCACGCCCGTCCTGGCCGGGGTGCGACTGCATGTCGCGCCGGGCGAACGGGTCGCCCTGTTGGGACGCAGCGGTTCGGGCAAGTCGACGCTGCTCTCCGCCCTGCACGGGGCGGCGGCGGGGCGGGGAATGCGAATCGCGCTGGTCCCGCAGGACGCGGCGCTGGTCCCGCAGCTCTCGGCGCTGCGCAACGTGCTGATGGGGCGGCTGAACGATCACGGCGCCTGGCGCAACCTGCGCACGCTGATCCGCCCCGCCGCGCCCGACCGCGCCGCGGCCCTGGCCGACTTGGACCGCGTGGGCCTGATGCCAGAGGCCGATGCCCGCGTGGAATCCCTGTCGGGCGGGCAGAAGCAGCGCGTGGCCCTGGCCCGCGCCCTGCATCGCGGCGGCGACCTGATCCTGGGGGACGAGCCGCTCTCGGCCGTCGATCCGCGTCAGGCGCAGGAGCTGGCCGCGCTGCTGCGCGCGGCCTTTCCGACCGCGATCCTGGCGCTGCATGACGTGGCCGTCGCGCGGGCCTTTGCCACGCGGGTCATCGGGCTGAAGCAGGGCGTCTTTCTGTTCGACCTGCCGGTGGACCAACTGGATGCCTCGCGGATCGAGGCCCTTTATGGCTAGCCTGTCGCGCCTTGGCGTGGTGGCGGGCTTTCTGGCCGTGGCCGCCCTGTGCCTGCCGCTGGCCGACCTGACGGTGGCAGGCCACGACCCCTGGGCCGCGCTGGCCCGGATGGGCCGCGGCTTCCTGGCGCCCGATTTCGGCGCCATCGAACAGATCGCCCGTGCCGTCGCGCTGACCGTGGCCTTTGCAGTCGCTGGCGTGACCCTGGGGGGCGTGGCGGGGCTGATCCTGGCGCCCTTCTATCGGCTGCGCGCGGTGCGGGGCCTGGCCATCGCCCTGCGCTCGGTCCACGAGCTGTTCTGGGCGCTGCTGCTGCTGCAGGTCTTCGGGATCAGCGTCTGGTCGGGTGTTTTGGCCATCGCGCTGCCCTATGCCGGGATCTTCGCCAAGGTCCTGTCCGAGATCCTGGACGAATCCGACCGCCGCCCCGACCGCTGGCTGGGACCGGCGGTCGATCCGCTGACGCGGTTCCTCTGGGCGCGCGCGCCCTTGGCGTGGCCGCAGATGGCGACCTATGCGCTCTACCGGCTGGAATGCGGGCTGCGGTCGTCGGCGGTGCTGGGCTTTATCGGGCTGCCGACGCTCGGCTTTCAGCTGGACACGTTCTTCCGGCAGGGGGAATACGGCGCGGCGGGGGCGGTCATGGCGATCTACATCACGCTGATCGCGACGGTACGGCTGTGGATGAGGCCCCGGCTTCTGCTGGGCTGGCTGATCTTCGCCGCGGTGATGCTGGCCACCGTGCGCACGCCGCCGATGGGGCAGGGCGCGCTGTGGCGGTTCCTCAGCCAGGACGTCATCCCCGCCCCCCTGCGCCAAGGTGACCCCGCCGCCCTGCTGCCCTGGCTGTGGGAGCTGACGACCACCGCGATCCTGCCCGGCCTGGCCGCGACGCTGATCGTCGCACAGCTGGCGCTGGTCCTGGCGGGGGCTGTGGCCTTTGTCGCGCAGGCCGCCATCGTGCCGCGCGTGACCGGGCGCATCGGCGCGGGCCTGGGGCATCTGATGCTGGTGATCCTGCGGTCCTTTCCCGAATACATGCTGGCCTATCTGTTCCTGCAGGCCTGGGGGCCATCCATGCTGCCCGCGATCCTGGCGCTTGGGCTGCATAACGGGGCGATCATCGGGCATCTTCTGGGCCGTCAGGCGACCGGACTGACCCTGCGCGCGGACGCGCCCCGCGGCCTGACCTTGTGGGGCTGGGAGATCGTGCCACTCCTGTTCGGACCCTTCGTGGCGCTGTGCCTCTACCGGTGGGAGATCATCATCCGGGAAGCGGCGATCATGGGCATCCTGGGCATCGCCACCCTGGGGTTCTACCTGGACGACGCCATCGGAGAGCTGCGCATCGACCGCGCAGTCGTCATCCTGGCCGCGACCGGGCTGGTCACGGTCGGCATCGACGCGCTGTCGCGCGCCATCCGCGCCCGCCTTGGCGCGGGCGATCTGCATGTCGGGGACGCGCGGCCGGGGGCGGTGCCCGGCCAGGCGACCAACTGCTAGGCGGCCATCTGCGGCTGGCGCACCGCGCAGGCAAAGGCCAGGAACTTGCCATCGTCGTTGGACACCAGATCGCCCATCGGACGGGGCGTCCAGCCAAGCCGCGACGCCATGCGCAGGAAGGCCGGCGGCCCCAGGAACAGGCAGTCAGTGGCGCCGACGTCGTGCAGGTATTCGTTCGACGCCTCCAGGATCGCCTCGGCCAGGCCCGGTACGGGCAGGGCGGCAAAGCGCGTCAGTTCCCACGCCTGCGGGTCGACGGGGGGTTCGTCATGGCACAGGTTGGTGGGCATGCCCGGCAGCAAGCCGCGATGCGCGTCGCGGATCATGTAGGAATAGACCACCTTGCCGCCGCCGAAGGAACAGTCGGTCCGTTTCAGCCGCGCCCCGCCGATCGCACGCCCGTCGCGATGGGCGATCACGTAGACGGTGTCGAAGGTGTCGTACTGCTCGAACTCGATGCCCTCGGCGTGGTGCAGGGGCCATGCCATGCGATCCACGAAGATCTGCTTGCGCAGCTGGAAGAAGCTGGCCACCAGGTCGAACTGGGCCATGTCGCGCGGCAGGCGGATCGTGGCGATCTGCACGTCTGTCATCGTCTGTGTCATGTCACCCATCCCTATTGCCGATACCCGTCGGGCAGCTTGGCCAGTCCCAGGAACTGGCGACCGCCTGTCACCTTGTTGGGCAGCCACAGGCCCCAGCTGGTGACCTCGACCGCCAGCACGCCTTCATCGGCATAGGCATCGAAATAAGTCAGCATCGTCTCGACCATGTCGCGGCTGAATTCCGCGGTTGCCAATCTCGGCTCTCTGATTCCCTTAACCACCTTTGTCCTCCATAGCTGACAGGTGTTAACGGCTTGCTACCCATGGCCGGGCTTGTCGCGCGAAAAGCGGACAAGCTGCCTTTTCAGTATGTCCGAAAAGGCATATCCTGCAGGTCGTGAAGCAGGAGAGGCGTGATGCTGAACGATCTGATCCCCAATTTCGACGACGAGATCGCCGAAATGCACGCTCTTGCGCCCTCGGGTTGGATCATGGGCTTCAACCTGACCTACAAGGGCCCCGAACACCTGCACAACGCCTATCCGGATGCCTGGCGGTCCATCTACGAGGACCGGAACTACTTCTTCGGCGATCCCATCGCGATGTGGACGATGACCCATGACGGCGCCGCCCGCTGGTCCGAGGTGCGCATCCCCGACCTGCGCGGGGTCATGCAGGCGGCACGGCGGTTCCGCCTGAACTATGGCGTGGCGATATCGCGCAAGGTGGCAGGCAAGCGGTCGTTCCTGACGCTGTCCCACCCCGACCGCGAATTTTCCGATGACGAGATCGCGCGCTGCCGCGCCAAGTTCAACCTGTGGACCGATCTGGTTCTGAACCGCGCCGCCCTGACACCCGCCGAACTGGACGTGCTGCGCTGCTTCCGCGACGGTCTTGGCCAGATCGAGACCGCGACCCAGCTGTCCATCGCCGAATCCACCGTCAAGCAGCGGGCGATCAAGGCCTGCGGCAAGCTGGGTGCGAAAAGCCGTACCCAGGCCGTGGCCATCGCGGTCGCCCGCAACTATCTGTGACCGCTACTGGATCGCGCGGATCGCCGGATAGGCGGCGCGATAGGCCCGATGCGCCGCGGCGAATGTGTCGCGCAGATCGGCATCCGGCGCGATCTCGGTGGTGACGCGGGGCGGGGTCATCACCTGCTCGACCGTTCCGGCCCCGGCGGCCACCATGCCAAGCCGTGCGGCGCCCAGGGCCGCGCCGAAGTCGCCGTCCTCGGGCAGGGTCAGGGTCACGTCCAGCGCGGTCGCGATCACCTCCAGCCAATAGCGTGACCGCGCCCCGCCGCCGATGGCCATCAGCCGCGTCGGACGCGCGCCTGTCGATTGCAGCGCCACCAGGCTGTCGGCCAGCCCGAAGGCCACCCCCTCCAGCACGGCGCGGGTCAGGTCGTTGCGGTCGGTCGCGGCCGCCAGCCCGGTCAGGCTGCCGCGGATCGCGGGGTCGTTATGCGGCGTGCGTTCCCCGGACAGATAGGGCAGGAAGCGCACCGGCCCCGGCGCGCGCAGCGGTCCGAGGTCGGCGGTCAGCTGGGCAGGCGTGGTCCCCGTGACGCGGCCCAGCCAGTTCAGGCTGTCGGTCGCGGCCAGCATCACGCCCATCTGGTACCAGCGCCCCGGCACCGCGTGGCAGAAGCTGTGCAGCGCCGTGTCAGGCGCGGGGGCATAGCCGTCGCGCGCCGCCAGCAGCACCCCCGATGTGCCAAGCGACACGAAGCCCGCGCCTTCGGCCATGGCGCCGATCCCGCAGGCGGCGGCGGCATTGTCCCCCGCACCCCCGGCGACCGTCACTGGCCCGGACAGGCCCCATTCGGCGGCCAGATCGGCACGCAGCCGACCGGCGGGGGCCGACCCTTCGACCAGGCGGGGCATCTGCGCGCGGGTCATTCCGGTCGCGGCCAGCAGGTCGTCCGACCAGTCGCGCGCCCCGGTGTCCAGCCACGACGTCCCCGATGCGTCGGACAGATCGCCCACCGCCTCTCCGGTCAGCCACAGGTTCATATAGGCCGCCGGCAGCAGCACCCGCGCGGCTTGGGCGAACAGGTCCGGCTCATGCGCGGCCATCCAGGCCAGCTTGGGCGCGGTGAAGCCGGGGAAGACGATGTTGCCGGTCAGCGTGCGAAACCGCGGATCGGCGTCCAGCGCGTCGGCCTCGACATGGCTGCGCGTATCGTTCCACAGGATCGCGGGGCGCAGCACGCGGTCCTGCGCATCCAGCACGCAGGCGCCGTGCATGTGCCCCGCGACGCCGATGCCGCGAAGGGACGCGAATTGGGGATGCGCCGCGCGCAGATCGGCCACCGCACCCTGCAGCGCCGTGATCCAGTCGGCAGGATCCTGTTCGGACCAGCCGGGATGGGGATGGGCCACCTCGTAATGGCGCTCGGTCGAGCCGATCGGCTGTCCCGCATCATCCACCAGCAGCGCGCGCAGCCCCGACGTGCCCAGATCGATCCCCAGAAAGCTCATCCCGCATCCTCCGTGTTGTCCCGCCAGACCTTCAACACGAAAACCGAAATGTCCAGCCGCCGCCTTGCACCCGGGCCCGCTTCGGACAAGGGTCGGGGGGAAACGAACGGAGCGTGCCATGACCCCCCGCATCATCGACCGCGACAGCGCCCGCGGGCTGGACTGGCCCGGCGCCATCGACGCGCTGCGCCAGGGGCATCTGGCAGCCGCCGCCGAGGTCCGCGACCTGTTCCTGGGGCCCGGGTCGGGCAGCCTGCTGACGCGGGCGGCGTGGCTGCCTGGCCGGGGCTTCGGCGTCAAGGCGGTGACGGTCTTTGGCGAGAACCCGGCCTGCGGCCTGCCGTCGGTGCAGGGGGCGATGCTGGTCTTCGACCCCGAAACCGGCGTGCTGACCGCCGTGATCGATGCGCCGCTGGTCACCGAATACAAGACCTGCGCCGATTCCGTGCTGGGCGCGCAGATTTTGGCCCGGCCGGACAGCCGCCGGTTGCTGATCGTCGGGGCGGGGGTGCTGGCCGGGGGGCTGGTCGCGGCCTATCGCGCAGGCATGCCACATCTGGATCAGGTGCAGGTCTGGGCGCGCCGTCCCGAACAGGCGCGGGCGCTGGCCGAACGCCTGGCGGCAGAGGGTCACGCGGTCACGCCGGTCACCGACCTGGCCGCGGCGGTGGCCCAGGCCGACATCGTGTCCACCGCGACCATGGCGCGCGAACCGGTCTTGCGCGGTGAATGGGTGCGCCCCGGCACCCATGTCGACCTGATCGGCGCCTTTCGCGCCGAGATGCGCGAGGCCGACGACGCGCTGATGACCCGCGCCCGCATCTTTGTCGACAGCCGTGCCACCACCGTCGCCCATATCGGCGAACTGGCGATCCCGATCGCCGCGGGCGTTCTGACGCCCGACGACGTCCTGGGCGATCTGTACGACCTGGTGCCCGGCCGGTGCGGACGCACGGGCGCGGACCAGATCACGGTCTTCAAGAACGGCGGTGGCGCGCATCTGGACACGATGATCGCCGCCTGGATCGCCGCCGCGGCCTAGGGCAGGGCGGGCATCACGCGCCCGGTGCAGGGCCCGAACCCCACGCGATAGCCCGCCCCCTGCGCATGGGCGAACAGACCCACCTCGTCCCCGTCCTGCAGGAAGGTCCGAGGCTGGCCGTTCACGGTCACGGGCTGCTGCCCGTTCAGCGTCATCTCCAGCAGGGCGCCGGTCTGATCAGGGGTGGGACCAGAGATCGTGCCCGATCCCAGCAGGTCGCCCACGTTCATCGGGCAGCCCGAACTGGCGTGATGGGCCAGCGCCTGCGCCTGCGACCAGTGCATCACGGAATAGTTCACGCGTGCCATGACCTGCCCGTTCAGCGTCCAGCCCATCGCCAGGTCATGAAAGCCCGGGCGGCTGTCGCGCAGATGGGGCATGGGGTCCACCGTCCGGGCGGCACCGGCGCGGCGGAACGGCTCCAACGCGGCGCGGGTCACGATCCACGGGCTGATCGTGGTGGCGAAGGCCTTGCCCTGAAACGGCCCGAGGGGCTGATACTCCCACGCCTGGATATCGCGCGCCGACCAGTCGTTCAGCAGGACATGGCCAAAGATCATGTCCTCGGCCTGATTGACGGTGATGCGGGTGCCAAGGGCGGTGGCCGCCCCCACGATGGCGCCCAGTTCCAGTTCCAGGTCCAGTCGGCGGCTGGCGGTCCATTCCGGACCGGCAGGGCCGGCGACTTGGCCCATCGGGCGATGCACCGGCGTTCCCGACACCATAACCGACGAGGCCCGGCCGTTATAGCCGATGGGCATGTGGTCCCATTGCGGCGGCAGGGCGTTGTCCGGCCCCCGGAACAGGCACCCCACGTTGAACGCGTGGTGGCGCGAGGCATAGAAATCGGTGAACCCCTCGACCCGGATCGGCAGGTGCAACCGCGCGCCCGCCATCGCCACCAGCGGCAGGTCACGGGGGCCCTCGGGGGACAGCAGCGCCGTCAGCCGTGCCCGAGCCGCCGCCCACGCGTCCGGACCGCGGGCGATGAAGTCGTTCATCCGCGGCGCGGCAAAGGTGCCGCCCGCATCCAACAGACCCTGCGCCTCGCACGCGGCCAGATCCAGGATGCGGTCGCCGATGGCCACCCCGCAGCGCGGGCCGCGGTCGTCCGAAAACACGCCATAGGGCAGGTTGTTCAGCGGGAAATCGCACTCGGGCCGGTTGGCGGACAACACCTGCGACGGCATCAGGCCGGGTTCGGCACCGGTCATTTCACCCCCGGCGTGCCGTCGAACTTCTTCTCCAGCCGGTTCCAGACATCGATGTATTCCGGCTGCATCGGCGCCTCGTGGGCGGCGTATTTGGTCAGATGCTGGGGAAAGCGCGTCTCGAACATGAAGGCCATCGTCTCGGCCAGCTTGTGCGGCACCAGGTCGCCGGTCGTCGCCTTGTCAAAGGCCTCGCGGTCGGGGCCGTGGGGCAGCATGCAGTTGTGCAGGCTGATCCCGCCGGGGGCGAACCCCTGAGGCTTGGCATCATAGATGCCGTGGATGTTGCCCATCAGCTCGGACATGATGTTCTTGTGGTACCAGGGCGGGCGGAACGAATGTTCGGCCACCATCCAGCGGTCGCGGAACAGCACGAAGTCGATGTTCGCCGTCCCGTCCTGTCCGGACGGCGCGGTCAGCACGGTGAAGATCGACGGGTCGGGATGATCGAACAGGATCGCGCCGACCGGCGAATAGGTCCGCAGATCATACTTGTAGGCGCAATAGTTGCCGTGCCACGCGACCACGTCCAGCGGGCTGTGGTCGATCCAGGTCTCATGGAACTGGCCGCACCACTTGATGACCACGCGGGACCGGGCGTCCCGATCCTCGAAGGCCGCGACGGGGGTCTTGAAGTCGCGCGGATTGGCCAGACAGTTCGCGCCGATGGGGCCGCGGTCGGGCAGGTCGAACTTCTGGCCGTAATTCTCGCAGACAAAGCCACGGGCGGGGCCTTCCAGCACTTCGACCCGATAGACCAGGCCGCGGGGAAGGATCGCGATCTCCTGCGGCTGGACGTCGATGATGCCCAATTCGGTACAGAACCGCAGGCGGCCCTGCTGCGGCACCACCAGCAGTTCGCTGTCGGCAGAGAAGAAGTATTCGTCCCGCATCGACGCGGTGACCAGATAGACATGGGTCGCCATGCCGACCTGGATGTTCACGTCGCCCGCGGTCGTCATGGTGCGCATGCCGGTCAGCCAGGTCAGGTCGCCCTGGGGGACCGGGATCGGGTCCCACCGGTACTGGCCCAGGCTGGTCACCCCCGGCAGGACATGCGGCGCGGTCTTCCAATAGGGGAGATCGATCGCCGCGAACCGCCCCGTGTGATGCACGGACGGGCGGATGCGATAGCACCAGGTCCGCTCGTTCTGGCCGCGCGGCGCGGTGAAGGCGGTTCCCGACAGCTGTTCCGCATAAAGGCCATAATTGCAGCGCTGAGGGCTATTCTGGCCCTGGGGCAGGGCATCGGGCAGGGCCTCGGTCTCGAAGTCGTTGCCAAAGCCGGGCAGGTATCCCGGATGGGCACCCGGACCCGCCGGGGCACGGGTCATTCCCGAGGTCTGATCGCTGTCGGTCATCGCGGCACCCAATTTCATTGCATCTGCAACGAATATATCCGGCGGTGCCGCGATCCGTCAAGCGACGCGGCCTTGCACCCGCCGCGAGGTCCGTGAATGCTGATGCCTTGGGAACCGGAGGCCGACATGTCCGACATGCGCATCGCCAAGCTGGGTCCGGGCGACCTGTCCGCCTTCAAGGCCATCCGGCTGGAGTCGTTGCGCCTGGCGCCCACCGCCTTTGCCAATACCGAGGCCGACTGGTCCGGGCTGACCGATGATGAATGGATCAGCCGGATGACGCATCCCGTCTTTGCCGCCTTCCTGGGGCAGGACCCGGTCGGGATCATGGGCCTGCTGCCGCAGCGGGGCGAACGGCGATCGCATCGGGCGACGCTGATCATGGTCTATCTGCGCCAGGACCTGCGGGGAACGGGGGCAGCGGATGCGCTGCTGCGCGCCGTCATGGATTTCGCGACCGCCACCGGGCGGCGGCAGATCGAGCTGGCGGTGAACCACCACAACACGGCCGCCATCCGGTTCTATCTGCGCCATGGCTTTGTCCAGACCGGCCGGATTCCTGCCGCGCTGATCGATGCGGGACAGGAGGTGGACGAACTGCTGATGGTCAGGCGTCTGTCCTGACCGGACGAGCCACATCCAAGAAGGAAATAACCATGATTATGACTCACTTTGCTTGGTCATAGCGCCGTTTCGCATCAGAGAGATGCGCCAAGGCAGCTATCAGGTCTTTACGCAGTTCAAGTAGTTGGAGTTGGTTCTGCTTGATTGCCTTTTCGCACATCTCCACCTGCGCATGCGCGTCCGATAGCGCAGAAGCGAGCCTCTTACGGCGGGCATGGTCTAGGTTCACTGTCATGTTGGCCAAACTTGGCAGCCTGAACTGGTGTGTTCATACCATCTCTCTTGGCCAAATCGCAAACATTCCTGCTCGCAGACAAACTTGCTTTGGCGGCCAAGCTGAACCTGTCCTTCGTAGATGCTGGTATGACACTTGGGCAGGCCGAGGCACTCGTCCGGATCTGGAAGGATGGCACGATCAGCTATCAGTCCCTTTAAAGAAATTTACAGCGCGGAGAATTTTCTTGCGTAGAGCGAACGGCTGACGAAGAGACGAAGCTGTCAAACCTTGAAAGCAGGGCAGATCCGGATGATGTGGCCGTGCTCTAGAACTTGACCTCGACGGAGGCAACGCTTCGGTGTGAGGGGCCATGGTAGACAGCTTCGATGTTGTTTCCTGCAGGATCGATCAGGAAGGCTGCATAGTAGCCGGGATGATAGGGTCTGTGTCCCGGAGCACCGTTGTCGGTTCCTCCCGCGGCCAAGCCGGCCCTGTAGAAAGCTTCGACGGTGTCGGTGCTATCCGCTTGGAATGCCAGGTGATGTCGTCCGGTCAGCTGACCTAACGCGGCGTGACTGTCTTTCGATGATACGAACAGCTCGTCGGCCCAGAAGTGGTCGTCCGCGATGTCGCCCATCGGGATGTTCAGGGCACCGAGTACGGCTTGGTAGAACTTGAGGCACTTCGGCAGATCCTCAACGATCAGATGAAGATGATCGATCAGGCGCCCGCGATGCAGCTGGTCCGTTTCCATGGCTTGGTCCTCCTACCCATAACCGAGAGCATGAGGCTCCGACCTTACCCGATCAATCGGAGAATCTCCGCAGCCGGCGTCCTTGGCGCCGGCGTGCCTTCCTCGCCCTGCTTCAGGATGAACGCCTTTTGCGCCTCCGTGAACCTTGATGCCTTCATCGTTCTCCGCTCCTCTCCCAGCCAGGGAAGGTTTGCTCTGCCCCCTGAGAACTGGACCGTTTGAGGCTGGAGTTTTCGGCTAACCTTCCCTGGCTGGGAGAGGAGCGGAGAACGATGAAGGCATCGAAGTTTACGGAAGCGCAGAAGGCGTTCATCCTG
>NZ_JAKEKV010000009.1:0-166404 GCF_040148865.1 Paracoccus sp. NFXS7
ACGACGTCAACTCGACGCCACAACCGTCACCCAATCCCCAGAATGTCTCCCGTTCCAACCGCGCTTCCCAGCACCGCCTTCCCGGCCCCTCCAGCGTTCCCGCCTTCGGTGAAGCGGTGTTTAGGCCCGAGAACAAATACACGCAACAAGAAAATGACATCCCCGCATGAAAAACTTCATAGATGACTGATTGTAAATGATTTTTATCAGATGATTTCTACTTTCATCGGCGTTGCAGCACAGAATCAGGTTCGCTGCCAGACCGACTCAGGAGCCCTCACCCGCATCTGGCATACGGTCGGCGCCCCCCCCCGATGCGGCCCCACCTTGATTAATATGCGGCGCGGGCCTAGATTTAAGTTGTGGCGGGCTTCTGCTCTTCCCGCGTACGGCCAAATTTCCACTGGCCTATAAGTTTTCCGAGGGCGCTGGCTCTGTCGTGACCCTGGTCACGTTACCCGGTGCCCACCTGATATATCAGGCTTTCGGGAAATCTGTCGCCGTCGCGGTCGCTGCGGTTCCCGCCACACCCTCCCCACTCCCATCCATGCAGCACCTCTCAGCAGAAGACGTTCGTCCGCTGCAGTCCTGTCGAAGCCATGGCGCAATACGCAAAAGGGCGGCCCGAGGGCCGCCCTTTCGTCATCCAATCATCCCGTGGGATGGATCAGAAGCCGTAGACCACTGCCAGACCGACGGTGTTGTCGGTGCGGATCGCACGGTCTTCCTGGTATTCGCTGGTGTAGCTCACACGGGTCGCCAGCTGCTCGGAGACGCGGAAGTTCACGCCGAACTCGTTGGTGATCACGTCAGCCGAATCTTCCGAACCCAGGTAGTCGGTGTCGTTGGTAATGAAGATGTTGTCGTTAAACCGGTGGTACAGACGCGACGACGCGATGTAGCCGACCGAAGTGTCCGACGACGACGAGACGCCAACGGGGATCAGATCGCCATCGGGGCCCTCGACCAGATCAAAGCCAGCTTCCTGCGCACCGGTCTTGGTGTAACGGACGCCAACGCCGGCCTGCACACGCCAAGTGGTTTGGTCGGAGTTCAGGATGCGGTAACCGGGACCAAAGCCCAGGAACGCGTCGGTGCGGAAATCGCTGAACTCGTCTGCGAAATCTTCATCGGTCTGCGACGGGCTGTTGCGGACGCCGTCGACCAGACCGTTCTGGTTGATGCGGCCCAGGGCGAAGGCGTACAGCTGGTCGTTGAAGTAGTACTGCGCGTCATAGATAGCGGCGACGTCTTCCTGGTCCTTGTTACCGAAATCGTCTTCACCGAATTCCAGCGACAGGCCCACGCTCTGCGCGAACACGCCCTGGTTGTAGTTCACGCGACCACCGATCGCCAGATCCTGGTTGTCGGTGTTGCCGGTGCGGCCGGTGTAGCTCAGCGACATGTTGCCGAACAGGCCCTGGCGACGGTCGGCGGGGCCGAAGCGGTCAGCGTCGTTGTCACGGTCGAACGCGTCGGTCACATCTTCTTCGATGTCGGTGATGCGGTCGTTGATGGCCGACACGCCGGCAGCGTCGGCGCCGGTCGAGATCTCGGATTGCGCGAATGCCGGAACCGACAGGGCGGCCAGGATTGCGGCGGTGCTGGTCAGCAGCGTAACTTTTTTCATTTTCGTCGTCCTCACGAGCTGAGTAGGATTGTCCCGGCCCCGTTCCGGGCACCAGAGCATCTCTGCTGGGACATCAATTAGCGCCCCCCCCTTTCGGTTCAAAGCCCGCCGCATTTCTTCTGCAAGTCGCGCAATCGTGAGCATGCTTGGGTCTTGACAGAAAACGGCGAAACCTTGCCGAAAACGACGTGTAATGTTTGGTGATGCAACTTTTTCGCGACTTGACGAACCTACTTGGAACGCGACGTTTTTATGGGTTTCGTTCTATGCTGTCGCTTAAGGCCGCAAAAACAACCGACTGAAACATCAGCGTGAGTGCCTCAATATTGGGCAAGATATTGACGGCGTTCAGGCATCATAAATGTTGCACAGATGCCACGATCCCGCTGTCAGAATGACACGACGTGCAAGGCGTCTGTCAAGCGAATGAACCCGTCCGTCCAATGAAAACGGCCCGGATCAGGGATCCGGGCCGCATCGTCATGACAGGACGGTCCGTCAGCCAAGGGAATCAGGTTTGAAGTCACGCGCCATGTGGTCCAGCACGGCATTCACGAAGCGCGCCTCGCGGCCGTCCGGAAAGAAGGCCTGCGTCAGCCGGACGTATTCGGTGATGACCACCTTGGCGGGTGCACGTTCGGCCACCAGTTCGGCGCCAGCGGCGCGGAACACGGCGCGCAACACCGGATCGATCCGGTCGATGGGCCATTTCGCCACCAACCCGCGATCGGTGGCCTGGTCTATCCTGGACTGCCACATGACCACATCGTCGACGATGCGGGTGAACAGCGCCTCGTCGGCCTGATCGGTCGGGCCGTCGCGGTCGTCGAAATCGATGCGGAAGTTCTGGAATTCGCGCGTGACACGGTCTGCGGACTGACCCGCGGCCTCCATCTGGAACAGCGCCTGCACGGCATACATCCGCGCGGCGCTGCTGAGGGCGCGCCGGTCGGGCCGCTTGTCCTGGTCGTGGTCGGTCATGCCTTGCCCTGCCCTTCAAGTTCGCCCGCCAAGCGGATCACGTCATGGGCCGCAGCCTTTTGCGGTGTCGCCGCCCAACGGCGCGCAAGTGCCACCAGATGCAGCGCGGCCGCCGCGGCGCCCCCGCCCTTGTTCTGACCCGCCGGGTCCGCGCGGACCTGGGCCTGGGCCATCGTCTCGACCGTCAGGATGCCGTTGCCAAGGCAGACGCCCTGCAGCCCCAGCAGCGTCAGCGCGCGGGAGCTGTCGTTGCAGACGGTGTCGTAATGCGTGGTCTCTCCGCGGATGACGCAGCCCAGGGCCACGAAGCCGTCATACTGACCGCTGCGGGCGGCAAGGCCCACGGCGGTGGGGATCTCCAGCGCGCCGGGCACCTCGATCACGTCAAGGCTGGCGCCCGCGGCATCCGCCGTGGCGCGGACCCCCGACAGCAGGCCGTCGGTGATGTCCTTGTAATAGGGTGCCACGACCGCCAGCAGGCGCACCGGAGCATCCAGACGCGGCAGCGCCAGTTCGTGATGTTGCGTGTTCGAGGCCATGTACCTAGTCCTTGGGGATAGGCCGGGTGGAATGGATGGAAAGGCCGTAGGCGTCAAGCCCAACCACCTTCACCGGCGCCGAATTGGTCAGCAGGATCAGGTCCGACAGGCCAAGGGCAGACAGGATCTGCGCGCCCAGGCCGTATTGGCGCAAGGTATGCGGCCCGACATCGCCCGGATCGGCGATCGCATGGGACAGGTCGCGGATCAGCACGACGACGCCCCGCCCCTCGTCGGCGATGGCCTGCATCGCCGCGGGCAGGCTGCCCGCGCTTTCGCGCCCGACGCCCAGCACATCGTGCAGCGGGTCCAGCGCGTGCATCCGCACCAGCACCGGCTCGGGGGTCGTCAGATCCCCCTTGGTCAGGACGATATGCTCGCTGCCCTGCGTCTCGTCCGCAAAGACCCGCATCATCCAGTCGCCGCCATGGGCGGAATGAACCGCCTTCTGCGACCGCTCGGCGATCAGGTTGTCGTGGCGGCGGCGATAGCGGATCAGGTCGCTGATCGTGCCGATCTTCAGCCCGTGGCGCTGCGCGAAATCGACCAGGTCTGGCAGGCGTGCCATGCTGCCGTCGTCGTTCATGATCTCGCAGATCACGCCCGACGCGTTCAGCCCGGCCAGGCGGGAGATGTCGACCGCAGCCTCGGTGTGGCCCGCGCGGACCAGCACGCCCCCGTCGCGGGCGCGCAGCGGAAAGATGTGGCCCGGCGTCGCGATATCGGGCGCGCCCTTGGTCGGGTCGATCGCCACGCTGATCGTGCGTGCGCGGTCGGCGGCGCTGATGCCGGTGGTGACGCCTTCGCGCGCCTCGATGGACATGGTGAAGGCGGTCTCGTGCCGGCTGGAGTTCTTGGGGCTCATCAGCGTCAGGCCCAGGGTCTCGATCCGGTCGGCGGTCAGCGTCAGGCAGATCAGCCCGCGCCCATGCGTCGCCATGAAGTTGATGGCATCCGGTGTGGCCATCTGGGCGGGAATGCACAGATCGCCCTCGTTCTCGCGGTCCTCGTGGTCGACCAGAATGAACATCCGGCCGTTGCGGGCCTCGTTGATGATGTCCTCGATCGGAGAGATGGAGGCCGACAGGTCGCGTTCGACGGGGCCGGGTTCTTCGAATTGCATCTGTTCGTCCTTCACGCAGGCGTCACGCGCCGATCGGTTGTCCGGCTTCGGCCAGCCGCGCGACATAGCGGGCCAGCGTGTCGATTTCCAGGTTCACGACATCGCCCACCGCCGCATCGCCCCAGGTGGTCACCTGCTGGGTATGCGGGATCAGGTTGATGCCGAAGCTGTTGCCAAAGACCTCGTTCACGGTCAGCGAGGTGCCGTTCAGCGTGACCGACCCCTTCTGCGCGATGAAGCGTGCCAGGTCCGCGGGCGCCTCGAAGGTCAGGCGCAGGCTGTCGCCGTCCTTTGCGGCGGCGGTGATCTGGGCCACGCCGTCGACATGGCCGCTGACGATATGGCCGCCCAGCTCGTCGCCGACGCGCAGCGCGCGTTCCAGGTTCAGGCGCTGGCCCACGGACCAACCCTCGGCGCCGATGCTGGTCTTGGACAGCGTCTCGGCCGAGATGTCGACGTCGAACCAGTCCGGGCCCTTGGCCACGACCGTCAGGCAGACCCCGTCGCAGGCGATCGAGGCGCCCAGATCCACGCCCGCCATGTCATAGGCACAGCCGATGCGCGCGCGCATGTCGCCGCGCATCTCGACCGCGCGGACGATGCCGATATCCGTGATGATCCCCGTGAACATCGCAGCCCTTCCCTGATGATCCTGGTCCGAACTAGGCCATCGGCCCTGTCCGTTCAAGCACCAAGCCCCCGCCCCCGCCCCGGGCCGGTAAAGCTTGATGCACAAAATGATGGATCGGTGGGGCATGACATGGCATGTCTGACGCATGGCCCCAGGCATTGCGGCCGCCCCTCCTTTTCAAGTCGACCATGATTCAGACCGGCGTCACCCCCCTGCCCCAGACCTCGCACGCGCCGACGGGCCGCGTGTCCGCGCAGGGTGATCCGGTCTTCCTGATGCTGCAGGGGCCCCACGGTCCGTTCTTCGACCGCCTTGGACGGCTGCTGCGCGCGGCGGGGGCGGTGGTCTGGCGCTGCGGCTTCAACGCAGGGGATGAGTTCTTCTGGTCCGACCCGAAAAGCTTCATCCGCCATCAGGGCAGCGTCGACGAATGGCCCGACCATCTGGCGGCGATCCTGGACGACAAGGGCGTGACCGACATCGTCCTCTACGGCGATGTCCGCCCGATCCACGCCACCGCCCGCCGCCTGGCCGCAGCCCGCGGCCTGCGCGTCCACGTGTTCGAGGAAGGCTATCTGCGTCCCTACTGGGTCAGCTATGAACGTCAGGGATCGAACGGCAACTCGGTTCTGATGCGCATTCCGCTGGCCCAGATGCGTGCCGCCCTGCGCGAGCAGATCAACGAGGTGCGCCGCCCGCCCGCCCATTGGGGCGATATGCGCCATCACAAGTTCTACGGCGCCTTCTATCATTTCCTGATCCTGGTCGCGAATGGCCGGTACCGCGCCTATTCGGGGCACCGTGCGATCGGCGTCGTGCAGGAATTTCGCCTCAACCTGCGGCGGCTGGTGCTGGCCCCGGCCTACAACCTGGGCCGCGCGCTGCAATGGCGGCGCCTGCGCCTGTCGGGCTGGCCCTACAACCTGGTCCTGATGCAGCTGGAACACGATTCCAACTTCTTGGGACATTCGCCCTTCACCCGCAACGCCCAGTTCGTCCGCACCGTGATCGAGGGGTTCGCCCGCGCAGCCCACCGACACCACCACCTGATCTTCAAGGCCCACCCGCTGGAGGACGGTCGCGCGGGGAACCGCGCCGCCATCCACGCGGCGGCTGCCGAACATGGGGTGTCGGACCGCGTGCATTACGTCAGCGGCGGCAAGCTGGCCGAGATCCTGTCCCATGCCCGCGCCGTGGTCACCGTCAATTCCACCGCCGGCCAGCAGGCCCTGTGGCGCGGGATTCCGGTCAAGACCCTGGGCCGCGCCGTCTATGACAAGCCGGGGCTGGTGTCCGAGCAGACGCTGGAGGAGTTCCTGGCCGATCCTGACGCCCCGGATCCGCAGGCCTACCGCGTCTTTCGCGACTATCTGCTGCAGACCAGCCAGATCCCCGGCGGCTTTTATGCCAGCCGGTCGCGCGCCCACGCGCTGCGCCTGGTGGCCGACATGCTGCTGTCGCCGGACGACCCCTACCAGGCCTTGGCAACCGGCCGAATCCTGCCGCGGCAGCAACTGGCGGACCGCCATGGCTGAAAGGCAACGCCCCGCCGACATTGCTCAAGATGATATAGCCTGTCTTTGCGGACAGGGTTACAGTGGATGCAAACCGGCATACAAGGCCGGAACCAGACAACATGGAGTATCAGAGGTGACAGTTTTATCCCGGTCGTCGACCACCCTGCGGATGCTGATGATCGCGTCAATGAGCCTTTTGGCCGCTTGCGCGCTGCCCCGTTCCGGCCCCAACAAGAACGAGATCTTCAACGGCGCGGTCGAACGCGGCGGCAACACGCAGGTGATCTACGTCAACGACCACGTCACCCGTGCCTCCGCCTTCGCACCCGCCTACGGGTTCTCGAACAGCTTCCGCAATGCCGGACAGGTCGGCGCGGACGAGATCCGGGCCGGCGACACGCTTGGCCTGTCGATCTGGGAGAACGTCGATGACGGTCTGCTGACCTCACTCGGCGCCAGCTCGACCACCCTGACCGAAATCCAGGTGGACAGCGACGGCTTCATCTTCGTGCCCTATGCCGGCCGGGTCCGCGCCGCGGGCAACACGCCCGATCAGCTGCGCCAGGTCATCACTGACGCGCTCAGCGCGCAGACCCCCGACCCGCAGGTGACCGTCCAGCGCGTCGCAGGCAACGGTGCGACCGTGTCCGTGGTGGGCCGCGTCGGCGCTCAGGGCGTCTATCCGATCGAGCGTCCAACCCGGTCGCTGTCGGCCATGCTGGCCCGTGCGGGCGGCGTCGCCATCGAGCCCGAGGTCGCCGTCGTGACCGTCAAGCGCGGCAACGACAGCGGCCGCGTCTGGCTGACCGACCTCTACAGCAGCCCCACCAACGACATCGCCCTGCGCCCGGGCGACCTGATCGTGGTCGAGGAAGACCAGCGGACCTTCACCGCCCTCGGCGCCCTGGGTGGCCAGACCCGCGTGCCCCTAGGCAACGAGGTGATCAACGCGGCCGAGGCCATCGCCATGGTCGGCGGTCTGACCAGCGCCCTGGCCGACCCCACCGGCGTCTTCGTCCTGCGCGACGAGCCGGAATCAGTCGCCTCGCGCGTCCTGGGCAAGCCGGTCGTCGGCACGCAGCGCTTCGCCTATGTCCTGGACCTGACTCGCCCCAACGGCCTGTTCCTGGCCCGCGACTTTGTCATCCGCGACGGCGACACCGTCTATGTGACCGAGGCGCCCTACGTCCAGTGGCAGAAGACCCTGTCCGCCGTCACCGGCAGCGCCGCCACCGCAGACAGCCTGTCCAGCATCGGCAACTGATCTGCTGCCGACGCCGCAAGACGATCGTTCAGCCGCCGGGGAAACCCGGCGGCTTTGCGTTTTCAACCTTGGTTTCCTGACCCGCCCCCGGATCGCACGCATCCTGACGCTGGCCGGCCACCGTCCGGTCCTGGCCCTGCCCCGGCTTGGCGATGCGGTGGGCATCTGGGGCGGCAGCCCGACGGCATGGCGCGGTCGGGCCATTGCGCAACGCCACCGCTGCCCGCTGATCACGGTGGAGGATGCATTCCTGCGATCGGTCCTGCCCGGCCGGGCGCGGGGGACACTGGCGGCTCGCGGTCCGGTCGGACTGATCATCGACCCCCAGGGGCTGCATTTCGATCCCGACCGGCCCTCCCGCCTGGAACACCTCATCGGACAACCGCTGGCACCCACCACGCGCGACCGCGCGGTTCGCCTGCTGGCCCGGTTGCGCGCGGCGGATCTGTCGAAATACAATCTTCATGATCCCGACGCGCCGCTGCCGCCGCCCGGCTATGTCTTGGTCATCGATCAGACGCGGGGCGACGCATCCTTGCGCGGCGCGGACCGCGCTTTGTTTCTGACGATGCTGCAGGCCGCGCGTGACGAACATCCCGGCTGCCGCGTCGTGATCCGCACTCATCCCGAAACCGCGGCGGGGCTCCGGCCCGGCCATCTGACCGCCGAGGACCTGCGTCCCGGCGACACGCTGTGCGACGCAGCGGTATCCCCGTGGCGACTGGTCGAGGGGGCCGATGCGGTCTATGCCGTCAGCTCTCAACTGGGATACGAGGCCTTGCTGGCCGGGCACCGACCGCGCCTGTTCGGTCAGCCGTTCTATGCAGGCTGGGGCCTCAGCGATGACGAAACCCCGCCCGCCCGGCGCGGCCGCGCCACGCGCGAGGCATTGTTCGCCGCCAGTCACCTGACCGGGCCCACATGGTACGACCCCTGCCGCGACCGTCTGACCAATTTCGAAGGCGCGGTGGATCAGATCGAGGCCGAGACCCGCGCCTTTCGCCAGGATCGGCACGGCCACACGGCCTATGGCATGCGTCTGTGGAAGCGCCGCTTTCTGGCCCGTGAATTCGGCGATGCCCGCCCGCTGCGTTTTGCGGCTGAACCCGGACCGCAGGTGACCCTGGCTTGGGCCGGGGCTGCGCCTCAGGTGCCGCAGGCGATCCGGGTCGAGGACGGCTTTCTGCGATCGAACGGCCTTGGTGCCGCGCTGACCCCGCCCCTGTCGGTGGTGGCCGACGATCTGGGGATCTATTTCGACCCGACCGCGCCCTCGCGGCTGGAGGCGCTGATCTCTCGCGGCCCGCCGCCCTGCGGACGGAACAGGGCGGAACGGCTGATCGCCGCGCTGATCGCCGCGCGGCTGACCAAGTATAATCTGGGCGGGACTATTGACCTGCCCCCGCGCGACAGGCGCCGCCGCATCCTGGTGCCGGGACAGGTCGAGGATGACGCCTCGATCCTGAAGGGCGCGGGCGCCGAACGGACCAACCTGACGCTGCTGGTGCGGGTGCGGGCGGACAATCCGGATGCCTGCCTGATCTACAAGCCGCATCCCGATGTCGAGGCGGGGTTACGCCCCGGCGTGATCGATGCCGCATCGCTGGCAGCCTTGGCCGATCATGTCGCCACCGATGCCGACCCAGTCGCGCTGATCGAGGCCGTGGACGAGGTTTGGACAATCACCTCGACCCTGGGGTTCGAGGCGCTGCTGCGCGGCAAGCCCGTGACGGTGCTGGGTGCGCCCTTCTATGCGGGCTGGGGGCTGACCCGCGATCTGGGCCCCCTGCCCGCCCGGCGTCAGGCGCGCCCCGATCTGGCGGCGCTGGTCCATGCCTGCCTGATCGCCTATCCCCGCTATCGCGATCCGGTGACGGGCTTGCCCTGCCCGGTCGAACTTGCACTGGAAAGGCTTGCGGCGGGACAGGCGCATCCGCCACCGGCCCTACGGCTGCTGGCCAAGGCGCAAGGGGCGCTGGCCGGACATGCCTGGATCTGGCGCCGCTAGTCAGGCGCGGGTCCAGCGATGGAACAGATCGCCGCCAATGGCGCGCGTCTCGGCCAGGTGGAACCGCGGTGCCTGGGCCAGATGCGTCCAGCCGGTCGGACCCAAGAACGGCCGCGCCTCGGCCCCAAGCGCCAAGCCGGCGGTATAGCCGACCAGCTGATCGACCAGCCCCGCGGCCAGCAGGCTGGCAGCCAGCCGTCCGCCCCCTTCGCAAAAGACCCGCGTGATGCCGCGCGCGCCCAGATCGGCCAGGACTTGTGCCGGGGGCCCGTCGACCCGCCACAGCGGCCCGTGATGGGCGTCCTGCGGCGGCAATGGCGGCAAGGCCTGTGCCGACACGACGATGCGGACCGGCTGCTGTGGCGTGCGGATGCCGCGCACGTTCAGATGCGGCAGGTCGGTGCGTGCCGTCGCTCCGCCGACCATGATCGCGTCATGCTGCGCCCGCAGGGCATGGACATGTGCGCGGGCGGCGGGCCCGGTGATCCACCGGCTTTCCCCGCTGGCCATGGCGATGCGCCCGTCCAGGCTGCTGGCCAGCTTCAGCGTCACGAAGGGGCGGCCCGCGGTGATGCGCAGCAGGAACCCCGCCTGCAGGTCCGCGGCCTGATCCGCCAGCACGCCTTCGATCAGCGGAATGCCGGCATCGCGCAGCATCTGGTGACCCCGCCCGGCCACGCGCGGGTCCGGGTCGGTCAGCGCCGTCACCACCCGCGCAACACCCGCGCCGACCAGCCCCGCCGCGCAAGGCGGTGTGCGGCCGTGATGGGCGCAGGGCTCCAGCGTGACATAGGCGGTCGCCCCCGCCGCCAGCGGTCCCGCCTGGTCCAGCGCCATGCGTTCGGCATGCGGCCTGCCGCCGGGCTGGGTCCAGCCGCGTCCGACGACTCGACCGTCGCGCAACAGCACGCAGCCCACCGCGGGGTTCGGCCAGACGTTGCCCAGGCCGCGCCGCGCCAGGCGCAGGGCATGGGCCATGTGCCGGGCGTCTTCTGTCGGATCGGGGGTCAATCGTTGGCGGCGCCGGGGCGCAGCTCGGACACGAACTTGTCGAAGTCGTCCGCATCCTGAAAGTTCTTGTAGACGCTGGCGAACCGGACATAGCCGACATTGTCGATGCGCGACAAAGCCTCCATCACGATCTCGCCGATGGTCTTGGACGGGATGTCGGTCTCTCCGGTGCTTTCAAGCCTGCGGACGATGCCGCTGATCATCTGTTCGATGCGCTCCGGCTCGACCGGGCGCTTCTGCATGGCGATGCGGATCGACCGGGCCATCTTGTCACGGTCGAAATCCTCGCGGCGGCCATTCGTCTTGACCACGACAAGATCGCGCAGCTGGACGCGTTCATAGGTCGTGAAACGACCACTGCAGGACGGGCAGAAGCGACGGCGGCGGATCGCCACGTTATCCTCGGCCGGGCGCGAGTCCTTGACCTGGGTATCGACATTTCCGCAAAACGGGCAGCGCATTCCGTTGTCCCTGTGCCAAGGCGATCCACCGTCACTATAGGCACCTTGGCAGGGATTGGGTAGCTTTATCCACAGCCCACAAGATAGGCCCCCTGGAACCTGTGGCCCGAATGCCGCGTTGCCGCCCGTAATTTCCTGCGGGATTCAACCGATTGAGGCATCCATGACCCAGACCCTGTTCATCACCGGCGCCTCCTCGGGCATCGGTGCGGCGACTGCGCGCGCCGCCGTTGCCGCCGGCTGGAACGTCGCGCTGTTCGCCCGGTCCGCGGACAAGCTGTCTGCCCTGGCGGAGGAACTGGGCGACCGGGCGATGGTCGTCAGCGGCGATGCCACCGACATCGACGCGCTGACCGCCGCAACGGCCCAGGTCGCCGACCATTTCGGCGGCATCGACGCGGCCTATGCCAATGCGGGGCGCGGCCTTTCCAAGCCGGGGACCGAGGCGGGCGATCTGCACGACATTCGCGGGATGATCGACCTGAACGTCATGGGCGTTGTCCTGACGGCGCGCGCCCTGCTGCCGCATCTGCGCAAGACGCGCGGAACGCTGGTGCTGACCGGGTCCGCGGCGGGACGCCAGCACATCAAGGGCTCGATCTATGGCGCGACGAAGTGGTTCGTGCATGGCTATGCCGGCAACCTGGCCGAAGAGATGCGCGAATGGGGTGGGCGCTGCTGCGTCGTGGCGCCGGGGATGGTCGACACCGCGTTCTTCGACGACGGCGCCCCGGACAAGCTGCAGCCGGACGATGTCGCCGCCGCCGTCATGCACATGATCACCGCCCCGGACCGCGCCGCGATCCGCGAGGTGTATCTGATGCCTCAGGCCTGAGGCGCGAACATCGCCACGACCTGACGCCGATGCGGGGCGCGACGGTGTTCCACCAGATAGATGCCCTGCCAGCGACCCAGCATCATCCGACCCCGATCGACCGGGATCTGCAGGGACGTTGGCAGAACGGCCGCCTTCAGATGCGCGGGCATGTCGTCAGGCCCCTCATAGCGGTGCGTGATCCAGCGCATGGACGGATCGTCGGCAGGTGGGGCCAGGCGGTCTAGCCATGCCAAGAGGTCCGCCTGCACCTCGGGGTCGGCATTCTCTTGGATCAACAGCGACGCGGACGTATGCTGCACGATCAGGGTCAGCACCCCCCGGACCGCGCCGCCGGAACGCAGCCAATCGGCCAGTTCCGCGGTGATGTCGTGACAGGCGGGCCCCTGCGTGGCGACGGTCAGGACATGCATCATTCGGCGGCCTCCGGGCCCAGCAGGGCATCGTCGCGGTCATGGTCAAGGTCGATCTGCTTACTGGCACGCGCGCCCAAGGACCGCAGCATCTCGACCTGACGGATGACATTGCCGGACCCGCGCGTCAGCCGGTCCATCGCCTGCCCGTGGGCACGGTTGGCCTGGTCCAGTGCGCGGCCGACGCCGTCCATCGCCTCGACGAAGCCCGCGACCTTGTCATACAGCTGCCCCGCCCGGCGCGCGATCTCCAGCGCGTTGCTTTCGCGCCGCTCGACCGCCCAGATGTGATCGACCGTGCGCAGCGTCAGCATCAGCGTCGTGGGCGTCGTCAGCCCCACGCGGCGTTCCATCGCGAATGCCGCCAATGCCGGATCGGCCCGCAGCGCGTCCGAGAACGCCCCCTCGATCGGGATGAACATCAGCACGTAATCGACGGAGTTGTCGTCCATCCGCTGATAGCCCTTGCCCGACAGCGTGGCGATGTGCGTGCGGATGGCGGCCACGTGGCGGCGCAGCGCCGCGGCAGAGGCCGCCGGATCGTCCAGCGTCACCGAGGCCTCGTAATCGTTCAGCGACACCTTGCTGTCGATGACCATGACCTTGCCGCGCGGCATCTTGACCACCACGTCGGGACGCCACAGCTTGCCGTCGTCGTCGCGCCAGCTGGACTGCAGGTCGTAATGCGTCCCGGCCATCAGCCCCGAATCCTCCAGGATGCGCTCCAGAACCATCTCGCCCCAGGCACCCTGCTGCTGCTTGTCACCCTTCAGGGCGCGGGTCAGGTTGACGGCCTCGCGGCTGATCTGTTCGCTGCGGTTGTGCAGGGACAGGATCTGTTCGCGCAGGCGGGCCGATTCCTCGTCCAGCACCTTGTTGCGGGCCTGCAGCTCTGTCTGGAACCGGCCGACCTGATCACGGAACGGGGTCAGCAGGGCCGCCAGCTGGTCGTTCTGCAACCGCTGCAGATCGTCCTGCTGCGCGCGCAGCGTCTCTGCCGACAGCAGCTTGAACTGCTGGGTCATCTCGGCGCGCAGTTCCCGCAGGGTGGCGACCTCGCGCGCGCTGGCCTCGGCGTCCTTCTCGGCGCGCAGGCGTGTTTCAGCCAGACGGGTCTCCAGCTGCGCCGCCTGCCGGCGGGCGTGATGCAGCGCGTCGGACAGACCGTCCCGCTCCTCGGTCAGATCGGCAAGGCGGGCATCCTGCGCCTCGCCCCGGGTCTGCGCGCGGGTGCGGTCCAGGTTCGCCTCGTGCAGTCGATCCTCGGCCAGTGTCGCGCGCACACGCATCCGCGACAGTGCCACCTGCCCGCGCCACCACAGCAGCAGCGCCAGCGCGACCGCCAAGGCCGGCCCGATCACCGTCATGTCGGAAAGCCACGCCCCGGCATCGTCGAACTGCATCCTGTCATCACCCCGTCGTTTCGGGGCAGTGTTCACAGTTTGTGCCGCAAGCGCAAGGCGCTGTCAGAGATCAAGGCCCATCATGAAGGCGACCACGCCGCCCGCATAATCCCCGCGATGCACGGTCGAACTGTCGGACCGTGCGAACCAGTCCATCAGCGATGCCCTGTCCCGGTCCGAGAACCGCATCCGCCAATCCTGAAAGCGCCGGTGATCCAAAGCGCCCTGGTCCAGAATCTCGAAATCGCAATGACGGTCGTCGTCCATCAGCGACGCCACCACCTTCCGCAGGCCGTCGGCCGGTCCCTCCAGCCACTGGAAGAACAGGCCGTCCTCGTGGTGCAGGCATCCGGTCAGGCCAAGCGACTGGTTGCGATGGCGCGCGGTGCGCAGGATGTCCTGCATGGCCGAGCCGTCCAGACCGGCACGCGCGGTGCTGCGGTAGAGGACAAAGCCCAGGCCCTGCAGGTCGTCCAGATCACTGGTCAAGGAAAGACCGCAGCTTTCTGCTCCGCGACGGATGCTTCAGCTTGCGCAGCGCCTTGGCCTCGATCTGGCGGATGCGTTCGCGGGTCACGCTGAACTGCTGGCCGACCTCCTCCAGGGTGTGGTCGGTGTTCATGCCGATGCCGAAGCGCATGCGCAGCACACGTTCCTCGCGGGGCGTCAGGCTGGCTAGGACACGGGTCGTGGTCTCTTTGAGGTTCTCCTGGATGGCGCTGTCCAGCGGCAGGACGGCGTTCTTGTCCTCGATGAAATCGCCAAGCTGGCTGTCCTCCTCGTCCCCGATCGGGGTCTCGAGGCTGATCGGCTCCTTGGCGATCTTCATCACCTTGCGGACCTTCTCCAGCGGCATCTGCAGCTTCTCGGCCAGTTCCTCGGGGGTCGGTTCGCGGCCGATCTCGTGCAGCATCTGGCGGCCGGTGCGGACCAGCTTGTTGATCGTCTCGATCATGTGGACCGGGATGCGGATCGTGCGCGCCTGATCCGCGATGGACCGGGTGATCGCCTGACGGATCCACCAGGTCGCATAGGTCGAAAACTTGTAGCCGCGGCGGTATTCGAACTTGTCCACGGCCTTCATCAGGCCGATGTTGCCCTCCTGGATCAGGTCCAGGAACTGCAGGCCGCGGTTCGTGTATTTCTTGGCGATCGAGATCACCAGGCGCAGGTTGGCCTCGACCATCTCCTTTTTCGCCTGGCGGGCTTCCTTTTCGCCGCGCTGGACCTGGCTGACGATCCGGCGGAATTCCTCGATGTCGACACCGACATACTGGCCGACCTCGGCCATGTCGCCGCGCAGACGCTCGACCTGGTCACGCGACCGGTCGAACAGCGCCTGCCAGCCGCGCCCGGCCTGCGCGGACATGCGGTCCACCCAGTTCGGATCCAGCTCGCTGCCGCGATAGGCGTCGATGAACTCGCGGCGGTTGATGCGGGCTGCGTCGGCCAGCTTGACCATGCCGCTGTCGATGGTGACTATCCGGCGGTTGATGCCGTAAAGCTGATCGACAAGCGCCTCGATCCGGCCGCTGTTCAGGTGCAGCGAGTTCACCAGGACGACGATTTCCGACCGCAGGTTCTGATAGTCGCTCTCGGCACTGGCCGAAAAGCTGTTGTCCTCGTTCAGCGTCGCGGACATGCGCTGGTCCTGCATGTCGGCCAGCCCCTCGTAGTGATGGGCGATGGCTTCCAGCGTCTCCAGGACCTTGGGCTTGAGGCTTGCCTCCATCGCGGCCAGCGACAGGTTGGCGCCCTCGTCCTCGTCCTCGTCATCCTCGACGCGCAGGGGGTTGCCGTCGGCGTCGAACTCCTCGCGCTTGGTCGCGGCAGGGCTGGCCTCGCCCTCGACGGTCAGTTCAACCTCCTCGGCCTCCTCGTCGTCCATGGACTGGCCGAAGGTGGTCTCGAGATCGATGACGTCGCGCAGCAGGATCTCTTCGTCCAGAAGCTCCTCGCGCCACAGCGTGATGGCCTTGAACGTCAGCGGGCTCTCGCACAGGCCCGCGATCATGGTGTTGCGGCCCGCCTCGATCCGCTTGGCGATGGCGATCTCGCCCTCGCGGGAGAGAAGCTCGACCGATCCCATCTCGCGCAGGTACATGCGGACGGGGTCGTCGGTGCGGTCCAGCTTTTCGGTCTCGCTGGCCGACACGGCCAGTTCGCGCGACCCGGACCCGGTGGTGACGATGGCCCCGCCCTCCGACTCCTCGGCAGCGTCGTCGTCCTCGATGACGTTGATGCCCATTTCGGACAGCATCGACATGACGTCCTCGATCTGCTCGCTGCTGACCTGCTCGGGCGGCAGGACGGCGTTCAGCTGGTCGTAGGTGATGTAGCCACGCTCGCGTGCCTCGGCGATCATCTTCTTGACCGCCGCCTGGCTCATGTCCAGCGTATGGGCATTGTCGTCCTTGTCGGTCTTGTCGTGGTCATCGTCCTTGGCGGCCATCCAGGGCTCCTTCTCGGCGAGATCGTGGGCGGGTGATTCGCATGTGCGTGCGAATCGTCGCAAAGTTGCTTCGGTTCTAGCGTGCTTCCCGGCCGAATCAAAGGCCGGGCGCGCTGATGATTCGCAACCCCCGGGGGTTGCGAATCGCGGTCACCGCCGGGGCGGCTTGCGCCAGATCTGGCCCGACAGCCAATCCGACAATTGCGCCGACATGGCGTCGCGATCCTCGTTCATGTCGCCCGACGTCTCCATATCGGGGTTCTCGGCCCGGTGGCGGGCGCGGGTTATCTGGCTGATGCGCCATGTCAGTCCCTCATCGGCCTCTCCCTGGATCTCGGATTCGGCGCGGGGCAGTTCGTGCGTCGTGGCCCGCGCGACCTCGATGCGGTCCAGAAGGTCCAGCAGCATCGTCACGGCGCCGTCGTCGTCCTTCCGTTCGATGATTGCGGGCGTCAGGCCCAGATGGGCGTCGCGGCGCAGGGTTTCAAGGCCGCGCCGCCCGGCCGGGCTGTCGGTATGGGTCAGCAGATCATGAAGCAGCGCCGCGCGGTCCGGGTCGCGCGGCAGCACGCGTTCAAGACGCGCCTCGACATGCGCCACGACCGAAGGGCGCAACGCACAGATCAGCAGGGCGGCGCCCTCCAGCGTCCCCTCTCCCTGTTCCGGGACGTTGATCCCCACCGGCAGGGACGCCGCCCGCGGGGCCATCGAGGCCCCTTGGCGCCGGGCCGGGCCACGCCCGGCCGCGCCCCCCCGCGGGGTGGTCTTGCGGGCGCCACCGCCGAACAGCTCCCACTGCTTGCGCCGGATATCTTCGGAGTACAGCGCGCGGGTACGTTCATCGGGGATGCGGGCAACAGCCTCGGCCAGGCGGCGATCCAGGGCCGCCTTGCGTTCGGGGCTGTCGAAGACCTGCCCCTGCGTCTCGCGCGCCCAGAGCAGATCCAGCATGGGCCGTGCCTGATCCAGCAGCACCCCCATCGCGCCCGGGCCGGATGCCCTGATCAGATCGTCGGGATCCTGCCCCGCGGGCAAAATGACAAAGCGCAGTGCCTGTCCGGGTCCGGTCAGCGGCAGCGCCAGGTCGATCAGCCGCTGCGCCGCGCGCTGGCCCGCCGCATCGCCGTCCAGCGCGATCACCGGTTCGGGCGAGACGCGCCACATCAGGCGCAGCTGCTCCTCGGTGATGGCGGTGCCCAGGGGGGCCACCGCCCCCTCGAACCCTGCGCGGGCCAAGGCGATCACGTCCATGTAGCCTTCGGCCACGACCAGCCGCTGGCCCTTGGCGACCGCGCTGCGCGCAGGGCCCAGATTGTACAGATTGCGCCCCTTGTCAAAAAGCGGCGTTTCCGGGCTGTTGAGGTATTTCGCCCGCGCGTTCGGGTCCATCGCCCGGCCGCCAAAGCCGATGCAGCGGCCCTGTCCGTCGCGGATCGGAAAGATGATGCGCCCCCGGAACCGGTCATAGGCCGCGCCGCCGCCTTCGGGCCGGGCAGACATGCCGGCCTCGACGATCTGATCCTCGGCAAAGCCCTTGTCGCGCAGGGCCGCGGTCAGGGCGGTGCGGTGATCGGGGGCAAAGCCGATCTCGAACCGGTCCAGTGCGGCCGCGTCCAAGCCGCGGCGGTCCAGGTAATCGCGCGCATCCGCCGCGGCGCCGGTCTGCAACTGCAGGCGGAACCAGCGGCAGGCGGCCTCAGTCACCTCCAGCAGCCGCGTCCGCCTGTCGGTCTTTTCGCGGGCACGGGGGTCGGGTTCGGGCATGGTCAGCCCGGCCTCGGCGGCCAACAGCTTAACCGCCTCGATGAACTCCATCCCGTCATGGTCGCGCAGGAAACCGATGGCGTCGCCCTTGGCCTGACAGCCGAAGCAGTAATAGTAGCCCTTCTGGTCGTCGCAGTGAAAGCTGGCGGACTTTTCCTGGTGGAAGGGGCACGGTGCCCACCAGTCGCCGCGGGCCTGGTTCGACTTGCGCAGATCCCACGTGACCTTCTTGCCGATCACCCGGCTGATCGGGACGCGGTTGCGAATCTCGTCAAGGAAACCGGGGGGCAGGGACATGGGCGCGATTATCCGGCATGGCGCGGGGGGCAGCAAGCGCCTTCAGGCACCCACGGCGCCGCGGGCCAGCCCCCAATAGATCTGGGCGATGCGGCCCCTGTCCAGGCGCCCGCCTTCGCGGTACCAGTTCGTCACCCCGGTCAGCATAGCGATCAGGGCCAGCGTGGTCAGCTTGGGATCCTCGATCCGCATGGAACGGGAGGCGACCCCGTCGCGCAGGATCCGTTCCAACGCGGCCTCGTACCGGCCCCGCAGCGCCGCGATGCGGGCGAAATTGTCGGGCGTCAGGTTGCGCAGCTCCATGTAGGACAGGAACACCGCGTCGCTGTGATCCAGGCTGAAATCGATGTGGAACCGCACGAAGCGTTCCAGCCGCGCCAGCGGACCGGCCGCCGGATCGTCCGACCAGGCGTCCAGCAGCTCCTGCATGTGGCTTTCCAGCAGGTCGGCCAGCAGCGCCTGCTTGTCGGGCGTATAGGCGTAGAGTGCGCCGGCCTGCACGCCCACGGCGGCCGCGATCTGGCGCATCGACACGGCGGCATAGCCCTGCCGCGCGAACAGGCGGCGGGCCTTGTCGCGGATCAGGGGGCCGGTGATTTCAGCGCGGGAACCGGTGGTGCGGGCCATGGCCCCGTGTCTAGCGCGCGGCCGTGGCCGAGGGAAGGCGTTGCCGGGCGCCCCCGGCCCGCGTATCGTCGCCGCCATGAGACACGTCCTGATCCTTGCGCTGACGCTGGCCGCCTGCACCGCCGACGGGGATTATCCCCGCCTGCTGCCGACGGAACAGGCGCTGGCCGAACCCGCCCTGCCCGCCCATGCGACCGCGGCCCGCACCGACCCCGCACCGCTGGAGGATGCGACCGCCGCCCGTGCAGCCGCCCTGCAGGCGCGGGCCGATGCGCTGCGCGGCCCGGTGGTCGATCCGGGCCTGCGGGGACGCGCGGGCGGGTGATTGCCAGAGGTCCGCGCAACTGGTAATAAGTTTTTACCAGTTCGCGAAAGGCCATGCCATGCCCGTCATCACCTGCATCGACGATCTCAAGCGGATGCACCGCGCCCGCACGCCCAAGATGTTCTACGATTACGCGGAATCGGGCAGCTACACCGAACAGACCTTTCGCGACAACACGACCGATTTCGCGCGGCTGAAGCTGCGCCAGAAGGTGGCCGTGGACATGTCCGACCGCCGCCTGTCGCGCCAGATGGCGGGTCAGGCCGTGACCATGCCAGTGGCGCTGGCCCCGGTGGGCATGACCGGCATGCAGCACGCCGACGGAGAGATCCACGCCGCCCGCGCGGCGGAAAAGTTCGGTGTGCCGTTCTGCCTGTCCACCATGTCCATCTGTTCGATCGAGGACGTGGCCGCGCACACGACCGCGCCCTTCATGTTCCAGCTGTACGTGATGAAGGACCAGGATTTCGTGGCCGCGATCATCGACCGCGCCAAGGCCGCCAACTGCAGCGCGCTGGTCCTGACGCTGGACCTGCAGATCCTGGGCCAGCGGCACAAGGACCTGAAGAACGGCCTGTCCGCGCCGCCCAAGATGACCCTGCCCACGGTGCTGGACCTGGCCACCCGCTGGCGGTGGGGCATGGGCATGCTGAAGACCAAGCGCCGCTTTTTCGGCAACATCGTGGGCCATGCCAAGTGCGTCGGCGACACCTCCAGCTTGATGAGCTGGACGGCGGAGCAGTTCGACGAACGCCTGGACTGGGACAAGATCGCCAAAATCCGCGACATGTGGGGCGGCAAGCTGATCCTGAAGGGCATCCTGGACCCCGACGACGCGCGCATGGCCGCCGACTTCGGCGCCGACGCGATCATCGTCAGCAACCATGGCGGGCGACAGCTGGACGGCGCCCTGTCGTCGATCCGGATGCTGCCCCACATCGTCAAGGCGGTGGGCGACCGGGTCGAGGTCCACATGGACAGCGGCATCCGGTCGGGTCAGGACGTGCTCAAGGCGCTGGCGCTTGGCGCGCACGGCACCTGGATCGGACGGGCCTGGCTGCACGGGCTGGGCGCGATGGGAGAGGCCGGCGTGACCCGCGCGCTGGAGATCATCCGCAAGGAGCTGGACATCAGCATGGCGCTGTGCGGCGAACGCGACCTGGACAATATCGGGCCCGAGCATCTGCTGATCCCGCGCGACTTCCTGGACGAATACCAGATCGGCCAGCCGGCCTAGAACAGGCGCGACAACCAGCGGTGGCGTCGACCCGCAAGGCTGACGCCCCAGACCAGCAGGAACGGCAAGGCGATCCCCAGGACCGCCGTGACGCCGGGATGGTCCACCCCCAGCTTCGGCAGCCCCTGCAGAACGATCACGTGCAGCACATAGATCCC
This sequence comes from Paracoccus sp. NFXS7, assembly GCF_040148865.1. Taxonomy (NCBI): domain Bacteria; kingdom Pseudomonadati; phylum Pseudomonadota; class Alphaproteobacteria; order Rhodobacterales; family Paracoccaceae; genus Paracoccus; species Paracoccus sp. NFXS7. The sequence continues at coordinate 20,677 of NZ_JAKEKV010000009.1, forward strand.
CGCCGCCGCCCGCCCCAAGGGCAGCGCCGTGTCGGGCACCCGCAGCCGCATGACCAGTAGCAGAAGCGCCGGACACAGGATCAGGTGGCCGACCGGGATCTCCAGCAGCGGCTCCTCTCCGATACGGCGCAGCCAGTACAGGCTTTCGCAGATGGTCAGGGCCAGCCCCCCCGCGACCATCGCCCACAGAAGTGCCGTCGACAGGCGCGGCGGATGCACGGCCATCAACCAGCCCATCACCAGATAGGGATAGAGGTAGAAGGGGCCGTTGCGATAATGTTCGACGGGCATCTCGGACAGTCCCGCCATCCGCGCGTATTGCAGCGCGACCCCCACCAGCCCCAGCACGACCGCCGACGCGACCACGGCCCCCGATCCCAGCAGCCGCATCGCGCCCAGGATCACGCCGGAGATCGCCAGCCCCTCCAGGAACCACAGGTGCATGAAGCCAAGCGTCAGGTCGGTTGCAGTCAGCCCGAGGGGCCGGTTCGTGTAATAGGGCCACAGGAACAGCAGATAGACCACCGACCAGACGGCATAGAGCACCAGCAGATGCCCCACCCAATCCGACAGCCGCGCCCGCCGCAGCACCGATGCCAGGAAATACCCCGCGATCAGCGTGAAGACCGGGACCGCGACGCGCAGCACGCTGTTGCCCGTGGCCAGCGCGACCAGGCCCGCATCGCCCCAGCTCCGGAACGTCTCTCGGGCCAGGCCCGAATGCGCGACGACCACGAAGGCGGCCAGCACCACCCGCAGATAGTCCACCGACATCAGCCGCGCCTGCGTCTTGTCCACCGCTTCCCCCAAGCCCCGCCCACGCCTTGCGCGCAGGCCCTGTCGGCCCATAGGGCCGGGGGGACCGGCAAGTCAATTCACCTGCGCGCATGCGTCGCGCGGCGTGGCATTTCTGACTTCACATCCGGGCCGGTCTGCGCTAAGGGCACCGCTTGGCGCCACGCACCCTTGGAGGGTGGCGTCTTCAATCATGGTTAAGGATTAAGAAAATGGCCAAAGAGATTCCGAATCTGGTGGCCGAGGCACGCGCGGGGTCAGGCAAGGGGGCCGCCCGCCAGACCCGCCGCGAAGGCAAGGTGCCCGGTATCGTGTATGGCGACGGCAAAGAGCCCGTCTCGATCGCGTTCGACTTCAACAAGCTGCTGACCACGCTGCGCGCCGGCCGCTTCATGTCCACGCTGTGGAACCTGCAGGTCGAGGGACAGGACGATGTCCGCGTCATCTGCCGCGGCGTCCAGCGCGACGTCGTCAAGGATCTGCCGATCCACATCGACTTCATGCGCCTGCGCCGCACGTCCAAGGTGAACCTGTTCATCCCGGTCGAGTTCATCAACGAGGACAAGTGCCCCGGCCTCAAGCGCGGCGGCACCCTGGTCACCGTGCGTCCCGAGGTCGAGCTGGTCGTGACCGCGGGTGACATCCCCGATCATCTGACCGTGGACCTGGAAGGCCGCCAGATCGGCGACACCATCCACATCAGCGACGTCACGCTGCCGAACGGCGCCAAGGCGACGATCGACCGCGACTTCGTCATCGCGAACCTGGCCGCACCGTCGGCCCTGCGCGCCGAGGATGATGCAGAGGACGGCGACACCGCCGAGGCAGCCGCCGAGGCGTGATCCCGCGCGGATCGGTCGCATGACCCTGGGGGCGGTGCCGACGGCGCCGCCCCTTTCCATTCCGCCACGGCCTTGCTAGCCCACCCGTCATGGAGACACGCATGGAACCCGTCCACATCATCGGTGCCGGCCTTGCCGGATCGGAAGCCGCCTGGCAGATCACCCGGATGGGCGTGCCCGTCGTGCTGCACGAGATGCGCCCGCAGGTTGAAACCTTTGCCCACAAGACCGGCGACTGCGCCGAGATGGTCTGTTCGAACAGCTTCCGGTCCGATGACGACGTGATGAATGCCGTCGGCCAGCTGCACTGGGAGATGCGGGCCGCCGGCGGTCTGATCATGGAGATGGCGGGCCGCCACCGCCTGCCCGCGGGCGGCGCGCTGGCCGTGGACCGCGAGGCCTTTTCGGCCGCCGTCACCGCCGCGCTGCAGGCGGAGCCGCTGATCACCATCGTTCCCGGAGAGATCACCGAACTGCCCGGCACCGGCAACTGGATCGTGGCGACGGGGCCGCTGACCTCGGACGCGCTGGCCGGGGCGATCCGCGGCGTGACGGGGACGGACGCGCTGGCCTTCTTCGACGCCATTGCGCCCATCGTGCATGCCGACACGATCGACATGTCGATCGCCTGGGAGCAGTCGCGCTATGACAAGGGCGAGACGGAGGCCGAGCAGAAGGCCTATATCAACTGCCCGATGAACCGCGACGAATACGAGGCCTTCATCGACGCCCTTCTGGCCGCCGACAAGACCGAGTTCCACGAGGGCGAGACCGCGGGCTATTTCGATGGCTGCCTGCCCATCGAGGTCATGGCCGAACGCGGCCGCGAGACCCTGCGCCACGGTCCGATGAAGCCCGTAGGCCTGACCAATGCCCACAAGCCTCAGGAAAAGGCCTATGCCGTGGTCCAGCTGCGCCGCGACAACGCGCTGGGCACGCTGTACAATATCGTGGGTTTCCAGACCAAGATGAAATACGGCGCGCAGACCCAGGTGTTCCGGATGATCCCTGGCCTGCAGAATGCCGGCTTTGCCCGGCTTGGCGGCATCCACCGCAACAGTTTCCTGAACTCCCCGACGCTGCTGGACGACCGCATGCGCCTGCGCCTGGCGCCGAACCTGCGCTTTGCCGGGCAGGTCACCGGGGTCGAGGGATACGTCGAAAGCGCCGCGATGGGGCTGCTGGCGGGGCGCATGGCCGCAGCCCAGGCCCTGGGGCGCGATCTGGCGCCGCCGCCCTTCACCACCGCGATGGGCGCGCTGGTCAACCACATCACCGGCGGGGCCGAGGCCAAGACCTTCCAGCCGATGAACGTGAACTTTGGCCTGTTCCCGCCCCTGCCCGACAGCCGGTCGGGTCGCCGCGGCCGCAAGGACCGCTATCCCGCCTACACGCAGCGCGCCAAGGACGATTTCAACGCATGGCTGGCCGCCCAGTAACACGGTTCGCGCCGTCGCCCACGGGGCTGCTGCACCTGGGCCATGCGTTTTCGGCCCTGACCGCGGCGGCGCAGGGGGATTTCCACATGCGGATCGAGGATATCGACCGTGATCGCTGTCGTCCGGAATACGAGGCCGCGATCTTTGAAGACCTGGCTTGGCTGGGCCTGGACTGGCCGCAGCCGGTCATGCGCCAGTCCGACCGCATGCCGGCCTATCAGGACGCGCTGGCGCGGCTGGCGCCACTGACCTATCCCTGCCGCTGCCGCCGGGGCGATATTCGCGCGGCGCTGTCCGCCCCGCAGGAGGGCACCCTACCCGCCGGGCCGGATGGCCTGATCTATCCGGGCACCTGCCGCCACCGCGACCTGCGCGATGCCGGCCCCGACGACGTGATCCGGCTGGACGCCGGTCGCGCCTTCGACGCGCTTGGGCTGGACAGCATCGGGTTCACGGACCAAGGCCAAAGCCACATCCTGACCCGTCAGCAGTTCCTGGCGGGCATCGGCGACGTGGTCCTGTCGCGACGGGGGATGGGCACGTCCTATCATCTGGCGGTTGTCGTGGACGATGCGGCACAGGGGATCACGCTGGTGACGCGGGGGATGGACCTGTTCGCGTCGACCCATATCCACGTGCTGCTGCAGCACCTGCTGGACCTGCCGACGCCGGCCTATCTGCACCACCGGCTGATCCGCGACACGGCGGGGCGGCGGCTGGCGAAACGCGACGATGCCCGCGCGATCCGCCAGTACCGGGCGGACGGCGCGTCCCCCGACGACATCCGCCGCATGGTCGGGCTTTAGACCATCGGTTCGGTCAGCACGACCTCGGCCCCGTCCCGGATGCCGGTGTAAAAGCAGCTGCGCCGGTTCGTATGGCAGGCGGGCCCGGTCTGGTCGACCAGCACCAGCAGACAGTCGCGGTCGCAATCGACGCGCATCTCGACCAGCGCCTGGACGTGGCCCGAGCTTTCGCCCTTGATCCAGAACGACGACCGCGACCGCGACCAATAGGTCACGCGCCCGGTCTCCAGCGTCCGGGCCACGGCGTCGGCGTTCATCCAGGCCATCATCAGCACCTCGCCCGAGGCGGCGTCCTGCGCGATGGCGGGGATCAGGCCGGCCGCGTCATATTTCAGGCTGAGGGGGTCGAACATCGGGTTTCCTTTCGGCATGGCCGTCCCTATCTACTCATCGACCCGCGCTGATGAAACCCCAAGGGATGACGCATGGCCGAAACCGATCTGATGCAGCTTTACTCGCGACGCATCCTCGCGTTGACGACCGCCATCCCCCATCAGGGCCGGCTGGACGACGCGCAGGCCAGCGTCCAGCGCCGGTCGCCGCAATGCGGATCGTCCGTGACGGTGCACCTGTCGATGGCCGATGGCCGCATCAGCGATTTCGCGCAGGAGGTGCGGGCCTGCGCCCTGGGTCAGGCTTCGGCATCCGTGCTGGGACAGGCGGTGATCGGCATGGACCGGGCGGGCATCGTGCAGGCGCGCGATCAGCTGCGCGCGATGCTGACCCAGGATGCCCCCGCCCCCGGCGCGCCCTTTTCCGACCTCGAGGCGCTGACGCCCGCGCGCGCCTATCCCAACCGCCATCCGTCGATCCTGCTGGCCTGGGACGCCACGCTGGAGGCGCTGGACAAGGCATCTGCATGAAAAGGGCCGGCCCCCTGCGGGGCCGGCCAGGTGCGCGAGCTTTGGGGACGGATGGCGCACAGGCGGGGCGCCATCCCTGCGTCGCGGGGCAGTCGGTCAGACCTGCAGCATGGCGGGCAGCCACAGCAGGACAATGGTGGTCAGGCTGAGCGCGGCGGCCCCGATCAGGTCGATGGCGGTGTCTTTGGTCATGACGGCAACTCCTCTCTGTTGCCTCTTTGTTCTCATGTTCTCTTGATTCGGTAAAGAACTTTTTAAGAACATTCCGCCTTGTCAGCCCACCTGGATCAGTCGAATCGCCTGATCCTGCTGCATCAGCCACATCAGCAGCCGCAGCGCCTGCCCCCGCGGGGTCTCCAGTGTCGGGTCGCGTTCCAGCAGCGACCGTGCGTCCTGGCGCGCCACGGCCATCAGCCCGGCCTGGTGTTCCAGGTCCGCGATGCGGAACCGCGGCAGGCCCGATTGCGCAGTGCCGATCACATCGCCCGCGCCCCGCATCTCAAGGTCGACCTCCGCGATGCGGAACCCGTCCTCGGTGTCGCGCAGCGTGGTCAGGCGGCGGGCGCCGGTCTCGTTCAAGGGCCCATGATACATCAGCAGACAGGTCGAGGCCCCTGCCCCGCGCCCGACCCGACCCCGCAGCTGGTGCAGCTGCGCCAAGCCAAAGCTTTCGGCGCGTTCGATCACCATGATCGTGGCCTGGGGCACGTCCACGCCCACCTCGATCACGGTGGTGGCGACCAACAGCTGCGCCGTACCGTCGGCGAAATCGGCCATTGCCGCGTCGCGCTGGTCGGGGGGCATCTGGCCGTGGATCAGCCGCACCCTGTCGCCGAAGATCGCGCGCAGATGGGTGAACCGCGCCTCTGCCGCGGTCAGGTCGGTGACCTCGCTCTCCTCGACCAGGGGGCAGACCCAATAGGCACGCGCGCCCTGCGCCATCGCGGCGCGCAGGCGTTCGGTGACCTGGTCCAACCGCGTGTCCGCGATCATCACCGTGGTGATGGGCTGGCGCCCCGGCGGCTTTTCGTCCAGCACCGACAGGTCTAGATCGCCATATTGCGACAGGGCCAGCGACCGGGGGATGGGCGTCGCGGTCATGATCAGCATGTCGGGCGGCACGTCGCCCTTGGCCGACAGCTCCAGCCGTTGGGCTACACCGAAGCGGTGCTGTTCGTCGATGATGGCCAGGCGCAGGTCGTGGAAGGTCACGTCCTTCTGGAACACCGCATGGGTGCCGACCAGGATGTCGATGGTGCCGTCCGCCAGATCGGTCAGGATCTGCCCGCGCAGGTCGCGCTTGTCGCGCCCGGTCAGCGCCGCCAGCCGCACCCCCGCCGCACGCGCCAGCGGCTCCAGCGCGCGGGCATGCTGGCGGGCCAGGATCTCGGTGGGCGCCATCAGCACGGCCTGGCCCCCGGCCTCGACCGCGACCAGGGCAGCCATCAGCGCGACCAGCGTCTTGCCCGCGCCGACATCGCCCTGCAGCAGGCGGTTCATGCGGCGCGCACTGGCCATGTCATCGGCGATCTCGGCGATCGCGCGGCTCTGAGCGCCCGTGGGCGGCCAGGGCAGGCTTTGCAGCACCCGCGCGCGCAGGGTGCCGTCACCCGCGCTGGCCCGCCCCTTCAGCCGCCGCTTGTCCCGCCGCACCAGCGCCAAGGTCATCTGATGGGCCAGAAATTCGTCATAGGCCAGCCGCGCCCGCGCCGGGCTGTCGGGCGACAGCGCGCCGGGCGATTGCGGCGCATGCGCCTGGTGCAGCGCATCGGCAAAGGAGGGCCAGCCTCGCTGCGCGATCAGCTGCGGGTCGATCCATTCCTCGACCGGGGGCAGCCGGGTCAGCGCGGCATCGACCGCCTTGGCCATGCCCTTCTGTGTCAGCCCCGCCGACAGGGGATAGACGGGTTCGAAGCTCGGCGGCAGCGCCTCGCCATCCGCCAGGATGTGGTCGGGATGCACCATCTGGGCCAGCCCGTCGAACAGTTCCAGCTTGCCGCTGAGGATGCGACGTGCGCCAACGGGCAGCTGGCTTTCGATCCAGTTGTCGCGCGGACGGAAGAACACCAGCGTCAGGTCGCCCTCTCCGTCGGTGCAATGCACCCGGAACGGGCGGCCGCGGACCTGGGGCGGATGGTGGCGTGTGACGGTCACCGTGATCGTCACGATCTCGGGTGCGCGGGCGTCGGCGATGCGCGCGATGCGGCGGCGGGTGATGCCGCTGGCCGGCAGCGTCAGGACCAGGTCGCGCGGCTTGTCGATGCCCATCTGTTCCAGCGCGGCGCGCCCCTTGGGGCCGATGCCGGGCAGCGTGTCGATGGCCGCGAACAGCGGGAACAGCGCGGGCGGGCGGCCCTTGGGCGCGGTCATCCGGCCCCCGCGATGCGCAGCCATTCGTCCTCGTCGATGACGGTGACGCCAAGGGCCTCGGCCTTGGTGGCCTTGGACCCCGCCCCGGGCCCCGCGATCAACAGGTCGGTCTTGGCGCTGACGGACCCCGCGACCTTGGCCCCCATCGCCTCGGCCCGCGCCTTGGCCTCGGCACGGGTCATCCGCTCCAGCGTGCCGGTGAAGACCAGCGTCTTGCCGGAAATCTCGGTCTGCACCGCATTGGCGGTATCCACCGGCCGGATGTCCAGAAGGGTCGCCAGCCGGTCGATGCTGGCGCGTTCTGTCGGCTGCGCGAACGTCGTCACCAGCGAATCGACCAGCACCGCGCCGATGCCGTCGATGCCGGTCAGCTCGGCCCAGTTCGGGCTGTCGGCCAACGCCACGCGACGGGCCTTGTCGTCCGGGGCGGCAAAGGCGGGCTCCCGTGCCGCCCCGTCGATGGCGGCGATCAAGGCAGGCCAGTCGTGGAAATGCCGGGCCAGGGTCGCGGCCGCGACCTCGCCCACATGGCGGATACCCAGGGCAAAGATCAGCCGGGCCATGGGGATCGCACGGCGATCCTCGATTGCGGCGAACAGCTTTTCGGCCGAGCGTTCGCCGAACCCCTCGCGGTTCTTCAGCTTGGTAAAGTTCCGGGCATCGCGATCGGCCAGGGTGAAGATGTCGGCGGGCTCGCGGATGTGCAGCTGATCGTCTGCAAAGAACATCTCGATCTGCTTGGCGCCCAGCCCGTCGATGTCGAAGGCCGCGCGGCTGACGAAATGCTTCAGCTTCTCCACCGCCTGCGCGGGGCAGATCAGGCCGCCGGTACAGCGGCGCACGCTGTCGCCCGGCTCGCGGATCGCCTCGGACCCGCATTCGGGGCAGTGCGACGGAAAGACATAGGGCACGCTGTCCGCGGGCCTGCGCGACAGGTCGACATCGGCGATCTTGGGGATCACGTCGCCGGCGCGATAGATCTTGACCCAGTCACCCTCACGGATGTCGCGACCGTCACGGATGGGTGCGCCAGAGCTGTCCCGCCCGGCGATGTAATCCTCGTTGTGCAGGGTCGCGTTGGACACGACCACGCCGCCCACGGTCACGGGCTCCAGCCGCGCGACGGGGGACAGGGCGCCCGTGCGACCGACCTGGATCTCGATCCGCTCCAGCCGGGTCCAGGCGGTCTCGGCCGGAAACTTGTGCGCCAAGGCCCATCGGGGCGTGGTCGACCGAAAGCCAAGCCGCCCCTGGAACGCAAGGTCGTTCACCTTGTAGACCACGCCGTCGATGTCATAGCCCAGGGTGGCGCGCTGCTGTTCGATCTCGGCCCAGGTGGCGATCATCTGCGCGGTGTCGGTGCACAGGCGCGTCAGCGGGTTGGTTTGGAACCCCAGGGCGGCCAGCCGCTCCACGGAGGCCATCTGCGTCGGCGCCAGCGGTTCGGACAGCTGCCCCCAGCCATAGGCGAAGAAGCGCAGCGGCCGGCGCGCGGTCACCGCCGGGTCGATCTGGCGCAGCGATCCCGCAGCCGCGTTGCGCGGATTGGCAAAGACCCGCCCCGCATCGTTCAGCGCCGCAAAGTCGTCATGCCCCATGTAGACCTCGCCGCGCACCTCAAGGATGGAGGGGACGTCGCCCTCCAGTTGGTGGGGGATATCGGAAATCGTGCGGGCGTTGGCGGTCACGTTTTCTCCCACCACGCCATCGCCGCGGGTCGCGGCATGGACCAGCACGCCGCCCTCATAGCGCAGCGACAGGGACAGGCCGTCGATCTTCGGCTCGGCCGTCACCTCCAGGGGCATGTCGGGGGCAAGGCCCAGAAAGCTGCGGACGCGGGTGGTGAAGTCGGCAACGTCGCCCTCGGTAAAGGCATTGCCCAACGACATCATGCGTTGCGCGTGGACGATCTTGCCGAAGCCCTCGGCCGGGGCGGCGCCGACCTTACCGGTCGGGCTGTCGGGCAGCGCCAGATCGGGAAAGTCCCGCTCCAGCGCCGCCAGCTGCGCCTTGAGCGCGTCGTATTCAGCGTCCGATATCTGCGGTGCGTCCTCGGCGTGATAGGCCTGGTTCGCGGCGGCGACCCGCGCCGCCAGATCCGCGATGCGGTCCGCGGCCTGACCGCGATCCATCTTCCGGTCCGGTTGCCCCACCGACTTGTCCTGCGCCATCACCGCCCCCATCATCCGCATCCAGCCGAAACACGCGACCGTCTCAGATGTGGGTATCGCCCAAGGGCAGGCAATCGTCCAGAAGCCGTATCAGGCCCCGATCGCCAGTCGTTCCGCCTGCCCCGGACCTGGATCGCGCAGGACATAGCCGCGGCCCCAGACCGTCTCGATATGGCTCTCACCGCCCAAGGCCTCGGACAGCTTCTTGCGCAGCTTGCAGATGAACACGTCGATGATCTTCAGTTCAGGTTCGTCCATGCCGCCGTACAGGTGGTTCAGGAACATTTCCTTGGTCAAGGTCGTGCCCTTGCGCAGGCTCAGCAGTTCCAGGATCTGGTATTCCTTGCCGGTCAGGTTCACCGGCTTGCCCTTTACCTCGACCGAACGGGCGTCCAGGTTGACGGTGATCTCTCCGGTCCGGATCAGCGCTTGGCTGTGCCCCTTGGAGCGGCGGATGATCGCCTGGATGCGGGCCTGCAGCTCTTCGCGGTTGAAGGGCTTGGTCATGTAATCGTCCGCGCCGAAGCCGAAGCCGCGCAGCTTGCTTTCCGTGTCGTCGGACCCGGTCAGGATCAGGATCGGCGTGTCGATGCGGGCCAGGCGCAGATGGCGCAGGACCTCCATCCCATGCATGTCGGGCAGGTCCAGATCCAGCAGGATCAGATCGTAATCGTACAGCTTGGCCAGATCGATCCCCTCCTCGCCCATGTCGGTCAGGAACACGTTGTAGCTGGCCGCCGTCAGCATCAGTTCGATCGCCCGTGCAGTGCTTGGGTCGTCTTCTACCAGAAGGATTCGCATGGCTTGGTCTTTCCCCGATTCGCCGAAGGTCATGTCCCGACAATCTGACGAACAGGTTAATATGTCGTTACCACTTGCATTCCTTCTGCGTCATGCACCCTATGGTTGTCTATACTTTTGAAGCGCCGTCACCTTCAAGGCCGCCTTTCCGTGGCGCGCGACCGCGGTGCACCAGCCGTCGAACTCCTCCTCCGACAGGCCATAGCGGCGCAGTGCGTCGTCGCGGCTGATCAGCCCGTGCGACACCGCCAGCACGACCGTCTGCTTGCGGCTGGCGACCCATCTGGTGTCGGCCATCGGCAAATCCGCCACGCTGAGGATGCGCCCATCCGCCAGTGTCACGATCCGCGGGCCTGTGGTCTTTTTCACGAACATTGCAGCGTCCTTCCGTCACGTTCTGCAAGTTCTGGTCGAAAGCACTTAAGGCGCGGTTAGCCTGATCGGGATTTCGACCCCGGCCGGGGTTGAGAATCCGACCAATTTGCCTATATTTTGACGCAAATCCCTTTGCCGCCCGACCAGCACCGCCCCTGGCGGGCCGAAAGATCATCCATGACCCTGACCGCTGCCCTGCGTGCCGATGCGCCCGCGACCGAACTGAACAGCCTTGGTTTCGCAAAATCCCCTGCGCAGACGCGTGTCGTGGTGGCGATGTCGGGGGGCGTGGACAGTTCCGTCGTCGCGGCGCAGCTGAAATCCGAGGGCTATGACGTCATCGGGGTCACGCTGCAGCTGTACGATCACGGCGCGGCACTGGCCAAGAAAGGCGCGTGCTGCGCGGGCCAGGACATCCACGATGCCCGTCGCGTGGCCGAACGCATGGGCTTTCCCCATTATGTCCTGGATTACGAGAACAAGTTCCGCGAATCGGTCATCGACGAATTCGCCGATGCCTATCTGGCCGGCGCGACGCCCGTTCCCTGCATCCGCTGTAACGAGCGGGTCAAGTTCCGCGACCTGCTGGAAACCGCGCGCGACCTGGATGCCGACTGCATGGCGACCGGCCATTACATCCAGCGCAAGGACGGCGCGCATCGCGCCGAACTGCACATGGCGGCCGACCCGAACCGCGATCAGAGCTATTTCCTGTTCTCGACCACCCAGGAACAGCTGAATTTCCTGCGCTTTCCCTTGGGCCATCTGGTCAGCAAGGCCGAGACGCGCGCCCTGGCCGCCGATTACGGCCTGTCCGTCGCAGACAAGCCCGACAGCCAGGATATCTGCTTTGTCCCCAACGGCGACTATGCCGCGGTGATCGAGAAGCTGCGCCCGGGTGCCGCAGATCCCGGCGAGATCGTCGACCAGCAGGGCACCGTTCTGGGCACCCATCGCGGGGTGATCCACTATACGATCGGACAGCGGCGCGGGTTGGGCATCGGCGGCGGCAGCCCGCTCTATGTGCTGCGGCTGGAGCCGGAGACGCGCCGCGTCGTCGTCGGCCCGCGCGAGGCGCTGTCGACGCGCACCATCGCCGTAACCGAGGTGAACTGGCTGGGCGATCAGCCCTTCGAGGGAGAGATCGCCTGCCTGGTCCGCATTCGGTCCACCCGCCCGCCGCGGCCCGCGATCCTGCGCCCCCTGCCCGGCCGCCGTGCCGAGGTCGAACTTCTGGACCCCGAGGACGGCGTCAGCCCCGGCCAGGCCTGCGTCTTCTACGAGGCCGAGGGCACGCGCGTCCTGGGCGGCGGCTGGATCAGCCTGCGTCGGCGGCCAGCTGCCTGATCCGGGCGATCATCGCGCGCACGCCGTTCGATCGTTGCGCCGACAGGTGTTCGTCCAGCCCAAGGCGCGCCAGCGCGGCTTGGGCGTCCACCGCCTCGACCTGGTCCACCGGCAGCCCGGCATACAGCGCGTGCAGCACCGCGATCAGGCCGCGCACGATCAGCGCATCGCTGTCGCCCTGAAAGTCAAAGCTGCGCCCCTCGATCCGCGGCAGGATCCAGACCTGGCTGGCACAGCCGTCGACCTTGGTGGCCGGGACCTGCACCGCGGAGTCCATGGGCGGCAAGGCCTTGCCCATTTCGATCAGGTGACGATAGCGGTCTTCCCAATCGTCCAGAAAGTCGAAGGTTTCGGCGATGTCCTCGAAGGCGGGGGTGGCCATGGGTCTCTCCTGATATCAGGGGTCATGGCCTAGCGCGCCGCGGCGGTCAGGTCAAAGAGGCTTTTCGGCGCGGCCCGGATCGCCTATCACGGGGCCAAGGACCGCCAAGGGGACATGCCATGACCAGACTTACCCTGCCGCTGCTGATCGGCGCCCTGATCCTGTCCGGCTGCGGGCGGTTCGGCGACAGCGGCTGGAACCCGCTTGGCTGGCGTGGCGCGGGTGCGTCGACCCCCGAAACCCTGGCCCCGGAAGGCGGCTATCCCACGGCCCAGGACGAACGCCCCCCGGTGCCGCAGATCCTGGGTGCCGAATGGCAACCGCTCAGCGACGGCCGCCTGCTGGTGCTGCGCGGCTTTGCCCCGGTCAAGGGCTATCACTCGGCCGCCTTGGTCCGGTCGGTGCCGCGGTCCGGCGACCAGCTGCAGCCCGACTCTGACGGCGTCCTGCGCTTGCGCTTCGTGGCCTCGCCTCCGGTCGCGGACAACCCCGCGGCGGCCCTGCCCGCAAATCCCGTCACGGACACGATCACGGTGGCGCTGCCGATCAGCTTCCTGCGTCTGTCGCGCCTGTCCGCGATCCAGGTCGAGGGCGGCGACCGCGTAATCACCCTGACCCGCTGAAGGCTTGCGCAAACGCCCGCGCCGCGCTAGTCCGCAGCGGTCGGAGGCGTGGCAGAGTGGTTAAATGCACCGGTCTTGAAAACCGACGTGGGTGAAAGTCCACCGTGGGTTCGAATCCCACCGCCTCCGCCATCCCCAACTCACCTGATCGTCCGCACCCTGACCCGCCCCGCGCGTCGATATGTCCGCCGGAAAATAGCGCTTGCCAGGTCCGCCCTTCGTTGCGTTATATCCACCCGGACATATCACCGATGGAGATTGCCATGCCCGGCCCGGATCGCCTTGCCCTTGCCGCTTGCGTGGCGCTGATCGCGTCTCCCGCGCTGGCCGATGATGTGACCGTCTTTGCCGCCGCCAGCCTGACCGACGCGCTGGACCGCATTGCGGCCCAATGGAGCGAAGAGACCGGCCGGACGGCCGTGATGTCCTATGCCGGATCGTCCGCTCTGGCCCGCCAGATCCAGCAGGGCGCGCCCGCGGACATCTTCATCTCGGCCAGCGAGGAGTGGATGGACGCGGTGCAGGCCTCGGAGGACATCCGTCCCGACACGCGTCGCGACCTGCTGGGCAACAGCCTGGTGCTGATCGCGCATGGCGACGCGGCCCCGGTGATCATCGACACGACGCTGGACCTGACGGCGATGCTGGACGGGGGGCGGCTGTCCATGGCGATGGTCGACAGCGTCCCGGCGGGCATCTATGGCAAGGCCGCGCTGACCCATCTGGGGTTATGGGACGCGGTGGCGCCCATGGTCGCGCAATCGGACAACGTGCGCAGCGCCCTGACCTTCGTCGCGCGCGGAGAGGCGCCCCTGGGCATCACTTATGCCACGGACGCCGCCGCGCAGGACGACGTGACCATCCTGGGCACCTTTCCCGCCGACAGCCACGACCCGATCGTCTATCCCGCCGCCATCACCGCGCAGTCGGACAATGATCAGGCGCAGGCCTTTCTGGACTATCTGTCGTCGGACGCGGCACGGGCGGTCTGGACAGAGTACGGCTTCACGACCCTGAAATGACCGACGCCGTCACCTCCTGGCTGGGACCGACCGAATGGCAGGCGGTGCGCCTGTCGCTGTGGGTCGGGCTGGTCGCCACGCTGGTCAGCCTGCCATTGGGCATCCTGACCGCCTATGCGCTGGCGCGCTGGTCCTTTCCCGGCAAGCAGATCCTGAACGGCATCGTCCACCTGCCGCTGATCCTGCCGCCGGTGGTCACGGGCTATCTGCTGCTGGTCACCTTCGGGCGGCGGGGCAGCGTCGGGCAATGGCTGGAGACGGTGGGCATCATCTTCTCGTTCCGCTGGACCGGGGCGGCGCTGGCGGCCGCGATCATGGCCTTTCCGCTGATGGTGCGTGCCATCCGCCTGGCGATAGAGGCCGTCGATCCCCGGCTGGAGGCCGCGGCGGGCACGCTTGGCGCCAGCCCGGCCTGGGTGTTCGCCACGGTGACCCTGCCCCTGATCCTGCCCGGCGTGCTGGCCGGATCGATCCTGGCCTTTGCCAAGGCGATCGGTGAATTCGGGGCGACCATCACCTTCGTGTCGAACATCCCCGGCCAGACCCAGACCGTCCCCTCGGCGATCTATGCCCTGCTGCAGGCGCCGGGTGGAGAGGCGGCGGCGGGGCGCCTGGTCCTGGTGTCGATCACCATTGCCATGACCGCGCTGCTGCTGTCAGAGGTTCTGGCGCGCCGCGTCGCGCGGCGGGTGGCGGGCGCATGACGCTGCAGGTCCGCCTGACCCACCGGTTTGCCGGGTTCGACCTGGACGTGGCGTTCGACGCCCCCCCGGGGCTGACGGTGCTGTTCGGGCCATCCGGTTCGGGCAAGACCACGGTCGTGAACGCGGTCGCGGGCCTGCTGCGACCGGATGCGGGGCGGATCGCGGTCGATGACTGGGTCCTGACCGACAGCGCCCTTCGGCGCCACCTGCCCCCCCACCGCCGCCGCCTTGGCTATGTCTTCCAGGAAGGGCGGTTGTTCCCGCATCTGTCGGTCCGCCAGAACCTGCTCTATGGCCGGTGGTTCGCGCCGCGCGACGCCACCGCGCCTGATCTGGATCGCGTGGTGCAGATGCTGGGCATCGGCCCCTTGCTGGCCCGCCGTCCCGGAACCCTGTCCGGCGGAGAGCGCAGCCGCGTGGCCATCGGGCGCGCCCTGCTGGCCGCCCCGCGCCTGATCCTGGCGGACGAGCCGCTGGCCGCCCTGGACGAGGCCCGCAAGGCCGAGATCCTGCCCTATTTCGAACGCCTGCGCGACGAGGCCGGCGTGCCGATCCTCTATGTCAGCCATTCCAGCGCCGAGGTCGCGCGGCTGGCCACCACCGTCGTGGCGCTGCGGGCCGGGCGAATCGCGGCCATCGGGCCGCCGGCGCAGGTCTTGGGCGATGCGGGCGCGGTCGGTGCGGACACGGCATCGGTCCTGACCGCGCGCGTCGCCGGCCATGATGCAGACGGGCTGACACGGCTGCAGACGGGGGCGGGTCCGGTCTTCGTCGCCCGCCTGGATGCCCCGCCCGGCACGCATGTGCGCCTGCGCGTGGGGGCACGCGACGTCATCCTGTCACGGGATCGGCCGCAGGGCCTGTCGGCGCTGAACATCCTGGCGGGCCGCATCGCCGCGATCACGACCGAGGAAGGACCGAACGCGCAGGTCGTCCTGACCGTCGGGTCCGACACGCTGACGGCCCGCCTGACGCGCCGCTCCGTCGCCGCGATGGGTCTTGCGCCGGGGCAGCCCTGCCACGCGATCCTGAAGACCGTGGCGGTGGCCGCCGGTGACATCGGCGCATTGCACACTGTCCCGCCCGCGACGTGACCGCATCTTCGGATGCAGAAATTTGATGGCCGACGCCGAAATGACCGGCCACCGCAACCGAAGGTGGCATGCCTTCGGATGCAGTGGCCGCGAACGCTTGGTCCTGGTCAGCAGACCAGCGTCTTGCCGTTGCGGCGGTGGCGCTGAACCATCTTCTGGGCCTTGCCGCCGGGCACGAAGGGCCGTGCGGGTTCCGACGGGCCAGCACGCAGTTCGGGGAACAGCGTGAAGATCTCGTCCTGCGCGGCCTGGCCCAAGGACTTCATCGCCTGGGGCCCGGTATACAGCGACTCGGTCTGCGCGTCGTTCGAGAAGACGATCTCGTGGCGGGCGAACAGGATGTGATAGTACTGGACCGAGTCCACCGCGACCTCGTCGACGCCGTCCAGCGCGGTCAGCTGACGTGCGGCGACCAGAACCTCGGTCGTGCCGAACATGCGCTGCGCGATGGCCGACCGGACCAGCACGCGATGCTGCGGCGACACCATCAGGTCGCGGCTTGGCAGATCCTGCCCCAGGGCGCCCGCGCGGATGCGGATCGGACGCAGCTTGGGAACCATGGTCAGATCGACGCGGTCCAGCGCGCGCCCCCCGATCCAGCGGATCGGACGGGCGCCGTTGTCGCGGGTCTCGACCAGGTCGCCCACGCGCAGGTCCTCGACCGCGACGTCGCCATCGGGGGTGCGGATCATCGTGCCCGCGCAGAAGCAGGGAATGCCCATCCCGTTCAGGCGCGACGGCGTCAGGCTGTCGGGATCGACGTCGCGCATCCACAGCTCTTCCCCGTTCGGGAAGGAGATGACGGCGTACTTGTTGTCCCACTCGTCCACATCGGCGCGGATCTTGACGTCTGACAGGTCGATCGGGTTGCCATCGGCATCATGCAGGCCGCTGAGGTCCAGCACGTCCGCGGCGGCGGGGTTGCCCTCGCTGTCCAGCTCGTCCCCGAACCCGAACCCGCGGATCGTGTCATGGCCAAAGCCGTCGGTCAGGACCAGCGTGTCGACCTCGGCATCGGGACGGCTGACGGCGGCGAACAGATCGCCGTTCATCGAGATCTCGTCGTTGCCAAGGCCGCCGATGATGGTATCGGCGCCCCACCCTCCTTCCAGGACATCGTTGCCGTCGCTGCCGATGATCATGTCGTCGCCCGCGTCGGCAAAGACGCGGTATCCGTCGACGCCTGCAGCCGATCCGTCGATCACGTCATGACCGCCGCCGGTCCGCAGGTTCTGCATGTTCAGGAACCGCAGATGCCCGTCCACACCGCCCAGGGCGTCGATGTCGCCCGAGCTGGAGCTGTCCAGCACGACATGCACGCCGGGCGCGGATTCGGTGGGCTCCGACGGGGCGGACTGCCAAGCGTTCAGGGTGTTGTACCCCCCTTCGCCGTCGTACAGGTCGTTCCCGATCGGCGCGTCGCTGCCGCCGTTGCCCCAACGATAGCCGTCGTCACCGTCCCCGCCATAGGCGACGTCGTCGCCGCCGCCGGTCTCGATCACGTCGTTGCCGTCGCCGCCATGGACGATGTCGTTGCCGCCGCCGCTCTGGATGTAGTCCGTGCCCGAGCTGCCGAGGATCGTGTCATTGCCGTTGCCGGAATAAAGGCGCATGCCGACCGTGTGCGTCGGGCCGTCGACATACAGGATGTCGGCATTCGAGGCGTCGACATTGTGGTTGCCGTCGCCCAGGTACACCCGCTCGATTCCCTGGAATTCGATGGTGTTGCCGTTGGAATCGGTCGCGGTCCCTGCCTCGGTCGAGGAATAGGTGACCGTCATGTCGGCGTCGCTGTCCGGGTTCAGGCTCAGCGTGTCGCCGCCGTTGTGGTTGTAGGGATCGAAGGTGTAATTCTCGGACCCCGTCATGCCGATGACATAGGAACCGTCGAAGACGGGCACATGCCCGTCGCCACCGATATACGTGTCGTGCTCACCGCCCTCGGCCGACCCGTTCCAGGTCAGATGGTCGGCGCCCTCGCCACCGTTGACGGTGTCATTTCCGGGACCGCCGTCGATGGTGTCATTGCCCGGGCCGCCGTTGATCGTGTCGCCCTCGGCGGTGCCCACGATCGTGTCGTCACCCGTGGTTCCGGGAAGATCTGCGGCCATGGATAGTCCTCACAATGTCGCTGGTTACATCACATGCCGCGGGTCGCTGAGGGCTTCTGCCCGGCGATTCGCACCCGCTGACTTATGTCGGTTTAGTCCAAAACGCTGCCCAATTGAGAGTTGTCCTTTTCTACAGGCCACGGGCATGGCACGGCCCCGCCGCGCCATGCCGCGCCGGTCAGTAGATCAGCACGAGGGCACCGATCACCCCGCCGAACACCAGCGCGAAGATCGCCCAGTGCAGCAGGACGCTGTGCGGCGTGGTCGGGGGTTGCACCAGGCGCCAGTCATCGACCGGGCCGGGTTGCGCGTCCATGTCGGTCGGTGCCGGGGGCGTGGCCGCCCGGTCTTGGTTCATCTCTGTCATCTGGATGTCCTGAAAGAATGAGGTCGCGACGAACCGCCCGCCGGGGCGGTGTCCGTTCAGATCGTCATTGTTTCAGGGGCGTGGCGGCGCGCGGGGCCTGCGCGTCCGCCGGACAGGCCGCGGGGGTGCGGCGCGGCGTGCCTGCGGCAGGACCAGCCTGACGGGCGCACGCGGGGGCGGCGGCGAAAACGGTTCCGGATCGGCCCCCGCGGCGGGTGACGGCACCACCGGCACGCCCTGACGGTCGACCAGCGCGACGGTCGCGGGCAGGCCGAGCTGTGACAGGCGGTCGCCAGACAGATGCGGCACCTGCCGTTGCCAGGCCGGATGGGAAACCGCAACCGCCGCGACCAGCAGCAGGACCGCGCAGACGGCCCACAGCCTCAGGACAACGGTCCTGAGGCTGTTATGGGATGCGGCGTTCGGCGGGGCGGACATCGGTTCTGGCGTTCCTCAGTCGATGCGGGCGACCAGCAGCTTGTCGATGCGGCGGCCGTCCAGGTCCACCACCTCGATCCGCCAGGGCGACAGGGTCACGTGGGCGCCCACCTCGGGCAGGACGCCCGCAAGGTCAAGAACCAGGCCGGCCACGGATTCGTAATCGCGATCCTCGGGCAACGGGACGCCCAGCAGGTCGGAGAACTCGTCCACCGGCATCCAGCCCGCGATCAGCCAGCTGCCATCGTCGCGCCGGACGGCCTTGGGCTCGTCCTCTCCGGGGTCGGGGAAGTCGCCGGCGATGGCTTCCAGCACGTCCATTGCGGTGATCACACCCTCGAAATGCCCGTATTCGTCAAAGACCAGCAGCATGTGCGCGGGCGAGGATTTCAGCTGCTCGATCACGTTCAGCGCCGGCAGACCGTCGCGCACGACGGGCACCACCTGAATCAGCGCGCGCGGGTCGGCGGCGGGATCGGCCTGCAGTCGGATCAGGTCGCGGGCATGGATGACGCCGACGATGTCGTCATCGGCCCCGTCCCGCAGCAGGATGCGAGAGCGGTGGCCGGTGCGGAAGACCTGCGCCAGATCGTCGGGGGTGGCGTTCGCGTCGGCGATCAGCACCTCGTGGCGCGGGGTCATCAGGCCGCGCGCGGTGCGGTCGGCGATGCGCATGACGCCGGCGATCATCTCGTTCTCGGCCGGGGCGATGACGCCGGCGTTGTGCGCCTCGGCCAACATGACCTTGATCTCCTCGTCGGACATGCTGCTCTCGGCCTTGCCCGATTGGCCCAGCAGGGCCAGCAGCACCCGCCCCGACCGGTCCAGCACCCAGACCACCGGCGCCGCGATGCGCGAGATCATCCGGATCAGCGGCGCGATGCGCGCGGCCACGGCCTCGGGGGCGCGCAGGGCGATCTGCTTGGGGACCAGTTCCCCGACGATCAGCGACAGATAGGTGATGGCGACGACCACGCCGCCCACGGCCAGCGTATGGGCCAACGCGGGCTGCATGCCCCCCGCGACCAGGGCGGTGGCCAGGCGCGTGCCCAGTGTCGCGCCCGAGAAGGCGCCCGACAGCACGCCCACCAGCGTGATGCCGATCTGGACGCTGGACAGGAACCGGCCCGGATCGGCGGCCAGGTCCAGCGCGGTCGCGGCCCCCCGGCTGCCCTGCTGGGCCATGGTCTTGAGCCGGGCGGGCCGGGCAGAGACGATGGCAAGTTCGGACATGGCAAGAACGCCGTTGAACAGGGTCAACAGCAGGACGATGGCGATTTCGAGGAGCATGGGACTTTCGTCAGCTGATGAAAGGCGGCGTCATGGCCGTCCTGGACCGCCACGATAGGCGACAGCCCCCCATCGGACCAGCACCTTTCCGCGTCCGTTCACGCAATCGTCGGTTTTCCGCCGCCGTCGCCCGGAAACACGAAGACGCGCCGCGGGGGGCGGCGCGCCGGGTGGCGGATCGGGCCGGGGCCGCGATCAGATATGGGTCGGAAAGCTGTCGCGGCGGATGCCCAGCTGCTTCAGGCTGGCATCGGCGGGACGGCGATGGGCGCGGACGGCGCGGGCCGCCTCGAGGCTGGCACCCAGAGTGTCCATCGCGGACAGAAGGCGGTTCCAGGCATTGCGCAGGGTGGTCATTTCGGTCTCTCTTTCCGTCATCAGGTGACAGCAGAGATATCGGGTCCGACCCCCGTTTCTGCAATGCAGCATCCGATCAACCCAGCCTTGCGCCGGGTGCATGACCCCGGCCCGTCACCGGGCCGGGGTTTCGCGTCAATCCTCGTCCGATGCCATCTGGCTGAGGACCTGACCCTTGCCGCGGGCCCGCATGATCATCGGCACGATCAGCGCAAAGGCCGCGACCGCGATCAGCCCCGCGGACACCGGGGTCGAGACCAGCGTCATCACGTCGCCTTGGCTGATCGACAGCGCGCGGCGCAGTTGCTGTTCGGCCATCGGGCCCAGGATCAGCCCCACGACCACCGGCGCGATGGGATAGCCGTAGAGGCGCATCAGATAGCCCATGACGCCAAAGATCAGCAGCATCGACAGCTCGATCGGGGACGGGTTGGCGCCGATCGTGCCCAACGTGGCAAAGCACAGGATGCCCGCGTAAAGCCACGGCCGCGGGATGGTCAGCAGGCGCACCCACAGTCCGATCAGCGGCAGGTTCAGGATCACCAGCATCACGTTGGCGATCAGCAGCGACGCGATCAGCCCCCAGACCAGGTCCGGGTTGGTCGCGAACAGCAGCGGTCCGGGCTGCAGGCCGAACTGCTGGAACCCGGCCAGCATGATCGCCGCGGTGGCGGTGGTCGGCAGGCCCAACGTCAGCAGCGGGACCAGCGTGCCCGCGGCGCTGGCATTGTTCGCGGCCTCGGGCCCGGCGACGCCCTCGATGGCGCCGTGGCCGAACTCCTCGGGGCGCTTGGCGGCGCGTTTTTCGGCGGCATAGGACAGGAAGGTGGCGATGTCGGCACCGCCCGCGGGCATGGCGCCGATGGGAAAGCCGATGAAGGTGCCGCGCAGCCAGGGCTTCCAGGACCGCTTCCAGTCCTCGCGCGTCATCCAGACCGATCCCTTGACCGCCGTCACCTTGTCCTCGACGCCATGACGGTTGGCGGCGACGATCATCGCCTCGCCCACGGCGAACAGCGCCACGGCCAGGGTCGTGACCTCGATCCCGTCCAGCAGCTGCGGGACGCCAAAGTCCAGCCGCGCCTGACCAGTAAGCTGGTCGATGCCGACTAGGGCCAGCGCCAGGCCGATGAACAGCGATATCAGCCCCTTGCGCGCACTGTCGCCAAAGGCAGACGACACGGTGACGAAGGCCAGCACCATCAGCGCGAAATACTCGCGCGGGCCGAAGGTCAGGGCCAGCTTGACCACGGTCGGCGCGACGAAGGCCAGAAGCAGCGTCGCGACCAGCCCCGCGACGAAGGACCCGATGGCGGCGGTGGCCAGCGCCGGCCCGCCGCGTCCGGCGCGGGCCATCTTGTTGCCCTCCAGCGCGGTCACGATGGAGGCGCTTTCGCCCGGCGTGTTCAGCAGGATCGACGTGGTCGATCCGCCATACATGCCGCCGTAATAGATGCCCGCGAACATGACCAGCGACCCGGCCGGGTCCAGCCCGTAGGTCACCGGCAGCAGCAGCGCCACGGTCAGCGCGGGCCCGATGCCGGGCAGCACGCCCACGGCGGTGCCCACGGTCACGCCGATCAGCGCGTAGAGCAGGATCATCGGGTCGGTCGCGACCATCAGGCCCTGGAACAGGTATCCGAACGTGTCCATGCCCCTAGCCCCCCGTGATCAGGCGTTCCAGCGGACCCGCCGGAAGGCTGAGGTTCAGAAGCTGGGAGAAGACCAGATAGATCGTCCCGGTGAAGATCAGCCCGATGGGCAGGGTCAGCGCCAGGTTGCGCTTGCCGAAGGCCCGGGCGGTGGCCGCGAACAGCAGCGCGGTCGCAATGACGAAGCCCGCCGTGTTCAGCAGCGCCAGCTGCGCGGCCAGGCCGCCGATGATCCAGGCGATGGGTGCGGGATCCTGGGCCGGGCGTTCGACCGGCGCGTCGCGGAATGCCGCGACGGCGGTCCAGGCCGACAGCGCCAGCAGCGCCCAGGCGATCCAGCGCGGGACGTCGGCCGGGCCGACGCCGGAATAGCCCCGGTTCTGCGGCAGCGTGGCCACGTCGCGGAAAATGATGACCGCGATCAGCGCCAGCACGGCCGCCACGGTCAGCGCCGCCCCGTCGGGGCGGCGTCTCGTGTCCGGGGCAGTCGTCATTCGACCAGCCCGATGTCCTTGAGGACCGCGGCCGTCGTGGCGGTCTCCTCCTCCAGCTGGGCGCGGAACGCGTCGCCCGCCAGATAGGTGTCGGCCCAGCCCTTGGTCGCCAGCGCCTCCTGCCATGCGGTCGATTTGGCCATCGTCTCGATGTCGGCGGCGATGGCGGCCTCGTCCTCGGGGGACAGTCCTGCGGGGGCGGCGACCATGCGCCAGTTTTGCAGCACGACGTCCAGGCCGACCTCGGTCAGGGTGGGGGCGTCGACGCCCTCGATCCGCTCCTCGGAGGTGACGGCCAGGATGCGCAGCGTCCCGGCATCGGCCTGCGGCTTGAATTCGCCGAGGCTGGAGATGCCCGCGGTCACCTGGTTGCCCAGGATCGCAGCCAGTGCTTCGCCGCCGCCGGAATAGGCGATGTAGTTGATCGCGGTCGGGTCGACATCGGCGGCATTGGCCAGAAGGCCGACCGCAATGTGGTCCGCGCCGCCCGCCGAACCGCCGGCCCAGCTGACAGAGCCGGGATCGGCCTTCAGCATCTCGACCAGCTGGTTGATGTCCTGGATCTCGGATGCGGTGGGCACCACGATCGCCTCGTATTCGCCGGTCAGGCGGGCGATGGGCGTCACGTCGGCCAGCGACACGGGCGAGGCGTTGGTCAGGATCGCGCCGACCATCACATAGCCGCCCACGATCAGTTGGTCGGCCTTTCCGGTAGCCGAGGACGCGAACTGCGCCAGACCCACGGTGCCGCCGGCGCCCGGAACGTTCTGGACCTGCACGGAATCAGAGATGCCCTCGGCCTGCAGGACCTCCTGCATGGTGCGGGCGGTCTGGTCCCAGCCGCCGCCCGGTGCGGCAGGCGCCAGGATGGTATAGTCGGTGGCCAGCGCCGGAGCGGCCAGGGCCGCGGTGAACAGGCCCGCAAGAATCGCGTGTTTCAAGATAGTCCTCCCCATTGGCCGGGCCTCCACCCGGCAACGGGCATCCTGACACGCCAACCTGACGCAAAGCTGACATCGGCGCGATTATTCCTGGCCCGGCTCCGGCTCCGGCGGGGACAATGCCTGCTGCCATCGCGCGATCAGCCGGGCACGGCGCGACTGGTCCAGATAGGCCAGCAGGCCGGGGCTGATCGCCACGGGGCGCAGCTGCGCGCCCAGCGCCGGGGGCATGCCGTCCGCGCCCGACGACACCTCCAGGCTGACGGCGGGCAGGCGCAGCTCCTCGGCCAGGATGGTCTGGCCCTCGCGCGACATCAGGAAGGCCAGGAAGGCCGCGCCCAGGTCGGGCCGCGCCGCCGCACGCGGCACCAGCGCCACCCGCGACACGACCACGGTAAAGTCGCGCGGCAACAGCAGGCCCACGTCCGGCTCCTGCCGCGCCCAGTCCGCGGCATAGGACCCCAGGATGTTGTATCCGACCGCCAGCCGCCCGTCGGCCACGCGTTCCAGGATCTCGCGCGAGGTCGCGAACTGCTGGACGCCCGCGCGACCCATCGCCTGGCCCAGGTTCCAGATGTCGAAGAAATGCTCCTGGTCGCGGGCCAGGAACAGGTATCCCACCCCCGACAGCGCGATGTCATAGGTGCCGATGCGCCCCTGCACCGTCGCCCCGCCATGATCCAGCCAGTCCAGCAGCTCGAACCGGGTCGCGGGGGGCCGGCGGTCGCGGAAGCTGGGCTTGTGATAGACCAGGACGGCGGGTTCGAACGTGATCGCATAGGCCGTGTCGCGCCAGTTCGCCCAGCGCGGCCAGTCGGCCGAGGACGGCGTGGCCACCGCCTGGGCATAGCCGTCATTGGCCAGCTTGATCTGCAGGTCCATGGCCGAGGAGAACGCCAGATCCGCGGTGGTGCCGCCGGCGTCCGTCTCTTCGGTGATGCGCGCAAAGATCTGGCCGGTCAGCAGGTCCTGGTATTCGACGGCGATGTCGGGGTTCAGCGCCTGGAACCCATGGATCAGCGGGCGGGCCAGATCCTCGTCCAGCGACATGTAAAGGCGCAGCGGCCGGTCCTGCGCGCCTGATGGCGCGGGAAACCGCAGCGTGTCGGCCGCCGCCGCCCCGGCGACGACGGACAGGATCAGCGCAACGCAGGAAAGGCGGGGAATCATGCGCACCAGCATGGTGCATCGTGGCACCCGCCGCCCCGCCGGACAAGCGGGCCGCGCGCCCTTGCCTGCCCGGCCCGCGCGGCCCTAAGATCGCCGCCGGGGGGACGGTCGATGCGTATTCTGCTGGTCGAGGACAACGCGGCGCTGGCCGACGGGCTGGTGCAGCTTCTGGCCGGCGCGGGGCATGCCGTCGATCACGTCGATGACGGCGCCTCGGCCGAGGCGCTGATCGCGGCGGAGCGGTTCGACCTGGTGATCCTGGACCTGAACCTGCCGCAGATGGACGGGCTGGAGGTGCTGCGCCGCATGCGCACCCGCCGCGACCCAGCCGCGGTGATGATCCTGACCGCCCGCGGCACGCCCGAGGAACGCGTCCGGGGCCTGGACCTGGGGGCCGACGACTACATGGTCAAGCCCTTCGAGATCACCGAGTTCGAGGCCCGCGTCCGGTCGCTGCTGCGCCGCCAGGCGGGCCTGCGCGCGGCCGAGGTCACGATCGGCGGCGTCATGCTGGACCTGACCGCGCGCCGTTTCCTGGCCGAGGGGCAGCCGATGGACCTGCCCGCCCGCGAACATGCGCTGCTGGAACTGCTGTTCATGCGCGCCGGCAAGGTCGTCCCCAAGGAGACGATCATGCAGTCCATGACCTCGCTGGAGGATACCCTGTCGGACAACGCGATCGAGCAATATGCCAGCCGCCTGCGCCGCAGGCTGGCGCCCCACGGGGTGCAGCTGCGCACCGCGCGGGGCATCGGCTATTACATCGACAAGGGCGTCTGAGCGCCGATGGGATCGCTTCGCCGCCGCCTGCTGGCCTGGCTGCTGGCGGCCACGGCCGCCTTGGGCACGCTGGCGATGGCCGACACCTGGTCCGAGGCCGTGTCCACCGCGCGCGCCGTGTCCGACCGGGTGCTGACCGGATCGGCACTGGCCATCGCGGAACGGGTGACGGTGGGCGACGATGCCGCCCTGCAGGCCGACATCCCCTATTCCGCGCTGGAGATGCTGACCTCGACCGCGCAGGACAGCGTGTTCTATCGCGTCGACGGGCCGGGCGGGTTCATGACCGGCTATGCCGACCTGCCGCTGGCCGAACCGGGCTCGGATGGGGCGGGCTACGCGGATGCGGTGTTCGCGGGCGCGCCGATCCGGGTCATCACGCTGGCGCGGACCGTGTCGACGGGCATCGAATCCATCCCGTTCCGCGTGACGGTCGCGGAATCCAAGCTGGCGCGGAACCAGCTGTCGCAGGCGATCCTGCTGCGCTCGGCGGCCAGGTTGGCGCTGATGATCTGCGGGGCGGCGGCGATCATCTGGATCGCGGTTCCACTGGCGCTGCGCCCGCTGAACAGGCTGGGCGACGCGATCAGCGCGCGGCGCGCGGACGACCTGTCCCCGCTGCCCACCGACGTCCCGCAGGAGGTCCAGGACCTGGTCGCGGCGATGAACTCGTTCATGGTGCGGCTGGACACGGCGCTGTCGGCGCTGCGCAACTTCACCGGCAATGCCAGCCATCAGCTGCGCACGCCGCTGGCGGTGATCCGCACCCAGCTGACCCTGGCGCAGCGGGCGGGCGACGCGCAGGCCGCGCGATCGGCGGTGGCCAAGGGCGACGCGGCGCTGGCCGATGCCGAACGGATCTTGGCGCAGCTGCTGCTGCTGGCGCGGGTCGATGCGGCCGCGGGCCATCCGATGGTCGCGCCGCTGGATGCCCACGCCCTGGCCCGCGATCTGACCGGAGAGATGATCCCGCGCGCCGCCGGTGCCGGGATCGACCTGGGATATGACGGACAGCCCGTGACCATCCGCGCCGAACCCGTCCTGCTGGCCGAGGCGCTGAAGAACCTGATCGACAACGCGCTGGCCTATGCCGGCCAGGGGGCCGAGGTCACGGTCCGCGTGCAGCCGCAGGACGGCGTCGCGGTGATCTCGGTCGAGGATGACGGCCCCGGCATCGCCCCCCCGGCGATGGACCAGCTGACATCGCGCTTTACCCGCGGCGCGTCGGCCGAGGCGCGACCGGGCGGCAGCGGCCTGGGCCTGTCCATTGTGACAGAGATCGCGCAGCTGTTCGGCGGCACCCTGCGGCTGCGCGCGGGCGCGGACGGGCGCGGCCTGCGGGCCGAGCTGCACCTGCCCGTCGCGTGACAAACCGCGCGTCTTGCGCCCGCCCGGCCTTGCATCGCCCCGGTCCCGCCTGCAATATCCGCGCCATGGACGCACAGCGGATCCCCTTGGCGCGCATCATGCGCGTCCTGGTCCTGATGGCCAGCATCGTGCAGCTTGCGCTGTACGGGGCAACCGCGCCTGCCTCG
This sequence comes from Paracoccus sp. NFXS7, assembly GCF_040148865.1. NCBI lineage: Bacteria > Pseudomonadati > Pseudomonadota > Alphaproteobacteria > Rhodobacterales > Paracoccaceae > Paracoccus > Paracoccus sp. NFXS7. The sequence continues at coordinate 47,446 of NZ_JAKEKV010000009.1, forward strand.
GTCGAGCTGGGGCCGCAATTCCTGCGCCTGACCGAGGAACAGCGGCTGTATTCCGACAGTCCCGCCCAGGTCGCCGTCCTGTCCTCCAAGGCGCATCCAGGCCCGCTGGCGAAATCGCCGCTGCCCGATGCCGATCCCTGGTACCGCGCCACGATGGGTCCGGCCCCGGCGCAGACGGCGTCGCTGATCGCTGCGACCGATACCACGGTACCCCTGGCGCAGGACAAGACCCACCCTGCCCGCGCGCGCGGTCCCCCCTTGGCGTGATGCGCCGCGACCGGCAGCCACGGCTGTCCGGTCCGACGGCCCCGTTCCGCCCGCCCCCGGCACCTGCCGTGCAGGCCGGGGCGTCACCAAAGGACCGCCGCCCGTCCGCGTCACGAACGCCACGGGACCGGCATGGACGAAAAGATCCTCACCATGACCTCACCGACCGTGAAATACGTCATCATGACCCTTGTCGCCGGCACCATGCTGCTGGGCACGCTTGCTGCCGGGCTTGCCGGCTAGCCAGCGCCTTGCCGCTGTCACGCGGCCCCGGCATGATCCCCGACGGGGGGGCATGCCATCACCTGACCCTGCCCAACCAGAGGACCACCCTTGATGACCAGCACCACCGCCATCGCGCAGCAGAACCTTCTTGTGCTGCTGGCGGTCCTGCCGTTTCTGGCCTCGCTTCTGCTGATCAGCGTGTCGGGCCGTGCGGCGAGCATCCTGGCAGGCGTCGCGATGCTGGCCGGGATCGCACTGCTGGCCGGGCTGGCCGGCCCTGTGATGTCGGGCGACGTGCTGCGCGCATCCGTCGATTGGGTGCCGTCGGCGGGGCTGTCGCTGTCGCTGCGGATGGACGGGTTCGCCTGGATGTTCGCGACGCTGGTCATGGCCATCGGCCTGCTGGTCGTCGTCTATGCGCATGTCTACATGGCCGGCAAGGACCGCCTGCCGCGGTTCTTCGCGCTGATGATGGCGTTCACTGGCGCGATGCAGGGCATCCTTCTGTCGGGCAACATCCTGATGCTGGTGGTGTTCTGGGAGCTGACATCGGTCGTGTCCTTCCTGCTGATCGGGTTCTGGCATCAGGGCCAGGCGGCCCGCGACGGGGCGCGCACCGCGCTGTTGATCACCGCGATGGGCGGACTGTGCCTGCTGCTGGCGATGCTGATGCTGGGCCATGTCGTGGGCAGCCACGATCTGGACGTGGTGCTGGCTGCGGGGCCGCAGGTGCGCGACCACCCGCTGTACGGCGCGATCCTGGCGCTGTTCCTGCTGGGCGCGTTCACCAAGTCGGCGCAGGTCCCGTTCCATTTCTGGCTGCCCGGCGCGATGTCGGCGCCGACCCCCGTGTCGGCCTTCCTGCACAGCGCCACGATGGTCAAGGCGGGGGTGTTCCTGCTGATCCGCTTCTCTCCCGTCCTGGGCGGGACCGAGGCGTGGTTCCTGGCCGTGACCGGCATCGGCATGGCGACCTTCCTGACCGGCGGGGTGATCGCGCTGTTCCGCCACGACCTCAAGGGGTTGCTGGCCTATTCGACGATCAGCCATCTGGGCCTGATCACCGCGCTGGCCGGCATCGGCAGCCAGGGCGCGATCCTGGCCGCGATCTTTCACATCTGCAATCACGCGGTCTTCAAGGCGTCGCTGTTCATGACCGCGGGCATCATCGACCACCAGGCCGGCACGCGCGACCTGCGCAAGCTGGGGGGCCTCGCGCGCGTGATGCCCTTCACCGCGACGCTGGCGATCATCGCATCCGCCGCGATGGCGGGCGTGCCGCTGCTGAACGGCTTTCTGTCCAAGGAGATGTTCCTGGCCGAGGCCGTCGCCTGGCACAACGGCACCTGGCTGGATGACAGCCTGCCCTATCTGGCGGTCGTGGCCAGCGCGTTCTCCGCCGCCTATGCGATCCGGTTCATCGCGTCGGTGTTCTTCGGTCCGCTGCCCGACGCCCTGCGCGGCCGCGTGTCCGAGGCGCCGGTCCTGCTGCGCCTGCCCGTCAGCCTGCTGGCCGCGGCCTGCCTGGCGGTGGGCATCCTGCCCGCGCCGGTGATCGGCCCCGTCATCAACCGCGCCGCGCGCGCCGTGCTTGGGCCCGACCTGCCCTATTACGACATCGCGATCTGGCACGGGGTCAATGCGGCGCTGATGCTCAGCCTGGTGTCCCTGGGCGTGGGCACGCTGATCTATGCGATGACCCGGACCCGCATCCCCCTGGGACCCGAAGGCCCGCCCCTGCTGCACCGCCTGCGCGGGCAGCGCGTCTTCGACCGGCTGATGCTGAAGGGGGCGTGGGTCCTGCCCCGCCGCGTGCTGGGCAGGCTGGCGACCGAACGGCTGCAGCCGCAGCTGCGCCTGCTGGTGGCGGTCGCGCTGTTTCTGGCCGTCGCGGCCATCGGCGCGCGGTTCCCCTGGGCACCCCCGGCGCGGGTGACCGATTTCAGCCCGGCATTCGCGCTGATGTGGCTGATCGGCGGGGCCTGCGCGGTGGGCGCGGCGTGGCAGGCCAAGTACCACCGCTTTGCCGCGCTGGCGATGCTGGGCGGCGCGGGTCTGGTCACCTGCCTGACCTTCGCCTGGCTGTCGGCCCCCGACCTTGCCGTGACCCAGCTGCTGGTCGAGGTGGTGACCACGGTCCTGCTGCTGCTGGGCTTGCGCTGGCTGCCCCAGCGCCGGGCGGGCCTGCCCGAGGACAACCTGGCATCCGCCCGCAGGCGGCGGATGCGCGACCTGGTGATGGCCGTCGCGGGCGGGTCGGGCATCGCGCTGGTAGCGCATTCGGTGATGACACGGCCGCTGGTCCCGAACGTGGGCGACTGGTTCCTGGCCAACGCCTATTACGAAGGCGGCGGCACCAATGTGGTGAACGTCATCCTGGTCGATTTCCGCGCCTTCGACACGTTCGGAGAGACCGCCGTGCTGGCGATCGTGGGCCTGACCGTCTATTCGCTGCTGCGCCGCTTCCGCCCCGCCCCCGAAAGCGTGGACCAGCCCAACCAGCAGCAGGCCACCAGCCAGCAGGCGCTGGACGACTACCTGATGGTGCCGTCGGTCATCATGCTGTGGATGTTCCCGGTGCTGATCATGGTCGCGGCCTATTTCTTCTTCCGCGGCCATGACCTGCCGGGCGGCGGCTTCGCCGCGGGCGTGACCATGGCCATCGCCTTCCTGCTGCAATACCTGGCCACTAATGTGCGTTGGGTCGAGGCGCGGCTGACCATCCTGCCGATCCGCTGGATGGGCATCGGCCTGCTGATCGCGGTGGGCACGGGGATGGGGTCGTGGATCTTCGGCTATCCGTTCCTGTCGGCCCATGCCCGCTATGTCTCGATCCCGCTGATCGGGAACGTGCCCGCCGCGACCGCGCTGCTGTTCGACCTGGGGGTCTTTGCCCTGGTCGTGGGCGCGACGGTGCTGATGCTGATCGCCATCGCCCACCAGTCCCTGCGCGCCGCGCGCCTGCGCGAACAGGACGATGCCGCCCCCGCCACAAAGGAGATCCGCTGATGGAGATCGTGCTGTCCCTGGCCATCGGCGTTCTGTCGGCGTCGGGCATCTGGCTGATCCTGCGCCCGCGCAGCTTCCAGGTCATCGTCGGGCTGTGCCTGCTGTCCTATGCGGTGAACCTGTTCATCTTTTCCATGGGGCGCCTGACGCTGTCGGCGCCCGCGATCATGCCCAAGGGCGGCTTCGTCGATCCGACCCGCTATGCCGACCCGCTGCCCCAGGCGCTGGTCCTGACCGCCATCGTCATCAGCTTTGCCACCACGGCGCTGTTCCTGGTCGTGCTGATCGCCTCTCGCGGGTTCACCGGCACCGACCATGTCGACGGCCGCGAGAGAGAGCAGCCATGAGCCAGCACCTGATCATCGCCCCGATCCTGATCCCCTTCGTCGCCGGCGCGCTGATGCTGCTTTATGACGACCGCCAGCGCGCGGCGAAATTCTGGCTCAGCCTGATCGCGACCGGGCTGACGCTGGCGGTGGCGGTGGCGCTGCTGATGCGCGCCAAGCTGGGCGCGTCCGAAGGGGCCGAGAACATCGGCTTTTACCTGCTGGGGGACTGGGCCGCGCCGATGGCGATCGTCCTGGTGCTGGATCACCTGGCGGCGATGATGCTGCTGCTGACATCGGTGCTGGCGCTGGCGTCGCTGGTCTATGCGCGGGCGTCCTGGCATCGGCAGGGGCAGCATTACTTTTCGCTGTTCCAGTTCCTGCTGGTCGGTCTGAACGGCGCGTTCCTGACCGGCGACCTGTTCAACCTGTTCGTCTTCTTCGAGGTGCTGCTGGCCGCGTCCTATGGCCTGCTGCTGCACGGGTCGGGGCAGGTGCGGGTCCGCGCGGGGCTGCATTACATCGCGATCAACCTGGCGGCGTCCCTGCTGCTGCTGCTGGGGATCAGCCTGATCTACGGCGTGACGGGCACGCTGAACATGGCGCATCTGGCCAGCATGATGCCCGACATCGATGCCGCCAACCGGCCCCTGCTTCAGATGGGCCTGGCGCTGATGGGGGTGGCCTTCCTGGTCAAGGCGGGAATCTGGCCGCTGTCCTTCTGGCTGCCCAACGCCTACATGGCCGCCGCCGCGCCGGTGGGCGCGATGTTCGCGATCATGACCAAGGTGGGCATCTATGCGATTTTGCGCCTGACGATGTTGCTGTTCGCGGCCGGATCGGGCCCGTCTGCGGGGCTGGGCGCGGGGCTGCTGATCGGGCTGGGCATGGCCACGGTCGTCTTCGGCATGCTGGGCGTGCTGGCGTCGCAAAGCCTGGGGCGGATCGCGGCGCATGCGGTGATCCTGTCGTCGGGCACCATGCTGGCCGTGACCGGGCTGGCGCTGGCGGGGGGCGGGGAATGGATGCTGGCGGGCGCCCTGCATTACATGGTCGCGTCGACCCTGGCCGCGGGCGCCCTGTTCCTGATGGTCGAGCCGATGTCGCGCGACGACGGCGGCATTGCCGCCATGCTGGCCCTGACGGCCGAGATCTATGGCGCCAAGGCCGACCTGCCGTCAGACGACGACGGCCCGGACGGCCCCGCCATCGCCGCGGGCCCCGCCTTGCTGGCGGCATGCTTTGCGCTGTGCCTGCTGGCGCTGGCGGGGTTGCCGCCGATGCCCGGCTTCATCGGCAAGCTGACGATGATCCAGGGCGTCTTCGACACGGCCGATACCAGCCCCTGGCTGGGCTGGGCCTTCGTCGCGCTGCTACTAGTGTCGGGCTTTGCCACGCTGATCGGGCTGGCGCGGATTGGCATCCAGACCTTCTGGGCCAATGACGACCGCGATTCCCCCGTCATGGCAATGGAGATCGCCCCGATCATGGCCCTGATCGCCGTCCTGGCCGTGATCAGCATCGAATCCGAGGCCGTGCTGCGCTATACCGACCGCACCGCACAGGCGCTGCACCAGACGTCGCGCTATGCCCAGGGCGTGCTGACCGCGCCCCGTGCCGACGACGCGCAGCCGCCCACCCCAGAGGACGTTCCATGATGACCCGGCTTGTCCCCTATCCCGTCCAGTCGGGCCTGCTGACGCTGCTGTGGATGGTGATGACGCGGTTCTCGCTTGGTCACCTGCTGCTGGGGGGCGCGCTGGCGCTGCTGGCGGGCTGGGCGATGTCGTCGCTGCACCCCGAACGGGCCACGCCGCGCAACTGGCGCGTGGTGCCGCGACTGATCGCCATGCTGTTCGGCGACATCGTCCGGTCGAACATCCGCGTGGCGCGGCTGATCCTGACCGAGGGGCGGTCGGGCCGCCGCTCGGCCTTCCTCGAGGTGCCGCTGCAGCTGCGCAGCCCGACCGGGCTGGCGGTGCTGTCGATCATCCTGACCGCCACGCCCGGCACCGCCTGGATCGAATATTCCCACGACCGCCAGACGCTTGTCCTGCATGTCTTCGACGGGGCCGAAACCGACCATTACCTGCATGTCATCCGCGACGTGTATGAACCCATGCTGCAGGAGATCTTCGAATGAGCGGCACGATCCTGACCTTTGCCATCGGCTATGCCCAGGTGGTCCTGGCCCTGGCGGGCTGCCTGGCGGGCCTGCGCATCCTGCGCGGTCCCCGTGCCCAGGACCGGGTGCTGGCCCTTGACACGCTGTATATCGCGGTGATGCTGCTGTTCCTGGTCACCGGGATGCGCCTTGGCTCACTGTACCTGTTCGAGGCCGCGATGGTCATCGCGGTGATGGGGTTCGTGGCCTCCATCGCGCTGGCCAAGTTCCTGTTCCGCGGAGAGGTGATCGAATGAGCCCGCTTGACGACATTCCCCTGTGGCTGGCCGTTCCGGTGGCGGGGCTGGTGATGCTGGGCGCGACGCTGACGCTGATCGGGGCCTGGGGGTTCTTGCGGATGAACAGCTTCTATGACCGGCTGCATGCGCCGACGCTGGCCTCCAGCTGGGGGACGGGCGGGGTGATCCTGGGGTCGGCGCTGCTGGCCAGCTTTCAGCAGGGGCGCCCGATCCTGCATGAGCTGATGGTGGGCCTGGGCATCATGACGACGGTCCCCGTCACGCTGATGCTGCTGGGCCGCGCCGCCCTGCACCGCGACCGGGCCGAGGGCACGCTGCCCCCCGCCCCTGGCGACGACCACCCGGAGCCGCGCGAATGACCCCAGGGGCCGACCGCAACGCCGTTCCCCGTCCGGCGCCGCGCCCGCTGGTCACCGACCTGTCGGCCGCGCGCTGGCTGCTGCTGGGGATCCTTGCGGCGTCGATCTATTTCTTCCACGGCTTCCTGATCCCGGTCCTGGCCGCGACGATCATCTGCGTGGCAAGCTGGCGCATCCGCGAGCGTCTGGCACAGCGCAGCGGGCCGACGCTGGCCGCGACGCTGCTGGTGCTGGCGATCCTGTGCATCCTGGTGGTGCCGCTGCTGATGGCGCTGACCTATGCGGCGGCCGAACTGCGCGTCTGGATCCTGTGGGCGGGCAACGTGAACGCCATGGGCGAGGCCACGCCCCCCTGGATCGCCGACATCCCCCGCGTGGGGCCATGGCTGGACCAGCAATGGCGCACCTATATCGGTCAGCCCGGCGCGATCAGCCAGCTGGTTCAGGCGGTCACCGGGTCGAACATCTATTCCGTCTATCGCGGCATCCTGACCGCGGGATCGACCGCGTTCCACTTCATGTTGAACCTGCTGTTCACGTTGATCGCGCTGTTCGTGTTCTATCGCGACGGCGAACGCATCGTGGCGCAACTGGACCGCGTGGGCGCGCGCATCCTGCCCGGCCGCTGGTCGCACATGTCGCGCGTGGTCCCCGCCACGATCAGCGCGACCGTCACCGGCATGACCCTGATCGCCATCGGCGAGGGGGTGATCCTGGGAACGGCCTATTGGCTGGCGGGGGTGCCCTCGCCGGTGTTCTTCGGGGTCGTGACCGGGTTCATGGCGCTGATCCCGGGCGGGGCGCCGCTGTCCTTCACGCTGATCTCGGCGTATCTGGTGTTCAGCGGAACGCCGGTCGCGGGCGCCGCGCTGTTCCTGTGGGGCACGGTCGAGCTGTTCATCGTGGACAAGACCATCCGCCCCGTGCTGATCGGCGGCCCGGTCAAGCTGCCGTTCCTGGCCACGTTCTTCGGGCTGATCGGCGGGATCAAGACGATGGGCCTGGTGGGCCTGTTCGTGGGGCCGGTGCTGATGGCGCTGCTGATGTCGATCTGGCGGGAATGGCAGCGCGACGTGTCCCAGCCCGCGGCCCCCCTGCCCGGTCCCGTCGACCCCTAGTCCTGCGCTCGCAGGACCTGTGCGGGCCGCGCGGCCAGCGGGCGCCACGCAAAGGCCAGCCCCGCCACGACGGTCGCGGCGATGCCGCCCGCCACGATGGGCAGCGCCGAGCCCATGTCGAACCGATAGGGCACGTCCATCACGAAGCGGCTGACAGCCCAGCCCGCGAGGCCCCCGCCCAACAGCGCGACCAGCCCCGCCGCCGCCCCCATCAGCGCCTGGCGCAGCGCGAAGCTGCCCAGGATCAGCGCGCGCGACGCGCCGAGCGTCTTGAGGATCGCGGCCTCATAGACGCGCGCGCGTTCGCCCGCCGCCGCGGCCCCGATCAGCACGACGAAGCCGGTGACCAGCGTGGCCCCCGCCGCCCAGGCCACCGCCGCAGCGATCCCCGCCAGGGCGTTCGAGGCGCGGTCGATCGCCTCGGCCACGGGGACGGCGGTGATGTTCGGAAAGCGGTTGCCCAGATCGCGCAGGATCTGCGCCTCGGCCGCCGGATCGGCATGGACGGTGGCGATGTGGGTGTATGGCGCGCCCGCCAGCGCGCCGGGGTTCAGCGCCATGACAAAGCCGATGCCCGCGTCGCTGAAATCCACCACCCGCAGGTTGGCGATGGTCGCGGTGATGTCGCGGCCCAGGATGTTGACGGTGACGGTGTCGCCCAGGTCCAGGCCGATCTCGGTCGCGATCTCCTCGGACAGGCTGACCAGCGGGGGGCCGTCGTAATCCTGGGGCCACCAGTCGCCGCGGGTGATCTGGGTGCCCGGCGGCGGGGTCGCGGCATAGGTGATGCCCCGGTCGCCGCGCAGCACCCAGTGATCGCCCGCGACCTCGCGCGCGGGGCGGCTGTTCAGCTGCGTGATGATTCCGCGCAGCATCGGCGCGGTCTGCACGTCGCCCACCAGCGGATCGTCCCGCAGCCGGGTCAGGAACGGGTCCAGTTGATCGGGCTGGATGTCCAGGAAGAAATAGCTGGGCGCACGTTCGGGCAGTTCGGTCGCGATGGCCTGGCGCAGGTTCGACGACACCTGCCCCACCGCCGCCAGCACCGTCAGGCCCAGGCCCAGGGACAGGATCACCGACAGCGCCTCGCTGCGCGGTCCGCCGATGGCTACCAGCGCCAGCCGCAGCGCGGGTCTGCGTCGCGCCAGGCGCGCCCCCGCCCCCGCCGCGCGCCGGACCAGCGCCGCCGCCCCGGCCAGCACGACAAAGGCCGCAAGGACGCCCCCCGCCATGCCAAGCGTCAGCCGCCACAGCCCCGAAAACAGTGCGGCAGCCCCCACCAGCGCGATCAGCGCTGCGACGATCATCACCAGATAGCGCCGTTCGGGCCAGCCGCCCCCGGATGCGTCCGCGTCGCGGAACAAGGTCGCCGCCCGAATGCGCCGCGTCCGCGCCAAGGGCCACAGCGCAAAGATGAACGCAGTCAGCACGCCATAGACCGCCGCCTGCGCCAAGGGGCCCGGATAGACGCCAAAGACCGCCGGCACCGGCAGGCGCGCCGTCAGCAGCGGCGCCAGCGCCAGCGGCACCAGCGCCCCCAGGATCAGCCCCGCCGCGACGCCGATCGCGGTCACCGCCCCGATCTGCAGCAGGTAGACCTGAAAGATCGTGCGCCCCGACGCGCCGAAGGTCTTCAGCACGGCGATGGTCTCGGTCTTGCGCGCAAGATGGGCGCGCACCGCCGCCGACACGCCGACGCCGCCCACGGCCAGCCCGGTCAGCCCGACCAGCACCAGGAACGCCCCGATGCGGTCCACGAAACTGTCGATGCCCGGCGCGCCACGGCGGCTGTCGCGCCAGCGCGCTCCGCTGTCGGGGAAGGCCGCGCGCCAGTCGGCCCGCAGCGCGTCCAGATCGGTCCCCTGCGGCAGCGCCAGCCGGTAGTTGCTGTCATACAGCGTGCCTGCGCCCAACAGATCGCTGTCGGCCAGCGCCTCGCGCAGGACCAGGGTGCGGGGGCCGAAGCCAAAGCTGGCCGCGCCCGCATCGGGTTCGCTGACCAGCCGCGCGGTCAGCACGAAATCCTGCGTGCCAAGGCGGAACACGTCGCCCGGAGACAGCCCCAGCCTGTCCGCCAGCAGCGGCGCCATCACGCCCCCGGGCAGGCCCTGCGGGGTCGCCCCCAAGGCCTGCGCCAGCGGCATCGGCGGGTCCAGCACCGCCTGCCCCAGAAGGGGCCAGGCCGCGTCCACACCCTTGACCTGGGTCAGGGCGCGTTCGGACGCGTCCCCCTGCCCGACCACCGCCATGGACCGGAAATCGACGATTTCGGATACCGCTACGGCCCGATCCTCCAGCCAGTCCTGCTCTGGGGGCGTGGCAAAGCGATAGGTCAGCTGCACCTCGGCATCACCGCCCAGCAGGATCGCGCCCTGCGAAGTCAGCCCCGCCTGGATCGCCGCGCGCACCGACCCCACGGCGGCGATGGCGGCCACGCCAAGCGCCAGGCAGGTCAGCAGCACCCAGAACCCGCGCAGGCCCCCGCGCAGGTCGCGCCGCGCCAGCCGGGCCGCCAGCGCCAGACTCATGCCGCGGCCTCGGCGGCCAGACGGCCGTCGGCCAGGCGGATCACCCGGTCGCAGCGTCGCGCCAGGTCCGGGTCATGCGTGACCAGGACCAGCGTCGCGCCATGATCGGCGCGCAGCCCGAACAGCAGGTCCATGATCGCCTGCCCCGTCGCCCCGTCCAGATTGCCGGTGGGTTCGTCCGCCAGCAGGATGGCCGGTCGCGGCGCGGCAGCGCGGGCCAGGGCCACGCGCTGCTGCTCTCCGCCCGACAGTTGCGCGGGGTAATGGTCGCGCCTTGCGGACAGGCCCACGCGGTCCAGTTCCGCCGCCGCGCGGTCGAAGGCGTCGGGCGCACCGGCCAGCTCCAGGGGCGTCGCGACATTTTCAAGCGCCGTCATGGTGGGGATCAGGTGGAAGGACTGGAACACGACCCCCATATGGGACAGACGAAAGCGCGCCAGCGCATCCTCGTCCAGCGCGGTCAGGTCCTGACCCATCGCCTGGACCAGGCCGCCCGTGGCGCGTTCCAGACCGCCCATCAGCATGAGGAGCGAGGACTTGCCCGATCCCGAAGGACCCACCAGCCCGACCGTCTCTCCGCGTTCGACCTGCAGCGACAGGCCGCGCAGGATCGGGACCGGCCCGGCATTGCCCTGCAACGTCAGATGCGCATCGGACAGGCGGATCACGGGGTCGGCCATCGGGTCGTTCCTTCGTCGCGGTCTGGGTATCGGGGCACGATATGGTCGGCCCGCCCGCGAAGGCAACCGCCTGACGGCCGCCGTCGCGGCGCTGGCGGTCACCATCGCGGCATCATGGGCAGCCCCTGCTGACGCAGAGACGCTGCGCCTGACCGCGATGGGCGACAGTCTGACGCAGGGATACGGCCTGCCGCAGGATCAGGGGTTCGTCCCGGTGCTGGAGGCGTGGCTGCGCGAGCGCGGCCAGGACGTCGCGGTGACCAATGCGGGCGTGTCGGGGGATACCACGGCGGGGGGTGCCGCGCGGATCGACTGGACGCTGGCGGACGGGCCCGATGCGATGATCGTGGCGCTTGGCGGCAACGATCTGTTGCGTGGGATCGACCCGGCCTCCAGCCGCGCGAACCTGGCGGCGATCCTGGACAAGACGCAGGCGGCGGGGGTGCCGGTGCTGCTGGCGGGCCTGCCCGCGCCGGGCAATTATGGCCCCGAGTTCAAGCGCGACTTCGAGGCGATGTATGCCGATCTGGCCACTGAATACGACGCGGTGCTGGTCCCCGACTTCCTGGGTCCGATCGGGGAAAAGGCCACGCAGGGCTTGTCCCTGTCGGACCTGATGCAGGACGACCGCATCCACCCCAACGCGCGCGGCGTCGAACAGATCGTGGATGCGATCGGCCCCAAGGTCGAGGAGCTGCTGACCCGCGCGGATCAGTAGCGCGCGGCCATCTCGGGCAGGGACAGCGGGCGCAGCTTGTCGGCGTTGCCGGCGGTGCCGAAGGCCTCGAAGCGGTCGCGGCAGACCTGGGCCATCATCGCCATCGCGGGCTTCAGATAGGCGCGCGGGTCGAACTCGGCCGGGTGTTCGGCCATCACGCGGCGGATCGCGGCGGTCATCGCCAGGCGGTTGTCGGTGTCGATGTTCACCTTGCGCACGCCGTGGCGGATGCCGCGCTGGATCTCCTCGACCGGGACGCCCCAGGTCGGGCGGATGTCGCCGCCATGGGCGTTGATGATCGCCTGCAGATCCTCGGGGACCGAACTGGACCCGTGCATCACCAGATGGGTGTTGGGCAGGCGGCGGTGGATCTCCTCGATCACGTGCATGGCCAGGATGTCGCCATCGGGCTTGCGCGTGAATTTATACGCGCCGTGGCTGGTGCCCATGGCGATGGCCAGGGCGTCCACGCCGGTCTCCTCGACGAACCGCACGGCCTCGTCCGGGTCGGTCAGCAGCTGATCCTCGGACAGCTTGCCCTCGGCGCCGTGGCCGTCCTCGGCATCGCCCATGCCGGTCTCAAGGCTGCCCAGCACGCCCAGCTCTCCCTCGACCGACACGCCGCAGGCATGGGCCATCTCGGTCACGCGGCGGGTGATGTCGGCATTGTAGGCGTAATCGGCGGGCGTCTTGCCGTCCGATTTCAGCGACCCGTCCATCATCACCGAGGTGAAGCCGTTCTGGATCGCGGTCGCGCAGGTTTCCAGCCCGTTGCCATGGTCCAGATGCATGCAGATCGGGATGTCGGGATAGGCCCGCGCCAGACCCGCGATCAGCCCCGCCAGCACCGCGTCATTGGCATAGGCCCGCGCGCCGCGGCTGGCCTGCAGGATCACCGGGCTGCGGGTGGCCTGGGCCGCCTGCATGACCGACAGGCCCTGCTCCATGTTGTTGATGTTGAAGGCGGGCACGGCATAGTCATGCTCGGCCGCGTGGTCCAGAAGCTGGCGCAGGGTGATCATCGGCATGGGATGTTATCCTTGAAGGGCGACGTGAAGCGCGTCGATTTCCTCGGACGCGCCGAAGAACAGCGGGGTGAAGTCATGCGGCCCGCGCGGCACGCGGTCCAGGATCGGGCCATGCCCGTCGGTCGCGCGGCCCCCGGCCTGTTCGATCAGAAAGGCGATGGGCACGCATTCATAGATCAGCCGCAGCCGGCCGTCGCCGTATCCGGGCCGCGCATCGGCGGGGTACAGGAATGCGCCGCCCTTCAACAGGATGCGGTGCAATTCGCCCACGGCGGCGGCCAGCCAGCGCATGTTGAAGTCGCGTCCGCGCGGCCCGTCGCGCCCCGCGCGCAGATCGCGCGCCCAGGCCTGCAGGCCCGGCGCCCAGTGGCGCTCGTTCGACGCGTTGTAGGCGATGGTCGAGGCCTGGGGCTTCAGCCGCAGGTTCTGGCGGCTGACGCGGAAGGCATGGGCCTCGGCGTCCCAGGTCGCGACATGGACGCCCGCGCCGGTGGACCAGCCGAAATCGACCGAATGACCGAAGGAGGCATAGCCCGCCGCCACCACCGCCCGGCCCGTCCGCTGAAATCCCTGCGGATCGGCGGGCAGGATGCTGAACAGCATCCCCAGGGGCGCGCCGATGCCGATGCTGCCCGAGCCGTCGATCGGGTCGATCGCCACGTCGAAGACGCCGCCTTCGTTCAGCAGAATGATGTCCAGGGCCTCCTCGGACAGGACCTGCCGCACGCCCGCCGCGCGCAGGGCGGCGATCATGTAATCATGGGCCGCGACGTCCAGCGCCTTCTGCCGGTCGCCGCTGTCATTGGTGCCGACGATGGCTTCGGGGTCGCCATGCAGGCGCCCCGCCGCCAGCCGCGCGGCCAGGGGCGGAAGCGCGCGCGCGATGGCCGCCACGATGGCCGCAGCGCCCTCGCGCGCCAGCACAGCTTCCAGCAGCGGCCCCGTCGCGGGCCCGTCCGTCGGCAGGCGCAGCATCACCGCCCTGCGTACTTGGCGCCGACCGCGTCGATGGCGTCGACATTGCCCGCCGACTTGCCGTTGCGGTCGAAGTTCTGGGTGTGCGCCAGCCATGCGTCGGCGATGGTCTTGGCGACCTCTGCCCCGATGACGCGGGCGCCCATGGTGATGATCTGCGCGTCGTTCGACAGCGCGGCGCGTTCGGCCGAATAGGTGTCATGCGTCAGGGCGGCGCGGATGCCGGGCACCTTGTTGGCCGCGATGCAGACGCCGATGCCCGTGCCGCAGACCAGGATGGCGCGGTCATAGGTGCCGTCCATGACCTGGCTGGCCACTCGGTCCGACAGGTTGGCATAGAAGGCGTCGGGGCCTTCGTCGGTGCGGCTGATCTCGGCCACGTCGAAGCGGTCCCTGAGGTGGTCGGCCAGAACCTTGGCCAGACCTTCGCCCGCGCTGTCCCCTGCGATTGCCAGTTTCATGCGTCATCTCCGATGGTTGCGGCGCAGCGCGCCAGGATGTCCAGATAGCCGTTCACGTCCCAGGCCGACCGCCCGATGAACAGCCCGTCGATATGCGGGCAGGCGATCAGTTCCGCGCAGTTGCCCGGATTGACGGACCCGCCGTAAAGGCAGGGCACAGGGCGGCTCAGCACGTCCTGCGCGACCGCGATAATCTCGGCCTGACGCGCGTCGGCGTAATCCGAGGTCGCGGGGATGCCGTTCGCGCCAATCGCCCAGACCGGCTCATAGGCCAGCAGGATCGTGGCGTCGGACCCTGCCACCGGCTCCAAAGCGGCGCGGACCTGCGTCTCCAGCACCTGCGTGGCGCGGCCAGCCTCGCGCTCGGCCAGGGTCTCGCCGATGCAGATCAGCGGGATCAGGCCGTGGCGGACGGCGGCGGCGGTCTTCAGGCCCACGGTCCTGTCCGTCTCTCCGAAATGCTCGCGGCGTTCGCTGTGGCCCAGCTCCACGATGTCCAGCCCGCAATCGGTCAGCATCACGGGGCTGATTTCTCCCGTCCAGGCGCCCGCGTCGTCCCAATGCATGTTCTGCGCGCCGACCTTGACGTCGGTGTCCGACAGCGCCTCGGCCACCTGGCGGCAGGCGGTGAAGGGCGGGATGACGAAACGCTGGATGCCCGCGGGCGCGGGCGTGCCGCGCAGGCCTTGGGCAAAGGTCATCGCCTCGGCCAGGGTCTTGTTCATCTTCCAGCTGGTGCCGATCCAGAATGGGGTCATGCGGGGTCCTTTGCGATGGTCAGCGCGATGCCTGCCCGGTCGATCGCGGCGCGATCCTCGGGCGCAGGGGGCGCGTCGGTGATGATGGCGTCGAATTCGGTCAGGTCGGCCAGCGCATGCAGCGCGCTGCGCCCGAACCGCGCGTGATTGACCAGCAGCACGCTGCGTTCCGCCGCGTGCATCATCGCGCGCTTGGCCCGGACCGCGTTGTCGTCCATGTGGAAGGCCCGCAACCCCGCCACCGCTGGGGTCGAGATGAAGGCCAGGTCCGCATGCAGCCCGGCCAGCGCGCTTTCCGTGACCATGCCGAAAAAGCCGTTGAACTTGGCGCTGTAGATGCCGCCAAGCGCGATCAGCGTGACGCGCGGCGCATCCTTCAGCCGCTCGATCACGGCGGCGTTGTTGGTGATGACCGACAGGGGCGCGCATTCCGTCAGGCTGGCGCCCAGCAGCGCCGCCATCGAGCCGTCATTGACCATCACGGTCATCCCCGGCTCGATCAGGGCGCGGGCGGCATGGGCCATGCGGATCTTGGCCTCTCCGTCCTGCAGGGCGCGGATGCGGAAGTCGCTCTCGAACTGGGTACCGGCCTCGATGGTGGCGCCGCCGCGGACCTTGCGCAGCAGGCCCGCCTGTTCCAGGTCGTCCAGATCGCGATGGATGGTCATCTTGCTGACCGCGAAACGGGCCGCCAGATCGTCCAGGTCCACGGCACGTGCCGCGACCAGCAGATCCATGATCGCCTGTCTGCGTTCCTCGCGTTTCACCCAAACCCTCCCCTGGTCGCCGGTTTCATAACATGATCCGCGCACATAACAACACCGACTTTGTGACTTTGTGATTTTTTGTTGTGATGATGACGGCGGCGGGTTATGGAGGGCGCGACAGGAGGACCGCCATGCCCTTAGACACCCCCAAAGACCCCGCCATCGCCGCCAAGGCCGATCTGGACCCGCAGAACTTCGCCCTGGCGAACTGCATCCGCGCGCTGACCATTGATGCCGTGAACGCCGCCAACAGCGGCCATCCCGGCGCCCCGATGGGCATGGCCGATGCCGCCACCGTGCTGTTCCGCAACCACCTGAAGTTCGACGCGGCCAATCCCGACTGGCCCGACCGCGACCGCTTCGTGCTGTCGAACGGGCATGCATCCATGCTGCTCTACAGCCTGCTGCACCTGACCGGGTATCAGGACATGACGCTGGATCAGATCAGGAATTTCCGCCAATGGGGCGCGATCACCGCCGGCCATCCGGAATACGGCCATGCCAAGGGCGTCGAGACCACGACCGGCCCCCTGGGCCAAGGCCTGGCCACCGCCGTCGGCATGGCGCTGGCGGAACGCGCGCTGGCCGGAGAGTTCGGCGATGATCTGGTCGATCACCGCACCTGGGTCATGCTGGGCGACGGCTGCCTGCAGGAAGGCATCGGCCAGGAGGCGATCAGCCTGGCGGGCCATCTGGGCCTGGGCAAGCTGATCGTGCTCTATGACGACAACAGCATCACCATCGACGGCCCGACGTCGGTCAGCTTCTCCGAGGACATCCCGGCACGGTTCAAGGCCTGCGGCTGGCATGTCCAGAGCTGCGACGGCCATGACGGCCGCGCCCTGGACGCCGCGATGGCGGCCGCCAAGGCGGAGACGGGCAAGCCCTCGCTGATCGCGATGAAGACGATCATCGGCTTCGGCTCTCCCAACCGCGCGGGCAGCTATTCCGTGCATGGATCGCCTTTGGGCAAGGATGAGGGCGCGCTGACCCGCGAGGCCCTGGGCTGGAGCCACGACGCCTTCGTGATCCCCGACGATCTTGCCGCCGAGTGGCGCGAAATCGGCGCGCGCGGTGCCGCCGACCGCGAGGCATGGGAGGCCCGTCTGGCGGCATCCCCCAAGGCCGCGGCCCTGACGCAACGCCTGTCGGGCGATCTGCCCGAGGGCTATGACGCGGCCGTCTCCGCAGCACGCGACGCCCTGTTCGCCGCGCCCAAGAAAGCCGCGACCCGCAAGGCCAGCCAGATGGCGCTGGAGGCGCTGACCCCGGCCGTGCCCGCGATGATCGGCGGATCGGCCGACCTGACCGGATCGAACCTGACCCGCGTCAAGGCCGTCGACACGCAGTTCACGCGCGAGGCGCCCGGCCGCTACATCGGCTATGGCGTGCGCGAGTTCGGCATGGCCGCCGCGATGAACGGGTTGAACCTGCATGGCGGCGTGATCGCCTATGGCGGCACGTTCCTGGTGTTTTCCGACTATGCCCGCAACGCGATCCGCCTGTCGGCGCTGATGGGCGTGGGCACGATCTATGTCATGACCCATGACAGCATCGGCCTGGGCGAGGACGGCCCGACCCACCAGCCGGTGGAACATCTGGCGTCCCTGCGCGCCATCCCCGGCCTGACCGTCCTGCGCCCTGCCGATACGGTCGAGACGCTGGAGGCCTGGGACATCGCGATCCGCAACCGCAACGTGCCGTCGCTGCTGGCCCTGTCCCGCCAGGACGTCCCGCAGCTGCGCACGGAGGCCGGGTCCGAGAACCTGACTGCCAAGGGCGCCTATGTGATCCGCCAGTTCGGCGAGGGCCGCGACGTGACCCTGATCGCCACAGGCACCGAAGTCGCCATCGCGGTGGAGGCTGCCGAGGCGCTGGCCGCCGAAGGCATGGCCGTGGCGGTCGTGTCGATGCCCAGCTGGGAGCTGTTCGAGGCGCAGGACGCGGATTACCGCGCCCAGGTGCTTGGCACCGCACCCCGCATTGCGATCGAGGCTGCGGGCAAGTTCGGCTGGACCCGCTATGTCGCGACCGAGGACGACGTGATCGGCATGACCGGCTTTGGCGCATCGGCCCCGATCGACCGGCTGTACCAGGAGTTCGGCATCACCCCCGAGGCCATCATCGCCCGCGCCCGCTTGGTGACAGGCCACTGATCCAAAGGCCAAGGCCGCACGCGGCCTTGGCACGATGCTTCCCACGCGCGCAAAGCGCGCGCGGGGCCCAGCGGCAGCGACCGGGTCGGGGTTTCCCCGACCCGTCCCCGT
Source organism: Paracoccus sp. NFXS7 (assembly GCF_040148865.1). NCBI lineage: Bacteria > Pseudomonadati > Pseudomonadota > Alphaproteobacteria > Rhodobacterales > Paracoccaceae > Paracoccus > Paracoccus sp. NFXS7. Next base: position 65,356 of record NZ_JAKEKV010000009.1, read on the forward strand.
TTGGGTCACCCCGCCATCAGCGCGCGCGCCGTCGCCTCGTCGGTGATCAGCCCGGACAGGCGCCCGCTGTTCAGCACCGCGCGGATGGCCGCGACCTTTTCCGCGCCGCCGGCGATGACTACGATACGCTGATCCTGCCCTCGGTTCAGGTCCACCGACAGCGTCCGCGCGCTCAGCGTCGTGTCGAGCACACGGCCGGTGGCATCGAAGAAATACCCCATCATCTCTCCGACGCCCCCCGCGGCGTTGATCTCGGCGATCTCGCGCGCCTCGATCATGCCGGATGCGACCAGCTGCGCGCCCGCATCCGCCGTGCCCATGCCCACGAAGGTCAGCGTGGCGCTGTTCGACAGATCGAAGATGTCGCGCACGCCGGGCTGGGACAGCAGCACGGCCCGGTCGCCTTCGGAATTGGCAAAGAACGGCACCGGCATCACGAAGGCCTGCGCCCCGGTCTTTTCCGCCAGCGTATGCATCACGTCATGCGGGTTCGCCGCATAATTGCGCGTCAGCCCGCCCAGAACCGCGACGAACCGCACCGCGCGCGCGTCAAAGCGCGGCATCTGCCGGACCGCCGCCGCCAGCGTCCGGCCATGACCCAGCCCGATGACCCTGTGTGCGCCCCGCTCGATCTCGCGGCGCAGAAAGCCTGCGCCAGCCAGGCCCAGGGCGCGCAGGGGCATGCCGTCCTCGCCCAGGTCGGGGGCAACCTCGCAGTGGTCCAGCCCATAGCGCGCGCACAGCTGATCCTCCAGCATGGCGCATTCAACGATCTCTCCGTCGATGGTGACCTTGACCACGCCCTCGGCCACGGCGCGGGCGATCAGGCGGTGCGCCTTGACGCCGGGCAGGCCCAGCCGCTTGGCTACGGCAGCCTGCGTCAGCCCGCCCGCATAATGCAGCCAAGCCGCCCGGATCGCCAGGCTCTGCTCCGGATCGACCGGTCCCCGCCGGGCCATCAGGCGGCGGCCCGCATCAAGGCGTCCAGATCGTCGGCCGACAGGGGCGCCGGGTTGGCCCTCATCGACGACGACCCGGCCGCCGCCTGCGCCGCGGCCTGGCATGCCGCCGCGTCGATCTCCAGGGCGTCCAGCCCCGGCAGGCCCGCCGCACGGGACCAGTCGGCCAGCAGCGCTGCGGCCTCGGCGACCGATGCATCGGCCCGCCCGAACGCCGCCCCGATCCAGGCGCCCACCTGGTCCAGCCGGGCCGCCAGCGCGCGGTCCGTGACCGCCCGGCGGTTTGCCACCAGCACATGCGGCAGCAGCGTGCCGCAGATCGCGCCATGCGCCGCCCCGGTCAGCCCGCCCAAGGGGCCGGCCAGCCCATGCACCGCGCCCAGCCCGGCATTGGCCAGCGCCATGCCGCCGCACAAGCTGACCCAGGCCATCTCGTCGCGCGCCTGCGGGTCTTCGGCCTGCATCAGGCGGATCAGCGCCGCCAACCCGCGCGGGATCGCATCGCGGCACAGGGCGTCGGTCAGCGGATTGGCGCGGGTGCAGACATAGGGCTCGATCACCTGCGTGACGGCATCCAGCCCCGAGGCCAGCGTCACCGCGCGCGGACAGCCGTCCGTCAGGGCCGGGTCCACGATGGCCAGCGCCGGCAGCATCCGCGCATCGCGCAGGCTGACCTTGCGGCGCGCCTCGGGGACGCCGATCACGGCGTTGCGGGTGACCTCGGCCCCGGTGCCGGCGGTGGTGGGGATGGCCACGAAGGGCAACGGGGGATGGTCCAGCGGCAGCCCCTGTCCCACGACCTCCAGATGATCCATCAGCGGACGGGTCATGGTCAGGCAGGCCGCCAGGGCCTTGCCCGCGTCGATCACCGCCCCGCCGCCCATCGCGACGACGACCTGAACCTCCGCGCCCGTCCGGACGCCTGCCTCAATCAGGGCGATGTCGGGTTCATGCGGAACGGCGAAGGTTGCGACCGAACAGCCCGCCGCGGCCAGATCGCGAGCCAGCGCCGCGCTGCGGCCCGGATCGCGGCCATGGATCAGCAGGACCCGCCGCCCCAGGGCCGCGACCCGCCCGGCGGCCATCGCCGCCTGCCCCCGGCCGAACAGGATCTCGGTGGCGGTGGCAAAGGCAAAGAGCTGGGGCATGGGGCGTCCTGTCGATGATGGGTCAGATATTCAGCTTATCCGCCCCGGTGTCGATATGCGGCGCCCAGAATGCGACACTTTCGGCGATCTGGGCGATGACCTGCCGGTCGTTCGGGTCGCGTTCCTTGAAGGACAGCTCCAGGCAGATCTCGTTGTCGACCGCGCCGCCCTGGGCCAGCGCCGCCAGCAGGGGTTCCGGCTGGACGCGGCCCTTGGCGTTGAATTCGGCGGTGAAGGGGCGGTGGCCGCCCTTGTCCATCAGCGACTGCTTGATGTGGATGATCGGGCTGACGCGCGGCACGGCGCGGGCCCAGGCATAAGGGTCCAGATCGTCCGGATCGGGGCTGGTGACGTCGCCGTGGTCGATATCGGCCATCATCCACATCGGCACCGCCATGTCGGCCGCGCTCAGCCGGTCCTGCAGCGCCAGGGCGGCCGGGATCGTCTCTCCGAATTCGCGGCCCACGCTCATGGGCTCCCAGAAAACATAGTCCAGCCCGGCGGCCTTCGCGTGATCCGCGACCTCGGCCCAGCAGTCGATGGCGATGCGGATCAGGTCCTCGCGCCGGGCCGGACCGTCGTAATCGCGATAGGTGAAGATCGCGAATTGCGTGCCCACCGACCGACCGCCCAGATCGGCGGTGATGTCCGCGAAGGTCTTGAACCAGTCGACATAGTATCGCCGCACATCCGCATCGGGATGGCCGAAATGATTCAGCCGACCATAGGGCCCGGTCATGCCGCTGGTGACGCGCACCCCGGTCCGGTCCAGCGCCGCGCGCATCTGCCGGGTCAGGCGACGGATCACCGGCGCGGGCCAGGAGGGATTGATGAACTCATGCGTCAACTGCAGGTCGCGAATGCGCAGATCCCGCGCGACCGTGTCGATCAGGTCGTCCGGATCGGCAAAGCGGTTGACCAGCGGATTGGTGTTCAGCGACAGGGTCAGCATCACGCGATCTCCGGCGCCAGGGTGTCGTCGAACCACGCGGCAAAGGCCGCCTGCTGGTCCCGGCTCAGGTGCAGATAATGCTTGGTGCGCCGGGTCAGGATGTCCTGCGGCGTGCGTGCCCATTCCTTGGCGACCAGGTACCGCGCCTCGGCCTCGTAAAGCTGTCCGCCGAAATGACGTCCCAGGTCCGACAGGGTCATGGCGCCCGCCACGACATCCTTGGTCCGCGCGCCGTACAGGCGACCGTAATGCTGGACCAGCGCACGCGGCATCCAGGGGTGCAGTTCGCGCTGCAGGTTGGCAAAGCTTTCGTAATCGGCATTGGCGATCTCGCCGCCCGGCAGGGTCGCGGTCTTGGTCCAGTCGGGGCCCATCTGCGGGAACACCTCGGTCAGGCGGTGCATGCCGCGTTCGGCCAGTTCGCGGAAGGTGGTGATCTTGCCGCCGAAGACGTTCAGCAGCGGCGCGCCTCCGGTCTGGTCCAGGTCGAACACATAGTCCCGCGTGACCGCCGACGGGTTGCCCTGCCCGTCATCGAACAGCGGGCGCACGCCCGAAAAGCTGTGGATCACGTCGGACCGGCGCAGCTTCTCCTTGAAATAGCGGTTCACGGCGGCCAGCAGATAGTCGATCTCGGATTCGTCGGCGGTGACGTCCTCGGCCCGGCCGTCATAGGCGATGTCGGTCGTGCCGATCAGCGCCATGTCGCCCTCGTAGGGGTTGATGAATATCACGCGCTTGTCGTGGTTCTGCACCAGATAGGCGTTGGTCCCCGCCCACCATTTCGGCACGATGATGTGGCTGCCCTTGACCAGGCGCACGTTGCGGGCCGAATTCGACCCCGCAACGCGGGTGATGAAGTCGCTGACCCAGGGACCGGCGCAGTTGACCAGGCAACGGGCGCGGAACTGCCGTTCCTCTCCGGTGACGGTGTCGCGGGTGGTCACGGACCAGGCGTCGCCCTCGCGGCGTGCCGACACACAGGCGGTGCGGGTCAGGACGGTCGCGCCGCGCTCCGCCGCATCGACCGCGTTCAGCACCACCAGCCGCGCGTCGTCGACCCAGCAGTCGCTGTATTCGAACCCCTTGTGGTACTTGTCCAGCAGCGGCGCGCCCTCGGGATCGCGGCGCAGGTCCAGCGTGCGCGTGCCCGGCAGCTTCTTGCGCCCGCCCAGGTTGTCATAGAGGAACAGCCCCAGCCGGACCAACCAGGCGGGCCGGTCGTCGGGGCTGTGCGGCAGCACGAAGCGCATCGGCCAGATGATGTGCGGGGCCGCGCCCAGCAGCACCTCTCGTTCGATCAGCGCCTCGCGGACCAGGCGGAATTCGTAATATTCCAGATAGCGCAGCCCACCATGGACCAGCTTGCCCGAGCGCGACGAGGTGCCCTGCGCCAGGTCGTCCTTTTCGCACAGCACGACCGACAGGCCCCGCCCCGCGGCATCGCGCGCGACGCCCGCGCCGTTGATGCCGCCGCCGATCACGAACAGATCGATCATCTCGTGGCCTTGGGTCATCCTACTCTCCTGTCGTGGTGCGGGCCCGCGCCATGGCTGCCCAGACGGGCGGCAGGGCGGCGCGGGTCGCGGCAAAGGCGGGGAACAGCCGCGCATAGGTCGCGGCCAGATGGGAATCGGGGGCCTCGGGGGCGCGCAGCAGGGGCGTGACCCATTCGGCGATGCAGGCGTCCATGTCGCGATAGGCGCCGATGGCCACGGCGGCCATCATCGCGGCCCCCGCGGCCCCGGCCTCGTCGCGGTCGGACACGCGGACCGGCGCATCCAGCGCGGCCGACAGGATGCGCCGCAGGGCGGGCGACCGCGCCGCCCCACCGGTCAGGCGCAGTTCGGACGGAAGCGGCCCCATTGCGGCGTAACAGTCGCGCATGGCCAGGCCCAGCCCTTCGGCCACGGCGCGCACCAGATCGGGATAGCGATGGCCCGCAGACAGACCGGTGAACCCGGCCCGCGCCGCCGCATCGACGAAGGGCCCGCGTTCCCCGGCATCCGAGATATAGGGGTGGTACAGGATCTGCCCCGGCGCGGCCTGGCCCAGCCAGCCGTCCAGCCGCGCGACAAGGTCGCGATGTGTCACCGGCTGGCCCATGTCCGACAGGATGCCCGCCGCCAGGCCCAGCACCCAATCCAGGTTCAGCGTCGCCGCCATGTTGGTCTGGACCTGCGTGACCACGCCCGGCACCGGCAGGCAGATGACATAGCCCGTGCCCTGATCGTTCAGATGCACCCGGTCGGCGGTCACGGCGCGCAGATGCACCCCGGTCGAGCCGACCGTCGAACAGGCCACGTCGCCCGCCCCACCCAGCACGCCCGCACCCAGCGCGGTCATCACCATGTCGACATAGCCCAAGCTGACCGGCGTGCCTGCCAGCAGGCCCGTCGCCGCAGCGGCATCCGCGGTCAGCGGATGGGTCACCTGCGTGCCATCGATGATCGGCGGCAGCAGGCCGCGCCGATGCGTCAGGCCCAGCGCGTCGATGACCGTGTCGTCATAGGCCCGGCTGCGGAAGTTGCCGAAGGTGAAGCTGGCCTCGGACGGGTCTGTCGCCCGAACGCCGGTCAGGTTCAGATACAGCCAGTCCTTGCAATGCAGCGCGACCCGTGCCCCATCCAGCAGGTCCGGATGATGGGCGTCCATATGGGCCATCTGCGCGCCCTGCTGGCAGGTGTTCAGGCCGGTGCCCGTCGCCTCGAACCGGGCGCGGTCCTGGCCCAACCGGCCGACGGTCGGTGCGGCACGCGCGTCCAGCCACAGCCAGGCATCGCCCACCGGGCCGTCGTCTCCGACCAGCCAGGTGCCGTCGCCCTGCCCCGTCACGGACAGCGCCGCGGTCCGCCCCGCCAGGTTCGGGATATGATCGGCCAGCCCGCGCAGCGCGGCGGCGCAATCATCCCAGGTGCGGGCCATGTCCTGCGTCGCTGCGCCCTGCGCCCCGGTCGCATAGCGATTCGGCACCGCCGCCGCGCCCAGCTGACGCCCGGAAAGATCGAACCCCACGGCCTTGATGACCGAGGTCCCGGCATCGATTCCGATCAGCACGTCGCGCTGCTTGTCCGTCATGATGCCTCCATCCCTTGGCCCCGGTTTATATCACGATGATCGCACAGGGAACGTATTTTTTTACGGACACGGCAATTTATTTCATCTAAGCTGGTCCCGTTCGCGTCCGACAGGATGCGCGGAATCGCCGCAATCACAGGCCCGCGCCACGCGAATCGACCGGAGGGGAGGCCGGACCGCATGACGACTTTCGCCAGCACAGGCTTGCGCCCCGCATGCCTTCGCGCCATGGATGCGGCCCGTGCGGCGACCGCCGCAGGGCAGGCCCCGATGCGCACGTTCTCCGCGAGGTCGATCACGTGAAGTTATCATCAACCATGAGATGTGCGCCCGCCCGCCCCGTGTTCCAGCCAGAGGCAGACCGATGACCGACAGCACCACCGCCCCCCGGGCCCCCGCCGCCAGCCGTCGCGGCCTGATCCTGTCCGTGGCCCTGGGCCTGGCCGTCCTGGCCGCCATCGCGCTGGATACCACCGTGGTGCAGGTCGGCTCCGAGGCGGATGCCCGCCAGCAGGCGTTTTCGCCCGACACCTATGGCACGCAGGAATTCCCGCGCATCCGCGACGCGGTGATCGAACGCGCAGTGCCCGCGACGGACCTGGCCGCGGCCATCGCCGCCGATCAGGACGCGGCCATCGCCGAATACGGCACGCCCGCATCGACCGGCGCCATCATGATGGTCACCGTGACCGGCACCGCCGGAGAGCCGCGGGCCGGGGTCTATCCGCTGACCGTCGAGGGCCTGCCCGAGGATCTGCGCATCCGCGTGCAGACCGGCCCCGCGATCAACGGCACCGACCTGCGCGACGCGCCGGGCGACATCGCCTTCGGCGCCTTCAAGAACCAGATCGAATACCAGGACGCGGGATCGGGCATCAACCGCGCCATGGCGGCCGAAGTGCTGGCCCCCATCGACACCACCGCCCTGGCGGGCAAGCAGGTGACGGTGACCGGGGCGTTCCGGCTGATCAACCCGTCGAACTGGCTGATCACCCCCGTCGCGCTGGAGGTCCAATGAGCGCCCAGGTCGTCCTTGCCGCCCGCAACGTGGCCAAGTCCTATGGCCAGGTCCACGCGCTGAAGGGCGTGAACTTCGACATCCATCGCGGCCAGGTCACCACCCTGTTCGGAGAGAACGGCGCGGGAAAATCCACGCTGATGAAGATCCTGTCGGGCGTGATCCAACCCACATCGGGCCAGATCGTGCTGGACGGCCAGCCGGTGGCCTTTGCCAATGCGAATGACGCGCGCGACCGGGGGATTTCCATCATCCACCAGGAGCTGTCGCTGGCCCCGAACCTGTCGGTGCGCGACAACATCTTCATGGGCCGCGAGATCATGGGCCCCTTTGGCGTCGATTACGCCGAGGAGGACCGCCAGACCAGCGCCCTGATGGAGGAGCTGGAGGAGCAGATCGACCCCGCGACCCTGGTCGAGGACCTGCGCCTGGGCCAGCAGCAGATCGTCGAGATCGCCCGCGCCCTGTCGGTGGACAGCCGCATCCTGATCATGGACGAGCCGACCAGCGCGCTGTCCGCCAGCGAGGTCGAGGTGCTGTTCAAGGTCATTCGCGACCTGACCGCGCGCGGCGTCAGCATCGTCTATATCTCTCACCACCTGGAGGAGGCGCTGACCATCACCGACCATGCGGTGGTGCTGCGCGACGGAGTGATGACCGCCTATGCGCCGCGCGCGGACATCGACCTGGAATGGATCGTGCGCAACATGGTCGGCGAGAATTACGACCTGGGATCGCCCCCGGACAGCACCATGGGCAAGGTCGCCCTGTCGATCCGCGACCTGTCGGTCCCGGACGCCACCGGCCAGGACCTTGTGCGCGGGCTGAACCTGGACGTGCGCGCCGGAGAGATCGTCTGCATCTATGGCCTGATGGGCGCGGGCCGCACCGAACTGCTGGAGACGGTCGCGGGGCGGCTGCGCGCCACCGGCGGCCAGATCGTGCTGGAAGGGCACGAGATCAGCCACCTGTCCATCGGCGACCGCATCGCCCGCGGCCTGGCCCTGGTCCCCGAGGACCGCCAGCGCGACGGCCTGGTCCAGACCATGAGCGTCGGCCAGAACCTGTCGCTGGCCTCGATCGCGCGGTTCACACGGGGGCTGTTCACCAGCACCCGCGCCGAACGCGACCTGATCGACGACAGCATCCGCCGCGTGACGGTCAAGACATCGGGCGGCGGCGCCCCCATCGGGTCGCTGTCGGGCGGCAACCAGCAGAAGGTCGTGATCGGCAAGATGCTGGCCACCCGGCCCCGCGCGATCCTGCTGGACGAGCCGTCGCGCGGCATCGACATCGGCGCCAAGGCCGAGGTGTTCCGCCTGCTGGCGGAAGGCGCGCGCGCCGGGCTGGCGGTGGTCTATTCCACCTCCGAGGTCAGCGAATGCCTGTCCATCGCCCACCGGATCATCGTCATGCACAAGGGCCGCATCACGGCCGAATTCGACAGCACCGTGTCCAAGGACCGGATCATGGCCGCCTCGGGCGAGTCCGTGGCCGCCTGACGCGCCCGAGGGAGGGAACTCATGTCCGCAACCACCACGACCGCCCCCGCGAAAGGCCGCCAGTTCCATCTGGGCCGCCTGCTGCTGGAAGGGCGCGCCTTCTTCGCGCTGATCGCAATCATCGCGGTCTTCTCGTTTCTGTCGCCGAACTACTTCACGCTGTCGAACCTGCTAATCATGTCCAGCCAGGTGGCGATCTTCGGCATCCTGTCCATCGGCATGCTGCTGGTCATCCTGAACGGCGGGATCGACCTGTCGGTGGGCTCCATCCTGGCGTTGTCGGGCGTGGTCGCCGGCGCGATGATGCAGGGGGTCGAACTGGATGCGCTTGGCGTGATCCTGTATCCCCCGGTCTGGGCGGTCGTGGTGCTGACGCTGTGCGTGGGCGCGGCCGTGGGCGCGGTCAACGGCGTGCTGGTCGCGATCTTCAAGGTGCCGCCCTTCGTGGCGACGCTTGGGGTCATGTACGTGGCCCGCGGCATCGCGCTGCTGATGACCAACGGGCTGACCTACAACAACCTGCGCGGTTCCGAGGCCCTGGGCAACACCGGCTTCAACTGGCTGGGCTTCTACCGCATCGGCGGCGTGCCCATCAGCGTGATCGTGCTGGCGGTCGTGGCGATCGCCGCGGGGCTGATGCTGGGCCGGTCGGCCTTCGGGCGCTGGCTTTACGCATCGGGCGGCAACGAACGTGCGGCGGAGCTGTCCGGCGTGCCGGTCAAGCGGGTCAAGATCACCGTCTACATGGTGTCGGGCGCGCTGGCCGCCGCCGCGGGGCTGGTCCTGGCGTCGCAGCTGACCTCGGCCGGACCCACGGCGGGCAACGCGTATGAACTGACCGCCATCGCCGCGGTCGTGATCGGCGGCGCGGCCCTGACCGGCGGGCGCGGCAACGTGCGCGGCACGATGCTGGGCGCCTTCGTCATCGGCTTCCTGTCGGCGGGCCTGGTGATCATCGGGGTCAGCTCCTACTGGCAGACGGTGTTCACCGGCGCGGTAATCGTGCTGGCCGTGCTGATGAACTCGCTTCAATACGGCAGCAGCACGCGCAAGACGTGAGGCCCTGCCCCCGACCTTCCCCGCGCGCCACAGGGATGGCGCGCGGAAAGACTGCCCCGCACCGGGCAGGATCACCACACCAAGGGAGAGAGTCCAAATGATGAAGATGACGCGCCGGATGCTGATGGCCGCCGTGGCCACCGTGCCGCTGATGGCCGGATCGGCCTGGGCCGAGGGGCTGATCACCGTGATCGTGAACGATCCGGCCAACCCCTACTGGTTCACCGAGGGCGAGGTCGCCAAGGCCACCGCCGAGGAGCTGGGCTATACCGCCAACGTGGCCGCCCATCGCGGCGACACCAACACCGAAAGCACGCTGATCGACACCGCGATCACCAACCAGTCGGTCGCGATCATCCTGGACCCGGCCAATGCCGACGGTTCGGTCGGTGCCGTCCAGAAGGCCGTCGATGCGGGCATCCCGGTCTTCCTGGTCAACGCCGAGATCAACCAGGAGGGCCTGGCCAAGGCGCAGCTGGTGTCGAACAACGCGCAGGGCGCGGCCCTGGGCGCGCAGGCCTGGGTCGAGGCCATGGGCGAAGAAGGCGGTCAGTTCGTCGAGCTGTTCGGCAACCCCTCGGACAACAACGCCCAGACCCGTTCGAACGGCTACGAGACCGTGCTGAGCCAATATCCCGAGTTCGAGAAGGTCGGCCAGGAGGTCGCCAACTGGGACCGCACCCAGGGCTATCAGCGCATGCAGTCGCTGCTGCAGGCGAACCCCGACATCACCGGCGTCATCTCGGGCAACGACGAGATGGCGCTCGGCGCCATCGCCGCGCTGAAGGAGGCCGGCAAGCTGGACGCCGTGACCGTGGGCGGCTTTGACGGCAGCCCCGACGCCGTCGAGGCGGTGAAGGCCGGAGAGATGGCCTATACCGTCCTGCAGCCCGTCGCTGTCTTCGCCGAGGAGGCCGTCCGCCAGGCCGACACCTTCATCAAGACCGGAGAGACCGGGGTCGAGACCGAAAAGCAGCTGTTCGACTGCCTGCTGATCACGCCGGAGAACGTGGACAGCTACAGCGCCGCCTTCGTTCTGGACCAGTGACGCCACCGGGGCGCGCGCCGTCACGCGCGCGCCCCACCCACGCAAGGGCCGCATCCCCATGGACATGATCCCCTCGGACAGCCGACAGGCCCGCCTGCAGGCGCGTCGCCAGCTGATCGCGCAGGCCGTCATGGCCGAGGGCAGCCTGCGGATCGAGGATCTGACCGACCGCTTCGGCATCAGCCTGATGACCGCGCATCGCGACCTGGACGAACTGGCCGCCAAGGGCCTGCTGCGCAAGTCGCGCGGCATCGTGTCCGCCGCCCCCACCAGCCTGATCGAGGCCAGCGACCTGTATCGCGACACCCGCCAAGGTCCGCAGAAGTCCGCCATCGCGCAGCTGGCGGCCCAGCAGGTCGAACCGGGCCAAGCGGTGTTTCTGGACGACAGCACCACCGTGCTGCGCATGGTGCCGCATCTGGCCGCACGGGTGCCGCTGACGGTCATCACCAATTCGCTGACGCTGATGAGCGCGATCAAGGATATCGGCGACATGACGCTGCTGGGTCTGGGCGGCCAGTTCCACCATTGGTGCAACGCCTTCATGGGACCGCAGACCACCGCCCAGATCCGCCGCCTGCGCGCGGACGTGGCGATCCTGTCGATGGCCGCCGTCACCGACGACCAGGTCTTTCACCAGTCCCCCGAGATGGCCGAGACGAAGCGCGCCATGCTGGACGCCGCCAGCCGCCGCATCCTGCTGGCCGATCACACCAAGTTCACCCGCCGCGCCCTGCATTCGATGGGCGGCATCGAGGATTTCGACCTGATCATCACTGACGACCGCACGCCCCCCGACCAGATCACCGCCCTGCGCCGCCGCGGCGTCGAGGTCCAGATCGCCGTGACGGGGGACTGACGCCATGCTGATCCTGGGCATCGACAACGGGCTGACCGTCACCAAGGCGGTGATCTTCGACGCGACCGGCCGGGTCCTGGCCACCGCGCGCCGCCGCGTGGCGCAGGTCATGCCGCAGCCCCGCCATGTCGAACGCGACATGGAGGACCTGTGGCGCCAGACAGCCGCCGCCGTGGCCGAGGCCATCGCCGCCTGCGGCCGCCCGGCCCGCGACATCGGCGCCGTCGCCACGACCGCGCATGGCGACGGGCTGTATCTGCTGGACCGGGCGGGCGCGCCTTTGGGACCGGGCATCCTGTCGCTGGACAGCCGCGCGGGCGGCGTCGCGGACGGCTGGGTCGCGGACGGGACCGCCGCGCGCGCGCTGGCGCGGACGGGGCAGATGCCCCATGCCTCGGCGCCGTCGGCGATCCTGGCGTGGCTGCGCGACCATGACCCCGCGCGGTTTGCCGCGATCGGCCATGTGCTGGCCTGCAAGGACTGGCTGACCTATCGCCTGACCGGCCGCATCGGCACCGACCTGACCGAGGCCAGCACCGCCTTCACCGACGTCGCGACCCAGGGCTTCGCCCCCGACATCCCCGGCATCTTCGGCCTGCCGGGCCTGCCCTTGCCTGACATCGCCCTGCCCGATCAGGTCGTGGGCCATGTCACGGCGGATGCGGCCGCCCTGACCGGCCTGGCCGCGGGCACGCCGGTTGTGGCCGGACTGCATGACGTGACGGCATCGGCCCTGGGGTCGGGCGGCTACGGGCAGGGCTGCGTCGCCATCGTCGCCGGCACCTATTCCATCAACGAGACCGTCACCGACCGACCCCTGTCCGATCCGCGCTGGTTCTGCCGCAACGGCATCGCGCGGGGCGAATGGAACGCCATGTCGATCTCTCCGGCGTCCGCCGCGAATTACGACTGGTTCCTGGACAGTCTGTGCCGCGAAGGGGGCGACCAGCCCGCCCATCTGCGCGTCATCCCGGAAATCGAGGCCGCCCTGGCCCGCCCCTCCAGCGCGCTGTTCCACCCCTACCTGTTCGGATCACCGCACGGGGCACAGGCCAGCGCGGGCTTCTTCGGCCTGCGCGGCTGGCAGGATCGCGGCGACATGCTGCGCGCCGTGATCGAGGGCATCGCCTTCAACCACCGCCACCATGTCGACGCCCTGCGCGACGGGTTCGCCCCCAGGGCGGCGCGGCTGACCGGCGGCATTTCCCGCGCGCCGGTCTTTGCGCAGCTCTTCGCGGATGTACTGGACATGCCCGTGACCGTCAGCGCGACCGAGGAGGCCGCAGCCTGGGGCGCGGCGCTCTGCGCGGGCGCGGGGGTCGGGATCTTCGCCTCGCCGCGCCACGATCCGCGCGACATGGGCGCGATCAGCACCACCCATCATCCCGACCCCACCCGTGCCGCAGAGATGGCGCGCCGCTTTGGGGTCTTCACCGACATCGCCGCCGCCATGGCCCCGCTGTGGCCGCGAATCGAGGCCCTGCAGGACATCCCATGACCCAAGATATCGACGTGCTGATCCTGGGCGCGGGCATCAACGGCGCGGGCCTGTTCCGCGATCTGTGCGAACAGGGCGTCAACGCGGTGATCGTGGACAAGGCCGATTACGGCGGCGGCACCTCGGCCGCACCCTCGCGCCTGATCCATGGCGGCATCAAGTACCTCGAGACCGGAGAGCTGCGTCTGGTCGCCCAGTCCACGCTGGAGCGGAACCTGCTGCTGAAAAACGCGCCGCATCTGGTCAAGCCGCTGCCGACGGTCATCCCGATCTTCTCCTGGCTGCGCGGCATCGGGCCGGCACTGCGCACGCTGATGGGGTCGACCACCGCACCCCGCAGCCGCGGCGCGGTGCTGATGAAGGCGGGGCTGGCCATGTACGACTTCTATGGCCGCCGCCACCGGGTCATGCCGCGCCATCAGCTGTGGTCGCGCGCCCGCGCGCTGCGCGAGATCCCGCCCCTGACCCCGCGCATCAAGGCCGCGGGACAGTATTACGACGCCGCCGTCACCCTGCCCGAACGGCTGGTCTGGGAGCTGGTGGCGGACGGGCTGCGCGCCAATTCCGCCGCGCGCGCGCTGAACCACACCGCGCTGAGCGGGACCGACGGCGACGTGATCCACCTGACCGGCCCGCAGGGCGCGCTGTCCCTGCGCCCCCGCATCGTGGTGAACGCCGCCGGTCCCTGGATCGACCGCGTGAACGCGACCCTTGGCGCGATCACGCGGATGATCGGCGGCACCAAGGGCTCACACATCCTGCTGGACCACCCCGAGCTGCTGGCCGCGCTGAAGGGCCGCATGATCTATTTCGAGGCCGATGACGGACGCATCTGCCTGGTCTTTCCCTATCTGGACCGCGCGCTGGTCGGATCGACCGACACCCGCGCAGACGACCCCGACGACGTGGCCTGCGACGATGCCGAGGTCGCCTATTTCCTCGACGCGCTGCGCGGCCTGCTGCCGGGGCTCCATTTCGACGACAGCCAGATCGTCTATGCCTATTCCGGCATCCGCCCCCTGCCCGCCTCGGACGCGGCCAATCCCGGCCTGATCAGCCGCGACCATTCCGCGCCGGAGATCGCCCCCGACGCCAACCGCCGCTGGCCGATCATCGCGCTGGTGGGCGGCAAATGGACCACGTTCCGCGGCTTCGCCGAGGAGGTCGCCGACGATCTTCTGACGCGCCTAAACGCGTCCCGCCGCATCGCCACCGACAGGCTGCCCATCGGCGGTGGCCGTGATTACCCGGCCGATGCGGGCGCGTGGAGCGACGATGCGGCCCGGCGCACCCTGGCCGCGCCCGCCCGCGCGCGCCATCTTCTGGCGCGCTACGGCACGACGGCGGCGGCGATCCTGGCGGTCGAAGGCGCGGCGCCCATCATGCTGGCCGACAGCGATCACAGCGAACAGGAGCTGGGCTGGATCATCCGCAACGAACAGGTCGGCACCCTGGCCGATCTGGTCATGCGCCGCACCGCGCTGGCCGTCACCGGCCATCTGTCGGCCCGCGACCTGGCGCGCATTGCCGATCTCTGCGCGGCGGCGCTGGACTGGGACGCCACGCGGCGCGACCGCGAACTGAGGGAGACACAGGCGATGTTGCTGACGCGGCACCGCCTGCGGATGGATCAGGCCGCGTCGGCCTGATCCAGATGGGCTAGGCGCCCCTCGACGACCAGCATCTGCGCGACCGCATGGGCGGCCTCGGCGCCCTTCTTCACGAAATGCTCGCGATAGAAACCGGTCAGCAGCTCGGTCTCCTGGTAATTGTGCGGCGTCAGGGACACCGAGAACACCGGCACGCCCGTGTCCATGCCCGCCTGCATCAGGCCGCTGACCACCGCGCCGGCGACGAAATCATGGCGATAGATGCCACCATCGACCACCAGGGCCGCGGCCACCACGGCGTCATACTTGCCGGTCAAAGCCAGCTTCTTGGCCAGCTGCGGCATCTCGAAGGCGCCGGGCACGTCCCATGCCTCGATCTGCGCACCGGGCATCAGGCTGGCGGCCTGGGTCAGGAAACCTTCGTGCGCGCGGTCCACGACATCGGCGTGCCAGCGCGCCTTGATGAAGGCGATACGGGGGGATTTGGTCATCTTTCAGGAACCTTACGTAAGTTGCGTCAGGCCCCCAAGGCATACCACCACGCGCGCCGGGGTGGCACACGGGGCGGTTCTCTTCCATCCGGACTATACCGTCGGCCCCGGAATTTCACCGGATCTGCTGACCCCCCTACCATGGCAAGGGGCGCTCGCGGGCTGTCACCGCCGGTGGGGAATTGCACCCCGCCCTGAGAACACCGTCAAGATAACGCCCCAGCCCGCCCGCGCCAAGGCCTGCACGGGGAAAAACCTTCCAAGGTCGCGGCGTCACACGGGTTCGATATCGCCTTCTGCGCGGCGCGCGTGGAATTCGGCCACAAAGGCGTCCAGCCGTCCCGCCGCGATCGCGTCGCGCAGCCCCGCCATCAGCTGCTGATAGTAATGCAGGTTATGCCAGGTCAGCAGCATGCCGCTGATCATCTCCTTGGCCCGGAAGACATGGTGCAGATAGGCGCGGGAATAGCCCGTGCAGCAGGGGCAGGTGCAATCCTCGTCCAACGGGCGCGGGTCGTCCTGGTGGCGGGCGTTCTTGATGTTGACCTGACCGCGCGGGGTCCAGGCCTGACCCGTCCGCCCCGACCGCGAGGGCAGGACGCAATCCATCATGTCGATGCCGCGCTGGACCGCGCCTACGATGTCGTCCGGCTTGCCCACGCCCATCAGATAGCGCGGTCTGTCCACCGGCAGGAAACCGGGGGCATAGTCCAGCACGCCGAACATCGCCTCCTGCCCCTCGCCCACCGCCAGGCCGCCGACCGCATAGCCGTCAAAGCCGATCGCCTGCAGCGCCTGCGCGCTCTCCTCGCGCAGCTCTCGCGTGACGCCGCCCTGCATGATGCCGAACAGCGCGTGCCCCGGACGGTCGCCGAAGGCGTCGCGCGACCGCTGCGCCCAACGCATCGACAGGCGCATCGACTTGGCCACCGCCTCCTCGGTCGCGGGCAGCGCGGGGCATTCGTCGAAACACATCACGATGTCGCTGCCCAGCAGCTTCTGGATCTCCATGCTGGTCTCGGGCGACAGGAAATGCTTGGACCCGTCCACATGGCTGGAGAAGGTCACCCCCTCCTCGGTCAGCTTGCGCAGGCCCGCCAGCGACATCACCTGAAACCCGCCGCTGTCGGTCAGGATGGGCTTAGACCAGTTCATGAACCTGTGCAGCCCGCCCATGCGCGCGACGCGCTCCGCACCGGGACGCAGCATCAGGTGATAGGTGTTGCCCAGCAGGATGTCGGCGCCCGTGGCCGCCACGCTGTCGGGCAGCATCGCCTTGACCGTCGCGGCCGTCCCCACCGGCATGAAGGCCGGGGTGCGGATCGGTCCGCGCGGCGTGTCGATGACGCCCGTGCGCGCCGCGCCGTCGGTCGCCTGGAGGGTAAAGTTGAAACGCGTGGTCATGGGTCCGCCCGAGCCTTTGGAACCGGGCGCTTGTAGCGCCGCCCCCCGCCCGGCGCAATGTGGGGCGCCCACTGGACCGCAGGCGGTCGGTGCCCTATATAATCGGTCGGAATTGAAGGATGCTCCGATGACCGAACCCCTGATGGAAGGCGCGCCCCTGATCGCGCCGTCTTCGACCGACCATCCCCTCTACGAGCCCATCGTCGAGGCGTGCAAGACGGTTTATGACCCCGAGATCCCGGTCAACATCCACGACCTGGGCTTGATCTACACGATCGACATCAACGACGCCTCCGAGGTGCGGGTGATCATGACCCTGACCGCGCCCGGCTGCCCCGTCGCCGGAGAGATGCCGGGATGGGTCGCCGACGCCGTCGAGGCCGTGCCGGGCGTCAAGCAGGTCGATGTCGAGATGACGTTCCAGCCGCAATGGGGCATGGACATGATGTCCGACGAGGCGCGTCTGGAACTAGGCTTCATGTGATCGCCGGCCGGGGGGCGGTCTTGAACCGATGCCCCCCGGATGACTATCTTGAGGCCAAGCCCGAAAGGATATCGCCATGTTCGCCATGCCCGGCACCCCTCCCGTGACCATCACCCCCGCCGCCGCCGCCCAGATCGCGCGGTTGATGGCGGGCAAGAACGCCTATGGTCTGCGCATCGGGCTGAAGAAGGGTGGCTGCGCGGGCATGGAATACACGATGGAGCTGGCCCAGACCCCCACCGCGAACGAAGAGGTGGTCGAACTGGACGGCGCGCGCGTCATCATCGCGCCCATGGCGCAGATGTTCCTGTTCGGCACCCAGATCGACTATGAGACCGGTCTGCTGGAGCAGGGCTTCCGGTTCCGCAACCCCAACGTCACCGACAGCTGCGGCTGCGGAGAGTCGGTGAACTTTGCCCCGATCGAGGGCAGCCGCGCGCAGAGCTGAGCCTTGCGCGGGGGCGGGACGCTGGCTAAGCCTGTCCCGAACCCACGGAGGACCCCCATGGCACCGCGCAAACTTGCCGCTGGAAACTGGAAGATGAACGGCGATCTGGCCGCGCTGGATCAGCTGGACGACATGGCCGCCGCCGCCGAAGGCGCGACCTGCGACGTCCTGATCTGCCCGCCAGCCCTGCTGATCCACCCGATGATGGCCCGCATCGGCGCCAGCGACCTGCTGGTCGGCGGGCAGGATTGCCACCATGCCGACAAGGGCGCCCATACCGGTGACATCGCCGCCCTGCAGCTGCGCGATGCTGGCGCGACGCACGTCATCCTGGGCCATTCCGAACGCCGTGCCGATCACGGCGAGACCGACGCCATGGTGCGCGCCAAGGCGCAGGCCGCCCATGCCGCAGGCCTGACCGCCATCATCTGCGTCGGCGAGACCGAGGCCGAACGCGACGCCGACCGCACCCTGGACGTGATCGCCACGCAGCTGGCCCGGTCCGTCCCGGACGGCGCCAACGCCCGCAACACCGTCCTGGCCTATGAGCCGGTCTGGGCGATCGGCACCGGACGCACGCCGACGCTGGATCAGATCGCCCAGGTTCACGCGTTGATGCGCGACCACCTGTCTGCGCGCCTGTCCGACGGGGCCGATGTCGCGCTGCTCTACGGTGGCAGCGTCAAGCCCGCGAATGCGGCCGAGATCTTTGCCATCGCGCATGTGAACGGCGCCCTGGTGGGGGGCGCCAGCCTGAAGGCCGCCGACTTTGTCCCGATCATCATGGCCCTGGACGCCGCCTGATCGATTTTCACCATTGCGTCGCCTGACCCCGCCGGGTAATCAGGCGGCGCGTGCACCCGTAGCTCAGCTGGATAGAGCGCTGCCCTCCGAAGGCAGAGGCCAGGGGTTCGAATCCCTTCGGGTGCACCAAGATCCCCTAACCGGTCCGATGACGCCGCCAGACCTCGATCATCCATGCCAGCATGGTCGCGTTCAGGATGTGCCACATGAAATGCGTGCCGATGGGCAGCACGGCGCAGCTGGCCTGGTCCAGCGTGCGGAAGGTCAGCGACAGCGTCAGCAGCCCCGCCCCGATCGCCAGGCCCCGCGCCACGCGCGGCAGGCGGTTCCGCAGCAGGACCGCATAGGCCAGGATCAGCACCGGCACCGGGGCATAGCTGGCCGACGATCCCAGCCCCGGCACCTGCGCGAACAGCGGCACCGTGACCGCCGCATAGGGGATGAACCCCGCCGTCACCAGCGCCGCGACCCAAGGCCGGGCGCCCAGATAGTCGCGTGTGGCGGCAAACACGTAGATCAGGATGAACGTCAGGATCGGCAGGACGTCCATCAGCCCGGTCAGTCCGTTGGCATGGGTGTGAAACAGCCAGGATCCCAGCCCGATGACGAACAGCACCCCGGCCAGCACGCGCCCCGTCGCCAATCCCGGCCCGCGCAGGCGCCGCGCCATGACCAGTGCCGCCAGCAGAAAGGCCAGGTTGGTCAGCGCATTTACGGGTTCGGACCAGTATTCCGGCCCGGTGCGTTCGCAATAGGCGTCGACGGGGGCCAGCCAGTCCATCTCAGCCGTCGGCGCGGCTGGTGCGGCGTTCCATGAAGAACCACGGGCGCAGGGCCACGCCCAACATGTTGCCCGCGAATGCCGCCACCGCCCACAGATAGCCGTGCAGGCTGCCCGACGCGATCCCCGAGAAATAGGCCCCGATGTTGCAGCCATAGGCGATGCGCGCGCCGTAACCCAGCATCAGCCCGCCCACGACCGCGGCGATCACCGACCGCATCGGGATCCGCAGCGACGGCGCGAACCGACCGGCCAGCGACGCGGCCAGCATGGCCCCCGCGATGATGCCGAAATCCATGACCGAGGTGACGTCCGAGAAGACGCTTGACTGCAGCGCCTCGGCATTGGCGGGGCGCTGCCAGTAGCCCCAGGCGGTGGGATCGAAGCCGATGGCCTGCGCGATCTTGGCCCCCCACAGCGCAAAGGCCGAGGTGATGCCCCAGGGCCGCCCCGAGATCGCCAGCGTCAGGAAGTTCAGGACCACCAGCGCCACCGCGCCACCGACCAGCGGCCAGGGCCCGCGCAGCCAGCGCGCCATGCCGTGACGCTCACTTTCGGGGGGCTGTTCCAGCGTGCCGTGGCGGTTGCGTTCGACCCGCATCGTGATCAGCGCGATCGCCCCGAAGATGGCCAGAGACAGCGCGATCCCGCCCCAGGGACCCAGCGGCTGCCACAGGGCGACAGGCTCCAGCGCTGGCAGGCTGGCCCACCAGTCGAAATGGACGGTGCCCAGCACGGACCCCACGATGAAGAAGACCAGCGTGATCAGCATCCGCGCATTGCCGCCCCCGGCGGTGAACAGCGTGCCAGAGGCGCAGCCGCCACCCAGCTGCATGCCGATGCCAAAGATGAACGCCCCCGCGATCACCCCCAGCCCGGCCGGAGAGACCAGCCCCCGCACCTCGTTCCCGAACAGCGTTCCCGATGCCAGGGCCGGAAAGAACAGCACCACCGCCATGGCCAGCAGCAGCATCTGCACCCGAAGGCCCCTGCCCCGGCGGTCCAGGATGAACACCCGCCACGCGGAGGTGAACCCGAACGCCGCATGGTACAGCGACATGCCCAAGGCGCCCCCCACCAGGAACAGCGCGCCCTGCGCCGCCCCCTGGGTCAGCGCCAGCGCGATGGTGCCAAGCGCCAGGACAACCAGTGCGCCGGTTCCGGGAAGGCCCAATCCGGGGCGGGGGGTCAGGGTCTGTGCATATGCCATGGCCGGTCCTTGTCATCGGTGTTGGCAGGCAGATGGACCCGGTCGCGGGGAATTTGCAAGCCCCGCGCGGGCCGCCTCACAGCAGGAAGCTGTCGGCGTCGAGCTGCAGCCTGCCGCTCAGGCGGATCAGCATGTCCGGCAGGCGGTCGCCGTCCACGTCGACCAGCACGCGGGTCATCCCGTTCGCGTGGTCCCACCGCACCGAGGCATCCCCCGCCAGCTGCCCGCGTCCGACATAGTCGACATCCAGCGCCCGCAGGTCGATCACGTCCCGATCGGGGTCGAAATCGACGATCAGGTCCGGCACGGCAAGGCTGCTGTCGGCGGCAGAGAAAAACCGGAACGTGTCCGCGCCCAGTCCGCCCGCCATCGAATCAGCCCCCAGCCCGCCGACCATCGTGTCGTTGCCCTGCTGGCCGAACAGGCGGTCGTTGCCCCAGCCGCCATCGACGATGTCGTTGCCCAGGCCTCCCTCGGCCCGATCATGGCCGGCACCGGCGCGGATCGTGTCGAACCCCGCCCCGCCGCGGATCAAGTCGTCGCCCGCCCCCGCCAGGATGATGTCCGCGCCATCGTCGCCATAAAGGCTGTCGCGTCCGGCCCCCGCGGTCAGGCGATCGTCCCCTGTCCCGCCCGCCATCGCATTGTCGCCCTGCAGGTCGGTCAGCACGTCGTTCCCGGCATCGCCGAACAGCCGGTCCGCACCGACATCCCCCAGCAGGGTGTCGTTCCCCGCGCCGCCATGCAGGATGTCGTTGCCCCATCCGCCCGACAGCCGATCGTGGCCGCCCATGCCGCGCAGGACGTTGCCGGCAGCGTTGCCATGGACCGCGTCATTGCCCGATCCCGCGACATAGCCCTCGATCACGGTGTTCTGGGCGATCTGCAGATTGCCACGCAGGCCATAGATATCCGACATGGCCCCGGGACGCAGATCGACCCGCTGCGCCTGATCGTCGTTGGAGAAGTTCAGAACGTCATGGCCGCCTGCGTCATAGATGGTCATCGCCACGCCGCGCGCGTTCTGGACGGTCTGGTGAGAGCCCCCGTCCTGGGCCGAGAACACGCGCCCCAGCCAGCTGCTGCCCAGCGTATGGCCCACGCCATAGACCGTGTTGCCCGCGGTCAGCGACCCCGCACCCGCGGCGCCATACAGGCGCTGGATGGCGATGATGTCGGCGGGCATCAGCGACGCCAGATAGGCGTCGCTGGCGGCGATGTTGGGGTTCTCGTCCTGGCCGAAATAGGACATCACCGAGGCCTGCCAGCTGTCGTTCACGAACCATGCGTCATCGGCGAAATTGCCGCTGCCGTTATAGGGGCCCTGGTGCCCTAGGCCCAGCGCGTGACCGATCTCGTGCACGTAGGTCTGATAGGAATAGGTGCCGATGCGCGCGCCATCCTGCGAGATCCAGTCCGTGGAGACGTTGATCGACGACCGCAGGATGCGCCCGCCCATGATCGTCGACTGAGCAAAGGCCCCGTCCTGGTTGTCGTCGAAGGTGATGTCGGCATCGCCGCGCTGTTCGACGAAGCGCAGGTTGGCGACCGCCGACCAGGCCTGCATCGCGTCGCGCGCCAGCGCCCGGCCCTGCGGCGTCAGGCCGCTGAAGTCATAGGTGATGATGTTGTCGCGCGACATGTCGAAGGACCGCGCGGACTGTCCGGTATCGGCCCAGAAGCCGTCGGTCAGATAGGTGGCCAGCTCTGCCATCGGGGCGGGCCGGGGCACGGGCGCCTCGGTCACGACCAGCTGATAGCTGCCGGTGCCCGCGGAATAGGCGCCCGCATTCACGTAATAGGTCCCGGTCTGCGTGGGCGCGATGGTGATCAGGCTGTCCAGCCCCGGCCCCCCGTCGTCGTTCACGGCGACCACGCGGCCATCGGGGCCGCGCAGTTCCAGCAGGGGGTCCGACAGGCTGATGCCGTTCAGGGCGATCCGATAGGTCGTGCCGGCCTCCAGACGGACGGCCACCCAGTCGTTGTCGCCCGAAAACCCGACCGTGCCGTTGAACACGTCCCCCGGCGCCATGCGATAGGGGGTTCCCCGTCCCCCCGGCGCGTCGCCCTGTTCGCGCAGCGTCGCGCTGAGCAGATCGACGGTGGAACCCGCGAACTCCGACCCGGCGCAGGATTTGTCATAGGGACGAAGGTTGGCGCAGATCTGGCACATGCGTGCGGCTCTTTCCTAATCGGGCAACCCGTATCGCAGCAGGTCGCGGGCAAAACTGGTGAAATCGTCGGGCTGCAGGTCCCGGTCCGTGACGCTGAAATCCATCCGCTGGCCGGGCCGGTCGCCCTGGTCGGTCACGCGGTCCAGCTGTGCGGACAACGCCGTGGGCCCCGTGGCCAGGACGCGCAGGCGCATCCCGCCCTTCGGGTCCTGGGCGCGCAGCGCGTCGCACAGGGCATCGGCCTGGACCATGTCCACACCTTGGGCCGGGGCGCATTGGACGGTCGGTGCCTCACCGCCTCCGCCGGCATCGACGCGGCAGGCGGCCAGCATCAGCGGCGCGAAAGCAAGACCGAGGGTCACGATTCGCGCGGACGGACGCATGATGAATTCCTGAAAAAAACGGGCGGCAGTCGCCGCAGACCAATGCATCTTATTATGTTGCGCAGGCCGCGCCGGTAAAGGGGGATGTGCGTCCGTCAGACGCCCAGATGCCGTTCTGCCACAGCGGGATCGTTCAAAAGCTGCGCATTGTCGCCCGACCAGACGGTGCGGCCCTTCTCGATCACCACATGGTGGTCGGCAAAGCGGGTCAGGGCCGACAGGTTCTTGTCCACGATCAGAATCGCCTCGCCCTGGTCCTTCAGGCGCGTCAGGCAGGACCAGATCTCGTCCCGGATCAGGGGGGCCAGGCCCTCGGTCGCCTCGTCCAGCACGATCAGGCGGGGGTTGGTCATCAGCGCCCGGCCGATGGCCAGCATCTGCTGCTCGCCGCCCGACAGCTCGCTGCCCTTGTGGCCCATGCGCTCGGCCAGGCGCGGGAACAGCGCGAGGACGCGCGGCAGGGTCCAGTGGCCGGGGCGCGCGGTGGCGATCAGGTTCTCGCGCACGTCCAGGGTGGGAAAGACCTGCCGCCCCTCGGGGACCAGGCCCAGGCCCGCGCGCGCGATGCGGTGCGGCGCGGCGCGGGTCACGTCGCGCCCGTCGATGCTGACCCGCCCGCCCCGCGCCGCCAGCAGGCCGAAGATGGTGCTGATCGTCGTCGTCTTGCCCATGCCGTTGCGGCCCAGCAGGGTCACCACCTGCCCCTGCCCGACCGACAGGTGGATGTCGTGGAGGACCTGCGCCTCTCCGTAACCGGCCTGCAGCCCCTCGACGACCAGCATCACGCATCCCCCAGATAGGCGGCGCGCACCGCCGGATCGGCGCGGACCTGATCGGGCGTGCCCGTCGCGATGATCCGGCCATAGACAAGCACGCTGACCCGGTCGGCCAGCGCAAAGACCGCATCCATGTCATGTTCGATCAGCACCAGCGTCACCTGCCTCTTCAGGCCCGCCATGACCTGGACCAGACGCTCGGCCTCGGCCCCGCTGGTCCCGGCCAGGGGTTCGTCCAGCAGCAGCAGACGCGGCCGCGTGGCCAGCGCGATGGCCAGCTCCAGCGCGCGCTTCTCTCCGTGCGACAGGCTGCCCGCGCGGGTGTCGGCGCGGTCGGCCAGACCCACGCGGGACAGCGCGTCCAGTGCCTGCGCGTTCAGGTCCGCATCCCGCGCCACCGGGGCGAAGAAGCGGAAGCTGCTGCCCGCATGGGCCTGCACGGCGGTGGCCACGTTCTCCAGCACGGTGAAGCCCGGCAGGATCGAGGTGATCTGGAAGCTGCGCGACATGCCCGCCCGGACCCGCGCGGGCATGGGTCGGCCCATCATCTCGGCCCCCGCAAAGCGGACCGAGCCGGCATCCGACCCGGCCTGCCCGGACAGCTGCGCGATCAGCGTGGATTTCCCCGCCCCGTTCGGGCCGATGATGGCGTGCAGCTCGCCCTCGGTGACCTCCAGGTCCAGATCGTCGGTGACCTTCAGCGCGCCATAGGCCTTGCGCAAACCGCGCACGGAGAGAAGGCTCATTTCCCGCGCCCCCTGAACAGTCCGGTCAGCCCATCGCGCGAGAACAGCACGACCAGGATCAGCAGCGCGCCGAAGATCAGCCGCCAATGCTCGGTAAAGAGCGCCAGCCATTCCTCCAGCAGCAGCGCCAGCGTGGCCCCGGCGATGGCGCCCAAGAGGTTGCCGATGCCGCCCAGGACGACCATCACCACCAGTTCCCCCGAGCGGTGCCAGTTCATGTAGGAGGGCGAGACGAAGCTGGCCTGATTGGCCAGGATCACCCCCGCGATGGCCGTCATCGCGCCCGAGATGACGAAGGCCGTCAGCTGGAACCGGAAGGGGGTGAAGCCCACCGCCTGCATCCGCAGCGGGTTCTCGCGCGCGCCCGTCAGCACGCGGCCGAAGCGCGACCCGGTGATCGCCACGCAGAGCAGATAGAGCCCCGCCAGCATCGCCAGCGCCGCGTAATAGAGCACCCGGTCATCGGCCAGCCAGTCCCGCCCCAGCACGGTGGACCGCGCCGTCAGCGTCACCCCGTCATCGCCCCCATAGGCCGAGAGCGAGACGAAGAAGAAATAGGCCATCTGCGCGAAGGCCAGCGTGATCATGATGAAATAGATGCCCCGCGTGCGCAGGCTGATCGCCCCGGTGACCAGCGCGAAACCCGCCCCCGCGACCACCGCCACGCCCAGATGCGCGCCCAGATCGGTGATGCCCGCGCGCGACAGGATCGCCACCGCATAGGCGCCGATCCCCAGATAGGCCGCATGGCCAAAGCTGACCATGCCGCCATAGCCCAGGATCAGGTCCAGCGCCAAGGCGGCCATGGCAAAGGCCAGAATGCGCGTCGCCACCACGACCAGATAGGGGTCGCCCGTCATCGCCGCGATCAGCGGCAACAGGGCGAAACCGCCGAAGATCGCCCAGGCCGCAACCCGGCGGCGCATCAGCCAGCGGGTCATGGGCGCGCTCCAAACAGACCCTGCGGCCGGGCGGCCAGGATCGCGGCCATCAGCACATAGACCAGCATCGGCGCCAGCACGCGCCCGGTCTGGGCGGCGGCGGACGGCTCCATCACCGCGCGCAGGATGATCGGGCCGAAGCTGCGGCCCAGCGTGTCGACGATGCCCACCAGCAGCGCGCCCGCGAAGGCGCCCTTGACCGAGCCGATACCGCCAATGACGATCACCACGAAGGCCAGGATCAGCACGCTTTCCCCCATCCCCGGATCGACCGACAGGATGGGTGCCACCATCGCCCCCGCGAACCCTGCCAGCATCGCGCCGAAGGCGAAGATGACCGTGAAGAGCCGCCCGATATCGACGCCAAGCGCCCCCACCATCGCGCGGTTCGTGGCGCCCGCCCGCAGGCGCATGCCGATGCGGGTGCGCGTGATGACCAGCCACAGCCCCACCGCGACCGCCAGCCCCGCCGCGATCACCACCAGCCGGAACACCGGATAGCGCAGCGCGCCCACCAGCGGCACCGACCCCGACAACGCGTCGGGCGGCAGGATCGACAGCGGCGACTGGCCCCAGATGATCTTGACCAGCTCCGTCACCACCATGACCAGCCCGAAGGTCGCCAGCACCTGATCCAGATGCGGGCGGTCATAGAGCCTGCGAAAGATCAGCGCCTCCAGCACCAGCCCGATGACCAGCGTCGCGGGCAGCGTCAGCACGAGGCCCAGCCCGTAGCTGCCGGTCAGGCCCGCGAACATCACCACCAGATAGGCGCCGACCATGTAGATCACGCCATGGGCCAGGTTCACGAAATCCATGATCCCAAAGACCAGGGTCAGCCCGGCGGCGATCAGGAACAGAAGGACCCCCAGCTGCACCCCGTTCAGCAGCTGCAGCAGGAACAGGCTGGTCATCGGCTCAGTTCATCTGGCAGTTGGAGGCGTAGTTGTCCTGATAGTCGTCGAAGATCTTCTCGACGACCGAAGTGGCGAACTTGCCATCCTCGCGCTGCACGACCGTGGTCAGGTAGAAATCCTGGATCGGGAAGTGGTTGGGACCAAAGCTGAAATCGCCGCGGACCGAGGTGAAGGGCGCCTTTTCCAGCGCCGCGATCAGCGCGTCGCGGTCGGTGCCGCCCGCCTCGCGCAGCGCGCCGTCGATCAGGCGCGCCGCGTCATAGCCCTGCATGGCATAGACGCCGGGCACATGGCCGTATTTCGCCTCATAGGCCGCGACGAAGGCGGCGTTTTCCGGCGTGTCCAGATCGGGCGCCCAGTTCGACCCGGCGAAGAAGCCCAAGGCCGCCTCGGCCTGCGCGGGCAGCGTCGCCTCGTCCACGGTGAAGGCCGACAGGAAGGGGATGCCCTCCAGCCCGGCCTGGCGATACTGGCGCACCAGGTTCACGCCCATGCCGCCCGGCATGAAGGCAAAGACCGCATCGGGCTGCATCGCGGCGATCTGGGCCAGTTCGGCGGAATAGTCCAGCTGACCCATCTGGGTGAAGATTTCGCCCGCGACGCCGCCGGTATAGCTTTTCCTGAAGCCCGCCAGCGCGTCCTGCCCGGCCTGATAGTTCGGGGCCAGCAGGAAGACGTTCTGGAACCCCTGCGCCTGCGCATGGGCGCCCATCACCTCGTGCATCTGGTCGTTCTGATAGGAGGTCGCGAAGAAGGCCTTGTTGCATTCCGCCCCGGCCAGGTTCGACGGGCCGGCATTCGGGCTGATCAGGATGCCGCCGCCCTGCGTCACCGGCTGCACGATGGCGCCCGCGACGTTCGAGAAGATCGGCCCGACCACGATATCCGCGCCGTTCCGCTCGACCAGCTCGCGCGCCTTGTTGGCGGCGACGTCGGGCTTCTGTTCGTCATCGACCACGATGATTTCGGTGGGCATGCCGCCCAGATCGCCGATCTCCTCGGCGGCCAGCAGGAAGCCGTCGCGCGCCATCTCTCCCAGCACGGCGCCGGGGCCGGAGAGCGTCAGCAGCACGCCCACGGTCAGCGTGTCGTCCTGCGCCATGGCCGGGGCGGCCAGGGCGGTCGTTGCGGCAAGCGCCGCGATCAGCGAACGGGTCTGGGTCATGGTGCGGTCTTTCCCTGTTGGCGGGGACCGCGTTGGTCGCGGCCCGGTTCGGATGCCTTGACACCAGAACGCAACAGGCGGGCGCGACCTGTCAAGAAATTATTTCAGGCTTAAAACATTTGGCCAAGAAAATGGGGCCGCGCCACGCGTGACCCCGATCCCCTGACCCTGCGGCGATCAGAAGCCGAAGGAGAACCGACGCGTCACGCCAAGGCGCAGCGAGGGCTGGTATTCTTCCTGGACGACCGGCGAATCGCCGGCGTCGCCGATCAGCTTGCCATAGCGCACCTCGCCCAGGACGGCGGTGGTGTCGTTGATGGCATAGCGCGCCTCGAAGGTGATCGCGGCCTCGTTCAGACCGCCGCCGGGGGCGCTGGCGGGCAGGCCGCTGGTCACGCTTTCGGCGGGCGTCACGCCGAAATAGGTGTTGTTGAAGTCGTCATTGCCATAGACGACCTCGGCCCCGGACCACAGGGTCACGCGGTCGCTCAGCTCGGTGCGGTACTTCGCGCCGACCTCTCCGGTGATGCCCTCATGGCCCTCGAACCCGCGGCGCACGCTGCCATAGGCCGTCACCGGCCCCGCGCCATAGCTGACCCGCAGGCCCAGCTCATAGGCGCGGTCGATATCGTCCAGCCCCGTCAGGGCCGCGTCGTCGCTGCTTTCACGCTTGCCCACGGTGCCAAAGGACGGCGCGATCGAGAATCCCTGCGCAGGGGCCGTGCCGACCGGACCGAAGCCCGCGTCGCGCCAGATGATCCACGGCGCGACCTCGGCATCCTCGGCACCGGGATAGGCCGGGCGCAGCACCGCACCGACGCCGAGATCGACCGAGAACGTGCGCCCCCCGGTTGCCCCGAAATCCTGCGCATGGGCGGGAACGGCGAACAGGACGGCAAGGGCCAAGGCATATTTCATGGGGGCGATTCCGCGCAAAAAGGGCTTTCCGGGTATCTATGGCCGTGCCCCTCAAGGCACAACCTGTCCGCGTCTCATCCTGGGCCATGCGCCGCATTTTCGCAACAGCGCGATGATCACCCCGCCGTCAGCCCTTTTCGGCCGCGTCCAGCTTTTCCAGCGCGGCCATCCACAGCTCCTCGGCAAAGGCCAGGGCGCGCACGGCCTCGGCCCGCTTCTTGCCCCATTTCTCGGCCTCGTAGGGATCGTTGTAGAGGCCCGGATCAGCCAGCTTGACGTCCAGCTTGCCCATCATCTCGGTCAGCTTCTGGACCCGCTCCTCGGACTTGCGCACGTCGGACCGCAGGGCCAGCACCGCATCGCGGTTCGGCTTTTTCGGGGCGGCGGGCTTTGGCGCCTCGGGGGTCTTCTCGCCGGATTTCTCGGCGGGCGCGTCGCCCGACAGCAGGAACTTGCGGTAATCGTCCAGATCGCCCTCGTAGGGGGCGACGGCGCCGTCCTTGACCAGCCACAGCCGGTCCGCGACCAGTCCCAGCAGGTGCATGTCGTGGCTGACCAGCACGACCGCGCCGGTGTAATCGTTCAGCGCCTCGGACAGGGCCTCGCGGCTTTCGATGTCCAGGTGGTTGGTCGGTTCGTCCAGGATCAGCAGATGCGGCGCGTCAATCGTGGCCAGCAGCAGCGACAGGCGCGCCTTCTGGCCGCCGGACAGGGCGCGGACCTTGGTCTCGACCTGCGCCTCCATCAGGCCGAAACCGGCAAGGCGGGCCCGCTGGCGCGCCTGCGCCTCGTTCGGGCGCACGGCGCGGATGTGGTCCAGCGGCGTGTCGTCCAGCGACAGCTCGTCGACCTGGTGCTGGGCGAAATAGCCGACGCGCAGCTTGTTCGACTGCACCACCTTGCCGGCCATCGGCGTCAGGCGCCCGGCCAGCAGCTTGGACAGGGTCGACTTGCCCTGACCGTTGCGGCCCAGCAGCGCGATGCGGTCGTCCTGATCGATGCGCAGCCCCAGGCGCGACAGCACGGTGCGGTCGCCATAGCCGACATTGACCCCTTCCATCGCGACGATGGGGGGCGACAGCTCCTCGGGCTGAGGAAAGCTGAAGCGGAAGAACTTGGCCTCTTCGGGCGCGGTGATCGGCTCCATCTTGGCCAGCGCCTTGACGCGGGCCTGGGCCTGCCGTGCCTTGCTGGCCTTGGCACCAAAGCGGTCGACGAAGCTTTGCAGATGCGCGCGGCGTTCGGTCTGCTTCTTGGCCTCGGCGGCCTGCAGGGCGCGCTTTTCGGCGCGGATTCGGGTGAAGCTGTCATAGCCGCCGGTATACAGCGTCAGCTTCTTGTCCTCGACATGCAGGATATGGCCGACGGCGCGGTTCAGCAGCCCGCGGTCGTGGCTGATGATGATGACCGTGTGCGGATAGCGGGCCAGATAGGTCTCCAGCCACAGCGCGCCTTCCAGGTCCAGATAGTTGGTCGGTTCGTCCAGAAGCAGCAGGTCGGGCTGCGCGAACAGCACCCCCGCCAGCGCCACGCGCATCCGCCAGCCGCCGCTGAAGTCGCTCGTCGGGCGCTGCTGGTCTGCGGTGTCGAAGCCCAGCCCGTCCAGGATCGTCGCGGCGCGGGCCTCGGCCGACCAGGCATCGATGTCGGTCAGGCGGGTCTGGATGTCCGCGATGCGATGCGCGTCCGTCGCGGTCAGCGATTCCGCCATCAGGGCGGTGCGTTCCTGGTCTGCCTCCAGGACGGTCTCCAGCACGGACAGCGCGGTCGCGGCCGATTCCTGGGCCACGCCGCCGATGCGGGCGCGCGTCGGCAGGCTGATGGCGCCGCCGTCCAGGCCCAGTTCGCCACGGATCAGCTTGAACAGCGTCGTCTTGCCCGCGCCGTTCGGACCCACAAGGCCGACCTTGTGCCCTTCGGGCACGGATGCCGAGGCGCCGGCGAACAGCGGGCGGCCCTGGATGGAATAGGAGATGTCATCGATGTGCAGCATCCGCGCGGCATGGCCCATCGGGGGCGGGTCGTCAATGGGGCGGGCAAGGCAGGCTGCAGGATTGTCATCAGTAATGTTATACTATAACTAACCTGACCAGCCACAGCACCGAGGACCTGCCATGACCCACGATCCCCGCCTGCCCGTCACCGTCCTGTCCGGCTTTCTGGGCGCCGGCAAGACGACCCTGCTGAACGCCGTCCTGAACAATCGCGACGGGCTGCGCGTCGCCGTCATCGTCAACGACATGTCCGAGGTGAACATCGACGCCGACCTGGTCCGCGCCGAGGGCGGCATGTCGCAGACCCAGGAGACTCTGGTCGAGATGTCGAACGGCTGCATCTGCTGCACCCTGCGCAAGGACCTGCTGCTGGAGGTGCGCCGCCTGGCCCAGGCGGGGCGGTTCGACTACCTGCTGATCGAATCGACCGGGATCAGCGAGCCGCTGCCCGTCGCCACCACCTTCGAGTTCGCGGATGACAGCGGCGCCAGCCTGTCCGAAGTGGCGCGGCTGGACACGATGGTGACGGTGGTCGATGCGGTGAACCTGACGGCCGACTTCTCCAGCCACGATTTCCTGTCCGACCGCGGAGAGGTGATGGGCGACGCCGATGCGCGCACGCTGGTCGATCTGCTGACCGACCAGATGGAATTTGCCGACGTGATCGTGCTGAACAAATGCAGCGATGCCGGACCCGCCCGCGTGGACGCCGCGCGCAAGATCATCCGCGCGCTGAACGCCGACGCGCGCATCATCGAGACGGATCACAGCCGCGTCGCGCCCCGCGACATCCTGAACACCGGCCTGTTTGATTCCGACCGCGCCCATACCCATCCGATGTGGGCCAAGGAGCTGTACGGCCATGCCGACCACACCCCCGAGACCGAGGAATACGGCGTCGCCAGCTTCGTCTATCGCGCCCGCCAGCCGTTCGAGCCGCGCAAGATCCACGAGCTGCTGAACGGCCCCCTGCCCGGCGTGATCCGCGCCAAGGGGCATTTCTGGGTCGCCACGCGGCCCGACTGGGTGGCCGAGTTCTCTCTGGCGGGGGCGCTGTCCTCGGTCCGGCCCCTGGGGCAGTGGTGGGCCTCGGTCCCGCGCGACCGCTGGCCGACCCACCCCGAGGGGCGCGCCTATCTGGACGCGCATTGGTCCGACCCCTTCGGCGACCGGCGGCAGGAGCTGGTCTTCATCGGCACCGGCATGGACGAGGATCGCATCCGCGCCCGCCTGGACGCCTGCCTTCTGGGCGAGGAATGGGGCGACAACCCGGCCGGCTGGACCGCCCTGCCCGACCCCTTCCCCGCATGGCGCCGCGCGGCGGAGGTCGCGGCATGAACCAGCGCGTCGCCCTGCGCCCGACCCCCGCCCCCGCGACGGCGATGAACAGCGGCCACGATCCGCGCGTGCTGGGGACGATCGCGCTGCCCGGCGTCGCGGTCGCGCTGTGGCAGCGGACCACCGATCCTGCATGGCAGGCCTGGCTGGACGCGTTGCCGCCGGACCGGTTGCCGCGTCTGCGCCAGACCCTGCGCCCGCAGGACGCCGCGACGGCCCTGCGCCATGCCTGCGACGCGGCCGCGCTGGCGGATTGCGATCACCGCAGGGCGCTGATCGACCAGATCGCCGAGCTGGCGCAGCACGCGGCGCGTTCCCTGGGCGCGTTGATGGTCACCCTGCGGGTCGAGGTCACGGATGGCCAGTCCTGTCCGAAATGGCATCTGGATGCAGTGCGCGCACGGCTGCTTTGCACGCTGCGCGGGGCGGGCACGCAGTTCGGTCCCGCCAGTGGTCCGGCCCAGGTCGACTGCATCCAGCAGATGCCCACGGGCACCGCCGCCCTGTTCCGCGGCCGCAGCTGGGGGGTCCAGCCGACGGGCATCCTGCACCGGTCGCCGCCCGCCATCCCCGGCCAGACGCGGCTGCTGGTGGTGGTCGATCCGGTGGAGGAGGCCGCCTCGTGCTGATGCGCCGCTGTGCCAATCTGGGCCGGACCGCGCAGCGCCAGCGGCGGCGCACGCGCG
The DNA here is from genome assembly GCF_040148865.1 of Paracoccus sp. NFXS7. Classification (NCBI taxonomy): domain Bacteria; kingdom Pseudomonadati; phylum Pseudomonadota; class Alphaproteobacteria; order Rhodobacterales; family Paracoccaceae; genus Paracoccus; species Paracoccus sp. NFXS7. The sequence continues at coordinate 97,747 of NZ_JAKEKV010000009.1, forward strand.
ACCCCATGGCGGCCTTCGACGCGCTGCCTGCGCCGCTGCGCGCCTGGCTGAGCCGCGCCGCCCTCCCCTGGTCGCCCGCCTCCTGCCTGCGCATCTGGCAGCGACAGCGGGCGCGGGGGGCCACGATCGGCCAGATCCTGGCCACCCTGGACCGGGCCGAGGCGCGGGCGCTGGCCCGCGAGGTTCCCGCCGAACGGGCCGCTTGACGCGGAGTCATCCTGTCGCCGCGCGCGCGCCGGCACTGGCAACGGCGGGGGGCAATGCCTAGGTCAGCTGCAACGAACAGGACCGAAAGGATATCTTATGCGCAGCGTCACCCATGACCGCTTCGGCGAACCCGCCGATGTGCTGCAGTCGACCGACACCGACCGTCCCGCCCCGCAGGACGGCGAGCTGCTGGTCCGCGTGCTTCTGTCGCCCATCCACAATCACGACCTGTGGACCATCCGCGGCAACTACGGCGTGCGTCCCGACCTGCCCGCCACCGCCGGCAGCGAGGCCGTGGGCATCGTCGAGGAGACCGGCCCCGGCGTCGATCCCGCCCTGAAGGGCCGCCGCGTTGCCGTCGCGGGCCTCAAGGGGTCCTGGGCCGAATACGCCTTGGCCCAGGCCGCCGGCGCCATCCCCGTCCCCGACGAGATGCCCGACGCGGCCGCGGCCCAGCTGATCGCCATGCCTTTCAGCGCCATCACGCTGCTGGAATTCCTGCACGTATCGCGCGGTGACTGGGTGATCCAGACCGCCGCCAACGGCGCGGTGGGCAAGATCATGGCCGTGCTGGCGCAGTCGCGCGGCGTGCGCCTGCTGAACCTGGTCCGCCGCCCCGAAGCGGTCGAGGAACTGACCGCGATGGGCATGACCGACGTCATCTCGACCAGCGACCCGGACTGGGTGGCCAAGGCCCGCGCGATCATCGGCAAGGACGGCGCCCGCGCGGCGGTCGATTCCGTGGGCGGCGCGGTCGCGGCGGGGCTGGTCGACCTGCTGGGGACCGAGGGGCTGCTGGTCACCTTCGGTTCGACCACCGGAGAGGACCTGCAGCTGCCTGCCGGGCCGATCATCTTCAAGCACCTGTCCGTCAAGGGCTTCTGGGGTGCCAAGGTGATGCCCGCCACCCCGGCAGAGGATCGCCAGCGCATGTTCGGCGAACTGATCGGGCTGGTCATGGACGGCAAGCTGGACCTGACCGCGGGCGGCACCTTCGGACTGGACGAACCGACCCAGGCCGTCACCGCCGCCCTGACGCCGGGCCGCACCGGCAAGGTGATGTTCCGGCCCTGACCGAGGGGGTGACCCGTCGCCGGGTCAGCCCGCCCCCGTCTCGCGCAGGTAATGGCGCACCGCATCGGCGACATGCCGGAACCGGTCCCCGCCCAGATGCTTGCCGCCGTACCAGCGCGTGACGATGACCACATGATCCTGCAGGCCGGCGCGGTCCAGCATCTGCAGGATCAGCTGCCCCGCGCCGCTTTCCCCGTCATCGTCCTTGACGCCCTCTCCGCCCACGATGGCGGCCCAGCTGTGATGGGTGGCCTTTTGGAACCGCTTGACCCGCGTCAGTTCGGCCAGCATCGCGGCCACTGCCGCCCGGTCGGCGGCCGGCCCGCCCGACACCGCATAGCGCGAGCCCCGGTCGCTGATGATCTTGTCGAACACTTGCATCAGCGCCGCCGCACATACAGCTCCAGCCGGTGATGGACGATGTCATATCCCATCTCGGCGGCGATCTCGGCCTGAAGGCGCTCAATCCGTTCGTTGGTGAACTCCATGACCTCGCCGCTGTCCACGTCGATCATGTGGTCGTGGTGGCGCTGGTCGGCGGCCTCCCACCGGGCGGGTTCGCCCTGGAATTCCAGCTTCTCGATCACGCCCTGCGCCTGCAGCGTCGTCAGCGTGCGATAGACCGTGGCCAGCGACACCCCCGCCCCGGCGGTGACCGCGCGGGCATGCAGCTCGGCCGCATCGGGGTGGTCCTCGGCCGCGGCGATCACCTTCAGCAGCGCCGCGCGCTGGCGCGTGACGCGGACCCCCGCATCCCGCAACGCCTGCTCCAACCTGTCCGCACGTCGTCTGGTCATCCGCGCATTCTGCCGCAGCCGGGGTCCAGTTGCAACTGGTTCTCAACTGTTGACAGTTGCGAACCGTTCGCAGATAACAGGGGCATTGGAGGATGCGATGTATCGATTCCTGACGCCGTTCCTGTTCCTGATCCCGACCCATGCGACCGCCGACCAGCTGCAGGTCGCCACCAGTTTCACCGTGATCGCCGACATGGCCCGCAACGTTGGCGGCCACCTGGCCGAGGTGCGGTCCATCACCCCGCCGGGGGCCGAGATCCACGACTATCAACCCAGCCCGCGCGACATCATCGGCATCGCCGATGCGGACCTGGTGCTGGTCAACGGGCTGAATCTGGACGGATGGGCGCAGCAATACCTGGACCGTGCGGGCGACGTGCCCATCGTCACGGTGACGCAGGGCATCGACCCCCTGCCGATCCGCAGCGGCGATTACGAAGGCAAGCCGAACCCCCATGCCTGGATGGCGCTGGATTCGGCACAGATCTATGTCGACAACATCGCCGCCGCGATGGCCCAGGCCGACCCCGACAATGCCGCCGCCTATGCCGCGAATGCGGACGACTACAAGCAGCAGATCGCTGATGTCGTGGGCCCGCTGCGCGACGCCGCCCGGGCCCTGCCCCAGGATCGCCGCTATCTGGTCACCTCCGAAGGCGCCTTCAGCTATCTGGCCCGCGATTTCGGCCTGACCGAGATGTATCTCTGGCCCATCAATGCCGAAGGCCAGGGCACGCCCCAGCAGGTCCGTGCCCTGATCGACGCCATGCGCGACACCGGCGCGCCGGTGATCTTCTCGGAAAGCACCATCTCGGACCGTCCGGCGCGCAGCATCGCAGCGGAAACCGGGGCGGACTATGGCGGCGTCCTCTATGTGGACAGCCTGTCGGACACGGACGGGCCGGTGCCCACCTATCTGGACCTGCTGCGGGTCACATCGCAGACCATCGTGGACGCGCTGGCCGATGGCTGATCCCCACGCCCCCCATGATCCTCTGGGCATCGAGGTCAACGACCTGACCGTCGCCTATCGCAACGGCCACCGCGCGCTGGCGCAGGCCAGCTTCACCGTGCCGCAAGGGTCGGTGACCGCGCTGGTCGGCGTGAACGGCGCGGGAAAATCGACGCTGTTCAAGGCGCTGATGGACCTGCTGCCCCACGCCACGGGCCAGGTGCGCATCCTGGGGTTGCCCGTCCGCCATGCGCTGTCGCGCAACTTGGTCGCGTATGTCCCGCAGGCGGAGGAGGTCGACTGGACCTTTCCGGTTCTGGTGCGCGACGTGGTGATGATGGGCCGCTACGGCCATATGGGCTTTCTGCGCCGCGCCCGCCCTGCAGACCGACAGGCGGTGACCGACGCACTGGCCCGCGTCGGCCTGACCGATTACGCCACCCGCCAGATCGGCGAACTGTCCGGCGGCCAGAAAAAGCGCGTTTTCCTGGCACGAGCCTTGGCACAGGAGGCGCGGGTGATCCTGCTGGACGAACCCTTCACCGGCGTCGATGTGCAGACCGAACAGACGATCATCACCCTGCTGCGCCAGATGCGCGACGAAGGACGGGTGATGCTGGTCTCGACCCACGATCTGGGTTCGGTCCCGGAATATTGCGACCGCGTGGTGCTGGTCAAAGGCACGGTGCTGGCCTCGGGTCCGACGGAAACCACCTTCACCCCCGCCAACCTCCGCCAGGCCTTCGGCGGCACGCTGCGCCACTTCATGCTGGGCGGCACCGACCTGCACGCCGACGCGGACGCGCGCAACGTGGACGTCTTCACTGACGACGAACGCCCGCTGATCTTCTACGACGACCGTCACCGGACGGGGGGCGGCGCATGAGCATTTCTCCTTTGCGCCAATACCCTGCGGGGGTGCGGGGGTGCAAAACCCCCGCGCGCGACCCCCGATGATCGACCTGGCCCTGACGCCCTTCACCTATGGCTACATGGCGACCGCGATCTGGGTCTCGGCCCTGGTCGGGGGCGTCTGCGCCTTTCTCTCGGCCTACCTGATGCTCAAGGGGTGGAGCCTGATCGGCGACGCGCTGTCCCATTCCATCGTGCCGGGCGTGGCGGGGGCCTACATGCTGGGCCTGCCCTTCGCGCTTGGCGCCTTCCTGTCGGGCGGGCTGGCGGCGCTGACCATGCTGTTCCTGAACACCCGGACGGGGCTCAAACAGGACGCGATCATCGGGCTGATCTTCACCGGCTTCTTCGGCATCGGGCTGTTCATGGTGTCTCTGAACCCGGTCGCGGTGGACCTGCAGGCGATCACCATGGGCAACATCCTGGCCATCGCGCCGGGCGACGTGATCCAACTGGTGCTGATCTCGACCGTCTCGCTGGCGATCCTTCTGATGAAATGGCGCGACCTGATGGTGGTCTTCTTCGACGAGGTTCACGCCCGCACCATCGGCCTGCATCCGAACCGCATGAAGGCGCTGTTCTTCACCCTGCTGGCGGCCTCGACCGTGGCGGCGATGCAGACCGTCGGCGCCTTCCTGGTCATCGCCCTGGTGGTGACGCCGGGGGCCACGGCCTATCTGCTGACCGACCGCTTTCCGCGGCTGATCGTGATCTCGGTCGTGATCGGCACGACGACCTCGGCCATCGGCGCCTATGCCAGCTTCTTCTTGGACGGGGCCACGGGCGGCATCATCGTGACGCTGCAGACGCTGATCTTCCTGGCGGCCTTCACCTTCGCCCCCACCCACGGGCTGCGCGCCACGCGCCGCCGCGCCCGTGATGCCGTCAGGGCGCAGCCATGAATGCGCTGATCCTGCCCTTCACCTTTCCCGTCATGGCGGACGCGGCGCTAATCGCGGTGATCGTCGCGGTGCCCGCCGCGCTGCTGTCCTGCTTTCTGGTCCTCAAGGGCTGGGCGCTGATGGGCGACGGGATCAGCCACGCGGTCCTGCCGGGCATCGTGCTGGCCTATGCCCTGGGCCTGCCGCTGCTGGTCGGGGCCTTCGCGGCGGGCATGGTCTGCGCGCTGTCGTCGGGCTGGCTGGACGCCAACAGCCGCATCAAGTCCGACACCGCGCTTGGCGTGGTCATGGCGGGCATGTTCGCCGTCGGCCTGATCCTGTTCACGGTCTTTCCGCCCGGGGTGCATCTGGACCATATCCTGTTCGGCAACATCCTGGGCATCGGGCCGGGCGATTTTGCCCAGGCCCTGCCCATCGCCGCCGTGGTGACGCTGGCGCTCCTGCTGAAATGGCGGGACTTTGCGCTGCTGGCCTTCGATCCGGTGCAGGCGCGGGTGTCGGGGCTGCGGGCGGGCTGGCTGCATTACGGGATGCTGGCGATGATCGCGGCCTCGGTCGTGGCGATGCTGTCGGCGGTGGGAATCATCCTGGCCGTGGGGCTGCTGATCGCGCCCGGCGCCATCGCCTTTCTGCTGACCCGCCGGCTGGCCGTGATGATGGCGCTGGCGACCGCCATCGCGGTGGCCAGCGCGCTGGCAGGCATCTGGGCCAGCTTCTGGCTGGACAGCGCGCCCGCCCCCACGATCATCGTGATCCTGACCGCGGTCTTCGTGCTGGCCTTTGCCAGGCGGCAGATGGCGCCGCGCGCGTGAACGGCGGCGCCTGACCCCTTTCCCGCCCCGCGCGGACATGCCAGCATGGTTGCGCCATCAGGAGGATCCCCCATGCTGCCGCCCCGCACCGACTTTCCCGCAGGTTTCACCTTCGGCGCCGCCACCTCGGCCTATCAGATCGAGGGCACGGCCGGCGCGGGCCCGTCGCATTGGGACACCTTTGCCGCCACGCCCGGCAACATCATGGATAACAGCGACGGCAGCCGCGCCTGCGATCACCTGCGGCTGTGGCCGCAGGACCTGGACCTGATCCGCGACGCAGGCTTTGACGGCTATCGCTTTTCGACCTCCTGGGCGCGGGTGATGCCGGACGGGGTGACGGTGAACCCCGATGGTCTGGATTTCTACGACAAGCTGGTCGACGGCATGCTGGAACGCGGCCTGAAACCCTTCCTGACCTATCACCACTGGGATCTGCCCGCGGCGCTGTCGTCGCAGGGCGGCTGGCAGAACCGCGACATCGCGCAGCGTTTCGCGGACCTGTGCACCACGATCAACGCCCGCATCGGGGACCGCGTGGCATCGGCCGCCACCCTGAACGAGCCTTGGTGCATCGCCTGGCTGTCGCATTTCCTCGGCCACCACGCCCCCGGCCTGCGTGACATCCGCGCCGCCAGCCGCGCCATGCACCACGTCCTGCTGGCGCATGGCACCGCGATGCAGGCGCTGCGGGCGGATGGCGCCACGAACCTGGGCATCGTGCTGAACTTCGAGACCAGCCACCCCGCCGACACCACCGCCGAGGCGGAACAGGCGGCAGAGACGCAGGACGCGATCTATAACCAGTGGTTCATCCGCGCGCTGATGGGCCAGGGATACCCGGACGCCGCGCTGGCCGGGATCGGGCCGCATCTGCCCGACCGCTGGCAGGATGACATGGACCTGATCGCGCAGCCGCTGGACTGGCTGGGGGTCAACTACTACACCCGGCGCCTGTACACCCGGAACGACGGGCTGTGGCCCCACGCCTCCGAGGTGCCGGGCCCCCTGCCCAAGACCCAGATGGACTGGGAGATCCGCCCCGAGGGCCTGACCGAATTCCTGACCCGCCTGGCGCGCGACCACACCGGCAACCTGCCGCTGTATGTCACCGAGAACGGCATGGCCTCCGAGGTACCGACCGACGATCAGGCCCGCATCCGGTTCATCGGCGATCACCTGCGCGCGACCAAGGCGGCGATGGATCAGGGCGTGGACGTGCGCGGGTTCTTCTACTGGTCGCTGCTGGACAATTACGAATGGGGCTGGGGATACGGCCCGCGCTTCGGCCTGGTCCATGTGGACTATGACACGATGGTGCGGACCCCCAAGGCCAGCTGGCACGCGTTCCGCGCCATGCTGACCTAACGCGCCAGGATCATCCCCGCCGCCTTGTCCGCGATCATCGTGACCGGTGCATGGGTGTTGCCCGACACGATCGCGGGCATCACCCCGGCATCGGCGATGCGCAGGCCCGACAGCCCGTGCACGCGCAGCTGCGCATCGACCACGGCCATCGGGTCCGACCCCATCCGCGTCGTGCCGACCGGGTGGAAGATGGTCGTGCCGACCTCTCCCGCCGCCTGCGCCAGATCGGCGTCGCTTTGCAGATGCGCGCCCGGCTTGTGCTCCTCGGGCGCGAATTCGGCCATGCGGGCGGTCGCCATCAGGCGGCGCGCATGGCGCAGGCTGTCGATGGCCACCTGTCGGTCGCCCTCGGTCGTCAGATAGCGCGGCGCGATGGCGGGGGCCGTCCGGGGATCGGGCGCGGTGATGTGCACGGACCCCGTGCTTTCAGGCCGCAGGTTGCAGACCGACACCGTCAGCCCCGAAAAATCGTCCAGCGGGTCGCCGAACTTGCCCAGGGACAACGGCTGCACGTGATATTCGATGTTGGGCGTGTCGAACGCATCGGACGATTTCGCGAATATCCCCAGCTGGCTGGGCGCCATCGCCATCGGCCCCGTCCGACGCAACGCGTATTCCAGCGCGATGCCGGCCTTGCCCCAGATCGTTCGCGCCCGGTCGTTCAGCGTCCGCGCGCCCCGGATGCGGAACACGGTGCGCAGCTGCAGGTGATCCTGCAGGTTCTCGCCCACCCCCGGCAGGGCGTGGACCGGCGCGATGCCCAGGGCCGCCAGGCGATCCGGCTGTCCGATGCCCGAAAGCTCCAGCAACGCGGGCGAATTGACTGCGCCCGCGGCCAGGATCACCTCGCCCCGCGCGCGCGCCAGCCGGCGCTGGCCGTGCTGGTCGAACAGGACGCCCGTAACGCGGCGGCCGTCCATCTGCAGGCGCAGGACCTGGGCATCCGTCTCGATCCGCAGGTTGGGGCGGCCGCGGGCGGGGTTCAGGAAGGCCTTCCTTGCGTTCCAGCGGATGCCCTTGCGCTGCGTGACCGGAAAATAGCCGACGCCCAGGTTGTCGCCCCGGTTGAAGTCAGGGTTGGCGGGCAGGCCCAGCTCCTGCGCGGCCTGGGCCACCGCGTCCAGGATCGGCCAGCGCAGCCGCTGCTGTTCGACCCGCAATTCGCCTTGGTCGCCGTGGATGTCGCAGGCCGGTTCGTAATGACGCTCCGTCGCGCGGAAATGCGGCAGCACGTCGGACCAGGACCAGCCCGCGTTGCCCATCTGCCGCCAGCGGTCGTAATCGGCCGCCTGCCCGCGCATGTAGATCATGCCGTTGATCGACGAACACCCGCCCAGAACGCGCCCGCGCGGATAGTTCAGGCGGCGGCCGTTCAGACCGGGTTCCGGATCTGTCTGATAGCACCAGTCCAGCGTCGGGTTGCCCATCGCATAGAGATAGCCCACCGGCACATGCACCCAGAAGCGGTTGTCATGCCCCCCCGCCTCCAGCAGCAGGACCCGGTTCGCGGGATCGGCCGACAGCCGGTTCGCCAGCACGCACCCGCCCGAGCCCGCGCCCACGATGATATAGTCGTAATCGCCGAAATCCTGCATGCCGATCCTCCGTCCCGGTGGCGACGCTAGTGGCACGGCCGCGCGGGGACAAGCGGTCGCGGTTGCGGGCGGGGGCCGGGCGCGGTATCTGCTGGGGGCCTTGGGTGCCATGGGAAGGACCGTCATGATCGTCATCGCAGCCGTCATCATCGGTGCCATCCTGGGCTGGCGCCGCGCCGGCCAGCTGGGCGGCACCCGCGCCGACCGCATCCAGTATGCGGTGGCCTTCGCGCTTGGCCTGGCCATGATCGGCGTCGTCGCCACGATCATCGTTCATCGGATGAGCTGATGTTCCTGCCCTTTCTGGACAATCTGCGCAGGCACGGGGTTCCCGTCTCGCTGCGGGAATGGCTGGATCTGATGGAGGGCATGGGCGCCGGCCTGGACGGCATGACGGTCGAGGGGTTCCACGGCCTGGCTCGGCTGGTGCTGGTCAAGGACGAACGCCATATCGACCGCTTCGACCGCGCGTTCTCGGACACGTTCTCGGGGCTTGAACAGGTCGATGTCGGCGACCTGCTGGACCCCCGCGCCCTGCCCGAAGGGTGGCTGGAGAAGCTGGCCGAAAGGCTGCTGTCGGACGACGAAAAGGCGCAGGTCCAGGGCCTGGGCAGCCTGCAGGCGCTGATGGATACGCTGCGCAAGCGGCTGGCCGAACAGCAGGGGCGCCATCAGGGCGGCAACAAGTGGGTCGGTACCGCGGGCACCTCGCCCTTCGGTGCCTATGGCTACAACCCCGAAGGCGTGCGCATCGGCCAGGACGGCAGCCGCCACCGCCGCGCCGTCAAGGTCTGGGACAAGCGCGAGTTCCGCGACTTCGACGACACCGCCGAACTGGGCACCCGCAACATCAAGGTCGCGCTGAAGCGGTTGCGCCAATGGGCCCGCCACGGCGCCGCGGACGAGCTGGACCTGCCCGGCACGATCCGCGCCACCGCCGACCACGGCTATATCGACGTGCAGACGCGGCCCGAACGGCGCAACGCGGTCAAGGTGCTGCTGTTCCTGGACGTGGGCGGCAGCATGGATGACCATATCCGCGTGGTGGACGAGCTGTTCAGCGCTGCCCGCGCCGAGTTCAAGCACATGCAGCATTTCTATTTCCACAACTGCCTGTACGAAGGCGTGTGGACCGACAACCGCCGCCGGTGGGACGCGCAGACGCCCACCTGGGACGTGCTGCACCGCTATGGCCGCGACTACAAATGCATCGTGGTGGGCGACGCGTCGATGTCGCCCTACGAGATCGCGGTGCCGGGCGGGGCCAACGAACACTGGAATCCCGAATCCGGGCAGGTCTGGCTGCAGCGCCTTGCCGGGGCCTGGCCCGACCATGCCTGGCTGAACCCCGTCCCCGAGGCGCATTGGGGATACACCCAGTCCATCGGCATGGTGCAGCAGGTCTTTCCCGACCGGATGCTGCCCCTGACGCTGGACGGGCTGACGCGCGCCATGCGGGTGCTGGGATGATCGCCCAGCTGACGGCCCTGCTGCCGGTCTGGGGGCCGTGGCTGGTGGGGGCGATGGCGTTCCTGTCCTGCATGATGGTCCCGGTGCCGACCTCGGCGGTGCTGGTGGCAGCGGGGGCGCTGACGGGGACCGGGCACCTGGACCTGGGGCTGATCGGCGCGGGCGCGGTGCTGGGGGCCAGCGCGGGCGACGCGGCGGCGTTCCTGCTGGCGCGCCGGATGCGGCCGTGGCTGATGCGCGGCAGGCGGGGGGCGATCCTGGCGCGGGCGCAGGCGCTGATCGCCCGGCGCGGCGCGGGGGCGGTGTTCCTGTCGCGCTGGCTGGTCACGCCGCTTGGTCCGGCCACCAATTACGTCGCGGGGGCCGCGGGGCTGTCGCTGGCGCGGTTCATGGCCGCCTCGGTCCCCGGAGAGGCGATCTGGGCCACGCTGCATCTGGGCGCGGGGCATCTGGCCGGGCGCGGCTTTCGCGGGGACGAGGCCGCGGCGCTCAAGGCGCTGGCGGCGGCCGCGGTGCTGGCTGCGGCAATCTGGGCGGGGCGCAGGCTCTGGCATCGCCGGTCCGGCGCCGCCATATAAGAACCATGATGCGTTACCTGCCCTTCATCCTGCTGGCGCTGTATCTGGTCGCGATGTGGTTCTTTTCCGCATGGCGCCTTCGGCAGGAGCTGAACCAGAAGGCCACGCCGCTGACCCATCCGCGCCTGACGCCCATGCTGGACCGACTTGGCCGCGCGATGGACCTGCCCCCGATCCGCGCCCATGTCTATGAGATCGAGCCGGTGAACGGCCTTGCCGCCCCCGACGGGCGCATCTTCCTGACCCGCGGCTTCCTGCGCAAGCTGGACGCCGAAGAGGTCACGCCCGAGGAACTGGCCAGCGTCATCGCGCACGAACTGGGCCATGTCAGCCTGGGCCATTCGCGCCGCCGGATGATCGATTTCGCGGGGCAGAACGCGATCCGCATGGCGCTGGCCGGGGTTCTGGGGCGCATCCTGCCGGGCATCGGCGCCTGGATCGCCAACCTGATCGCGACCGCCGTCGCCGCCCGCCTGTCGCGCCAGGATGAGTTCGAGGCCGACCGCTTCGCCAGCGCCCTGATGATCAAGGCGGGCCTTGGCACCGCCCCGCAGAAATCGCTGTTCCGCAAGCTGGACCGCCTGACCGGCAGCGGTGGCGCAGGCGCCCCCGCATGGTTCCTGTCCCACCCCCCCGCCGCCCGCCGCATCGCCGCGATCGAGGCGCACGAGGCACGCTGGCGCGGCTGACCGGGTCTTGCCGCCGCGGCATTTCCACCTAAGGTGGTGCCGGACAGTCAAGGGCCCCCATGACCGCACCGTTCCGCCGCCACATCCTGTACCTGCCGGGTTTCGACCCCATCCCGCCGCGCCGCTATCGCGAGCTGTATCGGCGCGAGGCCGCGGATCAGGCGCGGATTTCGGGCCACCGGCTGCGCATCACCAAGGCGCAGGCGCAGGGCTTTGCCTGGGCCGTCCACGGCCGGGTCGAGGGTCGCGACACCACCACCGTGATCGAGGTCGCGCTGTGGTCCGACATCGTTCAGGCCTCGATGCGGCAGGGCATCGCGGGGACGTTCGCACAGCTGGCGCGGACGTCCTGGACCTATATCGCGACGGGCACCCTGTCGCGGCTGATGCGGCTGCGGCGCGGGCCGGTCATCGCGGCGCTTTATCCCATCGCGGTGCTGCTGGCACAGCTGGTGCTGGCTTTGCTGGCTGGGGGGCTGGCGGCGTCGGCCGTCGGCGGTTGGCCGGGCCTGCCCGTGGGGCTGGCGGTGGCCTGGGGCGTGCTGGTCCTGGGGCGGCGGCTGGATCACCGGCTGTTCGCCTATTACCTGATGCACGATTACGCCTTCACCGCGCGCCATCGCGGCGCCTATCCCCCCGCGCTGGAGGACCGGCTGGCCCAGTTCCGCGCCCGCCTGATAACGATCCTGGACGACGGACCGGACGAGGTGCTGGTCGTCGGCCATTCCTCGGGCGCCTATCTGGCGGTGTCGCTGTTGGCCGATCTGCTGCGAGAACGTGTCGACCCCGGCCCGGCTTTGTCGCTGCTGACGCTTGGGCATGTGGTGCCGATGGCGGCGTTCCTGCCCGATGCTGGGCGGCTGCGCGACGACCTGGGCTGGCTTGCGCGCAGCGACGGGTTGTTCTGGCTGGACGTGACGGCGCCGGGCGATGCCTGCTGTTTCGCGCTGTGCGATCCGGTGGCGGTCTGCGGACAGGCCGGCCTGGACCAGCGCTGGCCGCTGGTGATTTCGGCGGCGTTCACGCACACGCTGTCGCCCGACCGGCAGGCCGCGTTGAAGAACCGATGGTTCAAGCTGCATTTCCAGTATCTGTGCGCCTTTGATCGGCCGGGCGATTACGACTATTTCGCGATCACCGCCGGGCCGCGGACGCTGGCGCAGCGGTTCGCCGGGCGCAAGCCGTCGCCGGGGCGGATCACCCGGCCCGTGGGCGCGCGGTGACGCCCCGGCCCCGGGGAGCGGAGGGGCGCGGCACCCTGCGCGGGCTGATCCGCGGGTTCAGGCGCGACCTGCTGGGCGCGCTGCCGGAACGCCTGTACGGCGCGTGGATGGCGGAATTCCGCAGTCCGGTGATCCACAGCTTCTTCTGCAACGACCCGGCGCTGATCCGGCTGATCCTGCAGGACCGCCCCGGCGATTTCCCGAAATCGAACCGCATGCGCGAGGGTCTGGCGCCACTGTTAGGCAACGGCGTCTTCATCGCGAACGGCACGGATTGGGCGCGCCAGCGGCGCATCATCGACCCGGCCTTTGACGGCGGCCGCCTGCGCGACAGCTTTCCCGCCGTGTTGGCCGCCGCACGCGCGGCCAGCCAGCGGCTGGCGCCGGGGGTGCAGGACATCGAGCCGCAGGCCGCCCATGCCGCCGCCGACGTGATCTTTCGCACGCTGTTCTCGATGCCCGTCGAACACCGCATTGCGTCCGACGTGTTCGAGGCGTTCCGCGACCATCAGGCCGCTCAACCCCTGGTGAACCTGGCGGCCCTGCTGCCCCTGCCCGCCTGGATGCCGCGGCCCCATTCGCGCCGCACCCGCGCCACCGCCGCGCGCATTCGCGGGCTGATCGGCGATCTGGTGCGCGAACGTCGCCGGGCCATCGCGGCGGGCACGGCGCCCGACGATCTGGCCACGCGGATCATGACCACTCCCGACCCCGAGACCGGCACGCCGTTTTCCGAAGCCGAGATGATCGACCAGGTCGCGGTCATGTTCCTGGCCGGGCATGAGACCAGCGCCTCGGTCCTGGCCTGGGCGCTGTGGTTGCTGGCCGCCCATCCCGACTGGCAGGAGCGCGTGGCGGCAGAGGCCGCGACCCTGAACGACTTCGCCAGCGTCGGCGGGTTGCGCGCCACGCGTGCCGTGTTCCGCGAGGCGCTGCGCCTGTATCCGGCCGTCGCGATGTTTGCGCGTGAGGCCACCGCCCCCGAGACGTTCCGCGACCGGCCCGTGCCGCGCGGGGCGCAGCTGGTCATCTCTCCGTGGCATCTGCACCGGCACAACCGGCTGTGGGACCGGCCCGACGATTTCGACCCCGCCCGGTGGGACAGCCCCGAGGGCAAGGCCAGCGCCCGCGCGGCCTTCCTGCCGTTCTCGGCCGGGCCGCGCGCCTGCCCCGGCGCGGGGCTGGCGATGGTCGAGGGGGTGGTGATGCTGGCCGCGATCACCGCGCGGTGGCGGCTGGAGGTGACCGACCGCCAGCCGATGCCCGTGGCGCGGCTGACGATCCGGGCGCGCGACGGGATCTGGGTCAGGCTGACGCCGCGCTAGCGGAACAGGACACCCTTCGCGTCAGCGAAACAGCACCAGCGATCCGGGCGACCAGGCCAGGCGGGTCCGCGTGCCGACCTCCTGCACGTCGCGGCCAAAGACGTTGCGCATGGAGATGCGGACCGTGCGCGACCTGCCGTCGTCGCGCGCGACCCCGTCCAGGCGCAGGTCATAATAGGTCATGTCGCCGTAATAGACGACCTCGTCGATGGTGGCGTTGGTCTCGCGCGGCTGCGTGTGGGTCGCGCCCGGAGCGACCAGGGTCATCGTCTCGGGGCGGAAGCCGATCACGTCCCCCTCGTCGTCCGGGTTGGCGCGGCTGATCTGGCGCTCGGGCAGCTCGACCCTGCCCAGGCCTGCGACATCGACGGTGACCGTGCCGCCCATCTCCGACAGGATCGTGGCGGGCAGGAAGTTCATCACCCCGATGAAATCGGCGACCCGGCGCGTGGCCGGCCGGGCATAGAGGGCCTCGGGGCCGTCCAGCTGCGCGATCTCTCCCTCGAACATGACGGCGATGCGGTCGGACATGACCAGCGCCTCCTCCTGGTCATGGGTGACCAGGACGAAGGTGATGCCCACCTGCCGCTGCAACTTGATCAGCTCGACCTGCATCTGCTCGCGCATCTTGCGGTCCAGGGCGGAGAGCGGCTCGTCCAGCAGCAGCACCTTGGGCTTCAGGATCAGCGCGCGCGCCAGGGCCACCCGCTGCCGCTGGCCGCCCGACAGGGCATGGGCGGACCGCGCGCCGTATCCCTTCAGGCCGACCATGGCCAGCGCCTCCTCGACCGCGGCGGCCTTCTCGGCCTTGCCGCGCGGATCGCGGCGCAGGCCGAAGGCCACGTTCTCGGCGACCGTCAGGTGCGGGAAGATGGCATAGGACTGGAACACCATGTTGGTGGGCCGCTTGTTCGCGGGCACCTCCTCCATGCGCTTGCCGCCGATCAGGATGGCGCCGTCGCTGATGTCCTCGAAACCCGCGATGGTGCGCAGAAGCGTGGTCTTGCCGCAGCCTGACGGGCCCAGCAGGGAGAAGAACTCTCCGGCGCGGATGGTCAGGTCGATCCCGCGCAGCGCGTGATAGTCGCCGTAATACTTGTGGACGCCCTGACATTCGATCATCGGCTTGGCTTCGGTCACATCAACCCTCCGGTGGGCTTGCCGCCGATGCGGGCATTGCCCCGGCGGCGGAAATATTCGCCGATCGCCAGAAGGACGACCGACAGGATCACCAGCACCGTGCCCAACGCCATGATGACGGGGATCGCGCGCGGAAAACGCAGCTGGCTGAAGATGTAGGTGGGCAGCGTCGGTTCGTTCCCTGCCAAAAAGAAGGCCAGGATGAACTCGTCCAGGCTGATGGTGAAGCTGATCAGCAGCGCGCTGATGATGCCCGGCATGACCAAGGGCAGCGTGACCAGACGGAACGCGCCCCACTTGCTTTCGCCCAGGTCATAGGCCGCCTCCTCCAGGCTGCGGTCCAGCGACGAGAAGGCGGTGGTCAGCACGGCGATGGCATAGGGCATGCAGATCAGCGTGTGCCCCGCGATGACGGTCATCAGCGACAGCTGCACCCCCATGCCCAGCAGCACGACCAGCAGCGACATGGCCACGATGATTTCCGGCAGCACCATGGGCAGCATGATGAACCCCATCATCCCGCCCTTGCCCGGAAACACGAAGCGGGTCGAGGCGCGCGCCGCGAAGATGCCAAAGCAGGTGGCCAGGATGGACGAGGCCACCGCCACGGTCAGCGAATTGGTCAGCGCCCGGCGCAGCGTCGCGTCGGCCCACATCTGCCGGAACCAGTCTGTCGTCACCCCCTGCAGCGGAAAGGCGATGATCGTGCCCGAGTTGAACGCGAACATCGGCAGCAGGATGATCGGCGCATACAGGAACAGCAGATAGAAGATTGCATAGGCCTGCAGGCCGCGTCCCTGGCGGTTCATTGGCGCACCTTGAGGAAGCGGCGGTTGAGGAACAGGAAGACCAGGCTGACCACCGCCACGATGGCCATGGCCGTCACCGCCAGCGCCGATCCCAGGGGCCGGTTGTCCAGCGCCAGCATCTGGACCTGGATCAGGTTGGCGATCATCGGGATCTTGCCGCCGCCGATCACCTCGGGCGTGACATAGTCGCCGATGGTCGGGATGAACACGATCAGCACCGCCGCGATGACGCCCGGCATCGCCAGCGGCAGCGTCACCCGCCAGAAGGTCATCAGCCGGCTTTCGCCCAGATCGCGCCCGGCCTCCAGCAGGGAGCGGTCGATCTTTTCCAGCGCCACGAAGATCGGCAGGATCGCGAAGGGCGCATAGGCATGCGCCAGCGTCAGCACGATGGCGTTGGTGTTGTAGAGGATGAAGGTCAGCGGCTCGTCGATGATGCCAAGCCCGGTCAGGGACGAGTTGATGACCCCGTTATATCCCAGGATCACCTTCCACAGGAACACCCGGATCAGATAGCTGGTCCAGAAGGGAATCGTGATCAGGAACAGCCACATGGCCTTCTTTTCGGGCCGCACGCAGAAGCTGACGTAATAGGCGACCGGAAAGGCCATCACCACGGTCGCCAGCGTCACGATGGCCGCCACGACCAGCGACCGCAGCATGACGGTGCGCACGATCGGGTCGGTCAGCACCTGGGTATAATTGTCCAGCGTGAAGTCGCGGATGATCTCAAGATAGCCGTCGGTCAGGAAGCTGTAGGCCAGGATGGTCAGCAGCGGCGCCGCCAGGATCACCAGCGCATACAGGAACGGCGGCGCGATCAGCGACAGCCCGGCCCGTGCCTGGTCGTCGAACTTGGCCTTTGCCATGGCGATCCCCTTCCGTCCGCCCCGCCGGGCCTTTCGCAATTGCTGTCACAGGCCGCGCGCGAGGAAAAGAGGTTTCTGGCCCGCCTAGCGCCACCAATGCCCGGTCAGCGCCAGCCGCGCCAGCGATGCGCGCCGCTGAAACGGCGTGATCGCGGTGGTGGCCTCGAACGGATCGGTGCGCCCGGCCATGATCTCGGACAGCAGGCGCGGCACGCGGGGGCCGGGATACAGCGCAGCCGCCGCCCGGCGCGGCAGCTTGCGGTGCATCCGTGCGGCCATGCGCAGCCCGTCGCGCGCCTGTTCCGCCAAGGCCCGCGCGTCCTCGGGGCGGGCCGGTTCCAGCCCCAGCCGGACTGCCTGCAATTGCGGCAGCGCGCGCAGCCACGCGGCCAGACCGGCACCGCGGGCCTGATGGGCCACGATCTCTCGCGTGCCTTCGGGCGCGCCGCAGCGGCGCGCGGCGGTCCACATCAGCGCGCCCGCCGTCGCGTCGACATAGGCCAGCACCGCCTGCGGCCCGTCAAAGGGCTGGCGTTCGCAATCCCTGCGCCGGGCCTCGGCCAGGGGCGACAGGGCGCCGGCATCGGTCCCCCAAGCCTCCCACAGGGGCGTCAGCACGTCGTGCAGCGGGGGCGCGGTGCCCTGCCCCATCTGGTCCAGCCGGTCGATCCACCATTGCAGCCGCATCTCGGCCAGCATCGGCTCGGCCGACTGGAACGGCGCGCGGGCGATCTCCAGGTTCAGCGCATAGAGCGTGACCAACGCCGGACGGTCCGCCGCCTCGGCCACCAGCACCGCACCGAACCGGTCGGGGTCATTCTGGCGCAGTGCCTCGGTGCAGGCCTCCAGGGTCATGTGCCGTGGGTCCGCGCCAGATCGGCCAGTCGTGCCGGATCGAACCCCGCGGCCAGCGACCATTCGGGCCCCTTGGCCGTGTCCTTGACCTCGACGCCCGCCGCCGCGAACCCGTCCCGGATCGCATCCGCGCGGGCGAAATCGCGGGTCTGGCGCGCCGCCAGTCGCGCCGCCAGCAACGCCTCGATCTGGCCCGCCGCACCGGCATCGGCCTGGGCCCAATCGCCCATGCCCGGCAGCAGCAGGCCCAGCATCCGGGCCGATGCCAACAGCGTCTCCGCGTCCCCCCGACCCGCTAGGTCGTGCAACACCGCGATGGCACCCGCAGCGTTCAGGTCATCGGCAAGCGCC
Source organism: Paracoccus sp. NFXS7 (assembly GCF_040148865.1). Taxonomy (NCBI): domain Bacteria; kingdom Pseudomonadati; phylum Pseudomonadota; class Alphaproteobacteria; order Rhodobacterales; family Paracoccaceae; genus Paracoccus; species Paracoccus sp. NFXS7. Next base: position 115,675 of record NZ_JAKEKV010000009.1, read on the forward strand.
TCGATCAGCGCGGGTGCCGGGCTTGTTGCGGGTTCGATGCCCGCAACAAGCCCATGCCACCGCCGAAGCACGGCTTCGGCCTCCTGCGCCTTGGCCTCGGTCCAATCCATCGGCTTGCGGTAATGCGTGGACAGCATGACAAAGCGGATCACCTCGCCGGGCACGCCCCGGTCCAGCAGGTCGCGCACGGTGAAGAAGTTGCCCAAGGACTTGGACATCTTCTTGCCTTCGACCTGCAGCATCTCGTTGTGCAGCCAGACATTGGCGAAACCCGCGCCGGGATGGGCGCAGCAGCTCTGCGCGATCTCGTTCTCGTGGTGCGGGAACTGCAGGTCTATGCCGCCGCCGTGGATGTCGAAATGCGGCCCCAGCAGCGCCGCCGACATGGCCGAGCATTCGATGTGCCAACCCGGACGCCCCCGGCCCCAGGGGCTGTCCCAGCCCGGCAGGTCGTCCGAGGACGGCTTCCACAGCACGAAATCCATCGGGTCGCGCTTGAAGGGTGCCACCTCGACCCGCGCGCCCGCGATCATGTCGTCGACCGAACGGCCCGACAGCGTGCCGTAGTCGGGAAAGGACCGCACGTCGAACAGCACATGCCCCTCTGCCTCATAGGCATGGCCCTTGGCGATCAGGTCGGCGGTCATCGCGATCATCTGGCCGACATAGGCGGTCGCCCGCGGCTCGTGGTCCGGACGAGCCGCGCCAAGCGCGTCCATGTCGGCGTGATACCAGCCGATCGTCTCCTCGGTCCGCTCGGCGATCAGCGCCTCCAGGGACAGGTCGGACCCGGCCGCACGGCGGCGCTGCGCCTCGGCGTTGATCTTGTCGTCGACATCGGTGAAGTTGCGCACATAGGTGACCGCACGGTCGCCGTATTCATGCCGCAGCAGCCGCACCAGCAGGTCGAACACTAGGACCGGCCGGGCATTGCCCAGATGGGCGCGGTCATAGACGGTGGGTCCACACAGATACAGACGCACGTTGGCCGGGTCGATGGGGACGAACTCCTCCTTGCGGCGGGTGCGGGTGTTGGTCAGCCTGATCTGCGTCATGATGCGGCCCTTTTGGCAAGCGTGGCCAAGGGTCTATCGCATCGCGCCCTGGCTTTCCACCCAGGCAATCTGGCGCGGCAGCGATTGCGACGCCAGATCATAGCCCCCCAGGATCGTGGCCCGCGCCGCCTTGCGGATCGCCGCCGCCTGCGGGTCGCCCGCCAAGCCGCGGATCAGGGCCGCCGACAGGGTCGGCCCGTCAAAGAACGGCACCAAGCGCCCGTTCACCCCGTCGGTGATCAGCTCGCGCACCGGTTCGGTATCGGACGCCACGACATACCCCCCGGCCGCCATCGCCTCGGTCAGCGACCAGGACAGCACGAACGGATAGGTCAGATAGCAATGCACCCGCGCCACCTGCATCAGCGACAGATAGTCGCCATAGGGCACGCGGCCCAGGAAATGCACCCGCGACAGGTCCAGCCGGGCGCCGACCTCTGCCAGCAGCTTGTCCTTCCAGCTGTTCGCATCCCGCGGCTTGGCGCCATAGCTGGTGCCCTCGGCGCCGACCAGGACCACCTGCGCGTCGGGGCGCGCCGCCAGCACGTCGGGCAATGCCCGCATCAGCACGTGAAACCCGCGGTAAGGCTCCAGAGAACGGGACACGAAGGACAGCACCTCGTCCCCCGCGCGCAGGATCGTGCCACCCGGAAGGGTCAGGCGGGCCGCGGGATCGGGGGCCACGCGGGCGGTGTCGATGCCGTCATGGATGACGGTGATCTTGCCGCGCAGCTCGGGCGGAAAGCTGTCGGCCTGATAACGGGTGGGCGCGATGGCCGCTTCGGCCTGCACCATCGCCTGGACCAGATGCGCCGACCGCGCGACGGTCATGAAGCGCACCTCGTCCCGGTCGGGGCTGATCTCGGGGTCGAAGCCTACGTCGTGGCCTCGGGTGCGGTACATCAGCTCGGCATAGACCAGCAGGCGCGCGTGGGGCCAGATCTCCTTCAGGAACAGCGTCTCTCCCCAGCCCGGATGGCCGATGACGATGTCGGGGTGAAATCCGTGCCGGTCGCGCAGCGCACGCGCGCCTCGCGCCGCCAGCAGGCCGCGTTCCGCATGGTCCGCATAGGTCCGGCCCAGGGCGCTGTCGGTCTGCACCGCCGCCGGCGCCTTGTAGCGCAGGGTCCGGATCGGGCTGGGCCGCTGGTTGTTCTCATCCGTCAGGGCCAGGACCTGGTGCCCGCGCGCGGCCAGGGCCGGGGCCAGATGCGGAAACTGGCCCGGAAAGTTCTGGTGGACGAACAGGATCTTCATTCGTGGATCGGAAAGGCCGCGCGCAGCAGGGCGCGGGTGTAATCCTGCCGGGGCGCATCAAAGATCTGCGCGACGCTGCCATGTTCGACGACCTCTCCGGCGCGCATGACCATGATGTGATGCGCCATCGCGCGCACCACGCGCAGATCATGGCTGATGAACAGGTAGGCCAGCCCGTATTTCCGCTGCAGGTCGCGCAGCAGATCCACGATCTGCACCTGCACGGTCATGTCCAGCGCGCTGGTCGGCTCGTCCAGGACGACGACCTTGGGGCGCAGGATCATCGCGCGGGCGATGGCGATGCGCTGGCGCTGACCGCCGCTGAATTCGTGCGGATAGCGGTGCATCATCTGGGGGTTCAGCCCGACCTCGGTCATGATCTCGGTGACCAGCTGGCGGCGGTCCCGGCCGGGTTCGACCCCGTGCACGCCCAGGCCCTCGGTGATGATCTGTTCGATCGTCATGCGGGGCGACAGGCTGCCATAGGGGTCCTGGAACACGATCTGCATGTCGCGGCGCAGGCGGCGCAGCTGGCCGCTGGTCCAGGCCTGGATGTCCTGGCCCAGATACAGGATCGGGCCGTCGCTCTCGATCAGGCGCATGATGCCCAGGGCCAGCGTGGTCTTGCCCGATCCCGATTCGCCGACGATGCCCAGGGTCTCTCCCGCGCGCAGCGACAGGGTCGCGCCGTTCACCGCCTTGACGTGCCCCGTCACGCGGCGCAGCAGGCCGCGCTTGATGGGAAACCAGACCTTCAGGTCGCGCGTCTCGACCAGGACCGGCGCATCGGGGGCTATGGGATCGGCCTGCCCGGTCGGCTCGGCGGCCAGCAGCTTGCGGGTATAGGGGTGCTGGGGCCGGGCAAAGATGTCCTCGACCGCGCCCTGTTCGACGATCTCTCCGTCCTTCATCACGCAGACGCGGTCGGCGATGCGGCGCACGATGCCCAGATCGTGGCTGATGAACAGCATCGACAGGCCCTCGTCGGCCTTCAGCTCGGCCAGCAGGGCCAGGATCTGGGCCTGGATGGTCACGTCCAGCGCCGTGGTGGGTTCATCCGCGATCAGCAGGTCGGGACCGTTGGCCAGGGCCATCGCGATCATCACGCGCTGACGCTGACCGCCCGACAGCTGGTGCGGATAATCGGCCAGGCGGGTTTCCGGGTCGCGGATGCCGACGCGGGTCAGCAGTTCGATGATCCGCGCCCGCGCCTTGGCGCCCGATAGCCCCTGGTGCAGCGCCAGGCTTTCCGACAGCTGCTTTTCCAGCGTGTGCAGCGGGTTCAGCGAGGTCATCGGCTCTTGGAAGATGAAGCTGATGTCGTTGCCGCGGATGTCGCGCAGGGTGCGGTCCGATGCGCCGACCATCTCGCGGCCCGCGTATTTCACCGACCCCTGGACCTCGGCCGAGGCGCCCAGCAGCTGCACGGTGGACAGCGCCGTGATCGACTTGCCCGACCCGGATTCGCCCACCAGGGCCACGGTCTCACCACGGTCGATGTGAAAGCTGACGCCCTTGACGGCCGCGGTCAGGACACCTTCGGACCGGAACCCGATGCGCAGGTCGCTGACCGCCAGCACGGCATCGCTGGACGGGGCGGGCACGGGACGCGCCTGCGGTGCGCCGGGCATCGAGCCGCTATGGCTCTCGGCCACGGGGGCGCCGGGGGCGGGGCGGACGGGCTGATCGCTCATCGGAAGGTCTTTCTGGGGTCGAAGGCGTCGCGGATGCCCTCGAAGATGAACACCAGAAGCGACAGCATGATCGCGAAGGTGAAGAAGGACGTGAAGGCCAGCCAGGGCGCCTGCAGGTTCTGTTTCGCCTGCAGCGCCATCTCTCCCAAGGATGCCGATCCGGCGGGCAGGCCATAGCCAAGATAGTCCAGCGCAGCCAGGCCGCTGATCGTGCCGGTGACGACAAAGGGCATCATCGTCAGCGTGGCGACCATCGCGTTGGGCAGGATGTGGCGGAACATGATCTTGCGGTCGCTGACGCCCAGGGCGCGCGCCGCGCGGACATATTCAAAGTTCCGCGCCCGCAGGAATTCCGCCCGCACCACGCCCACCAGCGCGGGCCAGCCGAACAGGATGGTGACGAAGACCAGAAGCCAGAAGCTGCGCCCCAGGATCGCGAACAGGATGATGATGACGTAAAGGCTGGGTGTCGAAGCCCAGATCTCCAGCACGCGCTGGAACACCAGGTCGGTGCGGCCGCCGAAATAGCCCTGGATCGCGCCCGCCGTGATGCCGATGGTCGAGGCCACCACCGTCACGATCAGCGTGAACAGGATCGAGGTGCGGAACCCGTAGATCACCCGCGCCAGAACGTCCCGCGCGGTGTCGTCCGTGCCCAGCAGGTGGTTGCCGTCGGGCGCGGAGGGCGCGGTGCCCACGTTGTTGATGGTGCGGTAGTGATAGGGGATCGGCGGCCAGATCATCCAGCCCTGTTCGGCCTTGGGCACATCGGTCGAACCCGACCGCACCGCCGCCATGAAGCCCTCCGGCTCGTCCCAGCACTCCTCGCGGCCGCCCGACACGATCAGGCACTGCACCGCCTCGTCGCGATAGATCGCCTCGGTCCCGAAATCGCCGCCGAACGCGGTTTCGGGATAGAAGTTGTAGGCGGGCCAGTACAGTTCGCCCTGATAGCGGACGACGATGGGTTTGTCGTTGGCCACGATCTCGGCGAACATCGCGGTCACGAACAGGACCGCAAAGATCACCAGCGACCAGAAGGCGCGTCCGTTCCGGCGGAAGTTGCGCCAGCGGCGGCGGTTCAGTTCCGACATCGCCATCAGCCCGCCCTCTTCTCAAAGTCGATGCGCGGATCGACAAAGACGTACATCAGGTCCGACAGGATGCCGACCACCAGGCTCATCAGGCCGAAGACGTAGAGCGTGCCGAAGATCACCGGATAGTCGCGCTGCACCGCCGCCTCGAAGCCCAGGCGCCCCAGCCCGTCCAGCGAGAAGATCGTCTCGATCAGGATGCTTGATCCGAAGAACACGCCCAGGAACATCGCCGGAAACCCCGCGATCACGATCAGCATCGCGTTGCGGAAGACGTGGCCGTACAGAACGCGGCGTTCGGTCAGCCCCTTGGCCCGCGCGGTCATCACGTACTGCTTGTTGATCTCGTCCAGAAAGCTGTTCTTGGTCAGCAGCGTCAGCGTCGCGAAGCTGCTGATCGTGGCCGCGATCACCGGCAGGGCCGCGTGCCAGGCATAGTCCTTGACCTTGCCCCAGACCGACAGGTCCGCGAAATTGTCCGATGTCAGGCCGCGCAGCGGAAAGATCTGCCAATAGCTGCCGCCCGCGAACAGCACCATCAGGATGACCGCGAACAGGAACGCTGGGATCGCATAGGCCATGATGATCACGCCCGACGTCCAGGTGTCGAAGCGCGATCCGTCGCGCACCGCCTTGCGGATGCCCAGCGGGATAGAGATGACATAGGCGATCAGCGTCGACCACAGCCCCAGCGTGATCGAGACCGGCATCTTCTCGACGACCAGGTCCATCACGCTGATCGACCGGAACCAGCTGGTCCCGAAATCGAAGCGGATGTAGTTCCACATCATGGAGAAGAACCGCTCGACCGGGGGCTTGTCGAAGCCGAACTCCTTTTCAAGCTGGGCGATGAATTCGGGGGGCAGGCCGCGCGCGCCCTCGTATCCCGCATCGCCGCCCAGCTGTTCGGCGCTGTCGGCCGTGGCGCCGGCCAGGTTGCCCAGCACGTCGCCTTCGCCCCGGACCTGGGCCGCGATCTGTTCGATCGGGCCGCCGGGGACGAATTGCGTCAGGGTAAAGTTCACCACCATGATCCCGATCAGGGTCGGGATGATCAGCAGCAGTCGCCGCAAGATGTAGGCGCCCATCAGCGCATGCCCTTCCCCGTTGGGTCCGTGCCCCTTGGCGGGGCCTTGTCGTTATCTGGGCTTGTCGGCAATCCGCGCCGGGAAATCAAGCGCATCGCCGTCTCAGCGCAGCTGGCCCGCCGCCCGCAGCTCGTCCGCGCGGGTCTGGTCGTACCACCAGAAGTCCGTGACCCCCAGGCCAAGGGCGGGCAGGGTCTCGGGCCGGTCATAGACGTCCCAATAGGCGACCGTCGTCACCGGCTTGTACCATTGCGGGATCCAGAAGCGCAGGCTGCGCAGCGCCCGGTCCAGCGCGCGGATGGCGACGCGGTTCTCGGCGTCCGTCGTGGCGGCGCTGCCGATCTCGATCAGGCGGTCGATGGCGGGGTTGGCCAGGCCCATCGGGTTGAACACGTCGTCGCTGTGCTCGGACCCAAAGGCCTGTGCGGTGCCGCCGCCGATACCGTAACCGTTGCCCAGGCTGTCGCGAACGATGTCGAAATCATGGCTGCGGGTGCGGGTGGTCAGTTCCGACGGATCAACCCGCGACAGGACCGCGTCCACGCCGATCGCACGCAGGTTCTCGACATAGGGGTTCACGATGCGGTCATAGCTCTGGTTGAAGTCCAGGAACTCGACCCGCAGCGTCTGGCCTGCGGCGTTGCGGCGCATGCCGTCCGTGCCGGTCGTCCAGCCCGCCTCGTCCAGCAGCGCCGCCGCGCGGCGCGCATTGCCGCGGTCCAGCTGGCGTTCGCCGCTGACCGGGGCCGAGACCGGATCGTCGGTCAGCACGCCTGGCGGCAGATCGGCCGCGACGGGTTCCAGCAGCGCCAGTTCCTCAGGCGTGGGCGGGCCTTCGGCCTGCAGGTCGCTGTTGTCCCAGAAGCTGTCCAGCCGGGTGTTCATGCCATAGAACAGCGCCTGGTTCGACCATTCGAAGTTGAACATCAGCCCGATCGCCTCGCGCACGCGGATGTCCTTGAACTTGTCGCGCCGCAGGTTAAAGACCCAGGCATCGCCCGATGCGATCACGCCGTCGGGGATCTCCTCCTTGATGACGGCGCCCGCCGCCACCGCCGGAAAGTCATAGCCGGTCGACCACAGCTGTTCGGACGGCTCGACCCGGAAGGTATAGATGCCGGCCTTGAACGCCTCGAAGGCCGCGTCGAAATCGCCGAAATACTCGAACCGCAGGGTGTCGAAATTGTGCCGGCCCTTATTGATGGGCAGGTCCTTGCCCCAATAGTCCGGGTTGCGCCGCATCGTGATCGACCGCCCGAAATCCGCGCTGTCGAAGACATAGGGGCCGGACCCCAGGAACGGCGTCGTGCTGGTCTGCTGGATGTCACGGCCAGTCGCTTCGAACTCGGCGCGCGAGAAGATCGACTGGTTGCCCATCAGCCCAAGCACGTCGCGGCGTTCGATGTCGGGCATGAAATCGAACCGGATGCGGTGCGTGTCCAGCACCGTGGCACTGGCGACGCGTGTCTTCAGCGCCTCGCTGTAGGACGGAAAGCCCTTGTCGCGCAGCAGTTCGAACGTGAACAGGACGTCGTCTGCCGTCAGCGGGCTGCCGTCGCTGAAACGCGCTTCGGGGCGCAGGTTGAAGATGATCCAGTCGCGGCTTTCGGGATATTCGACCGTCTCGCACAGAAGGCAGTACATCGAATACGGATCGTCCAGGACCGACTCCATCAGCGGTTCCAGCATCATCACCGACGGCGCCGTGGCCCGCCCCCGGAACGTGTAGGGATTGTAGCTGTCAAAGGTGCCGATGCCGTGCTGGGACATCTCGCCGCCCTTGGGCGCGTCCGGGTTCACGTAGGGCAGATGCGGAAAGTCCGCGGGCAGTGCGGGCTCGCCAAAGGTGGCGATGCCATGCGTCTTGATGACCGTCGGATCGCCGGCCGCGTCCTGCGCCCAGGCTGGGACCACGGCGATCCCAAGAAGCAGCGTGGCAAAGCGGGCGGCGTGGCGCATGTCGTCTCTCCGGTCTGGACCAGCGAGAGGCTAGGCCAGCGGGGGGCCGGGCTTCAAGCCGCGATTTCGTGAACGCGGGCCATGAAAAAACCCCGGCGCCGGGCCGGGGTTTTCTGGATGGCGCACGGTCGGGCGGGACCGATCAGGGATTGGTTTCCAGATAGGCGATCAGGTTGGCGCGGGCCTGCGGATCGCGGATGCCCGCAAAGCTCATCGCGGTGCCCGAGACGAAGCCGCGCGGGTTCTCCAGGAACGCCTGCAGGTGGTCGGGATCCCAGGTGGGGTATTCGGCCGCATGTTCGGTCATCGCGCTGGAATAGCTGAACCCGTCGATGCTGGCGGTCGGGCGTCCGACGACGCCGTTCAGGTGCGGGCCGACTCCGTCGCTGCCGTCCAGGGCGTGGCACGACCGGCACTTGGCCCATTCACGCTCGCCGGCGGCCGCATCGGCCGAGGCCATCAGCGCGGCAAAGTCCAGCGGCGCTTCCTCTTCGCCCGCGGGAACGGTTTCCGGGACCGGGATGGTATAGGCCTGCGCAATTTCCTCGTCGCCGTGATGACCGCCGCCATGTCCGACAGTGAACAGGCCGCTGGCCGCCCAGTTGGCCAGCATCAAAAACAGCAGCGCGCCAATGAAGGCGCCGGCTGCCTTGGTCAGGGTCATCGTATTGAACATCGCGTGCGGTCCCGCCTTGGTAAGCTCGTCAGGTCGTGCGGTATGTATCCGCTTTCGCTTTCAAGGATCAAGGTATAGTTACCCCGGCACGCTCAAATTTAGAACAGCGGGGGCCCGGCCATGACCACGAATCGCATCGCGTTCCAGGGAGAACCGGGTGCCTACAGCCACGAGGCCTGCCGCAGCGCGCGCCCGGGAATGGAGGCCCTGCCCTGCCGCACCTTCGAGGACGTGATCGAGGCCGTGCGCGCGGGCGACGCCGATCTGGCCATGCTGCCGGTCGAGAACTCGACCTATGGACGGGTGGCCGACATCCATCACCTGCTGCCCGAATCCGGCCTGCGCATCATCGACGAGGCCTTCGTGCGCGTCCATATCAGCCTGCTGGCCGTGCCCGGCACGACCCTGGATCAGGTCCGCGAGGCGATGAGCCACACCGTCCTGCTGGGCCAGTGCCGCGGGTTCCTGCGCCGGAACGCCATCCACGCGATCACCGGGGCCGACACGGCCGGTTCCGCCAAGGAGGTCGCCGCGCGCGGCAATCCGTCGCTGGCCGCGCTGGCCGCGCCCCTGGCGGGCGAGATCTATGGTCTGGACCGCCTGGCCGACCGGATCGAGGACCGGCAGAACAACACGACGCGGTTCCTGATCATGTCGCGCCAGGCCGACGACAGCCGGCGCGCCGAGCGGATGCTGACCAGCTTTGTCTTCCGGGTCCGCAACATCCCGGCGGCGCTCTACAAGGCGATGGGCGGGTTCGCGACGAACGGCGTGAACATGACCAAGCTGGAAAGCTACATGGTCGACGGCGTGTTCACCGCGACCCAGTTCTATGCCGACATCGAGGGTCACCCCGAAGACGCGAACGTCGCCCGGGCGCTGGACGAGCTGCGCTACTTCACCTCCAGCCTGGACATCCTGGGCGTCTATCCGGCCGATCCGCTGCGCGAGACGCAGCGACAGGCAAGCATGGCGGACTGATCCCGCCTAGCGGGCAAAGTTGCGCATCTGGTGGACGAAATCCTCGATCCGGCGCTGATAGCGGCGGTCAAGCTGCGCCTTGCCCAGCTTGGCGGTCTGCAGCATCAGCCTGGCCTTCATGTTGCGCGGGCGGACCTCGGTCTCGAAGATCAGCCGCGACTTGACGCGGCTCAGCGCGACGACGGTGGCCACCACCGTCAGGTCCAGCGCATCGGAATGACCGGCCATCATCATCTGTTCGGGGCGGTCGAACCGCGTGACGGCCAGCCGCAGCTGCCGCGCCTTGCCCCGCCAGTCGAACCCGATGTTCCAGCCCATGCCGATCCCCGGTTCGTTCGACGGATCGATGCGCGCCACGGTTGCGCCGCGGCCGATCACCATCCGTTCCAGCGCGTCGAAATTCCCGACCACCTCGAAAAGGCGTTCCGCGGGAAGGTCCGTGTCGATCCGCGTGGAGAACTTCATCTGAAACGACCCAATGACCCATCCGGGGCGGCCAGGACCGCCGACCCCTCCCTTGGCAGATAATCCGGATCGTGCGGCAGGTTCAACCGGGGGATTACCAAACGGCGATCATGGCACCCGAAAACCAAGGCGCGCCCGAATTCATCGCAACGTTTCGGATTTGTGAAATTCTGTGCCACAATGACCTGATAAAGCGTGCGTTCTTCAATCTTTGGTTGTGTGGTTCGAATTGTATACAGTAAGCATGGTATCGGTATGTCGTCCGTGCCCGGAAAGGACATGACGGCATGCGCAACGCGGCGTCGGGCGATCACATGTTTGACAGGAAGACGATGCAAATGCCCGCAACGGCCGCGGATGATCCGCCCCCGGACGGCATGACGCTGCGCATCCTGGCCACCAGCGACCTGCACATGCACCTGCTGCCCTACGATTACCTGGCGGATCGTCCGTCGGACCGGATCGGGCTGGCGCGCACCGCATCGCTGATCGAGGCGCGGCGGACCGGGCCGCATGCCAGCATCCTCTTGGACAACGGCGATTTTCTGCAGGGCGGTCCGATGGGCGACCTGGTCGCGCGGCGCAGCGGACCCTTCGCCGGCACCCACCCGGCCATCGCGGCGATGAACGCGCTTGGCTATGACGCGGCGGCGTTGGGGAACCACGATTTCAACTTCGGCCTGCCCTTCCTGCGGCGCGCGGTGGCACGGGCGCGCTTTCCGATGCTGGCCGCGAACCTGACCGTGCGCCGCGGCGCCGATTTCGCCGCCACCTGCGTGATCGAGCGTGAGCTGACCGACCCGCAGGGCAACCGCTTGCCGCTGCGCATCGGCGTGATCGGCTTTCTGCCGCCCCAGACCGAGGAATGGGACCAGGACCTGCGCGCCGTCATGCGCAGCGACGACATCCTGGACTGTGCCCGCCGCCTGGTGCCGCGGCTGCACGCCCAAGGGGTCGATCTGGTCGTGGCGCTGGCCCACAGCGGCATCGGCGGCCCCGAGCCCCTGCCCCGGATGGAGCATGCCGCCCATGCGCTGGCCGCCCTGCCCGGCATCGACGTGCTGATCGCCGGCCACACGCACGAGGTCTTTCCCGGCCCCCGCTGGCGCGGCCGCCCCGGCATCGACGCCGATCGGGGAACGCTGGCGGGCAAGCCCGCGGTCATGCCCGGCTTTGGCGGATCGCATCTGGGGGTGATCGACCTGCGCTTTGCCAGGCGTGCGGATGGCGGGCTGGCGATCGACCGCTTTGCCGTGCGCGCCGAATCGGTCACGCCGGCGATGCCGACCGCGGTGCTGGTGGCGCGCCAGGTGGCGACCGCGCACAAGGCCACGCTGCGGCAGCTGTCCACGCGCATCGGCCGCACGGCGCAACCCCTGAACAGCCATTTCGCGGTGATCGGCCATGATTGTGGCCTGCGCCTAGTGAACCTCGCACAGCGCTGGCATGTCCGACAGCGGCTGGCGGGCACGCCGGATGCGGACCTGCCGGTGCTATCGGCCTCGGCGCCCTATCGGGCCGGGGGGCGGGGCGGGCCGCAGCATTACACCGACGTCCCGGCGGGCACGCTGAGCCTGCGGCACCTGGCCGACCTCTACTCCTTTCCGAACCGGATCACCGCCATCCGCCTGACGGGCGCGCAGCTGCGGGGATGGCTGGAACGTTCGGCCAGCCTGTTTCATCGCGTCCAGCCCGGCGCGCGCGACGCGCCGCTGCTGAACCCCGAGTTTCCGGCCTACAACTTTGATGTCATCGACGGGGTCAGCTGGCGGATCGACCTGTCCGCCCCGGCGCGGTTTCACCCCGATGGGCGGCTTGCGGACCCGAATGCCCACCGCATCCGCGATTTGACCTGGCAGACCCGGCCCGTCGCGGACGACCAGGCCTTCGTGCTGGCCACGAACTCGTATCGGCTGGCAAGCTGCGGGCTGTTCAGTCCGCTGGTCTCGTGCAACCGGGTGATCCTGGACCGTGACGCGCTGACTTTGGACGTTCTGCGCCGCTATGTCCGACAGCTGCGGCGCGTCCGCATTCCGGCCCGGCCCAACTGGGCCTTCGCGCCCCAGCCCGGCACCACCGTCCTGTTCGAGACAGCGCCCGCCGCGCTGGACCGTCCCCTGCCCGAACCAGACCGGCTGCAGGGCGTGGGACTGAACGAGGACGGTTTCGCGGTGATGCGCCTGTCGCTGTAAGCCGTGCGCATGGGCTTGCATCCGCCGCGCGACCATCCTATCTGTGCGCCCGAGAGGTTGGCGCGGGCAAGCGCCTCGCCAAATCGGTCAGGTCCGGAAGGAAGCAGCCGTAACGAGTCCCGCATGGGTCGTTGTCCAGCCTCTCACCGTTTCCCCGCATGATCATCCGGATTTCCTGCACCGCGCGGCCCGTGCCGGGGAACAACAGCGCGCCTTTCCGGTTGTCCTGCGTAACAAACAGGAGACCGACATGCTCAAGTTCATCGGCGGCGCCGCCGGCATCATCTTCATCATCGGCCTGCTGGTCGTGATCGGCATCCTGTCGCTGATCTTCTGAGACGCGCCGGACGGCCGACATGAAAAGACCCCGCCCGGACCACCGGGCGGGGTCTTTTCATGTCCGTGACCGGACGGATCAGGCGCGCAGGCGGCCGCCCGTGGCCTTCTCGACCTTCTCGACGATCTTGCGGCTGACCGCCTCGATGTCGGCATCGGTCAGCGTCTTGTCGCGCGGCTGCAGGCGCACGGTGATGGCCAGCGACTTCTGGCCGCCCTCCAACCCCTGGAACTGGTCAAAGACGGACACGCCCGCGATCAGCGCCTTGTCGGCCCCGGCGGCGGCGTTGACCAGGGTCAGCGCCTCGACCCCCGCATCCACGACGAAGGCGAAATCGCGATCGACGGCCTGCAGTTCGGACAGCTCCAGTGCGGGGCGCGTGGGCGACTTGACCTTGGGGAAGGGCACCGCGGCCAGCTGGATCGTGAAGCCCACGGCCGGCCCCTTGACGTCCATCTGGCGCAGGACCTTGGGGTGGATCTCGCCGAAGGTTGCCAGCACGTTCGGCCCGAGCGCGATGTTGCCCGCACGCCCCGGATGCCACCAGCCATCCAGCTTGCGGTTGATCTGCGCACGCGCAGGCGCGCCGATGGCGTTCAGGATCGCCTCGGCGTCGGCCTTGGCGTCATAGAGGTCCACCTTGCGGCGGCTGCCGAAGGGATCGCGCGGCGCGGTCTGGCCGACCAGCAGCCCGCTGATGCGAACCGCCTGCTCGCCCGGCTCTCCGCCCGAAAAGACCGGACCCAGCTCGAACAGCGCCAGATCGGCGAAACCGCGCGCCTGGTTGCGCGCCGCGGCCTGCAGCAGGCCGGGCAGCAGGTCGGGGCGCAAATGGCTCATCTCGCTGCTGATCGGGTTCTCGACGCGCACCGCATCGTCCCCGCCGCCGAACAGCGCCGCCGAGGCCTGGTCGATGAAGCTGTAGGTCACGCATTCGTTGTAGCCCAAGGCCGCCGCCATGCGCCGCGCCGTCTTCTCGCGGACCTGCAGGGGCGTCAGCACGGGCTTTGGCACCCCGGCCTGGGCCCGCCGCAGGGGCTTGCCCTGCAGCTTGGTCAGGCTGGCGATGCGGGCGATCTCCTCGACCAGATCGGCCTCGCCCAGCACGTCGGGACGCCAGGAGGGGACATGCGCCATCTCGCCCTCCAGCCGGAAGCCCAGGGCTTCCAGCGTGGCGCGCTGATCGGCCTCGTCGATATCCATGCCGACCAGGCGGCTGGTGCGCGCGGGGTCCAGGCGATAGGCGCGGCTCGTGTCGGGCAGCGCGCCGGCACTCACCACCTCGGAGGCCTCGCCGCCGCAGAGGTCCAACACCATGCGCGTAGCCAGCTCCAGCCCCGGCAGGGTGAAGGCCGGGTCGATGCCGCGTTCGAAGCGATAGCGCGCATCGCTGTTGATCTTCAGCGCGCGGCCGGTGGCGGCGGTGCTGATCGGATCGAAATAGGCGGCCTCGATGAAGACGTCGCGCGTCTCCTCGGACGCGCCCGATGCCGCGCCGCCCATGATGCCCGCGATGCTCTCGATGCCGTTGTCGTCGCAGATCACCACCGCGCCTTCGGGCAGGGCATAGGTCTTGTCGTCCAGCGCCACCAGCTCCTCTCCGGCCCGTGCGCCGCGCAGGATCAGGTCGCCCGCGACCTTGCCCGCGTCGAATACGTGCAGCGGCCGGTTCAGGTCGAAGGTGAAGAAGTTGGTGATGTCCACCAGCGCATTGATCGGGCGCAGGCCGATCGCGCGCAGGCGCTTCTGCAGCCAGGCGGGCGACGGGCCGTTCGTCACCCCCCGCACCACGCGGCCCGCAAAGAACGGCGCCTTGGCGGCCACGCCCGCGTCGATGGTCACCCCCACCGGGCAGGGAAAGGCGCCGGGCACCGCATCGACCGTCACGGCCTTCAACGTGCCCAGGCCGCGCGCCGCCAGGTCGCGGGCGACGCCGTGGACGCCCAGGGCGTCGGGGCGGTTCGGGGTGATCTTGATGTGGATCATCGGGTCGATCTTGTCCGGCGCGTTCTGCGCCAGCCAGTCGACGAAGCGCTGACCGACCACGCCGGACGGCAGCTCGATGATGCCGTCATGCTCTTCGGACAGCTCCAGCTCGCGTTCGGAGGCCATCATGCCGTGGCTTTCGACGCCGCGGATCTTGCCCACGCCAAGCGTCGTGTCGATGCCGGGGACGTAATCGCCGGGCTTGGCCAGAACGACCGTGATGCCCGCCCGCGCATTGGGCGCGCCGCAGACGATCTGCTTTTCGCCCTCGTCCGTCATCACCCGGCAGACGCGCAGGCGGTCGGCATCGGGATGCTGTTCGGCATGATCGATCCGCGCCAGGGTAAAGGTCCCCAGCCTGGCGGCGGGGTCCGCGATCTCCTCGACCTCCAGGCCAAGATCGGTCAGCGCCTCGGCGATCTGGTCGATGGTCGCGGTGGTGTCGAGATGCTCCTTGAGCCAGGAGAGGGTGAACTTCATGGCGTCTGCCTTCCGGGTCGGCCCGCGCGGGGACTTTGCCGCCTTGAACCGTGCCATGCGTCCTGGGTCAAGCCGGATCAGCGGATTTCCCCGAATCCCCGTCCCGTCACCACGCTTGCCGGGCCCTGCGCAGGGTGCAACTGTAGCGCGAAGCAAACCGAAGGTGTCATCATGAGTCTCATGTCCCGTCTTGCCCCCCTGCCCCTCCTGCTGCTGGCAGCCCTGCCCGCGCAGGCGCAGGACGCCCCGGCCCAGCCGCAGTGTTCCGGTCAGCCCGCCACCTGGCTGGGCGACGATCCCGATGCCAGCGATATCACAGCGGCGGGGGCCGCGCTGTCGCGGCAGATGACCACGACCGCCGGCACCAACCCCTATGCGATGTTCCGGGTGACGGGCGGCATGCAGCCCCTGAGGCTGGAGGCGATGTCTGACGGCGACCCGTCGATCAGGCTGGAAACCCCCGACGGCGACCTGCTGGCCGAGAACGACGATGCGGTCGGGCTGAATTCGCGGATCGAACAGTCCGTCGGACCGGGCGACTATTGCGTGCGGCTGATCCCCGTCGGGGACGCGGACATGACCGCGACCGTCCAGCTGACGCGTCCCGACATGCACGCCCTGCTGGTCGATCCCGTGGACACGACCATCGCCGCCTGCACCCCTGAAACGCCTGCCGAGACCCTGGGCCAGGGGCCGCTGAACGCCGCCCTGCCCGTTGAGGCGCAGACGGACGGCACTGTCCGCTATCTGCGATTCGCGCTGGACGGCAGCGCCTCCGTGACCCTGCGCGCAGTCAGCGGCGGGTTGGACCCGAACATGATCCTGTTCAACGGGTCGGGCACGCAGATCGCCGCCAACGACGATGCCGACGGGTTGAACGCGCGCCTCGATTTCCCAAGCGGTCTGGCCGGAGGCGACTATTGCCTGGGTGTCGCGCCGATCTCCTCGGGCGAGGGCACGATCACCGTCAGCGTCGAGGCGCTGGACCGCGACAGCTATCTGCGCACCGCCTGGCGCAAGGGCGAACTGGCCCCACCCACGGATGGCGACTATCCGATGCAGGCCATCGACCTGGCCGCCGACCGCGAGACGGTCGTCCTGCAGGACGGCACCGCGCAATGGCTGACCTTCACCCTGGACCAGGAGACCGCGCTGATTGTCAGCGCCTATGGCGAACTGGTCGGCGTCGATGCCAAGCTGGCGCTGTTTTCGCGGGACGGGGCGGTCGTGGCGCAGGCCGACGACAGGGACGGCAGCGTGGACGCCCGGTTGGGGCCGGTGGTGCTGCAACCCGGAGAGTACCGGATGGCGCTGACCGACGTGAACCGCCCTGACCAGCCCGGCGCGCCGATCCGCCCCGTGGGCCTGGTGTTCGAGCGGTTCGAGCGCGTCGAGTGACCGCGGACGCTGTCGATCCGATCGGCCCGGGGCACGGCGCCGTGGTCGGCGGTACTGCCGGAACGCCGCGGGCATCGCGGGGTCACTGACCGCGCGCAGGGTCCGTCGGGTTCTGCGGTGCGGATCTTGCGTGGCGGCGGGGCGTTCCTATCTTTGCAATGCGCCCGGATGGTGGGCGCGACATGGAACAGGAGAGCCTTGCGGATGGATGTGCAGCGCGAATTGCTGATCGAGCAGCGGGTGGCCAACGAGGCGAAATCGCCGCTGATCGCCTATCTGCTGCTGATCTTCCTGTGGGGGTTCGGCGTGCACCGCATGTATCTGGGCCGCTGGATCAGCGGGTTCATCATGCTGGCTATTTGGGGCGTGGGCTGGCTGACGGTGCCGATCCTGATCGGCTGGCCGGCGGTCGGTTTTATCGCGATCTGGTGCGTGATCGACCTGTTCCTCATTCCGGGGATGATCCGGGGGGATCGGGAGGATATTCGGCGGCGGTTGCGGTGGTAACGCTTAGCCTATGGATGCGACGTCCTTTTCGGCGTTATCTTCTAGTTTTAATATGCTTCCCGATGTTAGCAATTTTATCACTTCATCTGATTCTGGGCTTCCCCGAGTAAACTCAGCTCTTGAAACCGCAATGAAATTGTTGCGGGAAGTCTGCCATTTCTCCCAGTTTAACTTTCGATCAGCATAATATTTTTTCCGGTCTTCATCTTTTCCATCCAATTTCGCTTTGGCCCACTTAGAAACCGATTTTCCGTAATCTTTGGCCGCGTTGTAGCTCTCCTTGAGCGCGCTTACCTCATCATTGCTGATGAAAAGCATAAGTTTTCTGGTTGCTGCCTCGAACCTTGCTTGTGTCTTTACTGTATCGTCGCGTTCGCGGCGATTCCAACTATCGACATAATCTTGCGAAGATTCTAAATACTCAATAATTGAGGATCTTTTTTCTGTTCTGATCTGAATAGCACGGTCCAACTCTTTTTGATGAGGATAAACCCAATACGCTACCCATATGGCCGTTGCCGAAGCAAGGACTGCTGGAATCAGAACCCAATAACTAACCATATTTTGCCTTTTCAAATTAAAATTATATCAAGACATAACTAACAAAAAGCTTGATAAACTTTTAGTTTCGAGTGTTCTAAAATATTATCTGCTCAACCCACCGCTAACACTAGGCACATCACCGGCCCCAAACCCATAGTGGCGCAGCCAACGAAGATCGCTTTCGAAGAAAGCCCGCAAGTCCGGAATTCCATACTTCAGCATCGCGATCCGGTCGATGCCCATGCCAAAGGCAAAGCCCTGCCATTGATCCGGGTCGATCCCGCCAGAGCGCAGGACATGCGGATGCATCATCCCCGAACCCAGGATCTCCAACCAGGAATTGCCCTCGCCGATCTTCAGCTGGCCGCCTTCCCAGGAACACCGGATGTCCACCTCGGCCGAGGGTTCGGTGAAGGGGAAATGCGACGCGCGGAAGCGCAGCTCGACCGATGGCACCTCGAAGAAGGCCCGGCAGAACTCCTCCAGCGTCCATTTCAGATGCGCCATGCTGATGTCGCGGTCGATGGCCACGCCCTCGATCTGGTGGAACATCGGCGTGTGCGTCTGGTCCATGTCCATGCGATAGACGCGGCCCGGCGCGATCACGCGGACCGGGGCGCCGTGATCCTGCATGGCGCGGATCTGCACCGGCGACGTGTGGGTGCGCAACACGTGCGGCGGACGGTCGTCGCCCGGTGCGCGGTGCATGAAGAAGGTGTCGTGCTCCTGCCGCGCGGGATGTTCGGGGGCGATGTTCAGGGCGTCGAAATTGTACCAGTCGCTTTCGACCTGCGGCCCTTCGGCGACGGCGAAACCCATGTCGGCGAAGATCGCGGTGACCTCGTCGGTGACCTGGCTGATCGGGTGGATCGACCCCTGGCGGCGCGGACGGCCCGGCAGGGTCACGTCCAGCCATTCGTCGCGCAGACGCGCGTCCAGCGCCGCATCCTCAAGCGCCAGCTTGCGCGCGCGCAGGGCGGCGTCGATCTCGTCGCGGATCTGGTTCAGCGCCTTGCCGGTGGTCTGGCGCTCCTCGGGGGACATGCGGCCCAGCTCGCGCATCATCAGGCTCAGCTCGCCCTTCTTGCCAAGCGCGGACAGGCGCACGTCCTCGATGGCCTGAGGGTCGGAGGCGGCAGAAATGCGGTCCAGCCATTGCTGGCGCAGGGGGGTCAGATCGTCCATCGCGGGGCCTTTCCTGGTTGCGCCCGCGTTAGCATGGCCGGGCGCGCGGGGTAAAGACCGCGCGCCCGTGCCGCCTTATTTCCAGATGTCGCGGTTCACGCCCGGCGCGATGCCGGGGTGATCGCCGATGCGGAAGGTCGGCTCGTGCCCGGCCTTGCGCTGGCGCAGATAGTCGCGGGTGACGACCGCGACGGTCCCCGACAGCGCGACGATGGCGATCAGGTTGATCGTGGCCATCAGCCCCATGCTGGCATCGGCGAAGTTGAAGACGGTCGTGACCGCCTGCAGCGAGCCCCAGACCACCATTCCCAGTGCCGCCAGCCGCAGGACCATGATGCCCGGCTTGCCCGCGCCCAGATAGACGATGGCGTTCTCGGCATAGGAATAGTTGCCGATGATCGAGGTGAAGGCGAAGAAGAAGATCGCCACCGCCACGAAGATCTGGCCGAAGCCGCCGAAATGGTCGGTCAGCGCGGCTTGGGTCAGGTTCACCCCGGTCAGCTGGTCCGAAGGCATGACATCGGCCAGCAGGATCATCACCGCGGTCGCCGTGCAGACCAGGATGGTGTCGATGAAGACGCCCAGGGCCTGCACGAAGCCCTGGCTGGAGGGGTGATGCGGGTTGGGCACTGCCACCGCGGCGATGTTGGGGGCCGAGCCCATGCCGGCCTCGTTCGAGAAGAGGCCGCGCTTGACCCCGTTCAGCATGGCCGCCGCGACGCCGCCCGCGACCCCGCCCACGGTCTCCTGCAGGCCGAAGGCCGAACGCACGATGCCGCCCAGGATGCCCGGCACCTCGGTGATGTTCATCACCAGGATGACGACCGCCGCCAGCAGGTACAGACCCGCCATGATCGGCACGATAAACTGGGCCGCCCGCGCGATCTGGGGGATGCCGCCGAAGATGATGATGCCCGACAGGATCGCCACGCCGATGCCGACCATGCCCGCGCCGATGCCGAAGGCGCCCTCGACCGCCTGCGCGATCGAGTTGGCCTGGACCGCGTTGAACACCAGGCCGAAGGCGACGATCAGCGCGACCGCGAACAGTGCGGCCAGCCAGGGCAGGCCCAGGCCGCGGGCGATGTATTGCGCCGGTCCGCCGCGATACATCCCGTCCGACCCGTGCACCTTGTAAAGCTGCGCCAGCGTCGATTCCGCATAGGCCGTGGCCATGCCGACCAGCGCCACCATCCACATCCAGAAGATCGCGCCCGGCCCGCCCAGCGTCAGTGCCACCGCGACCCCCGCGATGTTGCCGGTGCCCACGCGGCTGGCCAGCGACACCGACAGTGCCTGGAACGGGGTGATGCCGTCCTTGTCCGTCTCTCCCGATCCGCGAACGCAGCGCCACATCTCGGCGAAGTGGACGAACTGCAGGAAGCCCAGGCGCAGGGTAAAGTAGATGCCCACGGCCAGCAGGCCGTAGATCAGCACATAGCCCCAGAAGATGGTGTTGAGGAAATCGATGATGGCGGTCATGGCGTTCTCCGCTGCCTTTTCAAGGGGCAGTCTGTAACAGCCATGTGAGCAATCGCAAGCCGCTTAGTCGCGGGGCGTCACGGTCAGCCAGACCCCGCCTTCGGGGCGCAGCGTCAGGATCATGCGCGGCTGCGGCTCTCGCCCCGGCACGCGGGCAAAGCGGAACCGCGCCAGCAGCGTCGACAGGATGATCACCGCCTCCTGCAGGGCAAAGCTGGCGCCGATGCAGATGCGCGGCCCCGCGCCGAAGGGCAGGAACGCATAGCGGTCGGGCGCGGTCAGAAAGCGGTCGGGGTCGAAGGCGTCGGGCCGGTCCCACAGCAGGTGATGCCGGTGCAGCGCATAGATCGGCATCATGACCGTATCGCCGGGATTGATCTGGCGTCCGCACAGCGTGTCGCGGGCCTGGGCGGTGCGCGACAGGAAAGCCGCGGGCGGGTACAGGCGCAACGTCTCGTTCACGATGCGCATGGTCAGGGGAAGCGCGCCCAGATCGGCGGCGGTGGCGGCGCGGTCGCCCAAGGCACAGCGCGCCTCCTCGGCGGCGGCCTCCTGGATGTCGGGGGCAAAGGCCATCAGGTACAGCGCCCAAGCCAGCGTCAGGGCGGTCGTCTCGTGCCCCGCCACGATGAAGGTCAGCAGGTTGTCGCGCAGCTCGTCGCGGGTCATCGTGCGCCCGGTCTCGGGGTCCTGCGCGACCAGCAGCAGGTCCAGCAGGTCGGGCGGCCCGTGCTTTTCGACGGCCTGCGCGCGGGCGGCGATGGACTGGTCCGCGATGGCCTTCATCCGCTTCAGCCCTGGACCGGAAAACAGCCGCCCCGGCCGCGGCAGCCAGGCGGGCAGGCCCAGCACGTCCATCAGCGACAGTTTGGCCGTCTGCGCGATATAGGCGTCGATCGACTGATGCACCGCATCGCGGTCGAACATCCCGTCGCCGGAAAAGGTCACATCGGAAATCACGTCGAAGGTGGCGGCCACCGTCTCCTGGAACAGATCGACCGGACCGCGCGCGCCCGCCAGACGGCGGCAGGACGCCTCGGCGGCGGCGGTCATCACGGGGCCAAGCGCCTCGACATGGCGTTGGGCAAAGGCCGGGGCGGCGGCGCGGCGCTGCCAGCGCCAATGCGCACCCTCGGCCACGAACAGGCTGTCGCCGATGGCCGGGTTCAGGATCAGCTTGGTCGTAACCGATTTCGGATAGTCGTCCAGCTTCTCCTTGAGGATCCGGCGCAGGGCGGTCGGGTCCATCACCATGTGCCAACTGACGCCGGTCTTGCCCGACACGATGGGCTGGCGCGTGGCGATGGCGGGGATCAGTTCCAGCACGTTGCGGCGCGCGGTCATGGCCGTGCCCCACAGGCCAAGGGGGACGGTCGCCAACGGCACCTTGGCGGGATCGGCTTGGGGCAGGTCGAACATGGCGGCGGCCTCTGGCTGGGGCTGTCCTACAAAGCTGGGGCCGCGGGGGCTGCGGGTCAACCGTTGGACAGCGGCCCAGATGTCGCGGGCAGCAGGGCCGCGACCGCCGCCGCCTGCACCGCGCGCGTCAGCCCGGACAGCCGATCCGCAGCCAGCCGCCCGATCTGCCAGTACAGCGACACGTCCAGCGGCGTGCCCGGCACCATCTGCACCAGCCGACCCGAGGCCAGGTCATCCGCCACCAGCATCTCCGGATTCAGCCCCCAGCCCAGCCCCGCGCGGCACGCATCCACGAAGCCTTGGGTCGAGGCGAGGCCATGCGCGGGCAGCACCGGCGATTGCCCCGTGACCTGCCGCACCCAAGCCAGCTGCAGCCCGTCCTTGCGATCAAAGGCCAGCGCCGGCGCACGGGCCAGCGCCGCCGCCGTCACCCCGTCAGGGAAATGCCGCCGCATGAAATCGGGGCTGGCCGTCGCGTGATAGCGCAGTCGCCCCAAGGGCCGCACCGCGCAGCCCTGCACCGGGCTGTCCAGCGATGTCACGGCGGCCAGCACCCTGCCCTGCCGCAGCCCATCGGCGGTGTGCTGTTCGTCGTCGATGGCGATCTGGAACAGGTGCCCGCTGTCGCGCGCATGGGCGGCCAGGGCGGGCATCAGCCAGGTGCCCAGGCTGTCGGCATTCGTCGCGATCGTCACCGTGACCCGCGCGGCATCCCCGTCGGCCATCCCCGGCAGGTGGTGCGCCAAGGTCTGTTCCAGCATGCCCACATGGTCCATGTGGCGGCACAGGCGGGCTCCGGCTTCGGTCGCGGTACAGGGCTGTCCGCGACGGATCAGGACGGTGCCCAACCGCTCCTCCAGATTGCGGACCCGCTGCGAGATCGCCGAAGGCGTCACCCCAAGAGCCCGCGCCGCGGCCTCGAAGCTGCCGGTCCGCACGATCGTCGCAACGGCACGGGCAGCGGCATAATCCAGCATCAGTTTTCCTTACCCGGCCTTAGCAGCATGAGTTTGTCTAATCCGCCACGGGCGGCTAGATCAACCCCGACCCCATGACCGGAGACGCCCCATGAGCCCTGCGATCTTTCTGACCGGCCTGATGACGGGCCTCAGCCTGATCGTGGCGATCGGTGCGCAGAACGCCTTTGTGCTGCGCCAAGGCCTGCGCGGGGATCATGTGCTGGCGGTCTGCCTGACCTGCGCGCTGTCGGATGCGGTGCTGATCGTGCTGGGCGTCACCAGCTCTGGCTGCATCGCGCAGTTGCTGCCCTGGATCGACCCGGTGATGCGCGTGGCAGGGGCGGCGTTCCTGATCTGGTACGGGGCGCGCAGCCTGCGCGCGGCGATCAGCGCGACCGGGGCGCTGGAGGCAGGCGGCGGGCGCGGACCGGGCGGGCTGCGGCGAACGGTGCTGGCCTGCTTGGCGCTGACATGGCTGAACCCGCATGTCTATCTGGACACGGTCGTGCTATTGGGCACGATCTCGACCCGGTTCGCGGGGGACCGCGACGCGTTCGCGGCGGGCGCGGTGACGGGATCGTTTCTGTTCTTCTTCGCCTTGGGTTATGGCGCCGCCTGGCTGCGGCCGGTCTTTGCCAATCCCACTGCCTGGCGCGTCCTAGAGACGGTGATCGCCGTCGTCATGTGGTCCATCGCCGCCAAGCTACTGCTGGGGTGACGCACCACATGAAAAAGGCCCCGCAATCGCGGGGCCTTTGCAGACAATGCATGAGGATCAGATGTCGTCGCCCAGCTTGCCCTTGACGGTGCCCGACACGTTCTGTGCGGTCCCCTTGGCCTGCTGGGCCTTGCCTTCGGCTTCCAGACGCTCGTTGTCGGTCATCTTGCCGATGCCCTCCTTGACGTTGCCTGCCAGCTTGTTCCCTGCGGCTTTCGCCTTGTCGGTCATCTCGCCCATGGGGATCTCCTTGATGGGTATGTCTCTGTGGGGAATGAACGCCCGACACGCATGCGGGTTCCGCGCATGAAAAGGGCCCGCCCCCGGATCGGGAACGGGCCTTTGCGGCAATGCGGTGGCCGCGATCAGGCGGCGGCTTTGGCCTGTGCCACGATCGCGCCGAACGCATCGGGTTCGTTCACGGCCAGGTCGGCCAGGACCTTGCGGTCAACCTCGATGCCGGCTTTCGACAGCAGGTTGATGAAGCGCGAATAGGTCATCTCGGCATCGACGGCGCGGACGGCGGCGTTGATCCGCTGGATCCACAGCGCGCGGAAGTTGCGCTTGCGGTTCTTGCGGTCGCGGGTCGCGTACTGGTTGGCCTTGTCGACGGCCTGGGTGGCGGTGCGGAAGTTGCGCGAGCGCGCGCCATAGTAGCCCTTGGCTTGATCAAGGACTTTCTTGTGACGGGCGTGGGTCACCTTGCCGGATTTAACGCGGGACATGTGTGGTTCTCCTGATCAGCGAGCGTAGGGCATGTATTTCTTGACGATCTTGGCATCCGCATCCGACAGGATGGTGGTGCCGCGCGCGTCGCGAATGAACTTGGTCGTGCGCTTGATCATGCCGTGGCGCTTGCCGGCCTGACCTGCCTTGACCTTGCCCGAGGCCGTCATCGAGAACCGCTTCTTGGCAGCGGATTTGGTCTTCATCTTCGGCATTTTCATCTCCTTCATCAGAGTGAACGCGCGGCTCGGCAATGCCATGTCGGCCGGCCGCACGGGAACGGAAGCGTCGCCTTACACAGGCGCGCGGGAATGCGCAAGGGGTCAGGACGCGGGCGTGCCGCCGGTGACCGTGTCCAGCGCGGCCGGGATGTCGGCCGGGCTGAAGGGTTCGGGATCCATCCAGGCCCCCGCGAACAGCAGCACAATCCCGCCCAGAAGCGCCAGGATCGCCGCGCGCGGCGGCTGCGTCTGCAGCAGCTGGACCACCGCCAGCACCACGGACAGAAGGCACAGGGCAACCCCTGCCAGCAAAAGAAGATCGGACATCACCACCCCCCGGGTTTCAAGGCCCCAGCGTTATTCCGGGTCGGTGGCGAAGATCAAGCGGTCATCGCAGGGCGCGATGCGCAGGATGTTCGTCGTGCCCGGCACGTTGAAGGGCACGCCCGCCATCACCACGACCTGCCGCGTCTCATCGGCAAAGCCGTATTCGCGGGCGGCGCGGGTGCCGATGATCACGGCCTCCTTGAAGCGCGACATGCGCGGGGTCGTCACGCAATGCGTCCCCCAGGTTAGCACCATGCGGCGCGTGACCGTCAGGATCGGCGACAGCGCCAGGATCGGCACGCGGGGCCGTTCGCGGGCGATCAGGCTGATCGTCTTGCCCGACTGGCTGAAGGCGCAGATGGCGGCCACGTCGGTCGTCTCGGCGATCTCGCGCGCGGCGGTCACGATGGCGTCGGGGACCGACGACAGGCTGGCCTTGCGCGCCGCCTCGATGATCGAGCGATAGTTCGGGTCGGCCTCGACCGACCGGGCGACGTTGTCCATCGTGCGCACGGCCTCGACCGGGAAGCTGCCGGCGGCGCTCTCGGCGGACAGCATGACGGCGTCGGTGCCTTCATAGATGGCGTTGGCGACGTCGCTGACCTCGGCGCGGGTTGGCATCGGGCTGTCGATCATCGATTCCAGCATCTGCGTGGCCACGATCACCGGCTTGGCGGCGCTGCGGCACAGGCGGACCAGGCGCTTCTGGATCGGCGGCACCGAATGGACCGGCAGCTCGACGCCCAGGTCGCCGCGCGCGACCATGATCCCGTCGGACGCCTGCAGGATCTCGTCAAAGGCGCGCACGGCCGCGGGCTTCTCGATCTTGGACAGGATCGCGGCGCGACCCTTGGCCAGGGTCTTGGCCTCCTCGACGTCCTCGGCGCGCTGGACAAAGGACAGGGCCAGCCAGTCCACGCCCAATTCGCAGGCGAATTCCAGGTCGGCGCGGTCCTTGTCCGACAGCGCGGCCAGCGGCAGCACCACGTCCGGGACGTTCACGCCCTTGCGGTCGCTGATCGCACCTGCGACCGTGACCACGCAATCGGCGAAATCGGGTCCGCATTTCTGCACCGTCAGGCGGATCTTGCCGTCGTTGACCAGCAGTTCCGATCCCTCGATCAGGGCCGCGAAGATCTCGGGGTGCGGCAACGAGACGCGGGTCGCATCGCCCAGATCAGGCGACAGGTCAAAGCGGAAATGATCGCCCACGGCCAATTCGTGCGGCCCGGCCGCAAAGGGACCCACGCGCAGCTTGGGGCCCTGCAGGTCGGCCAGGATGGCGATGGGACGGCCCGTCTCGGCCTCGATCTCGCGGATCGTGTCGTGGCGTGCCCGGTGATCGTCATGGCTGCCATGGCTCATGTTCAGGCGGAACACGTCGGCCCCGGCATCGAACAGGGCGCGGATCATCTCTTTCGACGATGATGCCGGTCCCAGGGTTGCCACGATCTTCACGTTGCGATGTCGTCTCATCATCCCGCCCTTGTCTCAGGTTTAGCGCTATCTATGCCGCAAATGCCGATGGTCGGCAACTGGCGTCTGTCCGCCATCCGTCGTAGACAGCCTGCATCATGACCGATGACACGACAGCGACGCCCTTCCGCATCCTGGGTCAGGACCGCCCCTCGCGGTGGCTGATCACCTGCGATCACGCAACGAACCGCGTGCCCGATTGGGTCGGCGGCGGCACTCTGGGCATCGCGCCCGCCGACATGGCCCGCCACATCGCCTACGACGTCGGCGCGGCCGGGTTGACCGAACGGCTGGCCGAACGGCTGGACGCGCCGGCGATCCTGTCCGATTTCTCGCGCCTGGTGATCGACCCGAACCGCGGAGAGGACGACCCCACCCTGCTGATGCGGCTCTATGACGGGACGGTGATCCCAACGAACCGCCTGGCGGACACGGCCGAACGCCAGCGCCGGCTGGACCGGCTGCACCGCCCCTATCACGCGGCGCTGGCCCGGGTCGCGGCGCTGCACCCGGACCGCTGCATCTGCGCCGTCCACAGCTTCACCCCGCAGCTGCGGGGGCGCCCGCCGCGGCCGTGGCAGGTCGGCATCCTCTATTCGCATGCCGATCCGCGTCTTGGCCCCGCGATGGTCGCCGCCTGCCGCGATCAGGGCTGGATCACCGGAGAGAACCAGCCCTATGACGGGCATCTGGACGGCGACAGCGTCGATCGCCACGCCTTGCGCCACGGCCGCCCGAACATGCTGATCGAGGTCCGCAACGACCTCATCGCCACCCCCGAAGGCCAGCAGATCTGGGCCGACAGGCTGGCGCCGGTGATCACGAAGGTGCTGGCCGACAGCGGGTTGTGACGCCGCCGGGGGGTGAGGGGGGCTGGCCCCCCGCCGTCGCGGGACGCAACTCAGACCCCGGTCTTCAGGCTCTCTTCCAGATAGATCTCGCGCAGGCGCGTGGCCACCGGGCCGACCGTGCCCGCCCCAACGCGCGCCCCGTCGATCGACACGACCGGCATGACGAAGGCCGACGCCGAGGTGATAAAGGCCTCGTCCGCCTCCTGCGCCTCGGCAATGGTGAAGGCGCGCTCCTCGACCTGCATCTGTGCCTCGCGGGCAAAGCGCAGCACCGCCGCGCGGGTGATCCCGTGCAGGATGTCGTGGCTCAGTTCCCGCGTCACGATCGTGTTGCCCTTGACGATATAGGCGTTGTTCGAGGTCCCCTCGGTCACGCGCCCGTCCTCGACCATCCAGGCATCGTCCGCACCGCGCGCCCTGGCCTCCATCTTGGCCATCGACGGGTACAGCAGCTGCACCGTCTTGATGTCGCGCCGACCCCAGCGCAGGTCATCGACGCTGACGACGCTCCACCCGGTCTTGGCCGCGGGGGCGTCGGCCAAGCCGGGCTTCGATTGCGTGAACATCACCACCGTCGGCACCGTGTCCGCGGACGGATAGGCAAAATCGCGATCGCCCGGATTGCCGCGGGTCACCTGCAGATAGACCAGCCCGTCGGTGATGTCGTTCCGCGCCACAAGGTCGCGATGCGCGGCCAGATACGCATCGTCCGACAGCGGGTTGGCGATGGCCAGTTCCGACAGCGACCGCTTCAGCCGCACCATGTGCCCTTCGAAATCGATCAGCTTGCCACCCAGCACGCTGACCACCTCATAGACGCCGTCGGCCATCAGGAACCCCCGGTCAAAGACTGATACCATGGCCTGATCCTCGGGGGTGTAATCACCATTCACATAGACCGTCCGCGTCATCGCTGCCTCCGTGCCGTCGCGTGTTCGGGCCCGGTCCTGCGCCCAAAGCCCCGCTGCGTCAAGAACCGCGCCCGATGCCGCATTGCGGAAATAGGGCTTGCTGCAACCGCAGCGCAACATTATTACCGATGGCAGGCCCGAATCTTGTCGAACAGGACCCTGCCATGAGCTTTCGTCAACAGCCCCTGCCCCCCGCGCGTCTGAACCGCTGTCAGCTGTTCGGCCCCGGATCGCGCCCCGCGCTGTTCGCCAAGATGGCCGCCTCTGCCGCCGATGTCATCAACCTGGACCTGGAGGATTCGGTCGCGCCCGCCGACAAGGACCAGGCGCGCGCCAACATCATCGCGGCGATCAACGGCGTCGACTGGGGCACCAAGACGCTGTCGGTGCGCATCAATGGGCTGGACACGCCCTTCTGGTACCGCGACGTGGTCGATCTTCTGGAACAGGCGGGTGATCGGCTGGACCAGATCATGATCCCCAAGGCGGGATGCGCGGCCGACATCTATGCCGTCGATGCGCTGGTCACCGCCATCGAACGCGCAAAGGGCCGCACCAAGCCGATCGCCTTCGAGGTCATCATCGAATCCGCCGCCGGCATCTGCCATGTCGAGGAGATCGCGGCCGCGTCCCCGCGCCTGCAGGCGATCAGCCTGGGGGCTGCCGATTTCGCGGCGTCCATGGGCATGGCCACCACCGGCATCGGCGGCACGCAGGAGAATTACTACATGATCCGGGACGGCCAGAAATACTGGCCCGATCCGTGGCACTGGGCCCAGACCGCCATCGTCGCGGCGTGCCGCACGCACGGGCTGCTGCCTGTGGACGGCCCCTTCGGCGACTTCAGCGACCCCGAGGGGTTCCGCGCCCAAGCCCTGCGCAGCGCCACATTGGGCATGGTCGGCAAATGGGCCATCCATCCCAGCCAGATCGCGCTGGCCAACGAGGTGTTCTCGCCCAGCGAGGCCGCCGTCACCGAGGCGCGCGAGATCCTGGCCGCGATGGAGAAGGCCAAGGCCGAAGGCGCCGGCGCCACCGTCTACAAGGGCCGCTTGGTTGACATCGCGTCGATCAAGCAGGCCGAGGTGACCCTGCGCCAGTCCGACCTGATCGGCGCCTGAAGACCCCCCGCGGGCCGGACCAGTGGAGGGGAACGGCCCGCACCACGAGGGAGGAGAGGCCCCGCGAGTGATCGCGGGGCCTTATCGCATGACCGCGGGTGAGGCCTGCCGATGGCCGGACCATGGACGGTCCTGGCCACGGCAGCCATCCCGGTCAGCCGCCCTGGACCTTGCTTCCCCTCGAACTCCAGCAGTACCGCCCACCGCGCATCCCGGTATGTCCGAAGGGTGACGCGACGCGCGCCGTCAACCGGCGCGCCGGCGCGGGCGTCGCCTTAGCAGGCGTTACCTCGTGGCGGCGGAAGCGCAAGCGCAGCGCGGTTCCTCATTCGCACGCATTGCTGTTTCTACAGCCATCCGGCCGATGCAGGTCCAAAGTCGGCTTGCCAGGGACAAAATGACCCTCTGGATTGCTCCCACCGATCAAACGCCGGAACAGTTCCGGTCATCCGATGGGCGCGCCGTCGGTCACCCTGCAATATCGAGCACCGCCCTCCGCTGCCGCCGTCTGCGGTCCGTTGTCCACCATTGAATCTTGTACCGCCCGGTGCCGTGCATTGGAGCGGGCTCCAAGCCTCCAGCTCCGCCTCGACGATCAACGACGTTGGGCCATAGGATACATTGACCACATGCGCCGGCCCGCCGATCAGGCCGACTGATCGATCCCGCGGATGGCATACCCGGACGGCTCGACAGCCAGAATGGCTACAAGCTGTATCATGCAGTGCCCCCGACGATTGCCACGTAAGCCCATCAAGACGTGCAGACGCGGGATTAACATTGCAGGGAGACCCTACGCCGCTGCCCCGCAGCCAAGATGATCGGCGATCACGCGCGCCGCAGCTTCCTGAACGCGGCCGAGGCGCCCCAGCCGGCGATCACCGCCACCGCCAGCGACATCAAGCCATAGAGCAGCGGCTGGTCGAAGGCCAAACGGTACAGCCAGCGTTCCAGGCCCACCTTGCGCACCTCGATCGCGGCGCCATAGGCGTCGATCACCGCCCCCTCCCGCAGCAGGAAGATGCGGGCGCGGTAATCGCCCTCGATCAGGTTGGCAGGCAGGCGGATGTCCGTGCGGAACAGCGTGTCCTCGACCAGGGTCACGGCCCCCTCCTCCATCCGGTAATGGCCGTTCTGCTGGCGCAGGCGCAGCAGGGCCTGGGTATAGGGCAGAGTATCCTCGACCTCGGGGGCGCCGGCGAAGGCGCGCAGCACCAGCGGCAGCGAGATGCGGTACCGGTTGTCCCAGTCCGGCGCCAGGATGTCGTCTAGGGGCCGCGTCGTCGCCACCGCATAGAAGCTGGGCGCGGCCCCCACATCGACGCGTTCGGTGTTGACCCAGATGCCGAAGCGGCGGGCCTTCTGCCAGATGGTCAGCGGTTCGGACGGGGCCTCGATCGTCACGATCACGTCTAGGGGGCCGTCAGGAATCGGCGTCTCGCGCCGCACGGCCCCATAGATCAGGATGTCGCTGCCATCAAAGCTGGTCGTGATCGCCACGGCGCTGTTCGACAGGCCCGCCACCACCTGCTCCCCCCCCTGGTCGGCGGGGGCGACCGGATCACCGCGCGGCGACCCCGGATCGGGGAACAGCGGCCAGACCTGGGGGGCGTCCACCGGGGGGATCAGGCCCGCATCCGGGTCCGTGGGCATGGTCGATCCCGCCCCTTGCGCCATCAGCGCACCGGGCAGCAGCGCCAGCATCATCGCCAGGACGACCCCCCGCATCATTGCCCCCGCGTGGTGATGACGAACAGGTCGTCAGGTGTCAGGAACAGGTCCAGCGCCAGCTTGCCGCAGACCGCCAGCACCAGAAGCGCCAGCAGGATGCGCAGCTGTTCGGCCCGCAGGCGTGCGCCCAGCGTGGTGCCGATCTGCGCGCCGATGACGCCCCCCACGATCAGCAGCACCGCCAGCATCACGTCGACCGTGTTGTAGCTGACCGCGTGCATCAGCGTGGTGAAGGCCGTCACGAAGGTGATCTGGAACAGCGAGGTGCCGACCACGACCTTGGTGGGCATGCCCAGCAGATAGATCATCGCGGGCACCATGATGAAGCCGCCGCCCACGCCCATGATCGCGGCCAGGATGCCGACCGCGACCCCGACGATCAAAGGCGGGATCACGCTGATATACAGGCCCGAGGCGCGGAACTTGACCTTCAGCGGCCAGCGGTGGACCCACATGTGCTGGTGCAGGCGCCGCCGCCCGGTGGGGTTTCGCGCGCGCAGCAGGGCGCGCAGGCTTTCCTGCAGCATCATCGCGCCGATCAAGCCCAGAAAGACGACGTAGCACAGCTGGACGACCAGCTCGACCTGGCCCAGCTGCTGCAGGATGTTGAAGACCAGCACCCCTAGCCCGGACCCGACCATGCCGCCCGCCAGCAGCACGCCCCCCATGCGGAAGTCGACGGTCTTGCGTTTCATGTGCGCCAGCACGCCCGACACGGACGATGCGACCACCTGGTTCGCGCCCGTCGCCACCGCGATGGCCGGGGGGATGCCGATGAAGAACAGCAGCGGCGTGATCAGGAATCCCCCGCCCACGCCGAACAGGCCGGACATGACGCCGACAAGCCCGCCCAGCCCCATCAGGGTGAAGGCGTTGACCGAGACCTCGGCGATGGGAAGATAGATCTGCATCGCATCCCGGCCCGTTGCGCACCGTCCCACGATGCAACGCGGCGCGCCCGACGTCAAACCGCTTCCGTCCTGCGGCGCAGGAACGGGTTGAAGCAGAAAGCCGCCCCCGCTAAGCAGATCGGGTCACATCCGCGTGCGCAGGGGCGCGGTCAGCCGGAACAGGGGACAGGATGCGCATTCTCATCACCAATGACGACGGGATCAACGCCCCGGGCCTTGAGGTGCTGCACCAGATCGCCACCGAACTGGCCGGCCCGCATGGCGAGGTCTGGACCGTCGCGCCCGCGTTCGAGCAGTCGGGCGTGGGTCATTGCATCAGCTATACCCACCCCACCATGGTCGCCCGCCTGGCCGAACGCCGCTATGCCGCCGAGGGCAGCCCCGCCGACTGCGTGCTGGCGGCCCTGGGCGACATCGTGGGCGCGGCCCCCGACCTGGTGCTGTCGGGCGTCAACCGCGGCAACAATGCCGGAGAGAATGCCATGTATTCGGGCACCATCGGCGGCGCGATGGAAGCCGCGCTGCAGGGCCTTCCCGCGATCGCGCTGTCGCAGTACCTGGGCCCGCGCACCGCGGACCTTGCCGACCCCTTCGAAGGCGCGCGCACGCATGGCGCCGCGGTGATCCGCCGCCTTCTGGATCATGGCGACTGGTCGACGGATGCCGACTTCCGCCTGTTCTACAACGTGAACTTTCCGCCGGTCCCGGCCGCGGAGGTCCGGGGCCTGCGCGTCGCACCCCAGGGCCAGCGCCAGGGATCGCGCTTTGCCGCTCAGCCCTACAGCGCGCCGAACGGGCGCCGGTTCATGTGGATCGCGGGCGGGTCGCAGCAGGCGCCGGCGCGCGACGGGACCGATGTGGCCGCCAACATGGAGGGGTTCGTCTCGGTCACGCCGATGCGGGCGGACCTGACCTGCCATGCGTCGCTGGACCGACTGGCGGCGGCGCTGGACGATCCGCTGGCACGGGCCGCCGAATGAGCGACGAGGACGACGACGCGGAACGCAAGATGCGGTTCGTCTTTCAGCTGCGGTCCCGCGGGGTCACCGATCCGCGGGTCATGGCCGCGATGGAGGGGATCGACCGCGGCCTGTTCGTGCGCGGCCAGTTCGCCGACCGCGCCTATGAGGACACCCCCCTGCCCATCCCCTGCGGCCAGACGATCAGCCAGCCCTCGGTCGTCGGCCTGATGACCCAGGCCCTGGACGTCGGTCCCCGCGACACCGTGCTGGAGGTCGGCACCGGTTCGGGATACCAGGCCGCGGTCCTGTCGGGACTGTGCCGGCGCGTCTACACCGTCGACCGCCACCGCCGCCTGGTCCACGAGGCCGAGGCGATCTTTCGCGAACTGGGTCTCTACAACATCATCGCGCAGGTGGCCGACGGATCGCGGGGCCTGCCCGACCAGGCCCCCTTCGACCGCATACTTGTGACCGCCGCGGCCGAGGATCCGCCCGGGCCCCTGTTGGCACAGCTGAAGATCGGCGGTATCATGGTGGTGCCTGTCGGACAGTCGGACGCGGTCCAGACCCTGATCCGCGTGACGCGGACCCAAGAGGGTTTCGATTACGACGAGTTGCGGCAGGTGCGGTTCGTTCCGCTGGTCGAGGGGTTGGGCCAGACATGACCCCCGGCCACCATCAGGCAGGCCGAGGACAGGACCATGACAAGACGTGATATTCGGACCGGCTGCGCCATGCTGGCCGTGCTGGCGCTGACGGCCTGCGGGCCGGACGGCAGTTTCGACCCCGACCTGCGCGGGCTGATCGGGGGCATGGACACCGCCCCCGCGGCCGCAGCCGCGGCACCCCGTCCGGCGCCCGACGCGCGCGGCGTCATCAGCTTTTCCAGCGGCCAGGTCGCGGTCGCGCAGGCGGGCGACACGCCCGCATCGATCGCCGCCCGGCTTGGGCTGGATGCGGCGGCTTTGGCCGCCCACAATGCCCTGCCCGCCGACGCGCCCCTGCTGGCGGGTGCGGTCCTGGTCCTGCCGACGCAGGTCGCCGCCGGTGCGCCCGCGGGGGCCGCGACCGGTGGCGGCACGGCGATCGTGACCGACCCCTTTGCCGGCAGCGCCCCGGCCAGCCCCACGCCGCGGCGCGCCGCCCCGGCCCCTGCCGCCGCTGCAAACCCGGGCGAGCATGTCGTCGCCGCCGGAGAGACGGCCTGGGCCATCGCGCGCCGCTATGACGTCAGCGTCCAGGATCTGGCCAGCTGGAACGGCCTGCCGGCCGACATGAGCCTGCGGACCGGCCAGCGTCTTCTGGTGCCGCAGCCCGGCCAGAAACCCGACAGGCTGGCCACGACGGCCCCCGGCGCGGGGAGCCCGACCCCGACCCCGCCATCGGCCACGCGTCCCCTGCCCGCCGAGGAGACCCCACCCGCGGGAGCCCCCGCCCCCGACACGCCCCAGACCGACCTGGGATCCACGCGGACGGCGGCATCGGGCGGCGGCCAGTTCCGCATGCCGGTCCAGGGGTCAATCATCCGGGTCTATGAAAAGGGCCAGAACGACGGGATCGACATCGCGGCCTCGGGCGGCACAGCGGTCACCGCGGCAGGCAGCGGCCAAGTGGCCGCGATCACCCGCGACAGCGCGGGCACGCCGATCATCGTGGTCCGCCACGAGGGCGACCTGATGAGCGTCTATACCAACCTGGGCGATGTCGCCGTCGCCAAGGGCGACAGCGTCAGCGCGGGACAATCCCTGGGCCAGGCGGGCGACGCGGGCTTCGTCCATTTCGAGATCCGCCGGGGGTTCGAAAGCGTCGACCCCGAGCGGTACCTGAACTGATCCCCGGACGGGGATCAGAGATGCGTCAGGCGTTCATCCAGCGCCGTCGCGATCTCGCGTCGCACCACGGCACGCAGGTTGCCCGAAAAGCGGGCGCCCATCTCTCCCTCCAGCTCCTCGCGGATCATCTCCTGCAGGTGGGCGCGCATGGTCTTGTCGTCCATCATCTGCGCGACGGTCTGGGCAACGATCTGCGCGACCGGCAAATGCGGCAGCGCGGCGGCATCGCCCGCCCGCGGACGGTCGGGACCGTCGCCCGCGGGCGCATGGGCCTGCGGCGCAGGGACGACATCGGCGGCCGCTGATCCGCAGACCTGCGCAGGACCGACGGCCGCATCCTGGGCGGATGCCTGGGCGGGCATCGCCGGCGGCAGCAGGCGCCACAGCAGCCAGTCGCCCCAGGCAGAGAGCAGCCGTGCGATGCGGGACCGGGGCGCCGCTGCGGCCGGGATGACCGCCGGTGCCACGGCAGGCACCACGACCTCCTCGGTCAGGGCATCGGCGATGGGCGCCTCGGCGACCGCGTCAGGCAGGGCCAGCGCCGCTGCCATCCTGCCGCGGGCCTTGCCTGTCGCGCGCCGGGGCCGCGACGGCGGGACGCCGTCGTCCGGCAGATCCGCGACCGCCCTGCGCAGATGCGGGGCCAGCTGGATGACCGAGGCCGTGCTGCCCGCCAGCATGCCCCGCGGGGTCGGATCCTGAGACAGGCGGTGCAGCATCGGGCGCGCGTCGCTGTGAATCACGGGCTGGCCGTCGATCATGTGCCGGATGCTTTGCATTTCGGCACGGATGCGGGCGATTTCCTGGGCGGCCTGTCCGATCGGCTGATCCTGGGTCAGGACCGGCAGGGTGACGACCTGAGCGGGCTGCGCCTGCACGACCTTGCGGGTGCGCGCGCGGGCGGGTTTGGCCTCCGGGTCGGCCTTGGCGCGGGGGGCCTTGGCACGGGCAGGCTTGGTGGCGGGGGCGGCCGCATCGGCCTTGGCACTGCGGCGGCGGGGTGCCTTGGGCGCCGCAGCGGCCTTGGCGGTGCTGCGCCGCGGTGCGGGGGTGTCGGTCGCCGAATCCTCGACGGGGGTCATGCGGCGCGCCTCAGTCATGGCGCACCGCCGGGGCCGGATCAGTTCCGGCCGATGGCGCGCAGCACGCGGTCCAGGCTTTCGCCCTGCTTGCTGGTTGCGGGCGCGTCCCGCACAGCATTGTAATATTGCGATGGGTCATAGGTGGGTATCCCCAGTTGCAGGTTTTCTACCGTCAACAGACCCATAGCAGCCAGAAGTTGATAATGAGCTAACTGCAGATTCGATTCCGCGGAAATCCGGTCGGCCCGCGCCTCCAGCAGCGATTGTTCGGCGTCCAGCACGTCCAGCGTGGTCCGCGCACCCAGCAGCGCCTCCTCGCGGACGCCGTCATAGGCCTGCTGCGCGGCCGAGATCTGCTGGTTGATCGCGGTGATCTGCGCGCGGGCGACAGCGATGTTCGCCCAAGTCTCTCCGACCTGCTGGCTGATCTGGCGCGCGGTGTTCAGCAGCGCCGAACGCGCCTGGTCGCGCTGTGCCATCGCGCGGCGATGCGCGGCCGACAGGCGCCCGCCCGAATACAGGGTCTGGCTCAGTTCCAGCCCCACAGACGACGAATTGCGGCTGCCATAGCGGCCGCCCAGGCTGGCTTCGGGCGCACGGGTCACGCCGACGCTGGCCGTGCCCGACAGGGTCGGGTTGCGTTCGGCGGCGGCGGCGGCAACGCCGATCTCGGCCGCGGCGGCCTGGCGTTGCGACTGGCCGATGGCGGGGTGGGTGCGCTGCGCGATCTGGCGTGCCTCGTCCAGGGTGGCGGGCAGGTTGGGCAGCGGCGGCGGCGCGTCCAGGCGACCCGGCTGGCGGCCGGTCACGGCCAGATAGGCCTCGCGCGCGATCTCCAGCTGGCCGTTGGCGGCAGCCAGCGCGGCGCGGGTCGCCGCCAGCTGCGCCTCGGCCAGCGCCACGTCGGTCACGGTGATCTCGCCCACGTCGAATCGGTCCTGCGCGGCCTGGCGCTCGCTGGACAGGACGTCGACCGAGTTTTCCTGCAGCCCGACCTGCTGGATGGCCTCGCGCACGTCGAAATAGGCGACGGTCGCGGCCAGCAGGATGTCCTGTTCGACCCCCACCAGCGCCTGTCGCGTGGCCAGGACCTGTTCCTTGGCCCCGTCGATGGCCAGCTGCGAGCGTCCGAAATCATAAAGCGTCAGCTGCGCGCCAAGGGACAGCGAGGTCGAGCGCACGGTCGTGCCCCCCTCGGTCCGCGAGGCGGACTGGCGCGCGACCCATTCGACGACCGGGCGCAGGGCCGCCACGGAGGCCGCGACATCCTCGTCGGCGGCGCGCAGGACGGCGCGGTTCTGTTCGATCAGCGCCGAATGGCGATAGGCCGCCACCATGGTGTCGGCCAGCGATTCGGCGCGGGCGGGCAGTGCCGCGGCCAAGGCCAGCAGCGCACCCCCCGCGAACCGCGCAAGCGGGGTCACAGTGCGAACCCGCGTTGCAGGCCGAACCCGGGCAGCATCGGAGCCTTGGCGTTGAACGAATAACGCCAGCTGAGCTGGCCGTTCTGCCGGGTGCCGATCCGGGCGACGCCCAGCGCGCCCTCGACGAACAGGGCGGCGACGCGGCCGCCCTCGCGCAGCTGCTCGACGATGGCGGCGGGGATGTCCTGGACCGCGCCCTCGATCAGGATCACGTCATAGGGCCCCTGCTTGGGCGCGCCTTCGGTCAGGGGGGCGTGCAGGACGGCGACGTTGTCGATGCC
The DNA here is from genome assembly GCF_040148865.1 of Paracoccus sp. NFXS7. Classification (NCBI taxonomy): domain Bacteria; kingdom Pseudomonadati; phylum Pseudomonadota; class Alphaproteobacteria; order Rhodobacterales; family Paracoccaceae; genus Paracoccus; species Paracoccus sp. NFXS7. The sequence continues at coordinate 153,006 of NZ_JAKEKV010000009.1, forward strand.
CGCCTCCGACAGGCGCTGTTCGGCCTCGGAGGCCAGTTCAGCGTCGTCCTCGATCGCGACGACGGCCTCGGCCATGCGGGCCATGACGGCGGCGGAGTAGCCATAGCCGCAGGCCAGGTCCAGGACCAGCTCGTCGGGCTGGATGTCCAGCGCATCGACCATCTTGGCCAGGGTCCGCGGCTCCAGAAGGACGCGGCCGTGGCCGATGTCCAGGTTCTCGCCGGAATAGGCGACAGAGCGGCGGCTGGCGGGTACGAACTCCTCGCGCGGAATGGTCAGCATCGCGTCGATCACCGGGAACTTGGTGACGTCACTGGTGCGCACCTGCGTATCCACCATCGTCGTGCGGCGCGCGGCGAAATCGCTCATGTCGGGGAACCTCTGCTGGACCTGTTTGGCCGACTATTGCCATGTTTCCCGCAGTTGGGCAACGCAGGACATCGGCCCCGCGCTTCGCGTCTTGCAAGGGTCGCGGCAATCCGCTAGGACACGGCCACTCTCGACGGCGGCGGGTTGGCGGAGAGGTTACGCACCGGATTGCAAATCCGTGAAGACCGGTTCGATTCCGGTACCCGCCTCCACCTCATCCTGACCGAGGGGACCTTCCTGCATGATCTATGACGCCACGACCCGCATCGCCGAGGCCGCGCTGTGCCTGCGCGCGCGGTTGGGCGGATCGCGGGCGCTGCGCGAGCGTCTGGTCTGCACGGGCGCGCCCGGCCCCGCCGCGATCTGGCTGCACGCCGCATCCGTCGGAGAGCTGACCTCGGCCCGCGTGGTGATCGAGGCATTGGCCGCGCGCCACCCCCTGGCGGTCACCACCAACAGCGAGACGGGCCGCGCGCTGGCGCAGGACTGGGGCCTGCCCGCGCGGCTGGCGCCCCTTGACCTGCCCGGCGCGCTGACGCGCTTCCTGGATGCCGCGCGCCCCGCGCTGGCGATCACCGTCGAGGGAGAGTTCTGGCCGCTGCGGTCGCGCCTGCTGGCCGAACGCGGCATCCGCCAGGCGATGATCGGCGCGCGCATGTCGGAACGGTCGGCGGGCACCTGGGCGCGGTTTCCGCGCATCATCGGGCCGATGCTGGGACGCGTCGCGGCCCTGTCGGCGCAGGATCAGGGCAGCGAGGCGCGCCTTCTGAACCTGGGCCTGCCGCCCCGCGCGCTGCTGCCGCGGCTGGACCTCAAGCTGCTGGCCCCTGCGGCGCAGCCCGCGCCCCCGGACAGCGCGGCCCGCGACCGGGTGATCCTGGCGGCATCGACGCATGAGGGCGAGGACGGGCCGGTGCTGGACGCCTTTGCCGCGCTGCGGGATGCCCGGCCCAACCTGCGCCTGATCCTGGCGCCGCGCCATCCCGACCGGGGGGATGCCATCGCGGCACTGATCGCGGCGCGCGGCCTGTCCTTCGCGCGCCGCAGCGCGGGCGCGGACGATGCGCCGCCGGGCGGCGTGCTGTTGGCCGACACCCTGGGAGAGATGGCGCGCTGGTACGCGCGCGCCGGGATCTGCATCATCGGCGGCAGCCTGCAGGACCATGGCGGCCACACCCCGTGGGAGCCCGCGGCCCATGGCTGCGCGCTGATCCACGGGCCCCATGTCGGGAACTTCGTCGAGGCCTTCGATGTGCTGGACGGGCACGGCGCGGCGCGACCCGCGGGCGATCTGGCGGCGACCCTGTCGCGGCTGACCGACACGCCCCACGAGGCCCGTGCGATGGGCCGCGCGGCGCGGGCCGTGCTGGTGGACCGGGCGGGCGATCCTGCGGCGCTGATCGCGCGGCTGGACGATCTTGCACGCGCCCCCGGCGGACCCGATATAGGGATCATCTGACAGGAGTTGTTGCGATGATCCGCTATGCCTTGCGCTGCGACCAGGGGCATGATTTCGACGGCTGGTTCCGGTCCTCGGACGGGTTCGAGGCGATGCGCGATGCGGGTCAGGTCGGCTGCGCGGTCTGCGGCGCCACCAAGGTCGACCGGGCGCTGATGGCCCCGGCGGTCAGCGACAAGACCCTGACCGCCCCCCGCAACCCCGCCGAGGCCGCCTTGCAGGCGCTGCGCCGCAAGATCGAGACCAGCTCCGACTATGTCGGCCTGTCCTTCGCCGAGGAGGCCCGCGCGATGCACGAGGGCACGCGGCCCGCCCGCGCCATCCATGGCGAGGCCCGCCCCGAGGATGCGCGCAAGCTGATCGAGGACGGCGTTCCCGTGGCCCCCCTGCCCTTCGTCCCGCGTCCCAAGACGAACTAGCGCCGCCCCTTGCGGTTCGCGCGCACCGCCCCTAAAAGCCCCGCCGACGCACATCCTTTGGCTGGAGGCCCTTGATGCCGCTTCTGGTAATGAAATTTGGCGGCACCTCGGTGGCCGATCTGGACCGGATCAAGAACGCCGCCCGCAAGGTGCAGCGCGAGGTCGAGCGGGGCTATGACGTGATCGTCATCGTCAGCGCCATGTCCGGTAAGACGAACGAACTGGTCGGATGGGTCGAACAGACCTCTCCGCTGTTCGACGCGCGCGAATACGACGCGGTGGTCAGTTCCGGAGAGAACGTGACCGCAGGCCTGATGTCCCTGACCCTGCAGGAGATGGGCGTGCCTGCACGCAGCTGGCAGGGCTGGCAGGTGCCGATCAACACGACCGCCGCCTATTCGGCCGCGCGCTTCGTGGACATCCCGCGTAAGAACCTGGACCAGAAGTTCGCCGAAGGCTTCAAGGTCGCCGTGGTCGCGGGCTTTCAGGGCCTGTCGCCCGAAGGCCGCATCACCACGCTTGGCCGCGGCGGATCGGACACGACCGCGGTGGCGTTCGCCGCCGCCTTCGATGCGGAACGCTGCGATATCTATACCGACGTGGACGGGGTCTATACCACCGATCCGCGCATCACCTCGCGCGCGCGCAAGCTGCCCCGTATCGCCTTCGAGGAGATGCTGGAGCTGGCATCCCTTGGCGCCAAGGTGCTGCAGACGCGGTCGGTCGAGCTTGCGATGCGCTACAAGGTGCGCCTGCGGGTGCTGTCCTCGTTCGAGGATACCGACGAAAATTCCGGCACGCTGATCTGCGATGAGGATGAAATCATGGAATCGAAAGTCGTCAACGGTGTCGCCTCGTCGCGCGACGAGGCCAAGATCACCCTGGTCACGGTCGAGGACCGTCCCGGCATCTCGGCCGCGATCTTCGCGCCTCTGGCCGATGCGGGCGTGAACGTCGACATGATCGTTCAGAACATCTCGGAAAAGGACTATGACGATCACCCGGGTTCGGTGACCGACATGACCTTTTCCGTGCCGATCAACCAGGTCGAGCGCGCCAAGCGTGCGATGGAGGAGGCCCGCCAGGCCGGCCACATCGCCTATGACGAACTGGTCGTCGACACCGAGGTCGCCAAGGTGTCCGTCGTCGGCATCGGCATGCGCAGCCATGCGGGCGTCGCCGCCCGCATGTTCAAGGCGCTGGCCGATGAAAACGTCAACATCAAGGTCATCTCCACCTCCGAGATCAAGATTTCGGTGCTGATCGATCGGAAATACATGGAACTGGCCGTGCAGGCGCTGCATGATGCCTTCGAACTGGAGAAGGCATAACGCCCTCTGGTTGGTTCCCCGGTCGGGGACGCGCGTAACGGCAGAAGGCGGGGCAGGCGATGCAGGATCGCACCGACAGCGACTCTCGCAAGCTGCTGAAGCGGCTCAAGGAAATCTTGGCCGCGGCGGGCGGTGGGCAGGATCGGCTTGACCAGATCACCCACCACATCGCCGATTCGATGGGCACCGAGGTCTGCTCGATCTATCTGTTCCGCGATGCCGACACGCTGGAACTGTGCGCGACCGAAGGGCTGCGCCCCGAGGCCGTCCACCAGACCCGGCTGCGCCTGGGCGAGGGTCTGGTCGGCCGCGTCGCCCGTACCGGGCGCAATGTGAACACCGCGAACGCCCCCGCCCAGCCCGGCTTCCGGTTCATGCCCGAGACCGGCGAGGAGGTGTTCCCCGCCTTCCTGGGCGTGCCGATCCAGCGGGTCGGGGAACGGCTTGGCGTCCTGGTCGTGCAATGCGCGACCGCCCGGCAGTTCTCCGAGGACGAGGTCTATGGCCTGGAGGTCGTGGCCATGGTCCTGGCCGAGATGACCGAACTGGGCGCGTTCCAGGGCAGCCAGTCCGACAGCCTGCCGCTGGCGCACCGCTTTCCGCTTCTGGTGCGCGGCGCCACCGGGCAGGAGGGCGTGGCCGAAGGGCGCGTCTGGCTGCACGAGGCGCGCGTGGTCATCGCCAACCCGGTCGGCGACGACCCCGACAAGGAACTGGCCCGCCTGCACGAGGGCGTGGAGACCCTGCGCGAGACGGTCGACAGGATGCTGGGCGCGGTCGACATGGGCGACGGCGATCATGCCGCGGTCCTGGAGACCTATCGGATGTTCGCCCATTCGCGCAGCTGGCTGAAGCGCATGGAGGAGGACATCCGCCTTGGCCTTTCGGCCGAGGCCGCGGTGGAGAAGGAGCAGTCCGGCGCCCGCGCCCGGCTGGAGATGGCCGCCGACCCCTATCTGCGCGATCGCCTGCACGATCTGGACGACCTGTCCAACCGCCTGCTGCGCATCCTGACCGGACAGGGACACGACACCGGCGCCGAGATGCCCGAACGCCCGATCCTGGTCGCCCGCAACATCGGCCCGGCCGAGCTGCTGGAATACGGGCGTCGGCTGAAGGGCGTCGTGCTGGAGGAGGGATCGGTCGGCAGCCACGCGGCCATCGTCGCCCGCGCGTTGGCCATTCCGCTGGTCATCCACGCCACCCGCATCACCACCGAGGCGCTGAACGGCGACCCGATCCTGGTCGACGGCGATCAGGGCGTCGTCCACCTGCGCCCCGAGGAGACCGTTCACAAGGCGTTCCTGGACAAGATCGCCATGCAGGCCGAGGCGCAGGACCGCTATGCCGACCTGCGCGACCAGCCCGCCACGGGCACCTGCGGCACCACCATCCAGATGTTCATGAACGCTGGCCTGATGGCCGACCTGCCCTCACTGGAGGGGTCGGGCGCCGAGGGGGTGGGCCTGTTCCGGACCGAACTGCAGTTCCTGGTCCGCAGCCACGTCCCCCGGCGCGCCGAGCTGGCCGGTCTGTATGCGCGCGTCATGGACAACGCCCAGGGCAAGCCGGTGATGTTCCGCACGCTGGACATCGGGTCGGACAAGGTTCTGCCCTACATGAAGCCGCAGGACGAACCGAACCCCGCGATGGGGTGGCGCGCGATCCGCGTGGGGCTGGACAAGCGCGGCGTGCTGCGGATGCAGCTGCAGGCCCTGATCCGCGCCAGCGTGGGCCGGCCCCTGCACGTCATGTTCCCCTTCATCGCGGACATCACCGAATACGAGGCCGCGCACCGCATCCTGATGCAGGAGATGGCGCGCGAACAGCGCCTGGGGCATTCCATGCCCAGCGACATCCGCGTCGGCGCCATGCTGGAGACGCCGTCGCTGGCCTTCGCACCCAAGCGGTTCTTCGAGATGTGCGACTTCATCTCGATCGGCGGCAACGACCTGAAGCAGTTCTTCTTTGCCGCCGACCGCGAGAACGAGCGGGTCCGCCGCCGCTATGACACGCTGAACGTGTCGTTCCTGTCGATGCTGCGCCAGATCATCGCGCGCTGCGCCGATGCCCGCGTGCCGCTGTCCTTTTGCGGCGAGGATGCCGGGCGGCCGGTCGAGGCGCTGGTCTTTGCGGCTCTGGGCATCCATCGCCTGTCGATGCGGCCGGCGTCGATCGGACCGGTCAAGCACCTCATCCGGCGCATCAGCATCGTCGAGCTGGCCCGCGTCATCGAGGAGGCCGAGGCCGAGGGCCTGACCAGCGTGCGCGGCCCCGTGACGGCCTGGCTTGCACGACAATGAACCGATAAGGCCGATTCCTGCTTGCCCGGCGGGCCCATATCGGCCGATAAGCGAGCAAACCGCCCGGCACGCTTGCTGCACTGCGGCGTGCCCCGTATATTCGCTTATCCTTGTCGAGACATCCCCGGATATGAAACGTCGTCAATTTCTCAATGCTGCCACCGCCCTGGCTGCCGGCGGATCGCTGATGGCGGTCCCGGCACAGGCCCAAGCGCCTGCCGAAGGCATGGACCCCGCAGCCTTCGGGCCCCCTGCCCCGCAGCCCTTCGACTTTGAACAGGTCGCGACGCTGGCGCAGGAACGGTCCGCGCGCCTGTACGTCCAGCCGGTCGCGGAACTGGTCGGCAGCTTTGCCAACCTGGACTATGACCAGTATCGCGGCATCCGTTTCCGCCGCGACCAGGACCCGCTGGCGGGCAACGCGACCTTCCGGGTGGACCTGCTGTCGCCCGGTTCGATCTTTTATGAACCGGTGCAGATCAACCTGGTCCGCGACGGCGTCACCCGGCCGATCACGTTCGACCCGGCGCTGCTGGAATTCGACGAACGCTATTTCCCCGACGGCCCGGACCTGAACACGATCGGCAACATGGGCTGGTCCGGGTTCCGGATGCGCACGCCGCTGAACCGCCCCGGCGTCATGGACGAGTTCATCGTCTTTCAGGGCGCCAGCTATTTCCGCGCGGTGGCGCGCGGCACGCTGTATGGTTTGTCGGCGCGCGGCCTGGCCATCAAGACCGGCAGCCCCGACGGCGAGGAATTCCCGCTGTTCACCGACTTCTGGATCGTCGAGCCCAAGCCCGGCGCCGAAAGCGTCCGCATCTATGCGATCCTGGACAGCAAGTCGGTCGCGGCAGCGTTCCAGTTCGACGTGACGCCCGGCGCAGTGACCATGGTGCGGACCCGCGTCGCGCTGTTCCCGCGCGTCGATCTGCGCGAGACGGGCCTGGCGCCGCTGACGTCGATGTTCTGGTTCAGCCCGGCCAGCCGCCGGGTCGTCGACGACTATCGCCCCGCCTGCCACGACAGCGACGGGCTGCAGATGCAGACCGGTGCGGGCCAGTCGCTGTGGCGCGGGCTGATGTCGCCGCGCAACCTGCAGATCAGCAGTTTCGTCGACACCGATCCGCGCGGCTTTGGCCTGGTGCAACGGCCCCGCGACTTCGAGACCTATCAGGATGCCGAGGCGATGTACCATCTGCGTCCCTCCGCCTGGATCGAGCCCGAGGGCGATTGGGGCGCGGGCGAGGTGCGCCTGATCGAGATCCCGGTCGAGAACGAGTTCAACGACAACATCGTCAGCTACTGGCTGCCCTCCGACACGATCCCCGGCGGAGAGCGGACGGAGTTCCGCTATCGCCTCAGCTTTGCGGGTCTGCCGCCCAGCAACCTGCCGCTGGCCAAGGTCCGGCAGGTGCGGTCCGGCCGGTCGATCAATGTCGAGACGACGCGCAGCTATATCATCGATTTCGATCTTGGCATGTTCCGCGAGACGCTGCCCAACTACCAGGTCAGCGCGTCCGAGGGCCGGATCGCGCATGCCTACCTGAAACCGCTGCCGGAACAGGGCGTGCTGCGCCTGGCATTCGAATTCGAACCGGGGCGGACGCAGCTGTCCGAACTCAGCGCGCTGCTGACCGATCCCGACGGCCTCGCCCTCAGCGAGACCTGGCTGACGCGCTGGACGGCATGACCATGGACCATGACATGACGACGGCCGGTCGTTCCGACGCGCCGGCCGTGGCACCCGTTGTGCCGCCTATGGCGCCGCTGACGATGCCCGTGCAGGATTTCGCGCGCCACCCGCAGGCGGGGCCCGCGCGGCGCATGAACAGCCTTCGCGTCTGGCTGGCGCGGCTGATTGCCTTTGGCGGCACCGCGGTCCTGGCCGTCGTGGGCTTTTCGCAGATGCTGGCGGCCTTCGGCGCCGATCCCACGCCGATGCAGATCGCGTTGTTGGTGCTGTTCGTGCCGACCTTTGCCTGGGTGGGCTTTTCGTTCTGCGGGACGCTGGCAGGGTTCCTGGCCCCCCGCCTGACCACGCCGGATGGGCCGAACGATGCCCGCGTCGTCGTCGTCATGCCGATCTATCACGAGGATGTCGCGACCAGCACGGGCCTTCTGGTCGCCCTCGCCCGAGAATTGGAGGCCGAGGGCATGGCCGACCGGACCGAGATCTTCGTGCTGTCGGACACCCGCGACCCCGCCATCGCCGTCAACGAGACGCTGGTGATCGACCGCGCCCGCGCCCTGTCGCCGCTGCCCCTGTGGTATCGCCGCCGCCTGTCCAACGACGATCGCAAGTCCGGCAACCTGGCGGAATTCGTGCGCCAATGGGGTGGACGCTATGACCAGATGGTCGTGCTGGACGCCGACAGCGTGATGTCGGGCGCCACCATCCGCGCATTGTCGGCGCGCATGTCGGCGGACCCCCAGGCGGGCCTTATCCAGACCATGCCCATGCTGGTCGGCGGAGAGACGATCTTTGCCCGCCTGACCCAGTTCGCGGGCCGCGTCTATGGACCGATGATCGCGCGCGGCGTGGCCGCGTGGTCGGGCGATACCGGCAACTACTGGGGTCACAACGCGATCATCCGCGTCAGCGCCTTTGCCCAGGCCTGCGGCCTGCCCCGCCTGCCCGGCAATCCGCCCTTTGGTGGCACCATCCTCAGCCACGACTTCGTGGAGGCCGCCGCCCTGTGCCGGGCCGGATGGGCCGTGCGCCTGGATCACGACCTGCGCGGCAGCTATGAGGGATGCCCGCCCACGCTGCTGGACATGGCCGTGCGCGAACGCCGTTGGGCGCAGGGCAACCTGCAGCATTCCCGCCTGCTGGGGGTCAAGGGCCTGCGCGGTGTCAGCCGGGCGCACATGATCATCGGCATCATGGGCTTTCTGATGAGCCCGCTGTGGCTGGCCCTGATCCTGGTGGGTCTGGTCCTGTCGGCCACCGTGCTGCTGTCGACGCCGGAATATTTCCCCAACGCCTATCAGCTGTTCCCCGAATGGCCGGTCTTCGACAGCCGCCGGATGCTGTGGCTGTTCGCCATCGCCATGGGCCTGCTGCTTCTGCCCAAGTTCATCGCGACCTTCCGGGCCTGGGCGCGTCCCCTGGCGCGCAATTCCGGCGGCCGCGTACGCATCTTTGCCAGCGCCATCTTCGAGACGGTCCTGTCCGCGCTGATCGCGCCCGTGCAGATGCTGGTCCAGACCCGCCAGATCTTCGAGATCCTGTCGGGCCGCGACAGCGGTTGGAACGCGCAGACCCGCGCCGGGTCGATGCCGTCCTGGGGCGTGGTGCTGCGCCATCACTGGGCGCATGTCGTCTTGGGCCTGGGCACGCTGATCGTGCTGGCGACCTTCTCTCCTGCCCAGCTGATCTGGCTGTCGCCGATCCTGGCGGGGCTGATCCTGTCGCCTCTGACCTCGCGTCTGTCGGCCAGCCCGGTCTTCGGCCGGTGGGCACGTCTGCGCGGCCTGCTGGTCACCCCCGAAGAACGCGATCCCCCCGCCATCCTGACAGAGGCCGCGGCCATCAGCCGGTCCCTGCCCCAGGCCATGACCGGGCGCGACAGCCTGCTGCGGCTTGGGTCCGACGCGGACCTGCTGGCGCGCCATGTCGCGATGCTGGCCCCCCTGCCCGACGACCTGCCCCGCGCGGTCCGCCTGGCCCGGATCACCGCCGGCGCCAAGATCGAGCATGCCAGCGGACAGGTCGCCGCCCTTGACGACATGGATCGCACCGAAACGGATGCCATGCTGCTGGATCCGGCCCTCCTGACCCGGTGGAGCCGGTTGCCCGCATGAACCGTCTGATTGCGCTGGATATGCTGCGCGGCTACGCGCTGGTCAGCATCATGATCAACCACATGCCGATCTCGGTCCTGCGGGGGACGACGCTGCCGAACTTCTCGATCTTCGATGCGTCCGAGATGTTCGTGCTGCTGTCCGGCTTCCTGGTGGGCCTCGTCTGGCGCAGCGTCGAAACTCGCGAGGGACGCCGCATGGCCCAGCGCCGGTTCGCCCGCCGCGCGTTCGAGGTCTGGCGCGCCATGCTGATCGGCGCAGTGCTGATGGCGCTGCTGTCGGCGGCCCTGCTGGCGCTGGATCGTCCGCACACGGCGATCTGGAATCAGTACGCGAACTGGATCCTGGAGAACCCGTTGGGCTTCGTCGGCACGGTCGCCACCTTCTGGGTCCAGCCCAACATCATCGATGTGCTGGCCGTCTACGTGATCCTGATCACCCTTTCGGTGGTCGTGGTGCCGCTGATGCTGCGCTGGCCGCTGATCGTGGCGTTGGGGTCGGTCCTGCTGTGGTGGCACGCGCCCGAACTGAACGCGATGATCCCGAACCACCGGACCGAGAACGGCTTTCTCTTCAACCCCTTCGGCTGGCAGATGCTGTTCTATACCGGCACGGCGATCGGCCTCTATCGCCAGACGATCATGGCGGTGCTGTGGCCGTGGCGGCACGTGCTGACCGTGCTGGCGATCGGGATGTTCGCCTTCGGCAGCGCCATCGTCATCGGCGCCCGGATCGGAGAGCCCGCGCTGGCTTTCCGCCAAGCGCTGATGCAGGTCTATGGCACCATCGACAAATGGAGCCTGGACGGCACCCGCTATCTGGCGATCGTCGCCGCCGCGTGGCTGGTCTCTGTCCCCTTGGCACGGCCGATGGAATGGCTGGCGGCCACCCGCCCCGGCGTCGCATTGCAGCAGATCGGCAAGGGCGGACTGTTCGCCTTCGTGGCCTGCGTGCTGCTGTCGGTGCTGGGCGACGCGTTCCAGATGACCCCCGAGGACCAGCCCACTTGGCGGCGTCTTGCGGTCGATCTGTGGGCCTGCGTGGCGCTGTGGTGGGTGTCGGCCCTGTGGCTGGAGCACGGCGCCCCCTGGCAGCGTGCCCGCAAGGCACGACGGGCCTGAATCGAAAAGGCCGCCCGTGACGGGCGGCCTTCTTGCTGTCGCGCCGGCGGTTCAGCCCACCAGTGCGCAGGCGTTGCGCTGATGGCGTTCGGCCATCTTGCGCACCATCCTGTTCTGCGGAAGATCGCGTGCAGGAAGGGTCGCGCGACCCGCATCGACCAGGTCCGGAAACAGGGTCAGCAGCTCCTGCCGTGCGGCCGGGCCGACCATGCGCAGGGCCTGCACGCCGGTATAGAGCGATTCGGTATCCGCCCCGTTGGACCGGATTACCTCGTGGCGGTCGAACATGATGTGGAAATATTCGACCTCGGCCAGATCGGTGGCCAGTTCGAACCCGTCCAGCGACAGCAGTTGCTTGGCGGCGACCAACACCTCGAACGTACCGAACATGCGCTGCGCGATCCGGGACCGCACCAGCACCCGATGCTGGGGAGAGACGATCAGATCCCGGGACGGTGTGTTGATGCCTAGGGCACCTGCCGCGATGCGGACCGGCGTCAGGCGCGAATTGCGCGCCAGCGCCACCGCGGACAGGCGCTGCGATCCCGTCCAGCGCAGCGGCTGCGCCCCGTTGTCGCGCGTCATGACCAGATCGCCCGGGCGAAGGGTCTGGACGGCCACCGGCCCATCCGGCGTGTCGATCAGGGTGCCGGCGGCAAAGCACACGATTTCGATATCGTCATCCGCCAGCACGAGCGTCCCGTCACCGCTGATCGTGGTGTTGATCACGGCGGTATCAAGCACCTGCTGGGTCAATCCTGTGACCTGCGGCAGCGCGGCACGCAGAGCCCCTGTCGGGTCCAGCCCTGCAATGGTTTGGTTCACCTCGTTGAGCGGAACCGTCACGGTCGTGTTCACACCAAGGACCCGAACAGTGAGGGTCGCCTGAAGGCGGTCTGCGGTCAGGGGCTGATCGCTGATGAAATACACGTTGCCGTCATTGTCGCGGAAGTAGTCGACGTCCACTGGATTGACCTGCAGGCGGACGCCGTTGGTCAACGCACCCGACAGCTGACCGATATTGGCGGCCGCTGTCGACAGGACGCCGGACCCTAGATACGTGCCCGGCAGGGGCTCTCCATCGATGATCGGCGTCAGGAACTCACCGGCAGTAACGGTGTTCGGTCCGGTCTCATCGTCCTGGACGCGATAGCCGTCGAAGGACTGGCCGGCGCCGAAATCATTCAGCACGGAGGTGGGCGGCAGCGTCACCACCGGAGAGTCGACGGTTCCGGTAATGGTCGTGCCTTCAAGTTGGGTAAGGACGGGCATGGGCGTCTCCTTGGAACAGGGGCGTAAGAGGTCCGTCCCCGCAGAACAGCTCTGGGGGCCAATCAGGTAATCGGAATTGCCGGGGCGCCCGAAGGCACCCTTCAGGGGTCAGTAAGCGATCGGCCAGTGCGGGCACGGGGGATGGGGTCGGATGCCGTGTCGCATGGTCTGGCCTCGCTCCGATCGGGGCCCGTGCGCAAATACTGCAGGGGCCAAGTGCAGGATCGCGACGGCGACCCTGTTAACCTTCATTACCACATTATGTACGCGAAGATGCATGACCAAGAAAGAACCGAACGGTACGGTTCCAGTCGAGATGGGCTGCAACTCTAGCAGTGATACGTTCAGAGCGAACGAAATCTGCTAAGGACACGTCGCCTCTCACCAACGTGAATTATCGCTGAAACGGAGGTGAAACGTACCGAAATGTTTAGATAAAATAAATGCAGAAAGTGCAGAAAGTCTTAAAGGTGAGCAATTTAAACTCTACGCACTCTTGGGTTGTAAGATCTGGAATCTCCGCAAGACGCTGGTCATCACTTTATCGTGATTACCTACTGAAGCAGCACACCATCATTGGACTTGCCCGGCTTTTGTAAAGAGCGTTTAGCTCACGTCCGGGGCCTTACGATTGAAGGCGGTGGGGCTTTGGAAGCCGAGCGATGAATGTCGCCTAACGGGGTTACAGAACCCGTCGATGTATCTGGCGACGGCTTTTTCAGCCTGCTGGTGGGACTGCCAGTTGACCAGCCAAACCCGCTTGGACTTGAGGGTCTTGAAGGCCGTCTCGATCATCGCGTTGTCGTAACAGTTCCTGCGCCCGCTCATTAAGATCAGGATGCCGCATTTGCAGCGACTGGTAGTCGACAGAGGAGTATTGTGATCCACGATCCGAATGATGAACATGCCCTAGGCCGGGGTTGCGATGTGATGTGCTCTCCATTCTTTTGACAGGATCTGGCGCTTTTTAAGCTCTGATCTGCTCCTGCTGATCGGGTTGCGTTGCTTCTCCTGTCAGTGAGCAGACCATTGCTGGCGGTCGGCCGCCAAGAGCCTTGTGCGGCCGGCGGTGGTTGTAGAATTCCATCCAGTTGCGGACACCGGTGCGTGCCTGTGATCCGGTCTCCCAAGCATGCAAATAGACGCATTCGTATTTCAGGGTGCGCCACAAGCGCTCGATGAAGATGTTGCCCAAGGTGCGCTTGCGAACGCCTTTGCCATCCATCGAGATGCGGACGCCCGACCGTCGCAGGCGGTCTGTCCAGGCAAACGACGTGAAGTGGGACCCTTGGCGTCGCATGGCCGCTTGGACCGATGG